>JAVJOO010000002.1:0-701604 GCA_040216735.1 Alphaproteobacteria bacterium | reverse complement strand
CCGCACGGCTAAATCGAGGCCGACCAAACCGCCACCCCACATCCCATAGAAATCCACGGAGTCATGCCCGAGCGAATCGAGCGCCTGCGCCACGACATCGGCGTAGCGCGCGACAGTTATGTCGGTTTCGCCGATCGTATTGTCCGATTCGCCGTTACCGGGTAAGTCGAACGCGAGCGCTGGGCGCTTACCGGCAATTGACTGCGTGACGCGGTGGACAATGCGGTTGTCGCTGGCGGCATCGTGTTGCACCAACAACGGACGGCCCGGGCCGTCGGTGCGCCGGACATGGAGTTGGCCACCGTCGATATCAGCGAAGTCCTGCCAGGTGCCATCGGCAATTGCGCGCGCCGCCGGGGGCGGGGGCGACGTTCCCTTGGCGTAGCGGGCCATCACTTCGGCCACCCAGGCATAGACGGCCTCGCCGCGCCGGTCGCCGAGGCGCTCGATCCGCACGCCCTCGGGCAATTGCGCCGGTAGACGGTCGAGATAGTTGACGGTCGGATCCCAGTCGGACGCGCAAATAATGGCCGGACTGCGCATCGCCGTCGCCATCGCGGCACCGTCCAATCTGAACGCCGCGCCATAGGGGCCGCGGTAGTGGTCGCCCGACCGGAGGAATTCGATCACCCCGTCGTGCAAAACCTCCGGTGCCGGCATCGGTCCGTCCATCCGCGTTGCCAGCGAAGGACGGTACCAGGGAAAGAACACGGTCTGCTCGCGCAACCGCGACCAGAGCCATGTGAGGTGGCTGCCGTCCCACCGCGGCTCGAAGGGTGTTAGATAGTTGGCAAGGATATCGCTGCGCTCGGCGGCGTTGAGCGTCACGAGTCCGTTGAGGACCGCGATGTGCACCCGGCCCGGGTGACGCGCAGCGAACGCTGAACCGACCGACGCACCGGTGTGGAAACCGTACACCGCGACCTTGTCGATCCCGAGGGCATCGAGAAACGCCGCAATGTTGTCGCCGAAGTCGGCCATTTCGGGATCGTCGATCGGAAGCGGGTCGGAGTTCCCGTTGCCCGGTGTATCGGGCGCGATACATGTGAACCGGTCCATCAAGTGCTTCATCAACGGGATGTGTTCACGCGACGATTTAGGCGATTGGTGCAGCAGCAGAACCGGCGGCCCGGAACCTGCACGGCGGTAATGCACCTGCCGTGTGCCGTCGATAGTGACGAAATGGCGGCGAATGCCGGGAATCGGTGCGTCGGTACCCATGTCGCGAATCCTTGCCTAGCTATCCAGGAATGGCATCAACGCGCCCGCCCAGGCGGTCATGTCATTGCCGGTTGTGACCCGTTGAAGCGTGGCGTGGTCCTTGACCGCCTGGTCCGTTCCTGGATGGTTGTCAGGGCCAGCCAACGCGATCGGCACCGGGCTTCGCCCCAATTCCGTGTGGGCGTCGTACTTCCAGTGGGCGCCGTAATGCGCCTGCCACATGTTCCAGCACTTCAGGAGCGATACCACGCGGCGGTGCACCATCGCCGTGTCGACATAGGGCTCGCGCTGGATGATCCCCTCGCGGGTCCGATTGTACCATGGCCAATAAAGGCCTTGATCGCGCATAGCATGCCAGGCCATCAGCAGATAGCCGCCCCACCAATCGGTCTTTAGCTCAGGGGTGTACTTGGCCAGTAGTTCACGGCGCAGGCTTTCCGGGTGATAGATGACGTGGGCGACGACGAGATGTTTCACTAAGCCGGGCTGCATTTTGGCGAGTTCCAGCCCGGTAAAGCCGGAGCCCCAGGTGCCGAGATAGTCGATCTCGTTCAAGCCCATCGACGCAAGCGCCTGTTGGGTCACAGCCGCGTAGGTCGTGCACGTGATCGCGTCTTTGTCAGTCCCAATGGTGTTGTCCGATTCGCCGTTGCCCGGCAGATCGAAAGCTATCACCGGTCGCTTGCCAACGAAGCCTTCGGCGGCCATGCGCACAACGTTGTTGTCGCTCGCCGCGTCGTGCTGCACCAGCACGGGGCGGCCGCTACCGGCGCTGCGCCGCATATGCAGTTGTCCGCCCGCCACATCGGCATAGTCCTGCCAGGTTCGACCGGCGATCGGCCCCGGTGCTGCCGGGCCCGGGACACCGTCCTGTCCGGGGTATTGAGCGAGGACCGCGACTGCGCGATCGAGCATCTCCGACCGGCTTGCCCCGAAGCGCTCGATCTTGATGTTGTCGGGCAACGGCGGCAGGCGGTCGAAGTGACCGAACAGCACATCCGGTGCGATCGCCATGAGATAGGCCGGGCACGTAATGGCGGGGATCGCCTCTTCGCCCTTGAACAGGAATGCCGCCTTGTAGGGTTTGCGGTATTCGTCGCCGGCCCGCAGGAATTCGAGCAAGCTGTTGTGCAAGCGATCCGGCGGCGGCAAATCGTAATCGAGTCGGGCTGCAAGCGACTTGGCGTACCAGGGAAAAAAGATCGTCTGTTCGCGCATTCGCGACCACAACCACGTCAAATGGCTACCGTCCCAGCGCGGGGCAAACGGTGTGAAATAGTTGGCGACTGCATCGGCGCGTTCTTCTTCGGTCCAGCAGGTGATGCCGTCGACGATGACGACGCTGACGCGGTCCGGATAGAGCCGGGCAAACTCGGTCGCGGTGACGCCGCCGGTGTGTGTGCCGAACAACCCGCAGCGTTTTATCCCGAGCGCGTCCAAGGTCTGGGCAAGGGCATGGGCGTAGTCTTCGGACGACGGCTGTTCGCCCGGCAATGGGTCGGACAATCCGTTACCGGGCGTATCAGGCGCGATCACCGTGAAGTCGCCCATCAGGCGTTCGATCAACGGCACATGCTCGCGCGACGACGTCGGCGACTGGTGCAGCAGCACGACTGCCGGCCCCTTGCCGGCGCGCCGGTAGTGAACTTGGCGCGCGCCATTGACCGTCACGAAATGACGCCGTATCGCCGGATGCCCTGGCTCGATCCCCATACCGACCTCCCCTCGATGTTTTGCCAGCTACGCTAACAGGTCCGCCAAACCCCGCAAACTATGCAGGGCGCCGATTGACTTCACGCAGTGCCGCCAGGGCATCCAGGGCGGAAACTGAAGCAAACCGGTCCAACAACAAGGGGCGTGTTCATCATGTCGCATATTGTCATTCTGGGCGCCGGCATCGGCGGCGTGCCAATGGCCTACGAAGTACGCCAAGCCGTCGGCGAGGACGACCGGGTTACGGTCGTGTCGGATTCTCCGAGCTTTCATTTTGTGCCATCCAACCCTTGGGTCGCCGTCGGGTGGCGTACGCCAAAGCAGATCAAACTCGACCTTGCGAAAATGCTCGGCCGCAAGAACATCGATGTGGTTGTCAGCGCAGCCAAGCGGGTACACCCCGGCGAGAACGCCGTCGAACTGGCGAACGGCGAGCGTATTTCCTACGACCATCTGGTGATTGCGACCGGGCCGCGGTTAGCCTTCGACGAGGTACCCGGTCTGGGCCCGCTTAGCGGTCACACCCAATCGATTTGCCACGTCGATCATGCCGAAAAGGCGCGCGTCGCATGGGATGCCTTCGTCGAGAACCCCGGACCGATCGTGGTCGGCGCGGTCCAGGGTGCAAGCTGTTTCGGGCCCGCTTACGAATACGCTTTCATCCTCGATACCGAGCTGCGGCGCCGCAAGATTCGCGACAAGGTGCCAATGACCTTCGTGACCGCCGAGCCTTGGATCGGCCATCTCGGCCTCAATGGCGTCGGTGACAGTAAGTCGCTGATGGAGAGCGCGATGCGCAAGCGACACATCGACTGGGTGTGCAACGCCAAGGTCGAAAAGGTCGAACCCGGGATGGTGCATGCGATCGAACTCAACGAAGATGGAACGGAAAAGAAGCGGCACGAAATCCCCTACGCCTACGGCATGATGCTCCCGGCCTTTACCGGGATCGATGCGGTGCGCGATATCGAGGGACTGGCCAATCCTCGCGGATTCATCCTCGTCGACAAACACCAGCGCAATCCGGCCTTTCCGAATATTTGGGCGGTCGGCGTATGCATCGCTATCCCCCCGATCGGCCCGACGCCGGTGCCGACCGGGGTTCCCAAGACTGGTTACATGATCGAAAGCATGGTGACCGCAACGGCCAAGAATATCGGCGACGCCCTGGCAGGTAGGCCGGTCGAAGCCGAGGCGACGTGGAGTGCGGTGTGCTTGGCCGACATGGGCGATACCGGGATCGCGTTTGTTGCTGTCCCGCAGATCCCGCCGCGCAACGTCAATTGGATGGCCGAGGGGAAGTGGGTGCACGTCGCCAAGGTCGGCTTCGAGAAATACTTCCTACGAAAACTACGCCGCGGCGTTTCCGAACCGTTCTACGAGAAACAGATCATGGGCGCCTTGGGTTTGAAGAAGTTACGCACCGACTAGCTGCCTCGGCACGGCGGACCGACACCTAACGGATACGTCCGCCTAACGCTCTTTTAGGCTATTGCCGTGCCTTTCGTTTCGCGTAGCGTAGGTCACGCGCGGCCTTCTGCTCGGCTTTCAGGGCCTCCGCCGCTGCGGCCTTTTCAGCCTCAAGTCTGGCGGCCTCGGCGCGGGCCTCTTCCGCGAGCCGTGCCTCTTCGGCCTCCCGCGCAGCGGCTTCCGCGGCGCGCGCGGCCTCCTCGCGAGCCCGGATCGCGGCCTGCTCGGCGGCCTTGGCCGCACGGGCGGCCTCGCGCTCCGCACGGCGGGCGTCGCGGGCAATACTGGCGGCGAGGCGCGCGGCCCGGCGCTCGACAGCAGCCGGATCGTCGGGCGACAAACGCGCCTTGTTCTTTTCCACCACGGCGCGTTTGGCGTTCTTGGCGGTGTTCAACCGTTCATTCCAATCGGCGCCCTTAAAGGCGCCTTTCGGACGGTCGCGAGTCATCTTAGCGATTGCAGAGACCTTTCTATGCGTTGGTGATCGGGGGTCGCAGGTGAGTCGCCCACCGCCACGAAACAACGTTTCAGGGATGGACGCGCGGTACTATACACCGAAATACCGGCGGTCAGGAGCAGCGGAGGATTCTCGATCAAAGAAGTTGCATGCGATTCGATACGGGCAACATCGACCTTGGCAATCGAACAAATTGGCTTAGAGTGCGCCGAGGGTCCGAAATCGCGCCGAAACGCAGGACGACACAGCCTTTGTTACTTCTTGAGACTCGTCCGTGGCCCCGGGGTCGATCCCCGTCTGGTGGCACCGATAGGGTACGTTTCACACCACCCTTAGATTGCGCGACGGTCGCTCCATAGATGATAGCGATCACCGCTTCGTTGGGAACCTTCCTCGCAGCCCTCACCGGACCCGTGGCGTACCTCGCGCCGATGGGCATGACACCGCTTGTCGGGCTCCTGGCGCTCACCCTTGTCCTCTCCGTCTGGCCCGCCTTGCGCGCCGACAGGCGCCTCCTCCTCGCCGGGCGGGCAGTATGGCCTTTGCTGGCCGTCGGTTTGGCGTCGGTCGTGTGGTCTCTAGAACCGTCGGCATCCCTGTACAAGACCGGACAAATCGCGGTTCTGATCCTTTTCGGGATGGTATTGATTCCTGCTTTCGGCAGCGGATCGGCAATCGACCCCGCCCGCATCCTGACCGCCACCGCGATCGGCTTCTTGGCAATCACACCGATCGTCCTCGCCGATGTAGGCCTCGACGGCGCGCTTAGCGGTTGGGCTCGGCCGGTACCCGAGGGCGCGCTGGCTGCGAGCTACAGTCGCGGCGCGGCGGTCCACGCACTCTTCGCGCTCCCTCTGGCGATAGGGTTGTGGCGCATGGGACGACGGCTCCTGGCCGTCGCGATCTTGATCGTCGCCCCGATGCCGTTCGCGCTCGAACAGACCTCGGCGCAACTTGCTCTGGTCGCCGGACTGGCTGCCGCCGCTACGATCTTCGCGGTACCGCGCCTGCGGTGGCTCTTACTCGTTGGGCAAACCGTGTTTGTATTGGCGGTTCCCGTGGTGCTGCCCTACGACAATCTCGGTAGGCTATGCGGCCTGATCGATAGCAAAGCCTCTGTCATTCACCGCGTCACGATTTGGAACTTCGCGCTCGATCGCTGGTCGGAGAAGCCGGTTGCCGGCTGGGGCCTAGCAACATCGCGCTTCGTTCCCGGCGGACAGGGCTATGCCGACTTTATGACCCCCTGTGGGCGCCCCGTCGGCACGCTCCCCGACGGCACACCCAACTTGCCACGGCTGCTGCCGCTCCACACCCACAACGCCGCGGTGCAGGTCTGGCTCGAACTCGGCGCCGTCGGCGCGCTGGCACTGGCGTGGCTGGTGGCGGCGTTGAGCATTCAGGGCTACGCCCGCGCGACCGATCGCCTGGGTCGCGCCGCCGTTGCCGGGTTATCGACAAGTACATTCACGGTTGCGGTGGTCAGTTTCGGCATGTGGCAATCCTGGTGGTGGGCCACGATTATCTTGGCGGTCGGCCTGACGGTCGCGGCTCTTCAGTCGAGCGGCGGCAGACCTTCCGCCGGAGCACGGTAGACGTGGGTCAGCCAAATCCCATTGTCGAAATCGCCGATACGGTGGGGCGCCAATCGCGCGATCTGGTCGCGGACATCTGCAACCTCGGCATTGTCGACGATAAGAAGGCCGCCTGGCGCCAGCAATGTCGGTACCCGGCGCAGACAGGCCGACCGAAAGTGGCCATCGACCAGCACGACGTCGAAGGCGGGCGGGACAAATCCTTTGGGCGCCGAGGCGTACGCGTCGATCGTGCCGGGATCGACGCCATGGTCGCGGAGCACATCGACGACTGGAAGACTGACGCGCGCGGCCAAGCCGTCACGCTGCAGCCATGCCGCGACCTTGTCCCGCCACGACCGCCGGCCCTCGATGCTGACCAGCGTCAACCCCTGCCGGGCCAGCCACAGGGTCGACCGGCCCGCCCCCCATTCGAGACCCCGCATTTCCGCCCGCAATTCCCGCTCGATAAACGGGATCGCGGCGGGCACCAGCCAAGGGGCTTCTGGGTTTTCGCGTTCGAACCGGGCTTGACGGCGATAGGCCGGCGAAAACGCCTCGACAATTCTGCGCCAACCCGCCCAAAGCCCACGCACCAGGCCCGAGCGATGCATCAGCTCCGGCCCGAACAGCCGGTTGGAAAGCCGACGGGTGAGGTCGAACAGCCGGCGTCTCACGGTCATGACGCTGCCCTCTGCACCTGTTTGGTCACGGTCTTATGTGCGGCATAGCCGGCATTGCCGCACACGCCGCCGTTCCCGATCTGGGCGACCACGTTGCGGCAATGACGGCGACCCTGCGCCACCGTGGGCCGGACGGCGAGGACCAATGGCTGGCGCCGGAGGGCCGGACCGCGCTCGGGCACACGCGGCTTTCCATTGTCGACCTGTCGCCGCGTGGGCGCCAACCAATGGCCAACGAAGACGAAACGCTGTGGCTGAGTTTCAACGGCGAGATATACAACTGGCGTGCCCTGCGGGCAGACCTGGAACGGCGCGGCCACCGTTTTCGCTCAAACACCGATTCGGAAGTCATCCTGCACCTGTGGGAAGAGGAGGGCGAGGCCGCGCTAGCGCAGCTACACGGCATGTTCGCCTTCCTGCTCTATGACACCAAATCCGAAAGACTGTTTGCCGCGCGCGACCGCGTCGGCAAGAAGCCGTTGGTCTATGCCCACTGGGACGGGGGCGTTGCGCTCGCCTCCGAAATTCCGGCGCTGCTGCAACTTCCCATGGTCGGACGTACGCTCGACCCCGAGGCGGTCGCGCTCTATCTGATCGACAATATGCGCCACGTCCCCGATCCGTGGACGATCTACCGCGACATCAGGCGGCTCCCTGCGGGCCATGCGATGAGCATCCAGGGCGGTGCGGTCGAGCGAATCTGGCGCTACTGGCATCCGCCTTTGGTTAGCCGAGATACCACGCCTTCGCAAGCAACCGCGGTGTTGGACCATGCCGTGGCGTTGCGCAAGGAAGCCGATGTCGAAGTTGCCGTACTCCTATCGGGGGGCGTCGATTCCTCGGCGATCGCGCAATCGATGGTCGCCGCCGGGGCGGTTGGCACGCGCAGCTACGTATTGGGACGCGATGCGGGCGACGACGAACTTCCACGGGCGCGGGCAATGGCCGATCGCCTCGGCACGCGTCACAAGGAAGTTCTCTTCGATCCCGACCGTCATCACGACGGGCTGGAGGAACTCGTTGCACGGCACGGCGAACCGATCGCCCTGCTGCCGCTGGTGCATACTTTACAACTGTGTCGCGCGATCCAAGCCGATGGGATCAAGGTGGTTCTCACCGGGCACGGCGCTGACGAACTATTCTTCGGTTATTCAAGCCACCTTCAACAGGCGCTGCTGAGTCGCATAGAAGCTATTGTCCCGGCCGTTATCCGCCCGCTGTGGCGTGTGCTGGCGCGGATCAAAGCGCTCCCGGCGCGGCTTCGCCTCGGGGCGTTGGTCCTCGGGGCACCCGCGGGACATCGCCGGGCGGCGCTGCTGCGGTACAGCGCGGAGGCGGTATGGCCGCGCCTGCTCAATGGACCAGCACGGCCCCACCCTGCGGATCTCACCCAACGATGGGCGGCCCAACTACCGATCGGCGCGCGCCCGCGCGCCTATATCGACGAGGCAGCCTTGACCGCATTGCTCAGCGAGAACGCCCCGTCGGTCACCATTGCCGGCGACCTGCCGGCGATGGCCGCCGGCGTCGAAACCCGCAGCCCGTTCCTCGATCAAGACATGGTCGGCCTCGCCCTGGCGACACCGTTCCGGCGCAAGGTGCACCGGTTGTTCGATCCGGCTGGCCTCAAATGGATTCTGAAGCAGGCTCTGCGGGGCAGGGTGCCGGACGCTCTCTTATTTGCGCCCAAACGCGGTTTCGGCACCAACATTCAGGAATCGGACTTGCTCGCGGGCTCGTGGCGCGCCCGCGTCGACCAAGCCTTTACCGCGTTCGACGACCTTGACGGCCTTCTCAATGCAGATGCGGCCCGAGACACTTGGCGCGGGTTCCAGGCTGCGCCCACGGCCCGCGTTGCCCAGATAGTCTTCAAACTATATGTAATACAGCTTTGGCGCCGGAGCATGGCAAGGGGTTGAGCCGTTGAGCAACGACGCGTCCAAATACCTCGAACAATATGAGCGCCACCGGGCCGAAGGGGACAGCAGCAGCCGGTTCCTAGGTCTTGCCGCGTTTTTGCGCGGGCGCCTCGACTCACAGGCTGCACGCATGGGTCAAGTCGGTCGCCATGCTTTGTTTCTTCCGCGCGTCTTGGAACTATGCGGCATCGCCAACGATGGCCCGCTCACCGTGATGGAATTCGGCGCGGGCGACGGGTGGGCGATGCATTACAATCGACCCGGGTTGCGCCGCATTGCGGTGGACGCAAGCAGCAACTTCGCCCCGCACTTGGCGGAGTTGGGGATTGAGTTTGTCGAACACGACCTATCGGTCGCCGGCATCCCCGGTGCCGACGGCAGCGTCGACCTCATCGTCGTCAACCACCTGATCGAACACCTCGCCGATCCGCGCATCATGCTCGCCGAGTGCCACCGATTGCTTCGGCCCGGCGGCGCGCTGTATCTGCGCACACCGGATATCGCGCGCGTGGGGTGGCGCTTCTATGACGACTACACCCACGTCAAGCCGTTCACCCCGACCGGTCTTCGCGAACTGTGCGCGGCACACGACTTCACGGCGGTCTTTTGCTTCGCCTCGGATCATTCCCGGATCAACCTCGACCTTCTCAGCCGGGGGCATCTACGGCGATTTCTGTTTGGGCGTTGGCTCGGCGGCGCAGAGATCGAAGCCGCCTTCACGAAATGATCGCCTGGGTTCGCGCCAAAACGCGCACCGTCATCGGACACGCCCTGGGCGACCGAGATTACACCGGCGCTCTCGTTTCGGGCTACGCCCAGATGGCGGTGAACGCCGCCGTCCAGTTGGCGATGGTACCGCTCTATTTGGAAACCATCGGGCGAACCGGATTTGGTCTGCTCATGGTGTTGCTGGCGCTCGCCACCTATATCGCCGTCGGCGCGTTGTGGTTGACTGGCGGCACCACGCGCACCCTGGGCGAAATGGCGGCGCGCAACGACCGGACCGGCTTCGCTCAGGTCTGGGCGGCAGGCAAGTCCGCTGCCCTGATCTATGCCGGCGTCATCGGCGGACTCGCCTTGGCCGTCGTCGCGCTTTTTCCCGGAACCCTCGGGGAGCAAGCGGGCGCGGTGCCCGGGGTTTGGATGGCGCTCGTTTTCTTTGCGCTCAACCTCGTCGCCAGTTGGCTGCTGGCGATCGACCGGGTCGGCCTCAACGTGACCCGGCATCAAACTTGGTCGAACGGGTTGTCGATCGGTGCGCAGCTTATTTTTGTTGGTCTGGCGGTGCCCTTGCTTCTTGGCGGCGGCGGTCTTGCCAGCGTCACCGGCGCGCTGCTCGCCGGCAATGTCGTCGCGCTGGGGGCCGCGGGCATTCTGTGGCGCCACCTCGGCTACCGGCATCGCTGGTGGGAAAACCTCGCAACCCAACGGGCCCACCTCGCCGCGATGCTGTCGCGCCGCGGCCGTTACTTCACGATCTACGGCGTTCTCTCGCTCACCCTGCAAGCCGACATATTGATTATCACGGTGATCGGCGGCCCGCTGCTTGCGGCGGACTTCGCCCTGGTCTGGAAGATCGCCGAGGTCGTCGTGGTTGCCCTGGGCCGCATTCCCGACGCACTCCAGCCCCGGATCATCCATCACGACGTGCGCGGCGAACACGACCGCCTCGGCACCGCGCTGCGGCGGGTCGACCGCACCATGATCGCAGCCGGGGTAACGTTCGCTGTCGTCTATGCCTTGGCCGGATCGACGGTCGTCGACCTTTGGGTCGGGGCCGACAACGCGCCCGACGCTCCCTTCGCCTTCATCCTCGCAGGCGGTGCCGCAATGTGGCTTGCAATCGCGAAACTACCGGTGGCAAAGGCATTCGTCACACTGCGGTTACGCCCGTTAGTCGCGATCATGGGCGTCGAACTTGCCGCGAAAATCGCGTTGATCGTGGCGCTAGTCGGCCCAATCGGGTTCTTGGCGCCGTTGGCCGCGATCAATATTACGCATTTCTTTGGCGCAGCCTGGGCCTATCGACGGCTTCTGCGCGAGACGGCCCGGGACTAGAGTGAACGCGGATGGACACCGACCAATCGACGACTCAAACCGGCGCCCGCGCGGTGCCGCCGCCGAACGCCACCAAACTACACGGGAAGATCGCAGTTTGACCGACCAACCCGATATCTTCCCGGTGCACCTCGACTCCGGCCTCGCGGCGCTGTGGGCCGGTTGGCTCGATCACACCCGCGCGACGATGCACATCGACCACGCCGGAACCGGCGACGACCTGAGCGCACACATGCGCGATTGCTTTGTCGCGGTGGACACGCAGTTGGACGACGCGCTGCGCCGGCTGGGGGCGGCGTTGCCGGAATCGATTACTCGTGTCCTCGAGGTCGGGTGTTCCACCGGGTTCAAAACGTTCGCGTTGCAGCACCGTTTCCCCGATGCCGACATCGTTGGCGTCGATCCCGATGCCGACGGCATCGCCCTCGCGCGCGGGATGGCGGCACGGCTCGATCAGACGCGCTTTCGGCGTACGCCAACCTTCACGGAAGCGGTCGGCGAAGACCTCCCGGTCGACGACGCCAGCGTCGATTTGATCGTGTGCATCACGACGATCGAGCACGTCGGCAACGTCGACGAATGCCTCGCCGAAATGGCCCGCGTGTTGCGTCCAGGCGGGGTTCTCTATCTCGAAGCGCCGAACTACCTGTGGCCCTACGAACCCCACGTCCGCGCGCTGATGCCCCCGCTCTGCCCTAAACCGTTGCTACGCGCGCTCGTGCGACTACAAGGAAACAGCGCGCATGCCCGTTTTGTCGATCACCTCAAATTCGTTCACCCCCACTGGATGGAGCGCCGTTTCGATGCGCTCGGCCTAAGCTGGCGCAATCTCTATCTTGAGAAAATTCGAGATATCCTGGAGGGCCGCACCGACGCGATCGCCTATCGCCGCCTCGGCGCCCTGCTGCGCCACGCCGGTCGGTGGCGGCTGGGCGCGGCGTTGCTTGCCCCCTTCGCTTGGACGGGCGTCTACCCCTCGGTCATGTATGCCGCCAGGAAACCCCGTGCCGAAACGTGAACCGGTGAACGCGCCGAAGGTCTGGTTCTACCCCCACAGCGTGTTGCGGCCGCGCCAACTCGACGTCATCCGCGCGTGGCCCCAGGGGCATGTTCACAACCCGGAACTCGCCACCCAAACCGCCCCGGCACTCGCCGGGCCGGGCGCGCGGCCGACGGCACGGCGCGCGGGAATCTTGAATCGTCTGCCGCTGCCCAACATCAAGCGGCGGCCGCCTGGCCTCCCGGCCGATACCGCGGTTTATGTGTGGGGCGGCGTCGTCGACCGCGGACCGTTCATCGCCGATCTCGATACGCCCTACGCGCTCACCGGTTACAACCTCGCGGCCCTACCGCTGTGGCGCGGGATCCTTGGTCGAATGCTGCGCAGCCGCCGTTGCCTGGAAATTCGCTGCATGAGCGCGGCCTGCCGACGGTCGCTCGAACTGGAATTCGGTGCGAGAACGGCGGCGAAGGCGACCGTGCATTATCCGCGCCTCGCCGACGCACCGGTCGCACGTTCGCCACACGCCGATGCCGAGACCTGGGCCGGTCCGCGTTTCCTGTTCGTCGGTACCCAGTTCGAGATCAAGGGCGGCGCGGCCCTGTTGCGGGCCTTTACCACCGTCCGCGCGGCACTGCCCGAAGCGCATCTTGACCTTGTCACGCATCTGCCGACCAATCGCCGCGCACTGGTAAACCAACCGGGCGTCGGCGTTCATGCGGCCACGATCGGTCGAACCGAACTTTGGCAGCGTTTCTTCCACCAAGCGGATGTTCTCGTCTTGCCGACCTATGTCGACAGCTTTGGGATGGTCGCATTGGAGGCATTGGCCCACGGCCTTGCACTGGTTGCAACGGACCTCTATGCCCTTCCCGAGATGGTCAATGACGGCGTCAACGGCGCGCTGCTGCATGCGCCCCTGTCGATATGGGACGGCTACCGTCCGAGCGCGCTCTACCGTGCGCTGGATACCGCGCCGGACGTCGCCGCCGCACTCGACACGACGGTATTTGAGTGCGACCTCGCCGCCGCGATGATTGGATTGGGCGATCGGGCCAAATTGCGGGCAGCCCAGACGGCCAGCCGGCAGCTTTACGAAACACGCTTCGCAGCATGACCGCGCCGTCATCGACACTGTCGATTGTCATTCCGGCCTATAACGCGGCCTCCACGATCGGCGCGACGCTGCGCTCGGTGTTCGCGCCGGATGCACGACCGGCGTTGGACATCGTGGTGGTTGATGACGGCAGCAACGACAGTGCCGCACTCCAAGATGCGGTCGCGGCACACCCGGACGTGCGCCTTGTGGCGCACGAGAACAACCGCGGCATGAGCGCCGCCCGCAATACCGGTATTGCCGCCAGCCGGGGCGCGGTCGTGACCATCCTCGATGCCGACGACACGCTGGTCCCCGATTGGCCGGCGCGGTACGCCCAACTCGTCGCGGACTGGCCGCTCGAGTCCAACCTTTGTTTTGCGGGTTGTCGCAACCTGAACGGTACGCCGACGATGCGCCAACCTGGCTTCAGCGGTCTGGTCGATCTGCCAACGTTTCTCTCCGAACGATATGCGGGGGAATATCTACCGCTATTCCGGGGCGACTACGTTCGCGCCAAACCCTATGTCGATATCGGGACCCGCAAATCCTGCGGCAATCTCTCCTACCTCGCGTGGGTGCAGGAGGCGGCAATCTACGTTTCGGCGGAGGTACTCCGCATTTACGACGATTCGCGCGGCGGCGCGGTGAGCCGCAATTGGTTGCGCGGCGCCAAGGCCGGAGAAAGTGTGCGTTGCCTGGAGGAAGAACTCAGCCGCTACGGCGAATTGTTTGCCCGCCTTGCACCGGGCAAACTAGCTGAGCGCTGGCTTAAGCTCGCGGTCTATCGCCGCGCTGCCGGACAGCGCGGCGTGTGGTCGGCGTGGCGTCGGGGCGTCGGGGGTGCGCCGCTGGCAGGTATCGCAGCGGCGCTGATGGTGGCGCTGGGTCCGGGCGCGACAACCGCGCTGGTTGGGCTCGCCCGGCGCGCTAAGGCGGTGAAACGTTATGGCTGATGCGCCCTCCGACTATTACGAACGGTTCTGGGCCGACGCCGAATATACCCTTGCCTACGCGGAGGATTCGGCGCGGCGCGATCGCCTTCCCGCGGTTCAGGCCGTCGCGGACGACCTGTTGCCATTCGGTCGGGCACTCGATTTCGGCTGCGGCAACGGCGTGTTTACCCATTGGATGTTCGAAAACGGCGTCGCCCGCGACATCGTAGGCTATGACGTATCGGCAACGGGGACGCGCTTCGCCCGAGAGAAATTTGCCCGCCCCGGCTTGACATATTGCCAGTTCGACCCCGCTGCTGGTTTGCCCGACAGCGCACGCGGGTTCGACGCCGTGATCGCATCCCACGTGCTTGAGCATGTGCCCGACCCGCTCGCCACGCTCATCGACCTCAAGTCGCGGGGCGACCGGTTGATCGTGGAGGTCCCCTTGGAAAGCGCCCTCGTTCCTAACGCTTACTACCGGTTGACCAGGCGCGACCGTTTGGCCAATCCGGTCGGCCACCTGCATTTCTGGACTCGGGCCCAGTTCGAGGGCCTACTGGCAAAGGCGGGATTGACGGTTGAAGCGCGCCATCATTATGCGTCGGCACCGTTTTCCCCCTACACCGCCCGCTGGAAAACCGGCATCGAACGCGCCGCGCTTGCGGCGTTGGGGGTGCGCACCTACGGGCGACTGCTGGCCACGCACTACTGCGTGCGCGCCCGCGCGGCGCGCTAGGACGGCCGCGCGATGTGCGGCATCGTCGGGTGGATCGGCGAGAGCTGCGCGCCCGGTAGCGCAGAGGTAACCCAGCGGATGTTGGCCGCGATGGCGCACCGCGGCCCGGACGGCGAGGGCGCTTGGCGCGACGCGAACGCCGGGGTCTGGATCGGCCACCGCCGGCTGTCCGTCCTCGACCTCAGCCAAGCCGGGCACCAACCGATGCACTCGCCGTCGGGCCGCTACGTGCTGAGCTACAACGGCGAAATCTACAACCATCCGACCCTCCGAATGGATCTAGCGGCCCGTGGCGTCGCGTTCAAAGGAACCGGCGACAGCGAAACACTGCTGGCCCTGATCGATCGCGTCGGGATCGAAGCGGCGCTACCGCAACTCAACGGCATGTTCGCCTTTGCCCTGTGGGACTGCGCGGAACAAACCCTGTGGTTGGCGCGCGACCGCCTTGGGGTCAAGCCGCTGGTCTATGCCACCGCACCGGGGCAGATCGCGTTTGCCTCCGACCTCAACGGCCTGCGCCCCCTATCATGGCTCAACCGCGACCTCGATGCGGGCGCGGTCGCCGACTATTTCCGCTATCTCTGCGCACCGGCGCCATCGTCTGTCATTTTGGGCGCGCGCAAGTTGGCACCTGGCGGCTTGCTGCGGTGGCGAGCGGGCGAGATTTCGGTCGGCCAGTGGTGGCGCATCGACGACGCGATCGCCACGGCCCAGGCCGAACAACCGAGCGACGATCTCGGCACGGCGGTCGAAGAACTTCAAGCACTACTGAGCGATGCGGTCCATGGGCAGTTGATTTCCGACGTCCCGCTCGGCGCGTTTCTGTCGGGCGGAATCGATTCAGCCCTCGTGACCGCAGCAATGCGCGAGAGGACGATGCCGCGCACCTTCACCGTCGGATTTCCCGGCAGCGCCGGCGACGAAGCCGACGCGGCGGCCGCGACCGCCCGTCATCTTGGCGTCGACCACCGTGGCATCGTGCTGTCGCCGGATGACGCGATGGCGTTGGTCGGTACGGTGTCGTCGATCTACGACGAACCCTTCGCCGACGCCTCCGCCCTACCGACCGCGCTGCTCTGCCGCGCCGCGCGCGACCATGTCACCGTTGCGCTCGCCGGTGACGGTGGCGACGAGTTATTCGGCGGCTACCCGCGCTACTTCCACGGCGCCCGAATCGAACGAATGCGCGCGCGCCTGGGCCAAGGCGGAAGCCGCGCCCTGGCCGGCGTTATGACGGCAATGCCCGCGTCGCTCGCCCAGGTGTTGGGCGGTCTCCTGCCCGGCGGCGGCGGGAGCGAAGGCGGGGCCGTGCGGCTGCGCCGTCTCGCAACCTATTTCGCCGCCGACCGCGCCGACACCTACCGCGATGCCGTGGCCGCCTGGCCGGCGCCGCCGTTGCTCGACCGCGACTGGCGGACCGCCGAGACCGGCGCTGTGGATATCGATCGCTACGCCGCCCTGCCGTGGGCCGAAGCGATGATGGCGGTCGACCAAGGCAGCTACTTACCGGACGACATCTTGACCAAGACCGACCGGGCATCGATGGCGGTCGGCCTCGAGGTCCGCGTCCCCTTGCTGGACCATCGTTTGTTGGAATTCTCGTGGCGACTGGCGCCCCAGTTGAAGTGGGGCGATTCCGCGATCGCCGGCAAACGCGTCCTGCGCGCCCTGCTCGCCCGGTCGTTGCCGAAGGAATTCATCGACCGGCCCAAGATGGGGTTCGGTGCGCCGCTCGCCGACTGGCTACGCGGCCCGCTTCGTGGGTGGGCCGCCGATATCCTGGCGCCCGACGCACTGCGGCGCGACGGCGTCCTCGACCCGGGTGCCGTCGAGAAAGCTTGGGCGCAGTTCTGCGCAACGGGTACGGGCTTCCAACGGGTGTGGACGGCGATTCAATGGCTGCAATGGCGGGAGACTTGGCGTGAGCGACGCTGACCGCGCGCCGATTCACCTTCTCCATGTCATCAACACGCTCGATGTCGGTGGCGCGGAGCGCATGCTGGTGAAGCTCGTCGCCGGCCTCGATCCGGCGGTCTATCACAATACGATTGTCACGCTGACCGGCGAGGGGCACCTCAACGCCGCCGCTCGCGATGCCGGGGCGACCGTGCATGAACTCGGCATGGTCGGCGCGCGAGATTTTCCGCGTGCCGCGTGGCGCCTGCGTCGGATTGTCAAAACGCTCCAACCCGACATCGTCCAAAGCTGGCTCTATCAGGCAGATCTCCTGGCGACGCTCGCGGCGGGCGCGGCCCCGCGCGCGCGTCGCGTTTGGACCATTCGGTGTACCGACATGGCCCTCGAGCGCTATCGCCGCAGCACCGCCGTCGTGCTTTGGCTGCTGGCCCGGTTGTCGCACCGCCCGGACGTGATCCTGGCCAACAGTCGTGTCGGCCTCGACTGGCATCTCACCTATGGTTATCGCCCCCGCGCGCAAGGCGTTATCCCCAACGGCTTCGACCTTACGCGTTTCCAACCGAACCCGGCGGCGGGCCGCATTGTCCGCGCCGAGCTAGGAATCCCCGAAGACGCGCCGGTTGTCGGGACGGTGGCGCGGGTCGATCCGATGAAGGATTACGGAACGTTTCTTGGTGCGGTCGCGCAGCTTGCGGACGCGATACCGGAGCTGCATGTCATTGTTATCGGCAAGGACACCGAGACGTTGGCTGCTCCTTCCGCCGCACTCGAGCCCCGGCTGCACCGGTTGGGGGTTCGCGATGATGTCGAACGGTTTTTGCCCGCCCTCGATGTGTTCTGTTTGGCGTCAGCGTTTGGCGAAGGGTTTCCCAATGTCCTAGGTGAGGCGATGGCATGCGGCTTGCCGGCCGTCGTGACCGAGGTCGGCGACGCGGCCGCCGTCTTGGGCACTTGTGGTCGTACCGTCGCGCCGGGCGATACCGGTGCGCTGGCCGCCGCCCTCCTCGACCTCCTTCGGTTGGACAGGGCTGCGCGTGCAGCGATCGGCACCGACGCAACGGCGCGGATCGCGCAGCACTACGAAATCGGACATGTGGTGCAGCAATTCGCCGCCACTTACGACGGCCTGACGGAGACGCCCTAGGCTGAGAGCGACGGCGCTAAGCGGCCCGTTTTGCCACCGCGCTGAATGCCTGAGTGCCAAGCCGCGCTTCCTTCAGGGCGAGGGCGTGCAGACTAGTCTCGAAAAGGGGGCGAAAGCGCGCGGCAATCGTCTCGTTGCCAAGGGGTTCACGCGCCGCGACCGCGGCGAGGGCAGCCGCGGCCGTGCGGCAATACTCGCCGACCGCGGCATCGTCGAGATCCACCGTCTGGGCGACCAGCGCCGCGGGATCGGCGCCAGGCCGCACCGTCACAATATAATTGACGCGCACCTGCCGTTCACGATTGAGAATACCCCGATGATAGGTTGTGCTGGGCCAAGTGAGATATTCGTTCGGTTCAAGGCGTGGTGTGGCCACGCGTTTGATCCCGGCGGCCCGGGCGGCCCGCGCCGCTGCCCGCGTCATGTCGAGGGGCAGATCGGGCAGGAACGAAATTGCCGCGCCGCGACCGCGCAGCGGCAACCAATGCATCGAACGTGCACGATCGTCATTGTCGCGGTGCCAAACGCCCTCGTCCCATCGGTCGTCGTGGAAGTGCACCATGATGTAGGGCAATTCGAGAACGTCAGCCGCGATCTCGCTGCGGAAGATTCGAAACAGTTCGGCGTCGTGGGCGACCACGCCTTTGAGGATCGCCTTGACCATCTCGGTATCGAACGCACACGCCGCCATCGAATCCAGGCGTACGTCGAGCGCCTTCTCGCACAGGTCGACGAGCAAGGCGGCACGCTGCTGCATAGAGCCAAGAGCGGGGTTGCGATGTTTGGAGTAGGTCATGGTCTCGTCGCTTGTTCTTGACCGGCACAGGCGGCAATCCCGGCCGGGCATCGGTGCGGCACTATCGTCATTCCGCAGCGTCGTTCTTCAGCCAACGGCGTTGCCAGTGCGCGAGGACGATAACATTCCATAAACTTTGCTGCCAGTTGCGGGTGCCTGAGAGGTGTTCCTGCCACCGTCGATCGACAGCGGCCGCCCGGACCAAACCGCCGGCCGTCGCCCCCGGTCCGGCCAGATCGGGCTCGGCCCAATCGCGCAACGGTCCGCGCAGCCAGTCGCCGATCGGCACACCAAACCCCATCTTCGGTCGTTCGATCAAATGGCGGGGGACCCGGCGATAGAGGACTTGCCGCAACGCCCATTTCGCCGTGCCGTCGCCGCCGAGTTCGCGGGGGTCGGTCCGCCAGATCATCTCGACAAGGCGGTGATCGAGCAACGGGACACGGGCTTCGAGGCTGGCCGCCATGCTGGCGCGGTCCACCTTGGCGAGTATCGATTCCGGCAAGTAGGTCAGCATGTCGACAAACTGAAACCGTCGCGGCAGGCCCAATTCTTGTGGCGGATCGGCTATTGCCGGCAGCGGATCCGAGGTAGCGGCACGCGGGGAAATCGCCGCGGGGTCGGCCCACAGACTTAGCAAGCGGCAATAAAGTGCGACTGGATCGGTTGCCGGAAGCAGATCGGCGACCTTGGCCAACCGGTCCGCGCTGTAGGGCGCGCTCGGTGGCCCCAGCGGGAGAGCGCGGAGTACCGGTCCCAGGGCACGAAGGCCCCACCGCGCCGCAACACCAAACGGGCCCGGGAACCGTCGTGCGAGGCTCCACGCCCGCTGGCCTAGACGGTAATGGTTGTAGCCCGCGAACAGTTCATCCCCCCCATCGCCCGACAGCGCCACCGTCACGTGCCCGCGGGCCAGTTTCGACACGGCATACATCGGGATCAGCGAGACGTCGGCGTTGGGTTCGTCCAGATCTTCGATCATGGCATCAAGAACGTCCGGGACATCGCCAGGCGCGAGTCGTAATTCGGTATGTTGTGTACCGAGGTGATCTGCCACTGCGCGAGCGTGCGTGGTTTCATCGAACCCGGCCTCGTCGAACCCCACGGCAAAGGTCTGTGTCGGTCTTCCCGCGCGCGCCTGCATCGCAGCAACCACCGTGGCACTGTCGACGCCGCCCGAAAGAAACGCGCCAAGCGGCACGTCGGACACCATTTGCCGGCCCACCGCATCGTCGATCAACGCCGCGAGCGCATCCGGATCAAACGGTGTCGGTGACGCTTGCCCCGCCGCCGCAATTGCGCGCAAATCCCACCAGCAGCGCTCCACGACGCCGCCATCGGCGGCGATTTCGGCAAGCCAGCCGCCGCGTAGTTTGCGAACGCCGCGATAGATCGACAGCGGAGCGGGGACGTAGCCGTAGCGCAAATAGGCACTGAGCCCGTCGCTGTCGAGCGCCGGCGTAAAATCGGGATGCGCGAAGAAGGCCTTTGGTTGCGACGCGAAGACCAGCGCGCCACCGGCCCACCCCCAATAGAGCGGCTTGACGCCAAGACGGTCGCGCACAAGCCATAGTTTGCGATCGACCCGATCCCAAGCGGCAAAGGCAAAGATGCCATTAGCTGCCCGCGCTGCCGCTTCGACGCCGATCGCGTCGATCGTTTCGAGCAAGACCTCGGTATCGGCATGGCCGCGCAGCGTCACGCCGCGCGCGACGACGGCTTGACGCATCTCTTCGGTGTTGTAGAGCTCGCCGTTATAGACAATGACCCAGCGGCCGTTGGCCGACACCATCGGCTGCTTGCCCGCATCGCTGGTATCAATGATGGAAAGGCGTCGATGACCGAAGGCGACGCCGTTTTCTTCGTCGCTCCATACCCCGCTGCCGTCTGGCCCGCGCGCCGTCAACCGGTCGGCCATGGCCCTGGCCACGTCGGCTATGGCAGAGCGCGATCGCTCCCCGCGCACATCGACATATCCGGCTATCCCACACACGCTATGGATTGCCCCTTTCGGCTCTCAATCCGTTGACGTTCCGAACTCGGCAATCGCTCGCATAGAACCTCCCGCGTCCTTGGCGACAAGGCGGGGAGGCGCCCTCTTTGCTTTTTCGGTCCGTCGCCTTTCTACCACGGCACGCCGGGTGCAAAAGGCCGAATGATCACAGAAGGTTTGCGGCCACCGCAGTCGACAAATTCGGTCCGGCACCGATGTCGTCTTGGACGTAGAGGTACACAGCGTACGCCAGCAAAAGAATCGCGCCCACGGGCCGCCCGAGGCGTTTACGCGCGAACAATAGAACAGCCGCGCCCGCCGCTACACCCAGCATCACCGGTCCATCAACCGCGCCGAACCGCGCCGCGACGGGAACGGGCGCGATGAGCGCCGTGACGCCGAGAATCGCGAGGATGTTGAAGATGTTGCTGCCGATGACGTTCGCGAGGGCAACCTCACCGTGGCGGCGTATAGCCGCGACGATGGCCGTCGCGAGTTCGGGCAGCGATGTCCCGACGGCGACGACGGTCAAACCGATGACTGCTTCAGAGATACCGAAGGATGCGGCGATTCCGCTCGCGCCGTCGACCATCACCTTGGCGCCGGCCACCAACAGCACGATACCCAGCCCGGCAAGTCCCGCCGCAAGGCCGGGCGAGCGCGGTCTTTCTTCGACGGCCTTCGCTTCCTCGACGAAAACGGAGGCCTGACGGCGACGCTCCAAGACGTACGTCACCACCAGATAGAATAGGAAGGCGGCAAACAGCGCCGCGCCCGTCGCAAATCCAAGTTCATCGCGTCGAAGCATCACTGCCAACCAGGCCGAGACCGCCACCATGACAATGATGTCGCGTCTAATCGATGTGTCGTTGTTCGCGATGGGCGCGATCAATGCAGCGACGCCGACGATCAGCAAAATATTCGCGATGTTCGAGCCAACGATGTTCCCAATGGCAATATCGGGCGATCCGGCGAGCGCAGCCTGTACCGACACCAGCATTTCCGGCGCGGAGGTTCCAAAGCCGACAATCACCAAACCGACGACGAACTTGGAAATGCCGAAACGCTCGGCGATCGACACGCTGCCACGCACCAACGCTTCGCCGCCGAAAAACAGCAGCACAAGGCCAAGCAACAACAATCCAAAATCGACAATCATGCAGATGACCTTCGCGATCCGGTGCCACTCGTTACCGGCTTGCCCTAAATGGCCATGCGGTCAGGCCTTGTACAGGAGGATAGGAAAGATTTTTGTGAGTCCCGACCGCGACGCCTGATGGACCAGTGGGAACGAAAAGCAACCACAACGCAAAAGAAACCCGCTTTCCCCCGCTGGTTTGATTAGATCCGAAGTCACGACTCTAACCTTGGCAACCGAAAAAAAATGGTGCGTCGCCTCAGTTTCCGCAATGCCTCTTTGGCATGCCGGAATCCGCGAAATTACAGCGCTTCGGCACATTCCGGGAGATGTAGGGGTATAGTTGCGGGTCCCGAAATGATTCGTACGCTGGTGACCGTAAGCCGGAGGTAACCGGACCCAATCCCCCGCCGAAAATGATAAAGCAATGTCGATCTTCATCGTCAGGTAAGCGAGCCGGGCATCGGCAAAACCCGCAACTCGGTTCGTTCCGACGTCAGCGGTGTATAGCCATCCTTCGTGACAACCACTGTATCTTCGATATGGAGGTTGCCCCACCCCAACTCGAAGTACGGCATGTCTACATTGATGACCATGTTTTCTTCCAGCACATAGTCGGCCGTCGCTTCGTCATGGGTGTGTGGCCCTACGATTATCGGACTATCTGTGTGTTCAAGGCCAAGACTGTGGGGGGAAACATAGAAGTATTCCGGAAATCCTGATCGGCGTACGGCGTCGACGACAGATTCGATCAATGCGGATCGCCGGACGCCGGGCCGAATGGTCTCGCAAGCTGCGCGCCACCCGGCTTGCATCGCTTTCATTCGCCGCGCCAATTCAGGGCTAGGTTCGCCGACAACGGCTGTTCGGCCCAGATCGCCGAAGTAGTGTTGATACTCCCCCAACGCGTCGAACATGAACGGCTCTCCTGCGACAACGCGCCCGTGCGGAAGACCTCCAAGGGCCGTAAGAATGTGGCCACCCCGTCCGCCACGTCGTGAATGCTCAACATGGTAGACGGTTTCCAGTTCGCTCCATGTTGCCCATTCATGGGCCGCTGCGACCGATGCCTCTAGCGCCTCTTCGTTCACGCTTGCCGCGCACCGCATCACATCAATTTCGGTGGCCGACTTGACCATACGAATCTCGCGAAAGATGTTCAGAGCATCGACGACCTCTATCTTGTCGAGACCCATTTCCCGCAACCAACCGAGTACGCGAGGATCGTCGCAACCGACCTTGCCTTTCTCGATTCCGGCGTCAATCAACGCCCTGCGTAGCCCCCACGTGGGCGTTGCGACCAGATCGTCTGCATGCTCGTCTACGTTGGCCGCCCACGTCTCTTCCAGCGGAGATAGCTGGACACCTTTGCGTCGGGGCCAGCCCTTCCATTGGACCGCTTCAGGCTCGCCCGTTTTAGCATCCCGACGTCCCGCTCTTTCGCGGCCGGAGTAGTCGGAGACCGCAATAATGTTCGGAACCCAAGACGGAAACAGTGACAACCGATCGAGCATGACGGTCCGCAGGACTAGGCCTGCCGGCGCATCCTCGCGAATAGGCAATACCGCGTAATTCAAAAAGGGCCAGCGACTATCAAACTGAGTATCCCAGTAGTCACTCAGGTAGTAGACGTTCTGCGGAAACGTTGCGATTAGGCCGTCCAGGCCATGACGCGCCATTACCTCGCGCGCGCGATGTTCGTTCAAGAGCATCTTGATCACCTCGGGATCGGGGGATTACCGCCGCTTTCCTGATTCATCTCTTCAGTCTGACTTTCCGCGCCGAATGTCAATTTCAGCGGACCGGGAGTCATCGTGAGCCATTGGCTCCAAGAAAGCGCTGACTAAAGCATCCTAGTATAGAGAAGGCTCTTGAGGACGAGGTCGTCGGCAGAGCCCGGGACTTGGTTCCGGCGCTGAGAAAATCGTGCAGCCGCAACCGAGGAACTGCGGTGGCAGCCGGAATTCAAAAGGGGATTCATCGCGCTGAGCCAATTAGCTTGTCGGCACTTTTCGACATCATCATGATATTGGAATGAATCAAGGGGAGATTCGGAACATGACCATCGCTATCAGGCCCATTGATGTCGCATTCGGGGCCGTGGTCACCAACGTCGCACTGGCGGATCTCGACGATGCGACCTGGGAGATAATCCACGCGGCATTTCTCACCTACGGCGTATTGGTGTTCCCAGGTCAGCACCTCGACGACGCCGCGCAGGGCCGGTTCGCTGCGCGATTCGGCGAACTCGAACAGATGTCGCCGAAGGGCGAGACGCCAACGTTCCCCATCGCCAACATCAAGGCGGATGGCACGCTAACCAGTGAAGCGGACGAGCAGTACCGGATTCTCAAAGGCAACGAAGGCTGGCACACCGACAGCACCTACATGCCACTGGCCTCCAAGGCCGCCATGCTGTCGGCGATGGTGATTCCGCCGCGGGGCGGGGAGACGGAGTTCGCCGACATGCGCGCCGCTTGGGACGCGCTCGAACCGGCGCGCCAGCGGCGACTCGAAAGCCTGTCGGCTTACCATTCCTTTTACTATTCCCAGGCGCGCTGCGGCTACATCCACAACACCGATCAACTGTATGGCTTTCACGACAAAGGCGCGCCACTGCGGCCCATCGTTAAAGTTCATCCGGAGACCGGCCGCAGGTCCATTTACACCGGCCGTCATGCCCACAACATTCCGGGCATGACGCCAGAGGCGTCGCAAATTTTTCTCGACGAGCTGTTGGATTGGGCTTGTCAGCCACCGCGCACCTACAAGCACATTTGGTCGGTGGGCGACCTGGTGGTTTGGGACAACCGCTGCCTAATGCATCGCGCCTGCCCCTACGACGAGAGCCAGCCGCGGCACCTGCGCGGCAGCCGTATTTCCGGCGAGCCAGCAAGCGAACTCGCACCCACCTTCGAGGACAGCCTTGCGGCGGCGTTCAACCCCTCAGCGAGCAACAAATCGGTGCTGGCGGCAGGGCGCTGAACACGAACGGGCGATCAATATGAAATGGCGGACACGTTACTGGCTGGGCTCCACATACAGCCCCAACATGTAACCGAGCCCCCCAGAATCACGAAAGCCCGCGGTCTCCCGCGGGCTTTCTGCGTCGTGAAACTGGAGCGGGCGATGAGATTCGAACTCACGACTTCAACCTTGGCAAGGTTGCGCTCTACCCCTGAGCTACGCCCGCGTGAGGAGTGGACAAATAGCGCGGCCCCGCAGGTTTGGCAAGAAGCGCCGCGGTGGCCGGATCTGGGGCTTGCACCCGCCGGGACGGCGGGTATCGTTGCCAGCAATGCCCCATGCCAACGAGAGCGACCTGTTCGCCCGGATGCGCGATCTCGGGATCGAAACGACGACCCACCGCCATCCGCCTGTCTTCACCGTCGAGGAAAGCCGCCTGCTGCGCGGCAATATGCCGGGCGGCCATTGCAAATCGCTGTTCCTGAAGGACAAGAAGGACCAATTGTGGCTCTTGGTGGCGCTCGAAGACCGCCCGGTGGACCTCAAGGTCCTGCCCAGGAATATCGGTTCGGCGCGGCTTTCCTTCGGCAAACCCGACCTCTTGGCCCAGGTCCTGGGCGTGGTGCCGGGTTCGGTCACGCCGTTTGCGCTGATTAACGATACCGAACGGCAGGTCCGTGTCGTGCTGGACAAGGACATGCTCGACCTGCCGCTGTTGAATTACCACCCCCTGACCAACGACGCGACGACGGCCATCTCTGCGGCCGATCTGGTGCGGTTCATTCGTTCGTGCGGCCACGATCCGCTCATTCTCGACTTCGCCGATCTCGTCTAAGCGTCCGGTGGCAATTGCCCGGACCAGTGATTATGTTGAAGCCAACGCGAGGCGGCGCGCCCGCCCCGTATCCCACACCCAACACCCGGACGATGTATGGTTGAAACTCTGATCGGCGGCGGCGCTCCGGCCCCGGACCTCATTAAAGACAGCGACACCCAGCACTTCATGGCGGATGTCATCGACGCCTCGCAGGAGGTGCCGGTAATCGTCGACTTCTGGGCGCCGTGGTGCGGCCCGTGCAAACAATTGGGCCCGGTCATCGAAAAGGTGGTCAAGGCCGCCCAGGGCAAGGTCAAACTGGTCAAGGTCAACATCGACGACAGCCCGGAAATCGCGCAGCAACTGCGGATTCAGTCCATCCCGGCGGTCTTCGCGTTCCACCAGGGGCAGCCGGTCGACGCCTTTGTCGGCGCCCAACCCGAAAGCCAGATCAAGGCCTTCGTCGAACGGCTGGCCGGCGCGATCGGCCCATCGCCGGTGGACGAGGCATTGGAGGCGGCCAAGGCCGCGCTGGAGGACGGCGAGGTGGCGGCGGCGGCCAACATCTTTGGCCAGGTTCTCCAGGCCGAACCCGGCAACCCGGTCGCGATGGGTGGCCTGACGCGGTGCTACGTCCTTAACCACGATCTCGACCATGCGCGCCAAACCCTGGCGCTGGTGCCAAAAGAACACGAGAACCACACCGACATCGCCGCTGCGCGTTCCGCCCTCGCCCTGGCCGAACAGGCGAGCGAGGCCGGCGACCCGAGCGAATTGCGGGCCCAGGTCGCGGCCAATCCCGGCGACCACCAGGCCCGTTTCGATTTGGCCGTGGCTCTCTTGGGCAACGGCGACAGCGCCGGGGCGATCGACGAATTGCTCGAGATCATGAAGAAGGGCGCGCAGTGGAACGAGGGCGCGGCCAAGGAACAGCTTTTGAAGATCTTCGAAGCCCTGGGCCCGACCAACGACCTCACCAAGACCGGTCGGCGGCGGTTGTCGGCCCTTTTGTTCTCATGACCCATTTCGCCGGTACGCCGCCGTTCGACGCGTTACCGCGGTCCGTTCCGGTCTTTGCCCTGCCGGGGATTTTGCTGTTGCCCGGCGGGCAGATGCCGCTGCATTTGTTCGAAGACCGTTACCGCGACATGACCCGTGACGCCATCGCCGGCGACCGCATGATCGGCATCCTGCAACCGCGCAACCCCGACCACAACGAATGGGCGCCGACGCTTTACCGCACGGGATGCTTGGGCCGCATCGTGGGGTTCCGCGAATCCGAAGATGCCCGCTACTTCATCACGCTGGCCGGCGTATGCCGGTTCGACGTTACCGGCGAAGAATCCACCGAAACGCTCTATCGGCGTATCTCGGTCGACTACGCCCGGTTTGCCGCGGATATGGCCGAAGACCGCGACGACCTGACCGGACTTATTGACCGAGCCACATTCATGCCGTCGCTGAAGGCCTTCCTCACCCAGTTCGACGTGAACATCGATTGGGACGCCCTCGAAAAAGTCGACGATGCGCCGTTGATACGGTCGCTGGCCATGACCTGCCCGTTCGAGCCGAGCGAAAAACAAGCGATCTTGGAAGCCGAAACCCCGGCCGACCGCGGGCGCTTGATCGCCGCATTGATTCAAATGGCGGTCGCCGACGGCGGCGCCGACGAAGACCGCAAGCTGCAATAGGAGCCCGCGATGACGGGTACGCCCGAGGTCGATCCCAAACTGCTGGAAATCCTGGTCTGTCCGTTGACCAAACAACCGCTGCGCTACGATCGCGAGCGCCAGGAGTTGGTCAGCGATGCCGCCCAGCTTGCCTATCCCGTTCGCGACGGGATCCCCATCATGTTGGTTGACGAGGCGCGGCGACTGGATGACCGACCCGGACAATAATCCGCCCCGACCGACCGAGATCAAACTACGGAAGGCCGACAAGACCTTGACGGTCTCGTTTGCCAACGGCGAATCCTTCACGTTCACCGCCGAATATCTGCGCGTCGAAAGTCCGTCGGCCGAGGTACAAGGCCACGCCCCCGATCAAAAGATTGTGGTTCCGGGCAAACGCTACGTCGGGATCAACGATGTCGAAGCCGTCGGCCATTACGCCGTGCGGTTGATCTTCAACGATGGCCACGACACTGGGATCTACACCTGGCCCTACCTTTACCAGCTGGGTCGGGACTTCGACCAACGCTGGGAACGCTACCTCGCCCAGATGGCCGAGAAAGAGCTGTCGCGCGAGCTGGGCTAGAGCGCGCGTCCCTCAAGCAGCCTGGGTTTGGTGCCCACCGTGCCGCGAGCATGGGACATCAAGAACTTTTTGACTCCAGGAATTCGGTGCACCGCGGCAAGCCCCAAACCGCGCGCAAGTTTGATCGGCGGCACATCGTTCGAGAACAACCGGTTCAGACCGTCGGTCACGGCCAACAGTGTAAGATTGTCGAACCGGCGCCATGCTTCATAGCGGCGCAGAATGTCGCTTTCCCCAATATCCAAACCAAGCCGTGCTGCATCGATCAACACTTCGGCGAGCGCCGCGATATCGCGGTAGCCGAGGTTCAGGTTTTGGCCGGCCAACGGATGCAGACCGTGCGCCGCGTCGCCGACCAGCACGAGACGGGGCGCCACATAGCGGTGGGCGAGCGAAACCCGCAGCGGGTAGGCCCAGCGCCGCCCGACCGCCCCGACCCGGCCCATGAAGTCGCCGTACCGCCGCCGTAGTTCGGTGTCGAAGGTCCCAGCCTCAAGTCGCATGATTCGCGCAGCATCCTCGGTCTTCTCGGTCCACACCAGCGAGGAGCGGTTGCCCTGCAGGGGGAGAATGGCGAACGGTCCGGCGGGCAGAAAATGCTCGTGGGCGATGCCGCGGTGGGGTCGTTCGTGTTCGACGGTGGCGATGATCGCGGTTTGCCCGTAGTCCCACTGGGTCGTGCGGATCCCGGCGGCATCGCGCAAAGACGAGCGCACACCGTCCGCCGCAACCACCAGCACGGCGGAGATGGTCGTACCATCAGATAGCGTGACCCGGGCCCGCGCGCCGCCACCGTCGACGCTTTCGACGGTCGTTTTGGGCCTGATCTCAAGGCCCGATGTGCGTGTCGCCGCCGCAAACAGCCCCTGCCGTGTGTGTCGGTTTTCCAACATAAAGCCCAGCGGCGCATCGCCGAGGTCGGCATGGTCGAAGTGCAAGAAGAGAGGCGAGTTCCCCTCGGAAACTCGTATTTCCCGAATCGGTTCCGCGTGCGCCGCCATGCCTGCCCACAGGCCGGTCGCGTCGAGCAACCGTTGGGAGGCATAGGCGATCGCCGAGGCACGGCCGTCAAACGGGGCGCTGGTCAGCACGGCCGGATCTTCGCGATCGACCATCACCACATCGAGGCCGGCTGCGGCCAGGATCGGTGCTACTGCCGAGCCGACCATGCCGCCGCCGACAACCAGAACGTCGCAGCGACGGGGCGATTTTGGAGATTGGACCATAGCTCGATCCTAACCCGGTCGTTGGGGCAGGGAAATGGTTCCCTCTGGGTCGCGGGCGCTCACGTTTCGCGAGCAATTTATCTTTTTATTTGTATAAGTTACGAACGATTCTTAAGATAGAAATACGATGTTGAATCCGCGCCTCGATGCCCTCGGCGATAGCCCCTTCGAGCGCCTCAACCGGCTTATCGACGGGATCGAACCTGGCCGGCCGCCAATCATGATGTCGCTCGGCGAGCCGCAGCATCCCTACCCCGATTGGGTCGGTGAGGTTCTCTACGAGCACCGCGGCGCCTACGGCGCCTATCCCCCGCTGCGCGGCAGCGAGAAATTTTTGCGCGCCGTCGCCGATTGGTTGACCGCGCGCTATGCCCTGCCGAGCGATTTCATCACCTGGGCGCGCCACATCGTGCCGCTGTCTGGTACACGCGAGGGCCTCTATTTTGCGCCCCAAGTCTTCGTCCCGCGGCGCAAGGCGGATCGGCAGCCGGCGGTTCTGATCCCCAATCCGTTCTACCACGCCTACGCCGGTGCGGCGGTGGCGGTCGGTGCCGAGCCGGTCTATTTGGCGGCGACGCGTGAGACCGGGTTCATGCCCGACCTCGATAGCCTTAGCCCCGATTTGTTGGCGCGCACGGCCGCTTTCTATATCTGTTCGCCCGCCAACCCCCAGGGCACCGTTGCGTCGCGCCCCTATCTTGCCCGTTTGATCGACCTTGCGCGGCGTTACGACTTCGTCGTTCTCTCGGATGAATGCTATTCGGAGATCTATGCCGCCGCGCCGCCGCCGGGGATGCTGGAAGCCGCCGCGGCAAGCGGCAGCTTGACCAATGTGTTGGTCTTCAATTCATTGTCGAAGCGTTCGAGCGTGCCGGGCCTGCGCTCGGGCTTCATCGCCGGCGATCCCGATCTGATCGGCCGGATTCGCACTCTGCGCAGCTACGGCGGCGCGCTCCCGTCGGAACCGGTCATGGCTGCGGCGGCAGCGTTATGGCGCGACGAAGCGCATGTCGTCGAGAATCGCGCCCGTTATGCGCGCAAATTCGATATCGCCGAACGAATCGTCGGAAATCGTTTCGGGTTTTACCGTCCCGACGGCGGGTTTTTTCTATGGCTCGATGTCGGCGACAGCGAAGCGGCCGCCGCAACGTTGTGGCGCGAGGCCGGTCTCAAGGTTCTCCCTGGCGGCTATGTCGCCCGCGATGTCGCCGGTGAAACCAACCCCGGCGCGCCCTATATCCGACTTGCACTTGTCCACGACGATGCCACGACCGAAGAAGCCCTGACCCGATTGAGCAGCGTGTTGCCATCATGACCATGAGCCAAGGCACGACCTTTCTCCCTGCCGGCGCCGGCGCCTTCTTCCGGCGCCGCCTAATCGAGGCGGGCGGGCTGACACTTTTCGGCGCGGCCGGTTTGTACGCTGCAGCGCTGCTCAGCTACTCGCCCGACGACCCGAGTTTCAACAACGTCTCGTCGACCGCGACACGCAACGTCCTTGGCCCGGTCGGCGCTCACCTTGCCGACCTCAGTCTGCAGTTCATCGGCGCGGCATCGGTCTTGGTCGTCCTCACGCTGGCCGCCTGGGCGTGGCGCTTGACCAGCCACCGGGGCTTGCCTTTCGGGTGGATTCACATTGCGGTTTTACCGATCGCCGCCGTCTTCGCCGCGGGTGCGGTTAACGGGTTGACGCCGATCGTACAGTGGGGTGTTGCCGCCAGTGTCGGCGGGATCGTCGGCGCCCTCGTCCAGGGTGGATTGAGCGATGCGGGCACGTTGGTGGGTGTGGTGGTGGGCGATTGGCTCACGGCTGCGGTCCTCGCCCTTGCCGCGCTACCACTAGCGCTGGTCGCCCTTGGGCTGTCGCCGCGCGAGTGGCGCGCGATGGCGGGCCGTCTGACGTGGATCGGCGTCGCGCTGGCGCGGGCCGGCGTTTGGGGGATTGGCCGCATCCGGGCGCTCACCGCCGCGCGGCCGTTCCAGGCCCGGGCCGAACGCAGGGAGCCGGTTCTCCATGGCGGGCGAGTCGAACCGGCGCTACTCCACCAGGACACGCCGACAGAGGAAAGCGATGCGAACGATGCACCGCCGCAGCCGTTGCTGCGCAGCGGTGCCCGGCCGGATGTGGAACCCGAACCGACCGTCACCCGTGTCGCCAAAACAGTGCCGCGCCTGCGCAAAAGCCGCCGCGCCGCGGCTGAAGCTCAAGCATCGCTTGACCTCGGCGCGGGCAACGAAGTGACCTTGCCGCCCTTAAGCCTGCTCGCCGAATCCAAGGTCGCGCGGACCGCAATCAGCGAAGACGCGCTCGAACAGAATGCCCGCATGCTGGAGGGTGTCCTCGAGGACTTCGGCGTCCGCGGCGAAATCACCAAAGTTCACCCCGGCCCAGTCGTCACGCTCTACGAACTGGAGCCCGCGCGCGGTACCAAGGCCTCCCGGGTGATTGGGCTTGCCGACGACATCGCCCGTTCGATGAGCGCGATCTCGGCGCGCGTCGCGACCATTCCCGGCCACAATGCGATCGGCATCGAATTGCCCAATGCGCGGCGGGAAACGGTTTACTTGCGCGAACTGCTGTCCAGCGATGCGTATGACAGCAAGACCTCGGCCCTGACCCTTGCACTCGGCAAGGACATCGGCGGCGAACCGGTATTCGCCGATCTGGCGCGGATGCCCCATCTCTTGGTCGCCGGTACCACCGGATCGGGCAAGTCGGTGGCGATCAATTCGATGATTCTCTCGCTGCTCTACCGGCTTAAGCCCGAACAGTGCCGCATGATCATGATCGATCCCAAGATGCTGGAGTTGTCGGTCTATGACGACATCCCGCACTTGCTGGCACCGGTCGTGACCGAACCCGGCAAGGCCGTGGTCGCGCTCAAATGGGCCGTGCGCGAAATGGAACAGCGTTACCGTGCGATGTCCCATTTAGGTGTTCGCAATATCGCCGGCTACAACCAACGCTTGGCCGACGCCAAGAAAAAGGGCGAGAACCTCAACCGCACTGTCCAGACCGGATTCGATCAGGACACCGGCGAGCCCGTCTTCGAAGAGCAACCGCTCGACCTCGAGCCGATGCCGTTCATCGTCGTCATCGTCGATGAAATGGCCGACCTCATGCTGATCGCCGGCAAAGAGATCGAAGCGTCGGTGCAGCGCCTCGCACAGATGGCGCGCGCGGCGGGAATCCATTTGATCATGGCGACGCAGCGGCCCTCGGTTGACGTCATCACCGGTACGATCAAAGCGAACTTTCCCACACGGATCAGTTTCCAGGTCACCTCGAAAATCGACAGCCGTACCATTTTGGGGGAACCCGGCGCGGAGACCCTTCTGGGCTCGGGCGACATGTTGTATATGCTCGCAGGCGGCAAGATCAGCCGCGTCCACGGCCCCTTCGTCGACGACAAGGAAGTGGAGAAGGTAGTCAACCATCTGCGCGGCCAAGCCGCGCCGGCCTACATCGAATCGATCACCGAAGAACCCGACGCGCCGATGTCGACCGGACCCGGCAGCGGTAACGACAAGGAAGACGAAATGTACGACCGCGCGGTCGAACTGATCTGTCGCGAAGGCAAGGCCTCGACCAGCTTCGTCCAACGCCATCTGCAAATCGGCTACAACCGCGCCGCGCGAATCGTCGAGCGAATGGAGGCCGAGGGTGTTGTCAGCCAGGCCAACCATGTCGGCAAACGCGAAGTTCTTGCCCGAGTCATCCCGCGCGAAGAACAATAGGACATGACCGTTCGTCCTCTCCGCTGGTTGGCTCCGGCGTTCCTCTTCGTTTGCCTGTCGGCGGGTATTGCCACGGCGGCAATCGTGCCGACCGAAGATCAACGCCAGGCGTTGGAGCGAATAGAACGGTACTTGAACGACATCCGGTCCATGCACGCCCGCTTCGTTCAGTTCAGCGAAACCGGCGCAATCGTCGCCGGCGATTTTTATTTGCGGCGGCCGGGGCAGTTGCGGTTCGAGTACACGCCGCCCTCGCCGATTCTGATCGTCGCCACGGGCCGAACCTTGATTTTCTACGATGCCGAGTTGGACCAAGTCACCTACCTGCCGCTGTCGGCGACCCCCCTGGCGTTTCTGGTAGCGGACCAGTTCTCGTTCACCAACAAGGACATCGAAGTCACCCGCATCCAGCGCGACCCCGGTGTGATCAGCGTCGCCATTGTCGATCCGGAAAATCCCGGCGAGGGCGAAGTAACGCTGATCTTCAGCGATGCGCCCCTAGCCCTACGGCAATGGCGCGTCGTCGATGCCCAGGGCAAGAAAACCACCGTTGCCCTGTCGGAAATGCGCACGAACCTGGACCTGGATGAAGCGCTGTTTCGCTTTGACGACCCCAATCCGTTCCGCAATTCGGACCCAAACCGCTAGGCAAAGCGCCGGACGCGCTTGAAAGGGGGCGTCTAATGCCTTTGTATCAGGGGTAGTTCCGCCCCCCTTTGAGAACGTCCGAACCGGCTTTCCAGCAGGATCCTTTTGATGACCGCACGTAGACCCGTCGTGGGAATTCCAGCCAGCGTCATGAACGTTCGCCATTTCCCGCTGCATGCCGTTGGCCAATCGAACGCGGTTGCCGTGGCGCGGGTGGCCCAATGTCATCCGATGGTAATTCCCTCGTTGGGCGACGACATCGACGTCGCCGACATTGTGGGTCACCTCGACGGGTTGTTGTTGACCGGCGGTGCCTCGAATATCGAACCGCACCATTACGAGGGTGCGCCCGCGCGCGACGGCGATCTCCACGATCCCCACCGCGATTCGACGACGTTGCCGCTGATCCGGGCCGCGATCGACGCTGGAGTCCCGGTCTTCGCTATCTGCCGCGGCTTCCAAGAGTTCAATGTCGCGCTCGGCGGCACGCTGCACCAGTTCCTCCATGAGGTGCCCGGGCGCATCGACCACCGACGCGACCGGACGAAACCGATGGAGGCGCAGATGGGCCACTGCCACGACATCCAACTGCGGGCCGAGGGCCTGCTCCAGTCCCTCGCCGGCCGCGACACCGCCGGCGTCAATTCCCTGCACGGACAGGGAATTGACCGACCAGCACCCGGCACGACGGTCGAAGCGACCGCACCCGACACCACGATCGAGGCGCTCACCGTCAATGCGGCGCGGGCCTTTGCTGTCGGCGTCCAATGGCATCCCGAGTTCCGCGCCGAACAAGACCCGTTCTACCGCGCGCTATTCGAGGCCTTCGGCGACGCCGCGCGAGAGAGAACCGAACGCCGCCGCGGAGGGACGCCATGAACACCGACGACCGCGATGAAGACGAGGACGAGGAGGCCTACGACGTCGTTCTCGACCAGCAGATTCAGCGGCTGACCATCATGGCGCGATTCGTCCGCACGGTCGTCGATATCCCCTGGTTCAGCCGCGTCGGCGAGCCATTGAGCCCGGACGATCGGGCTGCGGCGAGCGCCTACCTTGCCGCCGCCGGCTTCCCCGACGCCGCTGTCGCCCAAGTACCGACCTGGGCAGAGGCGGTAGAGGTTGCCGAGAATCCGAACTGGAACAGCGATTGGTGGGAGGCTGAGGAACAACTTAAGGCCGGTCTGATCACCCAGGCCCTGGGGCACATACACGAAACCGAATTGGCCAATGCGCTGAACCATGTCTCCGGACAATGCGCTGGCGCCGCGGTGGAGGCGATCAGCAACGTCGCAATCGACGCGGGCTTCCAGCCCGATTCCGACGAAGACTCGTTTCTTAATGCCGCCGCCGGTTGGGGTGTCGCTGGCGCCTACCAAGCGGCCCTCGTCCTGGCTGCGGGCGCCGACGACGATCATGCGTTTGCCCTGAAGTTCCGGCTTTTCGAAGCCGGGCGCCTCCCCTTTGGTGTCGTTGGCACCACTTTCTCGATCTTCTGAGCGGCGCTAATGGCGCTGCGCATTGCCACCTGGAACATCAATTCGATCCGTCACCGGTTGAGTCTCGCCCGGCGCTTTGCGCGTACTTGGAAACCCGACGTCATGTGTTTTCAAGAAACCAAAGTCGTGAACGAAAGCTTTCCACGCGCCGGCTTCGAAGATCTCGGCTACACCCACTTCGCGATCCACGGTCAAAAGGGTTACCACGGCGTCGCCATCGTTTCGCGGGTACCGTTGGCCGACGTCGGGACACGGCAATGGTGCGACAGCGCCGATGCCCGCCATGTCTTTGCGACACTTCCGGGCGGCGTGGAACTACATAACTTCTACATTCCCGCCGGTGGCGATGTTCCCGACCCTGCCGTCAACCCGAAGTTCGACGAGAAACTGAGATTCTACCGCGAACTGGAAACCTGGGGCGCCACGCTCGACGCACGTCCGCGTGTGTTGGTCGGCGATCTCAACGTCGCGCCGCTCGAGACCGACGTGTGGTCGCATAAACAGTTGCTGCGAATCGTGTCGCATACGCCGGTCGAAGTCGAACACTTCGACCGCGCTTTCGCCGCCCATGGCTGGGTGGATGCGATGCGGCATATCGTTCCCGCGGACCAGCAACTCTATACTTGGTGGAGCTACCGCGCCGCCGATTGGCGCCGTGCCAATAAAGGCCGGCGCCTCGACCACATCTGGATCAACGGCGCTCTACACCCATCGCTTGTATCGATGGAAGTCGCGCACCGCGTTCGCGGCTGGAAGAACCCATCCGACCACGTACCGGTATTGGTGGATCTGTCTCTCTAGGCCGCGATCAGTTCGACGCGCGCCCTAGCGCACGGGCCAGTTGCGAGTTCGTGCGTTCGACGCGCGCGGCTAGTTCGCGCATGATCTGCACCGCCATCTCGGGAAACTCACGCACCAACCGGAAGAAAAGCTCTTTAGAGATGCGGAGCACCGTTACGTCGGTGAGCGCACGGACCGTCGCGGTTCGTGGGACGTCGCACAGGATCGCAATTTCGCCGACGAAATCGTGTTTCTTCGCCTTCGCGACCGATGTCATCGTCTCAGCAGCAGTCGAGATCAGGACGTCGCATTCGCCATCGATAATGATGAATGCCGCATCGCCCATGTCGCCTTCACTGCACAGGTCCTGATCTTTGCGGAACGTCAGACGCTCACTGGTGAACGCCAAGAGTTTCAATTTGGACGGTTCCAGATTCGCGAACAGCGGCACGTTGCGCAGCAGTTCGACTTCTTCGTTCAGACTCACACGTTTCTCCCCTAAGAAACTTTATCGTCGATGAGTTTGGCAAAACCGTCGCCCGAGGCATCGAGCTCCTCGTAGGTCCCTGACTTAACCATCTTACCGCTTCTCATCACCACCACACGATCGAACAGCGCCGCCATTTCAGCCGACTGTACCAGCCAAACCAATCCGCGCCCTTCGAACTCCTTGGTGACCCGGCCGGCGATCCGCCCTAGGGTCCCCGGATCGACCGATGCGAGACCGTCGGCTACGACCAGGAGATCCGGGCGTTTGATCACCGAACGGGCTAGAATCAACTTTTGCCGTTGGGCCGGGGTCAGCCGCGTCCCCCCAATTCCAACATGGAAATTGAGACCCACCCGCACCACCGTCTCGCGCAGGCCGGTCTCGGCAATCACGTCGGAAAGCAACTGGCCGACCCGCGACGCGGCCTCGGCCTCACCGTAGGAAACCTTACCGAACAAAATATTGTCCTGCAGGTTGCTCGCGGCAATGTAGTTGTCAGCTTCGTAAAATTCGATCTTGCCGCGGAGGTCGTCCGGCATGTTCTCCGAGAACATCTTGCGCGCCTCGAGAACCAGCGCTTGAAAATCCTCGTTCACAACACCTAGGCGATGGCGCGCCGGGATTAAGAGGAACGGCAAAGACAGAAGCCGCGATCGCTCGTCGGGCTTGAGTTGGTCGAGGTGATCCTTGCCGACGCGGCCCAGAATGGCCTGATAGACCGGCAAATCTTCCGACGAAATAAAGCTGAACTGCTGGAAGAATTCGTGGTCGGGCGGCAGGTCGGCGAAGAGTTCGACCATCGTCGCGGCAACTTGATGGCCGGTTTGAAGCATCCGCTCGGTCAAGCCCGCCTTATCCAATACCTCAAGCACGTAAGGGTTCTCGCCCAACCGGTCCATGTTGAACGCATCCCCGACCGGATTGCCGAACAGCAGGTTCTCGCCCACCGTCGCGTTGCGGTTGTAGAGGGCTAGATCGAAGCGTTCGACGAGGTGCCCCGCGGTTTCGTCCGCATCGAGCCGTTCGCGAAGTCGAATGCGTGCGCGCAACACCGCCGCGGCGATTTCGGGTTCGGATGTCGGGTCGATCAAGCCGCGCAGACCGAACTGATAGACGTCGCTCGTCAGTTCAACCATATCGAGGACATCGAGGGCGCGCTCGGCCAAGGTTTCTGCACCGTCGGTCCCCGCCGCCGCGTAGTCGGTCCACTCCGCGCCCATGTCGTCGACGGCATTGCCGGACGCTTCGGCCTCGGCCATCGCCGCTTCATGCGTCCGCGCAGCCTCTTCGTCTTTGTTTTCCCCGAGCTGCCGATGCCGCAGCCCGTAATACAGGTTGTCGCCGACCGTTGCGGCAAAGACGAACCCACCGGGGCCGACATAGGCCATACGCCGGCCGACAACGGCTTCGGGTGCAGTCGCCAAGTCGGTCCCGCCGACGGTGATCGATCCCGATGAAGGTAAGACCAAGCGCGCTAGCAGCATGGCGACATCTTCGCGCCCGCTGCCCGGCGAACCGACGAGCGCCAATCGCTCGCCTAGACTGAACTTCAGGTTGGCGCTATCGACGACCGCGGTTTCCTGATCGTCATACAGTGTGACATTGACCAATGCCGCGTCGCCCCGCAGAGGCTCGACCGTCTCCGGTTCGCGGTCTTGCATTTCGGCGTCGAGCAGACCGGCCGGTTCGAACTGCGAGATCACCACCTCGTATTTGATCCGCGCATCAGCCTGCTGTTGGTAGTAGTTCAGCAATTCCTTCCAAGGTGCGGCGAGATCCTTGTGCGCCGTGATCGCCGCCACCAGGGTTCCGACCTCAAGTTGACCGTTGATCGCGAGGTAGCCACCGATCGAGTAGAAAAAGAACGGTCCGAGCTGCTGGATAAAGTTATTGAGAAATTTGATGACGAATTTTTGCCGGTAGATCTTGTAGCGAACCGTGAAGATCGCCCCCAACCGGCGCGAGAACTCCGCACGTTCGCGGCGCGACGTATCGTGGACATGGATGTCCTCGACGCCGTTCACCGTTTCGCCGATCCGATCGGAAAGCTGACGCACCAAGCGGACACGTTCCTTGCCAAGCAGATTCACCCGGCGCTGGAGCTTGGGAATGATATAGAGCTGCAACGGGTACAGAGCGACCGCCGCCGCCGCCATCCGCCAGTCCTGGGCAAACAGGAACCCTAGAATGACCAGCAGTTGGCCGCCCTGGAACGCGGGCTGCGAATAGGCATCGCCGATAAAGCCGCCAAGCGGCTCGACCTCGGCCGTGATCATCGGGATGATCTCGCCCTGGGACATGTTCCGGAAAGTGCTCTTGGGGAAGCGTAGGACCCGGCTGTAGAGGTCGTAGCGCAACCGCCGCAGCATCCGCTCGCCGGTCAATCCCTTGTAAACGTTGATGACGTACTTGAAGCCCTGGTTGATTAGAACCAGCACCAAGAACAGTCCGCACAGCGAAAACAACCAAGGCAGTTGGCCGACGTCGGGGATTCCGATTGCGCTCAGGTCGAACCCAAACAACTCAAACGGGCGTGGGAAGTCCTCCGGGTTTGCCTGGATCGCTTTGTTGATGATGAGCTTGGGCAACTCATAGAAAGCGTACACAAAGGGGAAAGAAATGGCGGCCAGCATGGTCAAGTTGAGCTGTTGCCGCGCGCTGTAGCGCAGGATGTACTTGAAAATACTATGTTCCATGAACGCGCTCGCCCCGCCCGGTACCGCCCCCCACCGCGGGCACCGTTCCTACACTTTGTCTAAGCTTCGGCAGCATAGACAAAATTTGCGTTTGGGCCAGCCTTTGCGGCTATGCCATAGTCCCGGCCATGCGACGAGAGGAAACCAAGCGGCGGGACGGAGACGGGGCCAGCGCCCGCGTCCTGATCTACAGCCACGACACCATGGGCCTGGGTCATTTGCGGCGATGTCGCGCGATCGCCCATTCGTTGGTCCGCGAGTACGAGCACCTCTCGGTCTTGATCCTGTCGGGGTCGCCCATTATCGGGAGTTTCGATTTTCGCGCGCGGGTTGATTTCGTCCGAGTGCCAGGCGTCATCAAATTGCGCAACGGCGAATACACGACGTTGAACCTCGACATCGACCTCGAGAAAACGCTATCGATGCGCTCGTCGATCATCCGCCACACCGCGGATATTTTCGACCCCGATGTCTTCATCGTCGACAAGGAACCTTTGGGTCTGCGCGGCGAGGTGACCGAAACTCTTGAAATGCTCAAGGAGCGCGGCACCCGCTTGGTGCTCGGCCTGCGCGACGTGATGGACTCGCCGACGCTGCTTGCCCCAGAATGGCAGCGCAAGAACGCGATGCCCGCGCTGCGCCGTCTCTATGACGAAATCTGGATCTACGGTTTGCCGCAGATCTGTGAGCCGTTGGCCGATCTGCCGATGCCCCGCAGCGTCGCCGACAAGATGACCTATACCGGTTACCTGCGCCGCAACGTCCCACAGACGGCATTGCCGCGGGCGGCGCCCGAGGTGACCAAAGAACCCTACCTTCTGGTGACAACCGGTGGCGGCGGCGACGGCGAGGAACTCATCGAGTGGGTGTTGCGCGCCTACGAAAGCGATCCGTTGTTGCCCTACCCGGCGCTTTTGGTGTTGGGGCCATTCATGCAGCCCGAACGCCAGGACGACTTCAAGCGGCGAGCCTCCAAGTTAAAGCGGGTCGAGGCAATCACCTTTGACCCGCAGATGGAATCGCTGGAAGCGAATGCCGCCGGGATTATCGCTATGGGCGGCTACAACACGTTTTGCGAAATCCTCTCGCTCGATAAACGCGCGATCGTCGTGCCGCGCACCGAACCGCGCATGGAGCAGTACATTCGCGCTTCGCGCGCACAGGAACTCGGCCTGATCCGGATGCTCGAAGCCACCGGAACGCTGGACCCCAAGATCATGGCCGCCGCTATTCGCGCGCTGCCACGGCAAAAATGCCCGTCGGACGTCGTGGTGCCCGGTCTCCTGGAAGGCCTGGAAAACGTCAACCGCCTAATTCAGCCCTGGGTGACCGATGTGGCCACGGCCGCAAACGACGATCAGATTCCCCGCCAGGCGTGACCCCGTGGCTTCGGTGACCGGCCCGGTCGCATTCGTTCTCAAGGGATATCCCAGACTTTCCGAGACCTTCATCGCCCAGGAGATTCGCGCCCTTGAAGCGCGCGGCCTCGACATCCGCATCGTCTCGCTGCGCCGGCCGACCGACCCGGCGACCCACCCGATTCACCGCGAAATCCGCGCACCCGTGCTGTACCTCCCAGAATACCTCTACCAGGAACCGCTGCGCGTTTTGCGCGGATGGCGTGCGGCGCGCAAGCTGCCGGGCTACCGCGCGGCGCAGCGTCTGTGGTGGCGCGACCTTCGCCGCGACGCGACGCCCAACCGCATACGCCGTTTCGGCCAGGCACTGGTTCTGGCTACCGAGGCACCCACGACCATCGTGCGGTTGCATGCCCACTTCATGCACACACCCGGCTCGGTCGCGCGTTACGCCGCGGTCATGCGCGGTCTACCGTTTTCCTTCTCCGCCCACGCAAAGGACATCTGGACCATTCCAACTTGGGAGAAACGCGAGAAGCTGGCCGATGCCGACTGGGTCGTCACTTGCACAGCGGGGCACCGCGACCATCTTGCGGGGCTGGCGCCGGTGGGCAGAGTCGCGCTGTCCTATCACGGTCTCGACCTCGAGCGTTTCCCGCCGGCGCCCGGCAGCCGCGCGATGAACGATGGCAGCGACCCCTACAATCCCGTGGTGATTCTGTCGGTCGGCCGCGCCGTTGAGAAAAAAGGATATGACATCTTGCTCCAGGCGCTGGCGCGAATCCCGGCGACGGTGCATTGGCGCTTTGTCCACGTCGGTGGCGGCGCACTGTCCGCTGCGTTGCGCGGCCTCGCCCGCGACCTGCATGTCGCCGACCATGTCGATTTCCGCGGCGCCCTCGCCCAAGCCGATGTGCTGCAGCTGTACCGCGAGGCCGATCTCTTCGTGTTGGCCAGCCGCGTGGCGCAGAGCGGCGACCGCGACGGCCTGCCCAACGTCCTCATGGAAGCCCAAAGCCAGGGTCTGGCTTGTATCGCCAGCGATACCGCCGCGATTCCCGAGCTCATCGCCGACCGCGAAACCGGGCGCTTGGTTCCCCCCGACCGCCCCCAGGCGCTGGCCGATGCGCTGGTCGAGTTAATCAGCGATCCGACGTTGCGGGTACGGCTCGGCGCGGCGGGCGAACGGCGCGTACGAACCCAGTTTGGGATCGATCCGGGTCTCGCCGTCCTTGCCGAGCGCTTCGGGCTGCGCCGCCGCCTTGCCGCCGAGTAATATGCGCGCCGCGTTCTATGCACCGATGAAGCCTCCCGGCCACGCGGTCCCCTCCGGCGACCGCAGCATCGCACGGCTGTTCTTGGCGGCGCTTGGCCAAGCCGGCTACACGGCGACGGTCGCCTCCGATCTACGCACGTGGACCCGCGACCCAGGTGGGACTCCTGCATGCCGACAGGCAGCCGCACGCGAGGCCGAGCGGCTGATCGCGGCCTGGCGCAACGATCCCCCCGATCTGTGGTTCACCTACCATGTCTATTACAAGGCACCCGACTGGATCGGCCCAGCCGTGTGCAAAGCCTTGGCGATCCCCTACGTCATCGCGGAGGCTTCCCATGCGCCCAAGCGCGCGAACGGTCCCTGGGCGCTCGGCCACGACGCGACCGGCGCGGCCATTGCCGCCGCTGACTTGATCCTCAGCCCGACGCGGCTCGACATGAACTGCATTACCCCTTTGATTCGGGTGCCCCAGCGCAATGTGTTCTTTCCCCCCTTTATCGACCACACCCCCTACGCCGCTGCGGCAGCGCAGCGACAGGCCTGGCGGGAACGTCTCGCAACCGACTACGCCCTCGACCCCGGCACCCCCTGGCTCCTGACCGTCGCGATGATGCGGGAGGATGCCAAGCGGGACTCCTACCGGGTGATTGCCCAGATCCTCGCCGAGATCGGACCGAGCGATTTCGGATATCTTATTGTCGGCGACGGACCGGCAGCGGCAGAAATTAAGGCCGCGCTGGCACCTTGGAATGACCGGGTCCGGTTTGTTGGCGCCTGCGCCCCCGAGGATCTGCCGCCCTTTTATGCCGCCGCCGACGTCTATCTGTGGCCCGCGGTCGACGAGGCTTTCGGCATGGCGTTTCTTGAAGCCCAGGCCGCCGGGTGCCCGGTCGTCGGCGGGAATGAGCGCGGCGTCCCCGACGTTGTCGAAGACGGGGTGACCGGTCTCCTTGGGCCACCCCGCAACGCCAGGGGCCTCGCGGTGATGACCAAACAGCTCCTCAAGGACGCGGCCCTCCGGGCGACGATGGCGCGCGAAGCCGCGGCATTCGTCGCTCATGCGCGGTCTTTGCAGCCCGCCGCCACGCGCCTTCGCGACCTTCTAGCCCCCCTGCACCAGGGCCCGCCATGACTTTGCTGGCGCTGATTCGTCACGGCCCGACAACTTGGAATGCACAAAAACGTACGCAAGGCCGGACCGATGTCCCCCTCGACGACGCGGGCCGCGCGGCGGTGGCGCAGTGGCGTTTGCCCACCGGCCTCGAAGGACTATCGGTCTATGCAAGCCCGCTCGAGCGCGCGCAGGAGACCGCCGCCTTGCTGTGTGGTGGGAGCCAGGTCGAGCCGCGCCTGATCGAAATGTCCTGGGGCAGTTGGGAAGGCCGGACGATCGCCGATCTGCGCGCGACCCACGGCGTTAAAATGACTGAGAACGAAGACCGAGGTTTTGACTTCCGCCCCGACGGCGGCGAATCGCCGCGCGAGGTGCTGGCCCGAATCCGGCCCTGGATCGAAGAGCTCGCCGCGCGCGACGAGGCGGCCGTAGCGGTCACCCACCTCGGCGTGATCAGGGTCGTGATGGCAACCGCGTTTGGCTGGTCGATGGTTGGCAAGCCGCCGATAAAACTGCACCGCGCAGCGGCCCACCTGTTCGATATCGCGCCCGGAACCGTTAGGGTGCGCCAGATGAACATTCCCCTGTCGGCAGATTCGCGATGAGCGCGCGCCGGGTCTTCTTTTATGTCCAGCACCTGCTCGGAATCGGTCACCTAAAGCGGGCCGCGACGATTGCCAGGGCGCTGGAAGAGAAAGGGCTCGCGGTCACGGTCGTCTCCGGCGGCAACGACATTCCCGGTCTCAATATCGGCGCAGCCCATCTGGTGCAGCTGCCATCGACCCGCGCCACCGACCTTTTCTTCAAGCAACTCGTGGACGAGGACGACCGTCCGATCGACACCGACTGGAAGCAGCGGCGTGCCGACGCACTGTTCGAGGCCTACCGCGCCGCCGACGCTCACGTTTTGATGTTCGAACTGTTCCCGTTCGGTCGCCGGCAAATGCGATTCGAAATAGAACCCGTGCTGCACCACGCGGTCGCGAGCGCTCGGCGCCCGGTCGTCGTCTCCTCGGTGCGCGACATTCTCGTTGCGCAGGACAAACCCGAACGCAACGAAGAAATGCTGGACCGGGTGGAGCGCTATTTCGACCGGGTTCTCGTCCACGGCGACGCGCGCTTGATCCCCTTCGACCGAACGTTTCCCCTGGCCGAGCGGATTCGCGACAAGCTGCACTACACCGGCTATGTCGTCGATCGCACCGGGCGCGGCGCGATCAACACCGGCCAAGGACGCGATGAGGTCCTTGTTTCCGCGGGCGGGGGCGCCGTGGGCGCCGATCTGCTGCGCACGGCGATTGCAGCGCGTCCGTTAAGCACCCTTCGGGATCGCACCTGGCGCATCTTGGTCGGGGTCAGTGTCGATCCAAGCGCGTTCGATGCCCTTGCCGCCCACGCCGGACCGGGCGTTATCGTCGAACGCGCCCGGCCGGATTTCACCGCGCTGATCACCAACGCCGCCTTGTCGATCAGCCAGGGCGGTTACAACACGGTAATGGAAGTTCTCGAGGCCGGAACGCGGGCAGTGATCGTTCCCTATGCCGGTGGTGCGGAAACAGAACAGACCTTGCGGGCCCGCGAACTCGCCCAGCGGACCCCGATCCAGGTCCTGGCCGAGGGCGCCTTGACCCCGGAAACGCTTGCCCAGGCGGTCGACAACGCGTGGCGCCAACCGCCGCCCGCCAACACGACGATCGACACCGACGGGGCAAACGTCACCGCCACGTTGATCGCGGGCTGGGCCGACGCTGTACCGTGGGCGTGACCGACCCCGATCCCTGGCAGGCCCTGCGCGACGAGTTGGGCCGATGGTCCACCGCCCCGGCGCTTTGGTTGCGCGACGACGACGCCACCGGGCCGGTGCCGGCGCTCGACACATTGCTTACGCTCTGCGCGGATCGCCACATTCCCCTTTGTCTCGCGGTCGTTCCAGGATCGCTCGCGCCGGGGTTCGCCGACTGGGTCTCGGGATACGCCGCCGACATTTCCGCCGTGCCGCACGGCTTTACCCATACAAACCATGCGCCGGCGGGGGCGAAGAAAGCTGAGTTTGGCGATCACCGTGACGCCGTGGCAATGGCATCCGAGCTGCGTCAGGGGTTGGATCGGGTCGCCGCCGCATTCGGTGACGCCAGCAGGCCGGTTTTCGTGCCGCCGTGGAACCGAATCGGTGCCCGGGCCACCGCAGCGCTTGCCGCCGCCGGCTACCGCGCCCTCTCCACCAAGGCCCCCCCAGGACACCCGCCGGTGACGGGCATCACAGTCATCGACGTTGAAATCGACATAATCGACTGGCGCGGTGACCGCGGTTATGCCGGCGACAGAGAGGTCGTTGGGTTGCTGCGGGATCGACTGGCGGCGTTGCGGCAACAGGGGAAGGTGGCCCGGTCGATCGGAATTCTGACCCATCACGCGGTTCACGATCCGGCGGCCTGGGCTTTTTTGGAAACGCTGTTCGAAGAGACTGCGACGAAGGTGCGCTGGCTCTCGGTTGACGACGCACTGGCGGCGACCGGGTGAAACGGTACCGATACCCGACCCGCGCTCTGGTCATTGACGACGCCAAAGCCGCCGTAGGCCTGATAATCTGCGCCGGCCCACTATTCTTGGATGATCTTTCGCGTTTCTGGCTCTATGTTTTTTCGGTACTGACGGCGTTATTTGTAGTTTTTGCGATCAGGACGGCAATCCGCCACACGCGGGTCATAGAACTGTCCGATAAGGGAGTGCGAACGCGGGGGCTAATGGCCACCGGGTTCGATTGGGAGGAAGTGGAGCGGATACAGCTTAGATACTACTCAACGCGTCGCGATCACGAACGCGGGTGGATGAGCCTTAAGCTCAGCAGCCCCGGTTCGTCGGTTGTGATCGATTCGTCGATAGCAGGCTTCGAGGACATCGCGCGCCAGGTGGCGGACGTGGCGCGCTACCGACAGATCGACCTCAGCCCAGCCAGTCGGGAGAATTTCGACGCCATGGGTATTTCGATACTTTGATGAAACAGCGGTAAGTACATGGGTAACGTTCTCCTCGTTCGTAATCTAAACGTCGACTTCATGGCGCCCGAAGGGCGTATCGAAGCCGTGCGAGGCGTTTCGTTTCGGGTGCCGCAGGGAAAGACCGTCGCGCTGGTCGGCGAATCGGGTTCGGGCAAATCCGTGGTCTCGCAGTCGATCATGGGTATCCTGCCGAAGGCCGGACGGATCACCGACGGCGAAATCGTTTTCTTCGATCCCGACAAACCACAAAGTTTCGTCGACATCGTTAAGCTCAAAGAGCCTGAAATTCGAAAACTGCGCGGCGGGCGCATTTCGATCATCTTCCAGGAACCGATGACGTCGCTATCGCCGCTGCACACGGTGGGCGATCAGATCAGCGAAGCATTCCTGCTCCACAACACAGCGACGCGGGCCGAAGGGATCGACGCAACCCGTGAAATGCTCAACATGGTGGGCTTTCCGAACGCGGCTCAAGCAGTGAAGACCTATCCGTTCGAGCTTTCCGGCGGCCTGCGCCAACGCGCGATGATCGCGATGGCATTGATTTGCCGGCCGGCCATGTTGATTGCCGACGAGCCGACCACGGCCCTGGACGTCACGATCCAGGGCCAGATTCTTCAACTGATGAAGGATCTCCAGGAGCAGCTTCGTATGGCGATCCTGATGATCACCCACGACCTCGGCGTCGTCGCCAACATGGCCGATGAAATCGTGGTCATGTACCACGGCCAGGTGATGGAACAGGGCACCCTGGATCACATTTTCCGCCAGGCGCAGCATCCCTATCTCAAAGCTTTGCTGAAGGCCGTGCCGCGGTTCGGCATGGCCCACGACGAACGTCTGGTGCCGATTCGCGAAATCAAAACCGAAGCCGGCAGCCTCTTGAAAACACGCGATCCCTGGCCCGAGGGCAGCGCGACAGATGCCCCGCTGTTGAGCGTGCGCAACCTCAAGAAGACGTTCCAAATTCGTAAGAAATCGTTGTTCGGCGGCAGCGACGCCGGCTCGGTGGTCGCGGTGGACAATGTCAGCTTCGACGTGCCCCTTGGCACCTGCGTCGGCTTGGTCGGCGAATCGGGTTGCGGCAAGACGACAACAAGCAAAATGATCATGCGCGCGCTGATGGCCGATAGCGGCGAAATTCTGTTTAACAATCGCGGGACCGCGGTCGACGTTCTCAAGCTGCGCGGGCCGGACCTTCTCAACTACCGCCGGCGTGTGCAGTACATCTTTCAAGACCCCTACAGCTCGCTTAATCCGCGCATGACCGTGTTCGACATCATCAGTGAACCGCTGGTGATTCATAAGATCGGCGATCCCGAGGAGCGCATGGAACGGGTGCGCGAGCTAATGACGTTAGTCGGGCTACCGGTGCCGTATCTGCGGCGCTATCCGCACTCCTTCTCCGGCGGTCAACGTCAGCGGATCGGCATTGCCCGGGCCTTGGCACTGCAGCCCGACTTATTGATTTGCGACGAGCCGGTGTCGGCGCTCGACGTCTCGATTCAGGCCCAGGTGCTCAACCTGCTTAAAGATCTCCAACAGGAACTCGGCCTCACCTATCTGTTCATCTCGCACAATCTTGCCGTGATCGACTACATCGCAGACCACGTCGTCGTCATGTGCGCGGGCCACATCGTCGAAAGTGCGCCGCGCGAGAATTTTTTCGCCAACCCGGTGCACCCCTACACCAAGGCCCTGCTCTCAGCGGTGCCTGACCCCAACCCGGACCGGCGCCTGGACTTTCGCGCGCTCCGGGAAAGCCAGGCATCGGACCCGCGCGCCTGGCCAGAGCCCTATGCCTTGAACGGGTCAAACCCGTCTCATATGGTCGATTTAGGTGACGGTCATTTCGTTAGGTCCGTCGACCAAACCCTCGCAATGGAGGACTTGCGCGCATGAGCCGACATCTTGGCTTTTTTCGCTCCATCCTTGGCGCTTCGGCGGCCCTGGTACTTACCGCCGGGCTCGCGCCGAGCCCCGCCGCGGCGGTCAATCTGGTCGAAACCCCCATGTTCCGCGACGCGGTCCGCGAGGGCACCCTGCCGCCGGTCGAGATGCGCGCGCCTGTTGAACCGTCGATCGTCGAATTTTCCGGCGACAAGCGGATCGGGCGCCACGGCGGCGAGATCAAGACGCTGGTAGGGCGAGCGCGCGATGTCCGCCTGCTCGTCGTCTACGGCTACGCGCGTCTGGTCGGATACAACGAGCACTTGGAGCTCGAGCCGGATTTGCTCCGCGCCGTCGATGTCGAGGACGACCGAATCTTCACCTTGCACCTGCGCAAGGGCCACAAGTGGTCGAGCGGCGACCCGTTTACCGCCGAGGATTTCCGCTATTGGTGGAAAGATGTCGCCAACAACGCCGAATTGTCCCCGTCCGGCCCGCCGGTCGACATGCTGGTCGATGGGGCAGCGCCGACCTTCGAGGTGATCGACGAGACCACGGTCCGCTACAGTTGGACCGGTCCCAATCCCTCGTTCCTTGCGCGACTTGCCGGCGCGTCGCCACTTTTCATCTACCGACCGTCGGCCTTTCTCAAGAAATACCACATCAAGTATGCGACGCCCGAGGAGTTGGAGACCAATGCAGGCGGCGCGCGGAGCTGGGCGTCCCAGCACAACCGCGTCGACAATCTCTACCAGTTCGACAACCCCGATCTGCCGACCTTGCAACCCTGGATGAACATCACCCGACCGCCGGCGAACCGGTTCGAGGCGGTGCGCAATCCTTACTACCACCGCGTCGATAGCGCCGGTCGGCAGCTCCCCTATGTCGATCGCATTTACATGAGCCAGGCGTCGGCGCAGTTGATCCCGGCAAAGGCGGGGTCGGGTGAAGTCGATCTCCAAGCGCGCGCGATCTTCTTCAATAACTTTCCCTTCCTGAAGCAGGGCGAGGAGCGCAACGACTACGAAACCTACCTGTGGCGAGAAGCTAAGGGTTCGCACGTCGCGCTGTTCCCGAACCTCAATATCGACGACCCCGAGTGGCGTGCGCTGTTTCGCGACGTTCGGTTTCGCCGCGCGCTCTCGCTCGCCATCGACCGCAGTTTGATCAACGAAGCGCTGTACTTTGGGCTGGCCTTCGAGGGCAATAATACCGTCCTCCCCGATAGCCCCCTCTTCAAAGAAGAGTACCAGTTGAAGTGGGCGACGTTCGATCCCGACCAGGCCGACGAGTTGCTCGACGCAATGGGCCTGACCGAACGTAACAGCGAAGGGACCCGCCTCCTGCCGGACGGACGACCGATCGAGATCGTCATCGAAACCGCCGGCGAAAGCACCGAGGAAACCGACGTCCTGCAATTGATTACGGAGTCCTGGGCGGATATCGGGGTCAAACTCTTCAGCAAGCCCTCGCAGCGCGAAGTTTTCCGCAACCGTATCTTTGCCGGCCAAACCCAGATGGCCGTTTGGACCGGGTGGGAAAACGGCGTACCGACGCCAAGTTTCGAGCCGCGCGAACTCGCGGTCACCTCGCAGCATCAGTACCAGTGGCCCCAGTGGGGGCAATACTACGAGACCAAAGGCAACAGCGGCGAGGCTGTCGATATGCCCGAAGTGGCGCAACTCAATGCGCTGCACCAAGAGTGGCTCGACGCGGAGTCGCGTGAAGCGCGCGAAGCGATCTGGCACAAGATGCTCGAGATCCATGCCGATCAAGTCTTCACCATCGGAATCGTCTCGGGCGTCAAACAGCCGATCGTCGTACGCAATGGTTTGCGTAACGTTCCGAAGGAAGGAATTTTTAACTGGGATCCCGGCGCCCACTTCGGGATCTATCGTCCCGACACGTTCTGGTTCGACAGGTAGGCAGGCAAGGCGCCCTCGATGTTCACCTATTTGGTACAACGCCTGCTGATCATGATCCCAACCCTGTTGGTGATCAGCTTCCTCGTCTTTGTCATCATCCAGCTGCCGCCCGGCGATTTTCTATCGAACCGGCTTATGGAACTACAGTCCCAAGGCGACAGTGCGGCCGCCGAGCGCATTCAATTCCTGCGCGCCCAGTACGGCTTGGATCGTTCGTTCATGGAGCAGTACCTGGTTTGGTTAGGCGTCTGGCCCGGTCCGGACGGGTTTTCCGGCATGCTCCAGGGCGACATGGGTCATTCGTTCGAGTTCGACCTGCCGGTGACCGCTGTGGTCGGCGACCGTCTCTGGTTGTCGGTCATCGTATCCTTCGCGACGATCATCTTTACCTGGCTGGTGTCGTTCCCGATCGGCGTCTATTCCGCGACGCATCAGTACAGTTGGGGCGACCATAGTTTAACGTTCATCGGGTTCCTCGGGCTCGCTACACCCAATTTCCTGCTGGCGCTTGTGTTGCTTTACCTCGCGAACGTGTGGTTCGGGACCGAGATCGGCGGCCTGATGGACGACCAGTACCTCGATCAGCCATGGAGTTTCGGCAAGTTCCTATCGGTTCTAGAACACCTCTGGGTACCGGTTGTCGTCATCGGGACCTCGGGCACGGCGGGCATGATTCGACGATTGCGCGCGAACCTGCTGGACGAATTGCAGAAACAATATGTGACGACGGGACGGGCCAAGGGGTTGGGGCGGTTTCGCCTCCTGGTGAAGTACCCGCTGCGGATGTCCCTCAATCCGTTTATCGCTGACATCGGTAACCTTCTACCGCAGGTCGTGTCCGGCGCTGCCATCGTTTCGGTGGTGCTGTCGCTACCGACCACCGGCCCGATGTTGCTCCAGGCGTTGGAATCGCAAGATCAGTTTCTGGCCGGTTCGTTTCTGATGGGTCTGGCGTTGCTGACCGTCATCGGCATGTTTCTGTCCGATGTCGCCCTGGCATTTCTTGACCCCCGTATCCGCCTTGGCGCGAGTGGTACCCGATGAGCGACCGTTCCGCCGACAAGCCGCTCGAACACTTCGTCAGCCGCGCGCCGTTCGACCCCGATTCCGTCGAGACCATGACGCCCGAACAGGAGCGTTTCTTCATGGCCTCGCAATGGAAAATGATGTGGTGGAAGCTCCTTCGCCACAAACTCGCCGTGGTATCGGGCGTGATCTTGCTCGCGCTCTACGCCTCGATTTTGATCAGCGAATTCCTCGCCCCCTACGAACTCAACTTCCGCGATCGGCGCCACATTTTCGCGCCGCCGCAGGGCATTCATCTCTTCCACGAAGGCAAATTCGTCGGCCCCTTCGTCTACGGCTACGATCAAAAACTCAACCTCGAAACGCTTCAACGCGAATACACGCCGAATCCGGACAAGGTCTATCGGCTGCGCTTTTTTTGCAGTGGCGATACCTACAAGTTCTGGGGCCAGATCGAGGGCAGCTTCCATTTTGTCTGCCCTGCTAAGGGCGGCACCTTCTTCCTTCTGGGCACCGACCGGCTCGGGCGCGACATGTTCTCGCGCATCGTTTACGGCACGCGCATATCGCTCACCGTCGGCTTGATCGGGATTACCATCAGTTTCCTGCTGGGTATTATCCTTGGCGGCCTCGCCGGCTACTACGGCGGCTGGGTCGACAGCCTGGTCCAACGCACTATCGAAATCATTCGATCGTTCCCGGAACTTCCGTTGTGGATGGCGCTGTCTGCGGCGCTACCTGTCACCTGGAGTCCGATTCTTATCTACTTCGGTATAACGATCATTCTCGGGTTGATCGATTGGACAGGATTGGCGCGCGCGGTTCGTTCCAAACTGCTTGCGCTGCGCGAAGAAGACTTCGCGACGGCGGCCGTCCTCCTGGGCGCTAGTCCGAAACGGGTGATCGGTCGCCACCTTCTGCCGAGTTTCATGAGCCACCTGATCGCTTCAGCCACGTTGTCGATCCCGTCGATGATCCTGGGCGAGACGGCGTTGTCGTTCCTGGGATTGGGGTTACGGCCACCGATCACCAGTTGGGGCGTTCTCTTGAACGAAGCCCAGAACATCAATGTCGTCGCGCTTCATCCGTGGCTGATGATTCCGGTGATCCCGGTGATCATCACGGTGCTCGCCTTGAACTTCTTCGGCGACGGTCTACGCGACGCCGCCGATCCCTACAAATAATCTATTCGGTCCGCAGCCAAAGACTGCTCTCGACCGCGCCCGGTGGTAACGGCAACCGCGCTAACACACTCGCCGCCACCGCGTCCTGCATGCGGGTCGCTACATAACGACTAGACCACATCGGCGAGAAACGCCCGCCCTGAAGCAACGCTGCCACGGCGAGTTGTTCGTTATAGCCGCGCCATTGCCACGTCGACGGATAGTCGTCGGGCAAGAAGACATCGTGGATATGGACAAGGACTCCCGCCGGCAGGCCCGGCAAAACGCGGTTGAAAAGCACGTCGACGTCGGTCCCGGGCATCATGATGTGGCTCGAATCGATAAACAGCACGTCGCCCGCCACGAGCGCCGCGAACACATCGGTGTCGACGCGCTGAACGGTGCGGCGTTGGACATCGATCGGGAGCGAATCGATCGCCGCACGCGGTGCGGGGTCGATCGCCGTAAAAGCGCAAGGGAATCCGCCGTCGGCGATGGCCTGCGCAAGAAACCTAGTCGAATGTCCCGATCCGACTTCGACGATACGCGCCGGTTGGTGTCGGCGAACCAAGGCATACGCCGCAGCGCCGTCGGCCCGGGGAAACCAATCTTGTTGCCACCGCGGCGCCGGTGCCGGTCCATTCAATGCAATGAGCGCCGCCGCCACGTCTTCGATCGTTTCGAGGGTTCGGGAAAATTCGGATTCGTACGTAGCAAAGCGTTCGGCAATCGCGTCGTAGACCGATTGACGCGGTGCGACCGATTCGGCGTAGCGGTAGGGAATGAAAAAGCCGCGACGGCCAAGACCTGTGACCGTCGATAGACCGAACCACAAATGACGCAGGTTCATCGCGGCCCTAGCGGATGTGCCGGGCAGCGCGCACGCGAATTATGCGAACGACGGTTCCGGATTGCCCGGGCGCAAGATCATGGTCTCGCGGGCAACGATGGAGCCCGGCCGTAGCGCGTCGACCTGTTTGGCAATGCCATCCATATAGTCGTCGCTGTGATCGGGGTCGTGGTGGAAGACACAGTATTGTTTGACGTTTGCCATATCGCACAGCCGCGCGCCTTCTTGCCAGCTCGAGTGCCCCCAACCGACGCGGTTCTTGTATTCCTCATCCGAGTACATCCCGTCGTAAACCACCAAGTCGGCGCCCTCGATCAACTTCAGAATGTTTTCGTCGGGTTGGCCCGGGGTGTGTTCCGTGTCGGTCAAATAGCAAATCGATTTTCCCTGGTAGTTCACCCGGTAGCCGGTCGCCCCGTTGGGATGATTGAGGACGCAGGTTTGGACCTCGACATCCGGATAGGGATGGAGCGTGCTCCCTGCCTCGAAATCGTGAAACGACAGCTTGCACTGAAAGATTTCCAGCGGCACCGGGAACAACGGCGCCATCATCAATTCGGTCAGCGCATAACGAATCGTGTGTTTGGGCAGAAGATGACCGGCCCAAATTTCGAATTCGTTGGTCGGCAGGAACGCCGGTCGGAAAAACGGGAGGCCGCATACATGATCGAAATGCGTATGCGTTAGATACAGGCTCGCCTTGAGATTCTTTTTACCCACAAGGCTATTACCGAGGTAACGCAAGCCCGTTCCCGCGTCGAACATCAACAGGTTGTCGCCGCACCAGATTTCTAGCGTGGACGTGTTACCGCCATATTTCATGATGTCCGGCGCTGAGCATGCAACGCTGCCGCGCACGCCCCAAAACCGGACAAAAAAGTCGTTACCAGACAAAATCGGGACTCCCGAGAAACGCCCGGCATTCTCGCTTACGGACCTGTGAATGAAAAGGCCCAATTGCCCGCCGGCAGCGGCGTGTGGGCCCCTATAACAGACTGATATATAAGCCTGTTTAGGCGTTCAACCGGTATCCGCCCGGTTCGGTGACCAGCAGCGTCGCGCTCGAAGGGTCCGCTTCGATCTTCTGACGCAACCGGTAGATGTGCGTTTCCAGTGTATGGGTGGTCACACCGGCGTTGTAACCCCACACTTCGGACAGCAGAACGTCGCGTTGGACCACCTTGTTACCGATCCGGCAGAGGTACTTGAGGATCGCGGTTTCTTTCTCGGTGAGGCGCACCTTGGCTTTTTTATCGCCGTCGAGCAGAAGCATCTTGGCCGCCGGGCGAAAACTGTAGGGGCCGATCGCAAAGGTTGCATCCTCGCTTTGTTCGTGTTGGCGCAGTTGCGCCCGGATGCGGGCTAGCAGGATCCCGAGCCGAAACGGCTTGGTGACATAGTCGTTGGCGCCGGAGTCCAGGCCCAGAATCTGGTCGGAATCGCTGTCTGCTCCTGTCAGCATGATGATCGGGACAGTGACGTTTTCGCGCCGCATCAAGCGGCAGACCTCGCGCCCGTCGATGTCAGGCAGCCCGACATCCAGGAGAATCATGTCGAAGGTCTCGGATTTTGCCTTCTCGATTGCGTCGTGACCGGTGCCGCTGGGAATGACGTCGAACTCTTCGTGGAGGGTCAATTGTTCGGCGAGGGCATCGCGCAGGGGCTCGTCATCGTCTACGAGAAGGATGCGCTTGCTCACCGTCATATGTTTAATCCCTGCAGAAGAACGTGTTTCCTGTAATTCTAACATTCCCAATCCCTCCAAAAAATGGGCGGTCTCTGGGACTTAGGGGTTCGCGCGGGCCGGTTCCAGGATTCCCGCCCCGCTACACGACTTGTTTACTCGGATCGAATGCCCGATCTATGGGCGGGTTTTTCGCGACGTCACCGGCCCCTCTCACCGCGTTGTAGAATGCGTCGCCACCGGAGGCGATACAGCTTGGATACAAAACGCCCCTCAGCACGTGCCCACCGCGCGGTTATCCGCGCGATTGCGGAACTGCGCCGGGGATGCCCCGTTGTCATCCGACAGGGCGGCCAGGCTCTGGCGATCGTCGCGACGGAATTCGCCGGAGACGGGCTTATGGCGTTGCGCGACATCGGCTTGGTCCCGGACCGCCTAGCGATTACCGACCAGCGGGCCTCGGTGTTAAATATTGCCCCGACCGGCTACTCGGCGGTCATATTGAGGCTGTCGCCCCACCTCGACATCGCGAGCCTGCGTAGCATCGCCGATCCTACGAGCGACCTCGACCATCCGTTACGGGGGCCCTTCCGGGTCGATCCGTCGCCGCCGGGCCCGGCAGACGCCGCCCTCACCCTGTGCAAACGCGCGCGCCTGTTGCCAGCGGCCGTCCTAGCGCCTTTGCCGAAGGATATGGACCCGGCAACTTGGGCGAACGACTACGATCTTTTGGTGGCCGACGCCGATGCTATCGCCGCATTTGAACTTGTCGCGGCCCAGACATTGACGCCGATCTCGCGCGCCCAAGTCCCGCTCGCAGAGTCCGAATCGACTCGCATCGTTGCCTTTCGACCCGCCGATTCCGGGATCGAACACGTCGCGATCGTTGTTGGAACGCCCCATACCGACGATCCGGTTCTCGTGCGGCTGCATTCGGAGTGCTTTACCGGCGATCTGCTGGCCAGCTTGCGCTGCGACTGCGGCGATCAACTTCGGGGATCGATTCGCCTGATGCACGAGGCCGGTGCCGGTGTCTTGCTTTATCTCGCCCAAGAGGGCCGCGGGATCGGGCTAATCAATAAACTGCGCGCCTATGCGTTGCAGGACCAAGGGTACGACACGATGGAGGCCAATCGCCGGCTCGGGTTCGAAGACGACGAGCGGATCTTCCAACCGGCGGCAGAAATGCTGCGCCATTTAGGCTTCAAACGGATTCGTCTGCTGACCAACAATCCCGACAAGGTTCAGGGGCTCGCGCGTCTCGGGATCGATGTGGTCGAGCGCGTGGCGCACGCGTTCCCGCCCAATAACCACAACCGTCGCTACCTCGAGACCAAGGCTCAACATGGGCACCGGTTGTAGGGTGCCGGACGTTCCGGTCCGACCTCGTTAAGAGCCTGTAAACCCTAACAATTTCCGCCCGGCAAATCTGACGGTCGAGCCGTGGCAGTTTGTGCCTCGGCCGGCCGTTCGCGCCGCCGCGCCGCGCCCAACATCGGCGGAAAACGGCGCTTCAGGATGGCGCGGAGATTGCTTGGGTGGGTTCAGTCATGAGCCTCACACCCTCCATTTCCGATCCCACCATCGATCCCGCCGCGCGGTTTTCCGATTTCGCTTCGGATTCCGCTCGCCCTCCTAAGGACCAGGGTGGATTTTGGGGCGAGGACGGGATGCGTTTCGGCGACCTTCTCGACACGATCAATCCGCTCCAGCACATCCCTGGTGTCTCAACGGTCTACCGTGCGCTGACCGGAGACACCATCAGCCCAGCGTCGCGCATCGCTGGCGGTGGCCTCTTCGGTGGGCCGATCGGGTTTCTGTCCGGACTTTTCAATACCGTTGTCGAGGGCGCGACCGGCCGCGATGTCGGCGGCCACATGCTGGCGATGTTGCCGGGGCGCAACCCGCCTGCCGACAGTGTGCAGATCGCCTCGGCAAATCCGTCATCGGGCAACCAAAGCGCCGACACGATTGCCGCTATTGCCGCTGCGAATGAACCGGGAGCACGGGCTGCGCCGATCGCGACCCCCGACGACACGACCAAGGGCGGTGGAAATCTAGGGGCGCTCGCCGCGCTCGCGCGCGATTTGCGGGCGGTACCGCCGGAAGGTGCGATGCCGGCTTCGGCCAACGCCGATGCGCTTGCCGCATTACGCGGCGATCTCGCCGCCGCGCGGGGAAAGCCGCGCAACGAGGTCGCTGCGGTAACCCAGGCGCATTCGGTTCGTGGCGCGCAGCCCAATCTATTCACAGCCGCGTTGCCGCCGCCGTCCTCGACGGATTCCGGTCCGACACGGCCCGACGGCAGGAAACCCGGCGAGTACTCGGCGGCTGAGCTTGCGAGTATTTTCCGGTCCTACCAACGGGCCGCCGAGGCGGCCGGGCCAATACAAGATGTGCGTAGTCCGCGTGTGGAGGATTAGACTTGGTCGTGACCGTTTCAATACCGGCTTCCGAGCCGGCGCCCGCCCCGATTTTCCTGCCCGCGTTGGTCCGTAGTATGGCCCATTCCAACATTATGTCGGTTCGACCGCCCGGCACCTTGAAGTGGCGCGGGCGGACCTATCGTTGCGCGGTCGGTGCGGCCGGTATCGCGGCGACCAAGCGCGAGGGCGACCATGCATCGCCGCTTGGATGCTTTGCGCTGCGCCGTGTTCTTTTCCGTGCCGATCGCCTTGCGGAACCGGTCACCGGGCTACCTGTCGCGCCGCTCGCGGAGGATACCGGGTGGTGCGACGCCCCTGGCGACGGCGCCTACAATCAGCAAATTTCGCTCCCTTATCCCAGCAGCGCCGAGCGGTTGTGGCGCACAGATTCGCTGTACGATGTAATTGTCGTTCTTGGACACAACGATTCGCCGGTGGTGCCAGGGTGCGGTAGCGCTATCTTCCTTCATGTTGCCGCGCCTGATTACGGACCGACCGAAGGGTGCGTCGCCTTGGCCCGCGCGGATCTGCTCGACGTGCTGGCCGAATGCGACGTGCAGACTCAGATTTGCATAATGGCGTAGTACGCCCGAACGACTATGCCGGCCGCGTGCCGAAGATCGCGGTACCGACCCGCACGTCGGTAGCGCCAAATTCAATGGCAACTTCAAAATCGGCGCTCATGCCCATCGAGAGCCGCGCAAGACCGTGCCGCGCGGCGAGGTCCGCGAGCAACGCGAAGTGCGGTGCGGGTTCCTCGTCCTGGGGCGGGATACACATCAACCCTGTAACGGTGAGCCCGAAGGTTTCGCGGCACTGATCGATGAGGGCCGGCGCCTCGGTCGGTGCAATTCCGCCTTTTTGGGGTTCCTCGCCGGTGTTCACCTGGATCAAGCACTCGATCGAGCGTCCCGTGCGCGCACATTCCTCGGCGATCATGCGGGCAAGTTTGGGTCGATCTACCGTCTGAATGACGTCGAACAGTGCCACCGCCTCGCGCACCTTGTTAGTTTGCAACGGTCCGATGAGATGTAGCGCAAGGTCGGGATGGGCGGCCCGCAGCGGCGGCCACTTACTTGCGGCTTCTTGCACCCGGTTTTCGCCGAACAGGCGCTGACCGGCCACGATTACCGGCGCGATAGAGGGCGCGTCGTGGGTTTTGCTCACCGCGATCAAGCGGACATCCCGTGGCGGGCGACCGGCGGCCGTTGCCGCGCTAGCAATACGCGAAAGGACGCTTTGCAGCCGGGCCGCAATTTTGTCGCTCGCGGGCTCAGCCGTGGCGGAGGGGGGAGGGGTCACGCTATGGTCTTTCGCTATGCCAACGACCCTAACAGAGCACGCCGACCGCCTCAATTTGCGCTGCGCCCAGCGCAACGATTTGCCTGCGGTGATCCTGGTAACCGATGGCCAACGACTTGCCGATCCAGTTGCAGCCTTGGGCAAACTGCGCCCAGGCGATGCGGTCCTATTGCGCCACTACGATGCCCCGCATCGCGTTGAATTGGCCCGCGCGCTGGCCGTCGCCTGCCGAGCCCGACGGATTCGTTTGATTGTCGGGGGGGATTCCCGGCTCGCGCGGGCGGTCGGCGCCCAAGGCATACATGTTCCGCAAGGGCTCGTGACCCGCGCGAGCGGTCTTCGTCACAACGGCTTCCTCGTCACGGCGGCGGCCCACGATTGGGCCGGCTTGATCGGCGCATATCGGGCGGGCGTAGATGCGATTCTTCTCTCACCCGTGTTTGCGACGGCGAGCCATCCCGGCGCGCCACATTTAGGCGTCCACCGGTTCGCGGCGTGGGTTCGCCGCAGTCCGGTGCCGGTCTATGCGTTGGGGGGCGTTACAGCCACGACAGCCGGGCGGCTAACCGGAAGCGGCGCGGTCGGAATCGCCGCGGTCGGTGCCTTCACGTCCTGACGGCGGGGGCAGCGAGTGCCGATAGGCAGCGCACAAAAAGAAAGGGCGGACCGAAGTCCGCCCTTTCCCATCTCGTAAGTCGGCTGACTTAGAAGCTGACTTCGGTGATGAGCAGAATTTCCGTCGCATCGTTCTGAGCGGCAACGGCGTTTGCGTCGTCTTCCCACTCCCAGATGTGAACGGCGAGACCGGCGCTGACGCCCGGGCCCAAGGTCCGCTTCGCACCAACACCCCAGACCGTCACTTGGTCCTCGGTGGTGGCGGTCACTTCGGTGTCTTCCTGGGCGTACTCGATGCCGAGGAGCCACGGACCCGTTGCGTAGGTGCCGGAAACCTTCCAGCTCACACGCTCGGTGTCACGAATGGTGCTCACGTCGCCCGGCGAGGAGTCGTCCTCGTTCTTGTACTGGGCGCCAAACGACCAACCCATCATGGAGACCTTCAGGCCGGCGTTCCACTCTTTGAGGTCGTTGCTGTTGGCGGCTTCAGCGGAAGCCGTCGAGTAAGCGGCAGACGCGCTGACCGAAGCATCGCCCAGCTTGCCGTTCCAGTTGGCACCGAGATCGATGAACTGGTCGACTGCACCGGCATCGTTCTCAGTCGTGGTACCGGCGCCGAAGCGACCGATGTTTTCGTTGTTGTCCGGCGTGTAGGAAATGCCGAGCTGGAAACCACCGAACTTCGGCGTGTAATACGTGACTTTCGTCGCGTCGGACGACCGCGGCACGAGCAGGATGAACCCGCCGGAACCGGTCGGCGCCGTTGCCAACTGAATGGTCTGCACGCCAACGATCGACACACCGAAGACGAACGGCGCAAGCGTGTTCATCTTGTTGTGAGCACCGTCGCGATCGCCCATTTCGATGCGGCCCCAGACGTCCTGGTTTTCGAGCCAGATGTAGTGCTCGTCGATGGTATCACCACCGCCGGCGCCACCGGTTTCCTGGAGCTCGAGGTCCGCCGAAACGCCGACTTCGATGCCGTTGTCGAGGGTCGTCGACCCACGGAAGGTGATGAGACCGTCGGTGCCGATCCCGTGGCTACGGGTGTTCGCAGCGCCCTGGCCGGTACCGTCGTCCTGATTGACGAAACCGCCAACCACACGATAGTTGCCCGACAGACCCAATGAGATCTTGTCTGCGGCATTTGCGGCTTGCGCCGACAGGAGACCAACGGCGATGAGCGCCGAGGTTCCAATAAGTGCCTTTTTCATTAACTACCTCTCTCAGAGACGCCCGACGGTTATGCCCGTCAGCCGCGATTGTTGTCGTTACGTACTTGGACCGCGGCATTAGACCCAAACTCGTTCGGCGAGACAAGCATTTGAAGTGAATGCGTGTGTCTTTATTCGCTCAGTGTTGTAGTTGAGACACAATGTCGAAATATCGTTTGGGTTAGCGGACTTGTCGGTGAGAAGCCAGATGTCGATTGAAGACGAGCTCGCCCGCCATTAGGGTGCAGGTGCCGGCAAGGTGTTATTTAGGGTTGTAATCTTCGATTAGCAGGTTCCACGCAATGGTCACACGCGCGCCTTTACCGACGAACGGGTGCACCATGTGGCGCAGCCAACTTGGAAATACCACCATCATCCCAGGAACGGGGTCGATCATCACCGGTTGTCCGTAGGGCGTCTCCGGCACCGGCAGCATTTCCACTGCGGTGCGCGGGTCGATCAGTTCCAAGCGGCCCGACGTCGCCACGTTCGGATCCGGTTTGCCGGTCTCGATGTAGTAGACGCCCGACCACATGCAGCCTGGATGGGTGTGGAGCCGGTGATACCCACCGTTGCGCAAGACGTTCGCCCACGCCGATATTTTGCCCGACGCCGCGAAGGCATTCGTGTCTTTGCCCGTGGTCGGCAGCATGACGGTAGCGACGGCGTCCACGATCCAATCGCGCAGTTGTCCGATTTCCGCTTCCGGCCAGGCCATCACGTCCTCGCGCGAATGCCATCCGGCGACGACGCTCTTACCGATGCCGGGGTCCTGTTTTTGCCGCGCACGAATGATCTCCCCAAGGCGCGGATTTAGGGCGTCCGCCTCCGGGTAAATCTTTTGCAAGACCGGGGTCGGCCACAGCAGCCGAATACCGCCATCGAGTTCAACCTTGATTTTCATGTCCGGGTTCCGAATTTCTTTGCCGGCGCTGTTCCTTTGGCGGCGCCAGATGCCATATTGATGCCATATTGAGGGTTCGGTACTAGCATAGTTCCGCCCAAGGTTCCGCCCGATCGGCGGGGTCGTACCAATGAAGGGACCAACATTGTGACGCGATTCGGACGATACCTCGGACCGGTTTTTCTTGGCGTCGCGATATTGAGCGTCGCGGCCTGCGGCAACGTCCGGCCGGACAACACCTCCGAGGAGTATGTCGACGTTTCGCCAGGCGTTTCGGCCCCTAAAAGTGTCGCCCGCGCGAGTACCGGCGGACGACTCACAGGCGAGGACGGCCTTACCTTCGGCGGCAACCGCGACGACGAGGGCCAAGGCGGCGGCGGGATTGGCGTCAACAGCTTCCTGTGGCGCGCCTCGCTGGATACCATTTCCTTCATGCCGCTGGCCTCCGCCGATCCCTTTGGCGGCGTCATCATCACCGATTGGTTCAGCCCCCCGGAAACCCCGAACGAGCGGTTCAAGATGACCGTTTATATCCTCGACACGCGACTGCGAGCCGACGGGATTCGGGTTGCGTTGTTCAAGCAACAGCGGAGCGGCGCCCAAGGCTGGGACGATATCCGCCCGGCCGCGGACACCGCGCCGACCCTGGAAAACGCGATCCTGACGCGGGCCCGGGAATTGCGCATCAATTCGACCTTCGGCAGCCGATGACGGCTGCGCCACGGGTCGTTTTCGAGCGTGGCGACAGCGTCCCGGATTTCCAGCTTCCGGACGTTGGGGGTAACCCGACCGGCCTGAGTATCCATTCGCGCGGCAACCCGATGGTGTTCGCCTTTTGCGACGGGCGCGACGACGCGGTGCTGGCGCCGTTCGTTGCCGCGCTGGGACGTCTCAAAAAGGCCGACGTCTTCATCGTTACCCGGCTGTCCTGTGCGGACAATGGCGCCCTGGCGGTACGGCTGAACATCCCCGTCGGCGTCCTTGCCGATCCCAAGGGAACTGTCAGCGACGTTTACTGCCATGCCGGCGACCGCGCAGTGCCGACGTTGACGATCTATGTTCTCGACCGCCGTCTGCGCGTAGCCGCTGTGTCGCGAACCGACGATCCCACGGTCGCGGTGGAAGCGGTTGTAACCGCCGTCGACAGCGTTGCCCGCCAACCGTCCCCGGTTGCCGTACCGCGACCGGCGCCGATCTTGACCGTACCGGAAGTTTTCGACGCAGCGTTGTGCAGCGATCTCATGCACATGTGGCGGACCGAAGGGAACTTCGCCAGCGGCTCATTCAACCCGCGCGCCAATCGCGACGACGGGGTCGAAAGCCAAACCTCGAAGGCGCGGCGCGACCATATCGTCGATGACAAAGACCTGCGCGCGCGCATTGCCAATCTGATCGGCCGCCGCGTCGCGCCCGAGGTTGCCAAGGCCTTCGACTTCCAGGTCGTCGGTACGACCGAGCTCAAGGTCGCGCGCTACGGGGCCGACACGGGTGGGTATTTTCGCGCCCACCGCGACAACAACGCACCGGCGATCGCATTTCGCCGCTTCGCAATGTCGTTGTTGCTCAACGAACCGGACGAATACACCGGCGGCGGATTGCGCTTCGCCGAGTTCGGGCCCGAGGAGTACAAGCCAAGAGCCGGCGAAGCGCTGGTCTTCAGTTGCTCGTTATTGCACGAGGTGATGCCCGTGCTTGAGGGAGAACGCTTCGTCCTTTTGTGCTTCTTTTTTGGCGAACGCGAACGGCAAAAGCTCCAGCAAGGGAAGCGCAAATAGCCTCATCTGCGGGCCGGCGCGCCCGGGCCCGTTGTGAGTTTGCGGCGGGTGGGTTATTCAGGCGGCGGCACAATCAACGCCCTTAAGGCAGATGAGTACACAGGACATCGAGCGCTACAACGCCAAGGAAGCCGAGATTCGTTGGCAGAAGGTGTGGGCCGACCGCAAGGTTTTCGAATCCACCGTCGATTCGACGAGGCCCAAGTACTATGTGCTCGAGATGTTCCCCTATCCGTCGGGCCGGATTCACATGGGGCATGTACGCAACTACACGCTTGGCGACGTGGTTGCTCGTTACAAGCGTGCCCGCGGATTCAACGTATTGCATCCGATGGGGTGGGACGCCTTCGGCCTACCTGCCGAGAACGCCGCGCGGGACATGGGCGTGCACCCCGCGAAATGGACCTACGACAATATCGATGCGATGCGCGCCGAGTTGAAAAGCATGGGGCTGTCGCTCGATTGGTCTCGCGAAATCGCCACCTGTCATCCCGGTTACTACCGCCACCAGCAGCAGCTCTTCCTCGAGATGCTGGAGGCCGGACTGGTGTACCGACGTAAGTCCGTCGTCAACTGGGATCCTGTCGATCACACCGTGTTGGCCAACGAGCAAGTTATCGACGGCCGGGGATGGCGTTCGGGCGCATTGGTCGAGAAGCGCGAGCTCAGCCAGTGGTTCTTCAAGATCACGGAATTCAACGACGATCTGTTGGCATCGTTAAAGACGCTGGAGCGGTGGCCCGAGCGCGTCCGGTTGATGCAGGAAAATTGGATCGGTCGCTCCGAGGGAGTCCGGCTCACATTCGCCCTAAAAGAGAGCAAAGAGACTCTCGAGGTCTACACAACCCGTCACGACACGTTATTCGGCGCGACCTTCTGCGCCTTGGCGCCGAGTCATCCTCTGGCCAAGCGCGTCGCCGAGGGCAACGCCGATGCGGCCACGTTCATCGCCGAATGCAACCGGATGGGCACTAGCGAAGCCGAGATCGAACGCGTCGAGAAGAAGGGGTTCGACACCGGTCTCAAGGCGCTGCATCCGTTCGACGGGCGCGAACTGCCGATATTTATCGCCAATTTCGTGTTGATGGAATACGGCACCGGCGCGATTTTCGGGTGCCCGGCCCACGATCAGCGCGACCTCGATTTCGCCCGCAAACTAGGGCTCGACGTTATCCCTGTTGTCGCCCCCAAAGGAGCGGACCCAACGACCTTTACGGTGGGCGACGAAGCCTTCGTCGATGACGGGCTGTTGATCAACTCCGACTTCCTCGACGGGCTGACCGTGCCGGCGGCCAAGACGGAGATGGCGAAGCGCCTCGCCGATCTCGGGTGTGGCGTTACAACGGTCAACTTCCGTTTGCGCGATTGGGGCGTCTCGCGGCAGCGTTACTGGGGGTGCCCGGTGCCTGTGATCCATTGCGAAGCGTGCGGGATCGTGCCGGTGCCAATTGCGACGCTACCCGTCGTGCTGCCCGACGATGTCACCTTCGACAAGCCGGGTAACCCGCTCGATCATCATCCGACATGGAAGAACACGACCTGTCCGAAATGCGGCGCGGCGGCGCGACGCGAAACCGACACCCTCGATACGTTCGTCGATTCGTCGTGGTACTTCGCGCGTTTTTGTTCGGCCCGCGCCGATATCCCGGTCGAAAGGAATGCGGTCGACTACTGGCTCCCGGTCGATCAATACATCGGCGGAATTGAACACGCGATTTTGCATCTTCTGTATTCGCGATTCTTTGTCCGTGCGATGCGCCGCTGCGGTCACGTGGCGATGGATGAGCCCTTCGCCGGTTTATTCACCCAAGGCATGGTGTGCCACGAAACCTATAAAAGTGCGGCGGGCAAATGGCTCTATCCGGAAGACGTCGTTTTTCATCCGGATGGCAGCGCAACCAAGGGCGACGACGGTACGCCGGTCACGATCGGGCGGTCCGAATCGATGTCGAAGTCCAAGAAAAATGTCGTCGATCCCGGCTCGATCATCGATCAGTACGGTGCGGACACGGCGCGGTGGTTCATGCTGTCCGACAGCCCGCCGGAGCGCGACCTCGAATGGACTGAATCCGGCGTCCAGGGCGCTTGGCGGTTCACCAATCGGCTATGGCGGTTGATCCTCTCTTCGGTCGCCGAACTCGAGGCGGAAACCGGGAGCGATGGTGCGCAGGACGCGGCAACGGTGGCGCTGCGCCGCGTAGTGCACAAGACCATCCTCGCTGTGAGCGACGACCTCGAGGCGCTGCGGTTCAATCGTGCGGTGGCGCGGATCTATGAATTGGCCAATACACTTGGCGACGCGAAAGGGTCGGTCGGGTCCGGACCGTTGCGTGAAGGTCTTGAGGCGTTGGTCCAGTTGGTCGCACCGATGATGCCGCATCTGGCGGAGGAACTATGGCAAAGGCTCGGCCATACTTCTTTGTTGGCCGAGGAAGCCTGGCCCGAGGCCGACCTGGCGTTGGCGACCGATGACAGCGTGACGATCGCGGTTCAGGTGTCGGGGAAATTGCGCGGCACATTGGAGGTGGCAAAGGGGACTGATCGCGCGTCTCTCGAGTCAGCTGCGCTCGCGCTCGACAATGTTGTACGGGCGATGGACGGGAAGACGGCGCGCAAAGTGATCGTCGTACCCGACAAGATTGTGAATATTGTTGTCTAGGTTCGCCGCAGCGGTCGTGATGTGCGGGCTCCTACTCGGCGGCTGCGGATTTCAACCGCTGTACGGCGAACGAGCCGGCGGGGAACAAGTGCGGCAGGCGTTCGGTGGCATTGCCGTTGTACCCATTGACGATCGGGTCGGCCAACTCGTCCACAATCAACTTATTGATTCGTTGACGCCGCGGGGCGTCCCGCAGGCCCCGGTGTACGAGCTCACCGTCACGCTCGAGCAAACCAAAGAAGGCGTTGCGTTTCAGCGCGACGAACAGGCAACGCGTTTCAACGTCGCGTTAGAGGCGACGTTTGTGTTACGGGAGATCGCGACAGGCGCGGTGGTGACGAGCGGCCAGACGCGCTCCGTCGCTGCCTTCAACATCGTGCGTTCCGAGTTCGCCAACATCACGGCCGAGGCCGACGCTTTGCGCCGCGCGGCACGACAAGTCGCCGACAGTATTGCCCTGCGGCTCGGCGTACACTTCAACGCGACAGATACCTAGGCCAGGCGCACCGTGAAAGTGTCCGCCCGCGAAGCCGATGTTTTTCTCCGCAAGCGGCCCGGTAATGTGGTTGCCGTGTTGTTGTATGGACCGGATAGCGGCTTGGTCCGCGAACGCGGGCGCGCCCTTGTCCGCAGCGTGCTCGGCGATGCCGACGATCCGTTTCGATTTTTGGAAATTGAAGCTGGAAAGATTGCGGATGATCCGGCACGGATTGTCGACGAATCTGCTTCTATGAGTTTGACCGGCGAAAGCCGCGTGGTGCTGGTTCGTCAAGCCGATGAAAGCGTGGTGAAGGCCTTCGAACCGATTTTGGAACTCGACCGCAGCGAGGCTTTTTTTGTTGTCGAGGCCGGGGACCTCGGGCCCCGGTCGGGCCTCCGCAAGGTATTCGAGAAAGCGAAGGGCGCGGCGGCAGTACCTTGCTATGTCGACGATGCGGAATCGGTGACCCAATTGATTCGGCAGTCGGTCAAATCGGCCGGTTTACAAATCGAACCCGCGGCGATCGATGATTTGGCGAGCCGGTTGGGCGGCGACCGAATGGTGACCCGCGGCGAGGTCGAAAAACTGATTCTGTTCAAGGGCGACGGCGGCGGGACAATCAGCGTGGCCGATGTCGAACAGTCGGTGGGAGATGTTGGAGCCGTCTCGACTGACGATGTCGCCATGGCCACGGCGAGTGGCAATGCCGTCCGGTTAGACGATGCGCTTCAACGGGCCTACCGAGAGGGCGTCGCGCCTGTGGCGATCATTCGCGCGGTGGGTCGGCATTTCCAACGGCTGATGCTGGCGGCGGCGGATTATCAGACCGGCACACCGCCGAAGACGGCGATGACCCGATTGCGACCACCGGTTTTTTTCAAACAGCAAAATGAGTTTTCGGCGCAGCTTCAACGCTGGTCGCCATCCCACCTTGGGCGCGCCCTTCAGATTGTTACGGAAGCGGAACTAAATTGCAAAACCACCGGATTTCCTGATGCCGCTCTCCTTGAACGTGCCCTAATTCGGATCGCCGCTGCCGCTCGAACTCCTGGATGAGGGCGGCGCCAACCCCGCCGTCCTTATTGTTGCGAAACCGTAACGACTAATCCGGGGTACCGTTCGATCCCTGGGGATGGTGCAGAAGTCGGCGGCAAATCTCGTCAAGCTGATCGAGGGTGCTGTAGGCGATCTTGAGGGTCCCACCCTTTTTCTCGCCCTTGAATCCGACGCTCACGTGGAGCCCTAAAGCGCTCGACAGATCCCGCTCCAGAGCCAGCGTATCGGCGTCCTTGGCCGGTACCGCTGCCGTAGCCCGCCGTTTCTTCGGGGACTGAGCTTCGGCCTCGCGGACGTTGAGTCCGCCGGCCACGATGCGCTTGGCGGCAGCCACCGGATTTGGATCGTTCAAGAGGGCCCGGCCATGACCGGCGGTCAACAACCCGGTGTGCAACATTTCCCGCACTTCCATCGGGAGGTTCATTAGCCGCAGGGTGTTGGCGATGTGGCTGCGGCTGCGCCCGATCAGCTTGGAAACCTGTTCCTGGGTATGGGCGAATTCATCGATCAGGCGCTGGTAACCTTGGGCCTCTTCGATCGGCGTCAGGTCCTCTCGTTGGACGTTCTCGATCAGCGCGACTTCGAGCGCTTCGGCGTCGTTGAAATCCTTGACGACGACCGGAACCTTGGTGAGGCGCGCCTGTTGCGCGGCGCGCCAACGCCGCTCGCCGGCGATGATTTCATAGCGATCGCCGGTGTCGCCGTGGCGCCGGACCAGGATCGGCTGCAGGATTCCGTGCTCACGCACAGAGGCCACCAGTTCGCGCAAGTTCTCCTCGTCAAACCTGTGACGCGGTTGGAACGGGCTTGGCATCAGGAACTCGATCGGCAGGTCGCGCGGGGCGGCCTTGACCTGGTCGAGCGCGGCATAGTCCTCGCGGTCGTCGCCGAGAAGCGCCGAGAGACCCCGGCCCAGCCCCTTGCGCGGTGCGTCGTCAGCCATCGTGCCCTCCATCGTCAGGCCGCCAGCGGAACCCGCTCGCGGCGCAGGAATTCCTTGGCCAACGCCATGTAGGCTCGGCTGCCGGCGCATTTGTGATCGTAGAGCAGGGCGGGCTTACCGTGCGACGGCGCTTCCGAGATCCGCACGTTGCGAGGAATAATGGTGTCATAGACCTTGTCGCCCAAGTGGCCGCGCGCATCGGCGGCGACCTGTTCGGACAGGTTGTTCCGCTTGTCGAACATCGTCAACACCACCCCGGTCAACTCCAGGTCGGGGTTGAACGACCGTTTGACCCGGTCGACGGTGCGCAGCAATTGGCTGAGACCCTCGAGTGCAAAGAACTCGCACTGCAGGGGGATCAGGACCGCATCGGCGGCCGAGAGCGCGTTAAGCGTCAGTAGACCCAGCGCCGGCGGGCAGTCGATCAAGATGAAGTCGTGGTCGGTATCGGCGGCTTCAATCGCGTCGCGCATCCGGTAGCTGCGGCGGTCCATGTCGATCAGTTCGATCTCGGCCCCCAGCAGATCGACCGTCGAGGTCACGAGGTCAAGTCCTGGGATCGGCGTGTGCCGTATCGCTTGGCGCAAAGGCACTGACCCGGAAAGAACGTCGTAGGCCGTCACCGTCCGATTCGATTGATCGAAACCCAACCCGGTACTGGCATTGCCCTGGGGATCGAGGTCGATCACCAAGACCCGCTTGCCGACTGCGGCCAGCGCGGTCGCCAGGTTGATGGTCGTCGTGGTCTTGCCGACGCCGCCCTTTTGGTTGGCGATCGCGTAAACGCGGTGATGCTTGGCCGCGACCATCTCGGGCACCGTTGTCGTCGATAGCTCAGACATGTGCGAATTCCTCCACCACCACAAGCCGCCCGCTCGGATCGCTCAAACTATCCACAAGCTGCGCCGACATGTTCCAAGATTTACGGGCTTCGGTCAATTCAATAACAACATCTTGTCCTTTGAGAAAAAGACACCGCGTGCCGGGGCCTGCGAAGCGGATCGCGTAGCCGAGCAGGTCGGTCAACGGTGCCAGCGCCCGTGCCGTTACCGCGGCAGCGGGACGCGCCAGTGTAACGACCTCAACCCGCGCCGTGTGTACCGTCACCTCGACCGCCATCAACCGCGCCGCCTCGCGGAGAAAGACACCCTTGCGGGCGTTGGACTCGATCAGATGAACGTCCGTCACGCCACACGCGGCAAGGATCAAACCGGGGATCCCCGCGCCGGCACCCAGGTCCACGATCGGCCCGCCATCGGCGGGGATATGGGGAAGCAACTGCGCCGCGTCCAGTAGGTGGCGGCGCCACGGGTCGTCAAGTGTCGAGGCCCCGACCAGGTTGATCCGCGCCTGCCATTTGTTCAGGAGATCGAGGTATTGTTTCAGCCGACCGATGGCTTGATCGGACACGCCCACCGCCGCCTGGAAGGCCTCGGGGGTCATTGTTTCACGTGAAACATAGGTCAGTTGTGTTGTCTAATGTTTCACGTGAAACATTTATGCAGATCGGCGCCGCTCGGCGCCCCGGACATGGCGCAACAAAGCGACCAAGGCCGCCGGCGTCATCCCGGGGATCCGCGATGCAGCCCCTAAGGTCCTGGGGCAGTGTCGCTCCAGCAGCCCTCGAACTTCAATCGACAAACCGCCGACCGAGGCGTAGTCGAGGTCCGTGGGCAGGCCAAGATCCTCGTCGCGGCGGAAGGCGACAATGTCCGCCGATTGCCGCTCCAGGTACCCGGCGTAATGGGCCTCCACTTCGAGCTGTTCCACCACGTCGGTACCAAGATCGCCCAGCGCCGGCCACACCGTCGCCAACCGCGCCACGGTGACGCCCGGATACGCCAAAAGCTGCGCCGCCGACCGTGTCACTCCGTCGGCGCTCACGCTCAGACCGTTGTTCCGCGCCGCAGAGGAACTCATCGTCAGCTCCCGGGCAAGCGCCTGTCCGCTCTGGAGGCGCACCATTTTGCCCGCGAACGCCGTCGCCCGTGTTAACCCCACGCACCCTGCCGTTTGACCAAGCGGTGTCAGCCGCTGGTCGGCGTTATCGGCCCTCAACGTCAATCGATACTCGGCCCGCGAGGTAAACATCCGATAGGGTTCGCTGACCCCCCGCGTCACGAGGTCGTCGATCATCACGCCAATGTAGCCCGTCGCACGGTCGATCACGACCCCGTCGCGGCCCCCCGCTGCGCGGGCCGCATTTAACCCGGCCATCAGACCTTGCGCTCCAGCCTCTTCGTACCCGGTCGTTCCATTAATCTGCCCGGCCAAATAGAGCCCTGGCAACCGCTTGGTCTCCAACGTCGCGTGCAACTCGCGCGGATCGACATAGTCGTATTCGATGGCGTATCCGGGACGAACGACCGTGACGTTCTCAAGCCCCGGAATCGTGCGCAGGAAAGCGTACTGGACGTCTTCGGGCAGCGACGTGGAAATCCCGTTTGGATAGATCGTGTGGTCGCTAAGTCCTTCTGGCTCAAGGAAAATTTGGTGTCCAGCCTTCTCTTGGAAGCGCACCACCTTGTCCTCGATCGAGGGGCAGTACCGCGGTCCCACGCTTTCGATCTGACCGGAATACATCGGCGAGCGCGCGAGGTTGTCGCGGATGATTCGATGGGTCGCTTCGGTCGTACCGGTGATATGGCACGGCACCTGGCGGGCCGTCGCCTTCGTGGTCAAAAAGGAAAAGAACACCGGGTCGTCATCGCCCGGTTGAACCTCGGTTCGGGCCCAATCGATGGTCCGGCCGTCCAACCGCGCGGGCGTCCCGGTCTTCAACCGTCCGAGCCCAAACCCGATCGCTTCGAAACGCCGGGACAAACCGTTCGCCGGTGCCTCGCCGACGCGCCCCGCGGGTATTTTTTTCTCGCCGATATGGATGAGACCGCGCAGGAACGTCCCCGCGGTAACGACAACGGCGCCGGCACGGTAGGTGTCGCCGTCCCCGGTGACGACACCGGCGACCCGACCGTTCTCGACCACGAGATCTTCGACCCCGCCCTCAACAACAGTCAGACCGGGAATGGCTGCAAGGGCTGCTTGCATGCTCTCCCGGTACAACGCGCGGTCGGCCTGGGCCCGGGGGCCCCGCACCGCCGGCCCCTTACGCCGATTGAGCAGCCGGAATTGTATCCCCGCGGCATCCGCGACCCGACCCATGAGACCATCGAGGGCATCGATCTCGCGTACCAAATGCCCCTTCCCCAACCCGCCAATCGCGGGGTTGCAGGACATCTCACCGATGGTCGCGCGTTTGTGGGTGAGCAACAGGGTGCGCGCGCCAAACCGTGCCGCGGCGGCCGCGGCTTCGCACCCGGCATGGCCACCGCCGACAACAATGACGTCGACCCCGGTCGGAGTTAGGCTATGTAGACCGTCGCGCATCGCGCGTTTGTAGCGCCGGCCTGTGGACAAAGTCCACCGCGCCGCTACTTGCCGATGCAGAAATCCCGAAAGATTACATCGAGCAGGTCTTCCACATCGACCCGCCCGGTGATCCGCCCCAGCGCCCGCGCGGCCAAGCGCATATCTTCGGCCCGTAGTTCGGCGGCCACCGCGGCGGTCGCGCGGGTCAAGGCTGCGAGGGACTCGCCCACCGCTTGGCGATGCCGCAATCGGGTCAGCGGCGGCGCCTCGACGGCGTCATTTGCGACCGCCCCCACCCGCGCCTTAAGCGCGGCGATCAAATCGTCGAAGCCCACACCAGTCGCGGCTGACACGCCGATCACACTCGCATCGTCGCTCGTCGTCTTAGCCAAATCGACTTTGTTCACCACGACGAGCGTTGCGGCATCAACCACCGCCGCCGTCGCCTCATCGCGGTACGGCCAGGCCTGCGCATCGAACACCGCAATCTTGACGTCAGCCTCGGCGGCCCGGCGTTCGGCGCGGCGAATGCCCTCACGCTCGACCGCGTCGCCTGCATCGCGCAGGCCGGCGGTGTCGGCGAGCGTCACCGGTAACCCAGCAATGTCGAGCTGGACCTCGACGACGTCGCGCGTGGTGCCGGCGGTGGCCGCGACAATCGCCGCGTCGCGTTTCGCTAACCTATTGAGAATACTAGATTTTCCGACGTTTGGGGCACCCAGAATCGCGACCTGGATGCCGCCGCGGGTGCGCTCCCCGATGCCCTTGTCGTCGAGATGGGCGCGCATCTCCCCGGCCAACCCGGCAAGATCGCGGGCCAAGGCCTCTGGCACATGCCCGGGCAAATCCTCGTCGGGGAAATCGATGTCGGCCTCGAGGTGCGCCAGCGCCCGCATCAACCGCGTCCGCCAGGAATCGTAGAGCGCGCCCAACGCGCCCTCCATTTGCCGCAGCGCCTGGCGGCGTTGGCCCTCCGTCTCGGCATCGATCAGATCGGCCAGTCCCTCGACTTGTGTGAGATCGAGCTTGCCGTTGTCGAAGGCACGGCGGGTAAACTCCCCCGCCACCGCCGGCCGGCAACCGGTCACCTGGGCCAGGGCACCGAGCACTGCCGCAACCACCGCCCGCCCACCGTGAACATGGAACTCGACCACATCCTCGCCCGTCACGCTGCGCGGTGCGCCAAACCACACGACCATCGCCCGGTCGACCTGTGCTCCATCCGGCCCACGAAGATCCCGCAGCACCATCGTGCGGGGCGGTCCCGGCGGCGCACCGCTCAAGGCCGCCACCGCCGCGCCGGCACCCGGCCCGGAGAGCCGAATCACCGCAACCCCTGCGCGTCCCTGGCCGCTCGATAAAGCAAAGATGGTGTCGCTGTGAGTCATCGATCCCGCTGCAACAGACTCCGTGGGCGCTTACTTATAGCGTTTCGGTGATCTCATGGGTCCGTTGGAAACGCCATACGAAGCGCAGCGCCCCGCAGGGATCGGCGGGTGCAGGTAAGGACGACCCCTACAGCTCTTTCTGGTCGGGTTGGAGCATCAAGCGCGTCACCACCCGGCCCTCGACGAAATGCGATTGCAGGATTTCGTCGACGTCTTCCTTGGTGGTGTAGGTGTACCAAATGCCTTCGGGGTAGATGACCATCGTCGGACCAAGTTCGCAGCGGTCAAGGCAGCCTGCTTGGTTGATCCGCACCCGTTTGAGTTTCAATTCGCGTGCCCGGTCTTTCATATAGGCGCGCAGTTCGGCGCCACCCTTTTCCATGCAGCAGCCGCGCGGGTGCGCAGCGTCGCGCTGGTTCATGCAACAAAAGACGTGCTTGTTGTAGTAGGGCTGTTGAGCCGCCGCCGTCCCATCGACCGAGGTGTCGTTCACGGTGTCATCCATTATTTGCTCTTCTTCGTCTCGCCCGGTGCGGCGCCCATCTGATCCCAAAAACCCTTGACCATCTTTTCCCACCCCTCGATGCCCGCCGGCATCCAGGTCTTGAGCAAGGCGTCGGGTTCCATGCTGTCGATGTTGGCGAGCAGGCGCTCGCGCAGTTTGGCGACAACGTTGGCCTGCAGACCGGAGACATCCGGTAAACCCAGAAAAGCGCGTGCCTCCTCCGGGGTGCAGTCGATGTCGAAATGAATCTTCATGGTGTCGCCTCCTCGTCGCCCTTCTTATAACGTGCGCCACTATTCGGGGCGAGGGCGTTTGTCCCTACGCGCCGTCCGGTTTTGCGCCCAGCCGTGCATGTTATGGTCGCCGGCCATAACCTAGAAAGCCGTCATGACCAATCGCCTCGCCGACGAAACCAGCCCCTATCTGCAACAGCACAAGGACAATCCCGTGCACTGGTGGCCGTGGGGCGAAGAAGCGCTCAAGGCTGCGCGCGACCAGGACAAACCGATCCTGCTGTCGATCGGTTACGCGGCGTGCCATTGGTGCCACGTGATGGCTCACGAAAGTTTCGAATCGCCGGACATCGCGGCGGTGATGAACGCGCGCTTCATCAACGTCAAGGTCGACCGCGAAGAACGGCCCGACATCGACACGATCTATATGAATGCACTGCACATGCTGGGCGAACAGGGCGGCTGGCCGCTCACCATGTTTCTCACGCCTACGGCCGAGCCCTACTGGGGCGGCACCTATTTTCCGCCCGAGCCGCGCTTCGGTCGGCCCGGCTTTCCCCAAGTGCTGGAGGCGATGGCCAACGCCTGGGCCAACGACAAAGACGCCGTCGCCAAGAACACCACGGCCCTGGTCGAGGGGTTGCAGAAACTGGCCCGCACCCCCGCGAGCGACGACACCCCGACGCTTACACCCGATCTCCTGAACAACATGGCGGCCCGCCTGATGGAATCGGTCGACATGACCTTGGGCGGCGTCGGAACCGCACCGAAATTTCCCCATACCTTCGCGTTGGAGTTCCTGTGGCGCGCCCATCGGCGCACCGGCGATGCGTCCTTCGCCGAGGCGGTCCAGGTTTCGCTCGACCAGATGGCGCAAGGCGGCATCTACGATCATGTCGGCGGCGGCTATGCGCGCTACGCCACGGACGCCGCGTGGCTTGTGCCGCACTTCGAAAAGATGCTCTACGACAACGCTGAGCTGATCGATTTGATGACGCAGGTCTGGCAACACACGGGCTCGCGCCTTTATGAAGCGCGCATTCGCGAGACCGTCGGTTGGACTTTGCGCGAAATGATTGCCAATGGCGGCGGCTTTGCCGCGTCGCTCGATGCCGATTCTGAAGGCGAAGAAGGAAAGTACTACGTCTGGAGCGAAGCCGAGATCGACGCGACGCTGGGCGTCGACGCGCCAATGTTCAAGGAAGTCTTCGGCGTCACCGCCGGCGGCAATTGGGAAGGCAAGAACATCCTCAACCGCAGCCACGGGATGGCCCTGCACGATCCGCAATTCGAGGGCGACCTCGCGCGCCTGTGCAACGTTCTCTACGAAACCCGCGAACGGCGCGTGCGGCCGGGCTGGGACGACAAAGTATTGGCCGATTGGAACGGTCTGATGATCGCCGCACTGGCGCGCGCCGCAGCGGTGTTCGGCGAACCCGGTTGGCTGGTCGCGGCTGAACGCGCCTGGACGTTCATCACCGACAAAATGGACGTCGCCAACCGGCTGTGGCATGCCGCGCGCGACGGCAAGGTGCGCAACGCCGGCATGCTCGAGGACTACGCCAACATGGCGCAGGCGTCGCTCGCCTTATTCGAAACGACCGGCGCCGCGACATATCTGGAACGCGCGAAGGCGTGGACCGCCACGCTCGACGCCTTCTTTTGGGATGCCGACCAGGGCGGCTATTTCCAAACCGCGTCCGACGGCGAAGCGTTGATCGCCCGCCCGCGCAATGCCGCCGACAACGCGGTGCCCTCGGGCAACGGCACCATGGTCGGCGTACTGGGACGGCTTTACTTCCACACCGGTGACGACGCCTACCGCGACCGCGCGCACAAACTGATCGACACCTTCACGCCTGAGATCGCGCGCAATTTTTTCGGCCTCACGACGTTCCTCAACAATGTCGATCTATGGATGAATCCCGTGCAAGTCGCCATCATCGGCCGCCGCAACGACGCCGCGACCAAGGCGTTGATCGCCGAAGCCTATGCGCTGGCGGCGCCCAACCTGGTGCTATCGGTGATCGCACCGGACGACGCGCTACCGTCCAACCATCCCGCTGCGGGCAAGACGCAGAAGGACACCAAAGCCACAGCCTATGTCTGCATCGGCGAAACCTGTTCGTTGCCGGTGACCGATGCCGCTAAGCTGGGCGAGGCGGTGCCGGCATAGCGCCCCTGGAAAATGCAACAACTCCACCAAGCGATATGACCCCCGCGCCGCAGCTTTCCTACAACTCGCCCGTTGGCGACCTGACGGTCAGCGAAGACAACGGCGTGATCGTCGCGCTCGACTTCGGGCGCGGGATGACGCAAACGCATACGCCGTTGCTCGACGAAGCGGCAAAACAACTCGCGGCTTATTTCGATGGCGCATTGACACGGTTTGACCTGCCCCTCGCGCCCCACGGCACAGCCTTCCAACACAAGGTATGGGACCTGATGTGCGCCATTCCCTACGGTGCCACGCGCGCCTATGCCGACCTCGCTCGCGATCTGTCGAGCGCGCCGCGCGCAATCGGCGGGGCCTGCGGCGCGAACCCGATTCCGGTGTTTATTCCCTGCCACCGCGTGTTGGCCGCCGGCGGCAAGCTCGGCGGGTATTCCGGCGGCGAAGGCCTGGACACCAAGATCGCCCTGCTCAGGCTCGAGGGCGCGCTCGCGCTCTAGGGCCAAGTCGGCGCACGCGCATGCTAACGCGCCGTTGGCCCCCACCGGGCCTGGAACCTTGGCCCGCCGCCCTGTCATCCGGTTGTCGTGACTCCGCCGCGAGGCCTGGGTAGAGTCCGGCCAACAAAACGCAAATCATCTTTGAGGGGAGGACGATCATGGGTCAGGAAATCCAGATCAAAGGCCGGGACGGCAATTTTATGGGCTATCTCGCGACGCCAGAAAGCGGCAAGGGCCCCGGCATCATATGCATCCAAGAAGTGTTCGGTGTGAACACCTGGATGCGCAACATCGCCGACGATCTCGCCAAGCAGGGCTACGTCGCGCTGGTGCCGGACCTGTTTTGGCGGCTCGAACCCGGCGTCCAGATCAACGGCGAAGGCGAAGCGGATTTCGCTAAGGCATTCGACCTTTACGGCCGCTTCGATGTCGAAAAGGGCATCGCCGATATTCAGGATAGCATCGCCGCCCTGCGCGGCCACCACGGCGCCAGCAACAAAGTCGGCACCGTCGGGTTCTGCCTTGGCGGCTTCCTCGCCTACATGTCTTCGGTTCGCACCGATGCCAACGCCAACGTCGGCTATTACGGCGTCGGCATTGAAGGCAAGCTCGGCGAAGCGGCCAACATGAAGAGCCCCTTGATGTTGCACATCGCGGTCGAAGACCAATTCGTACCCAAGGATGCGCAAAAGAAAGTGCACGACGGCCTAGCCGGCAATCCGAAGGTCGCGATCTTCGACTATGACGGTCAGGACCACGCCTTTGCCCGCAAAGGCGGCGATGCCTACCGCAGGGAAGCCGCCGAACTCGCGGAATCGCGCACGCTCGACTTCTTCAAGCAGCACCTCGGTTAAGCGCATGGTCAAGGCATTGCGCGCCGCCCGCGCCGGCGGACCCGAGGTTCTGGAATGGGCCGATGTCGAGGTCGGCGACCCCGGTCCGGGCGAGGTTCGCCTGCGCCACGGCGCGATCGGCGTGAACTATATCGACACCTATCACCGCGAGGGGATCTATCCGGGCTCGGCCTTCCCCCGCATCCTAGGGGTCGAGGGTGCCGGCGATGTTGTGGCCGTCGGGCCTGGCGTCAAAGGTATCAAGGCCGGCGACCGCGTGTGTTATCCGCTTGCGCCGGGCGGCTATTGCGAGGAACGCCTGATCAAGGCCGACCTGCTGGTTCCGGTACCGGACGACGTTTCGGACGACCAGGCCGCCGCCGCCATCACCAAGGGGATCACCGTCCACCACCTGTTTACCCGGGTGCGGCCCGTCAAGGCGGGCGACTGGATCCTGTTCCACGCCGCCGCCGGCGGGGTCGGGGCGTTCGCCTGTCAGTGGGCCAAACATATCGGCGCCAAGCTGATCGGCACGGTCTCGACCGAGGCCAAGGCGAAACTCGCCACTAGCCTCGGGGCCGCGCACATCATCGACTACACCAAGGACGACTTCGTCGCGCGGGTCAAAGAGATCACCGGCGGCGCGGGCGTCGCGGCGGTCTATGACGGCATCGGCGGCGGCAACCCGAAGAAGTCGGCGGCTTGCCTGGCGACCTACGGCACGCTCTGCACCTTCGGGGCGGCATCGGGACCGTCGACCTTGACCATCGACGACCTGCCGCAATCGGTGCTCTACACCAAGGGATCGATCGCAACGTTGTTGGGACGGCTCGACGAGGCGCGGGCCTCGGCTGCGGCGTTCTTCGATCTCGTGGCCAAGGGCGCGATCAAGATCGAGGTCAACCATACCTATGCGCTGAAGGACGGCGCCCAGGCCCACATCGACCTCCAGGGGCGCAAGACCACCGGCTCGATCGTCCTGAAACCCTAAGGTTCGATTTTCCGGCGCCGCGGAAACGGATTGAACGTCGGACCGGGGTCGGGGAACAGGGAAAAACTGATGGCATCGAGCAGCGCGCCGAACGCCGCACTGCCGGGCTCGGCCAGGGGTGCCCGCGCGCTAACGCGATTGATCGCTTCGTCGCGGTAGCAATAGGCGGCCACCACGCGCAACCTGCCGGACTCGATCTGCAGCGGGATTTGGTCGGGTACGTCGCCGCACACGTCGCGCACGTCGGGTTGGACCGCCGGGTTAAACACGAAGGTGACGTGATAGCCCTTTTTTGGGGCGTCCGGCGCCGCCGGCGCAAACGTTGCCGGGGTAAACCAGCCGGGAAGGCTGAACCGGTCCGCCACGGCTTGGGTCAGCGCCTCTTGCGTCCCGCTAAAGGGATTGCCGACGGTACGCACCGGGACCGGACCGGACACGGCGAGGTAAGTCAGGGTGTCGCGGTTGTAGGATCCCGAGGGAAAGCCGCCGCCCACGACCGTATCGCTGCAGGCCGCGAGGGCCAGCGCCAGCGCGCCGAGGGCGACGCCGTGAACGGCAATCCGGTACATGGCCACACTCCTTATATTAGGCTCTCTGAATATAAAGGTGGGTGCAGCGCTACCCGGGCACGAGCGGGTGCGGCGTTCAGCCGCAGTAGGTCTTGTAGAGGATCTTGATGACTTTCTTCGCGACAGTGCTGCTCAGACGGTAATAGATCGTCTGGGCGTCGCGCCTGGTTTCCACCAAATTGTCCTTGCGCAGCCTTGCGAGATGCTGGGACAGCGGCGATTGCGGCAAATCAACGCGGCGGGCGAGCTCGCCGACCGATACTTCACCGTCGGTCAAATGACACAAGATCAGCAGCCGTTTTTCGTGACCGAGCGCGCGCATAAGGGCGCTCGCCTGCGCTGCAGACTGTTCCATCTTTTTTATATTCAGTTTTCCTAATTTAGCCATTGCCGATATATTAGCACATTCATATATAAGTGGTGAAGCGCGTCTTTCGAGGCCCACCCCCGACCAGGAGACAGCATGAAACCCAGTGTCCGCTCCTTTTTCGATCCTGCGACGTTCACGATCACCCATGTCGTCCGCGAACCCGGTGGACACCACTGTGCGATCGTCGACCCGGTCCGGGACTTCGACCCCAAGTCGGGCCGCACCGCCACCGAATCGGCCGACGCGGTCATCGACTATATCCGCCAGGAGAAACTGACTGTCGACTGGATCCTGGAAACCCACGCCCACGCCGACCATCTGACCGCTGCGCCCTATCTCAAAGAAAAGCTCGGCGGCAAAACGGCGATCGGCGCCCACATCGTTGATGTCCAGAAAGTCTTCGCAGGCGTGTTCAACGCTGGGCCGGAGTTCGCAACCGACGGCAGTCAGTTCGACAAGCTCTTTGCCGACGGCGAGACGTTCAAGATCGGCAAAATGGAAGCCCGGGTCATGCACACCCCAGGACATACGCCCGCCTGCCTCACCTATGTCATCGGCGATGCCGCCTTCGTGGGCGACACGCTGTTCATGCCCGACTACGGGACGGCGCGGTGCGATTTCCCCGGCGGCGACGCTGAAACGCTGTACGCCTCGATTGGCAAGGTGCTGGCCCTGCCGCCCGAAACCCGCCTGTTCATGTGCCACGACTATATGCCGGGGGGCCGCGAGGTCGCCTGGGAAACGACCGTGGCCGACGAAAAGGCCAACAACCTCCATGTCCACGACGGCATCGATGTGGCCACTTTCGTCAAGATGCGCACCGAACGCGACAAGACCCTCGACATGCCGGTGCTGATCTTGCCCAGTGTCCAGGTCAACATGCGCGCCGGTCACCTACCGCCACCGGAAGCGAACGGTCTTTCCTACCTCAAACTCCCCGTCGACGCGCTGTAAGGACGCCTGCCCCCATGACCGCCGACCGTCTCCACGACCATGTCCCCGTTTGGGACCGCTTCGTGCGCGTCGCCCATTGGGCGCTGGTCCTCGCCTTTGCGGTCGCTTACCTGACCGAGGACGACGCCCTCACCGTTCACGTGTGGGCGGGCTACGCGGTCGGCGCGATTATCGTGCTGCGGATCGTGTGGGGTTTTGTCGGTCCGCAGCACGCGCGGTTTAGCGACTTCCTCTACCGGCCGGGCGTCATCATCGGTTATCTCGGCGCCCTGGTGCGCTTGCGCGGCCGCCGCTACCTCGGCCACAGCCCGGCCGGCGGCGCCATGGTCATCCTGCTCCTGGCGGGACTGCTGGGTACGGTAGGCTCCGGGGTGTGGCTCTACGCCGTCGAGGACAATCGCGGCCCGCTTGCCGGGATCGTGAGCACTGCCGCCCCACCGACGACGTCCGCCGGCGGTTACCGAGACGGCGGTGACGAGGAACACGACGACCGAGACGACCACGACGGCGGCCGTCAAAGCCACGACTCAGATACCCTCGAAGAGATCCACGAAGTCCTTGCCAACCTCACGTTGATCTTGGTGTTTTTGCACATCGGCGGCGTTCTGCTCGCCAGTTTTGTCCATCGCGAAAATCTGCCGCGCGCGATGATCACCGGAACCAAGCGGCGCTAAACAGGAGGCGGCGCGCCGATCCGGCGACGCCTATTACGAAAGGGATTTCACCCATGGCCCAAGGATTCAAAGACATGATTGCCACTGCAAATGCCGTTATCGACACCATTTCCGTCCACGACGCCCTGCCGCTCGCCAGCGATGAGAACGTCATCTTCGTCGATGTACGCGAAGCGACCGAACGCGCCCAGGGCACCATCCCAGGTTCCATCCACGCCCCCCGAGGGTTCCTCGAGTTCATTGCCGACCCCCAGGGGCCGATGCACAAGCCCGAATTCGCCAGCGGCAAACGACTCGTTATTTTCTGTGCGTCGGGCGGCCGCTCCGCCATGGGCACCAAAACGCTGACCGATATGGGGATTAAGAACGCCGTCAACATGGCTGGCGGGATTGCCGCTTGGAAACAAGCCGGCGGGCCGATCGCCAAGGAATAGCGCACCTGCCCGCCCGCCCTTGACGTGGCGGGTACAACCCCCATGCTGCGCCTCCCATTGGGAGGACCCAACATGACCAAAGCCGTCGTACTACACGCAACGGGCGGGCCGGAAAACCTGACCTGGCAGGATTGGGATCCCGGTGCACCGGCGGCGGGGTCGGTGCGTGTCCGGCAGACCTTTGCCGGCCTCAACTACATCGATACCTACCTGCGCTCGGGGCTTTATCCGTTGGCGACCCTCCCGGCAGTTCTGGGACGCGAAGCGACCGGCATCGTCGAAACATTAGGGGAGGGCGTCGATACCCTACGCGTCGGCGATCGGGTCGCCTATGCCAGCCAACTCGGCGGCTATGCCGAGGTCAACAACGTACCGGCGGACCGGTTGGTGCCGTTGCCCGACGACATCGGCGACGATCAGGCCGCCGCGATGATGCTCAAGGGCATGACCGCGCAGTACCTAGTGCGTCAGACCAAGCGCCTGGGCCCAGGCGATACCATGCTCTATCACGCCGCCGCGGGCGGCGTCGGCCTCATCGCCTGCCAATGGGCCAAACACCTCGGCGCCACAGTGATCGGCACGGTCGGTTCGACCGCCAAGGCAGAGCGTGCCAAGGCCCACGGGTGCGATCATGTCATCAACTACGCCGAAGAAGATTTCCTCGACCGGGTGATGGCGCTCACCGAAGGGCGCGGCGTCGACTATGTCTGCGACGCGGTCGGTCGGACCACGATCGAAAAATCGATGCAGGCCTTGGCCCACCACGGCACCCTCGCTTCCTACGGCGCGGCTGCCGGTCCGGTCGCACCCGAGACCTGGGCCAAACTGCCGCCCGAACGCTACTTGGTGAAGACCACCCTCCCCGGATACACCAAGACCCGCGAACAGCTCATGGCCTGCGCCGAAGATCTATTCACCGTCGTGCGCTCGGGCGCGGTCCGGATCAAGATCGACCAGCGCTACCCGCTCAAGGACGCCGCGCGCGCCCATGCCGATCTCGAGGCGCGCAAGACCACCGGATCGACCGTCCTCGAAATCTAGGAGTACCCATGACAAAAGCCATTCGTCTGCACGCCTTCGGCGGCCCCGAGGTGCTCGTTTATGAAGACGTCGATGTTCCGGCGCCCGGGCCCGGCGAAGTTCGCCTCAACCAAACCGCCGCCGGGGTGAACTACCTCGATATCTATCACCGTACCGGCAACCACTTCGCCAATCTGGTGCCACCGGCGACGCCCGGCGTCGAGGCCGTCGGCATCGTCGAGTCTGTCGGCGAGGGCGTCACCCACGTCAAACCGGGCGACAAAGCGGCCTATCCGCTGACGGCGGGCGGTTATGCGGCGGCCCGTTTGATCCCGGCGCGCGACGTCATGCGCGTGCCAAGCGGGATCGACGATCGCGATCTCGCGGCGACCTACATGAAGGGCCTCACCGTCGGCCACATGCTCAACGACCTCACGACCTTCGCGCCCGGCGATTTCATTTTGTGGCATGCCGCCGCCGGCGGCGTCGGTCTCATCGCCTGCCAATGGGCCAAGCACCTGGGCCTCACCGTGATCGGCACCGTCAGCACCGACGCCAAGGCCGCCCGCGCCAAGGCAGCAGGCTGCGATCACGTCATTCTCTACGGCAAGGAGAACTTCGCCGCACGGGTGCGCGAGATCACCGATGGCAAACTCTGCCAGGCAGTGTACGACGGCGTCGGTGCCGATACCTGGCTGGATTCGCTCAAGTGCGTGCGGCCCTACGGGGTGTGCGCGTCCTTCGGGCTCGCGTCGGGCCCGCTGCCGCCGCTCGGCTTCGCCGATATTCCCTCTGAAGGGTTCGTGACCCGGGCCAGCGTGGCCGCCGTGGTGCGCGACCGGCCGACCTATGAGAAAGGCGCCGCCGCGTTCTTCGACGTGCTGAAGGCGGGCGTCATCACCCCGCATATCGAACACGCGTTGCCGCTGGCCGACGCCGCCGAAGCCCACAGGCTGCTGGAGTCGCGCAAGACCACCGGGTCGTTGGTGCTAATCCCCTAAAGAATCTTGCGCATCGCGATGCGGCGCGCCGGCATCGGCAGGTGGGCGCGTTGCAACGCGACGGTCGCCGCTATGCCGGGGCCCCAGTCCGTCTCGGCCAGCACCTCGAAGCCAAGACGCGCGTAGTAGGGCCGGTTCCACGGAACGTGGTCGTAGGTCGTCAGAACGATCGCGGCGTGCCCATGGTCGCCCGCGACAGCAAAGGCTTTATCCATCAATAACCGTCCGATCCCGCGCCGCATGTGCGCAGGCAACACCGCAACCTGTTCGAGATGCGCGGCACCGTCGATTGCACCGATCGCCACGAACCCCACCGGGTGGTCCGCCGCGGCGGTCGCAAAAAACAACCCACCGGTTTCCGCACAATGTCGCCACGCCGCTTCCTCGGCGAGGACAAGCGGGTGGTCGACACCGAAATCCACGGCGATCCCAACATCGCGGTAGATCGTGAACGCGGCGTCGTCGATGGCGACGGCCGCCGGCACGTCGTCGGGCGATCCTGGTCGCAACCTATAGCGCGCTGTCGAGATGGCCGTTCATCCGTGATAGGAAATGACTCGTCTCAAAACAACAGCGCGAGGGTCCAATGGTCAAGGCGGTCGTCATGCATGCGACGGGCGGCCCGGATGTTCTCAAATGGGAGGACGTTCCGGTCGGCACCCCCGGCCCTGGCCAGGCGCGGGTGCGCAACACCGCCGTCGGTCTCAACTTCCTCGATACCGCCTTCCGCAACGGCGCCATACCGATCGAGACCCCGGCCATTCTGGGCTGGGAAGCGGCAGGCGTGGTCGAGGCTATCGGCGACGGCGTGAGCGCGGTCGCGCCCGGCATGCGGGTCGCTTACCACACACCTAACGGCTGCTACGCCGAAGAGCGCCTGATCGGTGCCGACGAATTGATCCCGCTACCCGAAGGCATCAGCGAGGACGATGGCGCCGCCGGCATCCTCAAGGGCATGACCGCGCAGTATCTGCTGCGCCACACGCGCGCGGTCAAGGCCGGCGATACGATCCTGGTCCACGCTGCGGCGGGCGGCGTCGGCCTCTTGATGTGCCAGTGGGCGAAACACCTCGGTGCCACTGTCATCGGCACCGTCAGTACCGACGAAAAAGCGGTGCTGGCGCGGGCCAACGGCTGCGACCATCCGGTCGTCTACACGCGCGAGGACTTCCTGCCCGTGGTCCAAGAGGTGACGAAGGGTGCCGGCTGCGCCGCCGTCTACGAAAGCATCGGCGCCAAGACCATCGAACAGTCGTGGGCCTGCGTCGGCCGCGAAGGCACCCTGGCCGCGTTCGGCCAGGCGTCGGGGCCGATCTCGCCAGAACAACTCAACAAGTTGCCGCCGCTGCGCTACTTCATCCGCTGCACGTTGCAGGGCTACAACGCGACACGGGCCGAACTCCTGCGCAACGCCGAGGACTTCTTTGCCGTGGTGCAGCAGGGCGCGGTCAGGATCAACATCGGCCAGACCTTCGCGCTGAAGGACGCCAGCAAGGCCCACGCCGCCCTTGAGGGCCGCCAAACCACAGGCTCGACGGTTCTGAAACCTTGAGTCGGCCCGCCCTGCGGGTGGGCGAGGTGTCCTGGCTTGGCGGCTGCGCTTGCGTGCGCCATAGAATGGGTCTACTCGGCGGTCGCTCTCCGACCGGGTGAGTTCGGAACCCTTCCGTTATGAAACTCTCGTCCTTTGGCGGTATTGGCCGCGCGCTTACCAACCGGAATTACCGCGTCTATACCTACGGCTCCGCCGCCTCGCTGATCGGCACCTGGATGCAGCGCGCCGCGGTCGGTTGGCTCGCGTGGGAACTGACCCATGATCCTAAATGGGTCGGCATCGCGGTGTCCGCCGATCTTTTGCCAACCATTGTCTCGAGCCCTATCGCCGGCGTGCTCGCCGACCGTTTTCACCCGATGCGGATGCTTAAGGTGCTGCAACTCCTGGCCGGACTGCAGGCGTTGGTGCTGGCGATCCTGACGTTCGCCGGGTTGATTACCGTCGAGCTCCTCACCGGCCTTACCGTCATCCTCGGCCTCATCATGGGCTTCAACCACCCGGTGCGTCAGACGACGATCTACTTGTTGGTGCGCCGCGAAGATCTTTCGGCCGCCGTCGCCACCACGTCGGTCATCTTTAATACATCGCGGGTAATCGGTCCGGCGATCGCAGGGTTCGTCATCCATTTTGGCGGTGCCGGAATCGCCTTCGGTCTCAACGCGGTGACCTTCATGCTCATGCTCGTGGCGCTCAACGCCATTAAGTTGCCGCCCCAGCCGCCACGGGCGCGGCCGACGCTCAGCGTGGTCGGCGATATCATGGCCGGATACCGCTATGCCTTTGCCCACAAAGGTATTGCCCCCACGCTACTGATCAGCCTCTCGGCGGCATTGTTGGTGCGCCCGGCGGTTGAAATGTTGCCTGCCTTCGTCGGTCAGGTGTTTCAAGGCGGCGCCGATTCGCTTGGCCTGATCCTGGCCGCCAACGGCGTCGGGGCGATGCTTTCCGGCATTTGGCTCGCCTACCGGGGCAGTGCCGCGGGCCTCGTGTCGATCGCCATTTGGAGTACCGTTTTGTCGGCGGTGGCGCTGACCGGCTTCGCGGCCAGCAGCAATTTCTGGGTCGGAACCGGTTTCGTCTTTGTGCTGGGCATCGCCATGTCGTTGCGCGGCACCGCCACGCAGACCCTGATTCAAAACGCGGTCGACCCCTCAATGCGCGGGCGGGTGCTTAGTCTCAATACGCTGATTTTTAACGCCGGGCCCGCCGTCGGCGCCTTCGCATTGGGCCTCATTGCATCTTGGAGCGGGCTCCAACCCCCGCTCTACGTCGCCGCGGCCCTGTCGCTGGCGGTGTGGCTGTGGGCCTGGCTGCGGCGCGACCGGCTGACTGAATATCTCGAAGGACCCGATACCTATGAGGGTGGCGGCGCCGGAACGTCCCCAGACGCAAGTAAACCGCGCGCGGCCGAGTAGGGGTGCCACCGCACCCGCTTATTTGCTACCAACAAACCCTACACGCGATCCATTAGCCCATCGGAGATCAGGCATGACCAAAGCGATCCGTATCCACAAAACCGGCGGCCCCGAGGTATTACAATGGGACGACGTCGATGTCCCCGCACCGGGACCGGGCGAAGCGCTGGTGCGCCAGACCGCCGCCGGCCTGAACTTCATCGACACGTACCAACGCTCCGGACTGTATCCGGTGAAACTGCCGGCCATCATGGGTAACGAGGGTGCTGGCGTCGTCGAGGCCGTCGGCGAGGGCGTCACCGAGGTCAAAGCAGGCGACCGCGTCGCCTACCATAGCGCCGCCGGCGCGTATGCCGAACAACGGATCGTCCCCGCATGGTTGTTGGCGAAATTGCCCGAGGGCATTTCCGATCAACAGGGCGCCTCGATGATGCTCAAGGGCGGGACGGCGCAATACCTGTTGCGCCAGACCTACAACGTCCAAAAGGGCGATACGATTCTCATTCATGCCGCTGCCGGCGGCGTCGGCCTGATCGCCTGTCAGTGGGCCAAGCACCTCGGCGCCACGGTGATCGGCACCGTGGGTTCCGATGAAAAGGCGGCGCTCGCTAAAGCGCACGGCTGCGATCATCCGATCGTCTATACCCGCGAAGATTTCGTCGCACGGGTCAAGGACCTTACCGGCGGCAAGGGCGTTCCAGTGGTCTACGACTCCGTGGGCAAGGATACCTTCATGCAATCGCTCGATTGCCTGCGCCCGCGCGGACTGATGGTGACCTTCGGCAACGCCTCAGGTCCGCCCGATCCGCTCAACCTGTTGACTCTGTCGCAAAAGGGATCGCTCTACGTGACCCGACCGACCCTGGGGAGTTACACCCCCGACCATGCCGGGGTGATGGCGGTCGCCAATGATCTATTTGCCGTGGTCAAATCGGGCGCGGTCAAGATTGAGATCAACCAAACCTATGCGCTCAAGGATGCGGCGCAGGCGCACCGCGACCTCGAAGGGCGCAAGACGACCGGCTCGACCGTCCTTACGATTTAGCGGGCGGCGACGCGACCGCAGCGAGGTCCTGTCGCAACCCCGCGATATCGCGCCGCAGGGCGGCAACTTCGATTTGCAACGCTGCGCGTTCGTGGTGGGCGGTTTCCTCCGCCGACCGGATCGCTTCGCGCGTCGCGTCCTGGTCGGCGCGCGCCTCGGCATCGTGCTCGGCTTGCATCGCGCCGACGACGACCGCAATGAACAGGTTCAAGATCGTGAAGGTCGCGATCAGGATGAACGGGACGAAGAACACCCAGGCAAAGGGAAACTGCTCCATCACCGGGCGCACAATGCCCATCGACCAGCTTTCCAGGGTCATGATCTGGAATAGCGAGAACATGCTGGCGCCGATGTGCCCGAACCATTGGGGGAATTCGGTCGCAAAGAGCTTCGTCGCCATCACCGCAGCGATGTAGAAGACTAGCAATAGGAGCGCGAGGATCGCGCCGATCCCCGGAATCGCGCCAAGCAATCCTTGAATCACCTGGCGCATCCGCGGTACGGCGGAGATCAAACGCAAGGCCCGCAATATCCGCAGCGCGCGCAGCACGCTGAAGGCACCGCTCGCCGGTATCAGGGCAACGGTCACCACGGCAAGATCGAACAGGCTCCACGGATCGCGGAAAAACTTGAGCCCCCGGGCCCCTAGGCGGAGCAGGATTTCGACCACGAAAATGCCGAGGATGACGCGGTCCAGCGCTAGCAAGACGGGGCCGATTGTCGCCATCACCGAAGGCGAGGTCTCTAACCCGAGGGTTGCGGCGTTGATCCCAATCAGCGCGATAATGCTGCGCTGAAAAATGCGGTGATCGACAAGTCGGACCAGCGCCGGCCTAATCGATAACGCCACGGGCGTTGTTCCTTACGGTGCCGTCGCCGCGGCCGTTTTGTTCCCAGCGTCCCGCGTTACCAACCGCAGGACCACGATGCCGAACACTGCCGCGAGCGCCGAAGCCGCCAGCACACCGACCCGCACGCCGCGCGCCGCCTCCGGCCCATCGAACGCCAATCCGCCGATAAAAAGACTCATGGTGAAGCCGATCCCGCACAGGATCGCCACGCCGTACAACACACCGAACGAGACGCCGGTTGGACGTTTTGCCAGGCCCAACTTGATCGCAAGCCACGCGGCGCCGAAAACCCCGATCTGTTTCCCGACGAAGAGCCCGAGCAAGATCCCGAGCGTCACCGGCTCCAACAGACTTGAGAACGTCAGTCCCTCTAGGCTGACGCCGGCATTGGCGAAGGCGAACACCGGAAGGATGATAAATGCGACCCAGGGCTGTAGGCCGTGTTCGAGCCGCTCTAGTGGCGGTTCAGCATGCCCACCGCTGCGGCCCGGACGCAACGGGACGAACAGGGCGCAGGCAAAGCCGGCGAGGGTTGCGTGGACCCCCGACTTCAACACGCTGCCCCAAACCACCAGCCCGATCAGGATATAGACCGCCGGCCGCATGACCCCGAGCCGGTTCGCCACAAACAACGCCACCATCCCAGCGACCGCAATGAGGAGCGAGACGAGCGACAAATCCGCCGTGAAAAAGATGGCGATAATAGCGATCGCCGCGAGATCGTCGAAGATCGCGACAGCGGTCAGGAACAGGCGCGCAGCAACCGGCACCCTGTCGCGCAACAGCATCAGAACGCCTAGCGCGAAGGCGATATCGGTCGCGGCCGGGATTGCCCAACCGTCGATCGCCACCGGATCGCCCCAGTTGATCGCCGCATAGATCGCCGCTGGCACGAAGACCCCGCCCGCGGCCGCGATGCCCGGGAGCGCTACTTGATCGACCTGGGATAGGTGGCCCGCTACCATTTCGCGTTTGATCTCGAGCCCGATCAGGAAAAAGAAGATCGCCATCATGCCGTCGTTGATCCACAACAGCAGGGGCTTGTCGATTTCGAAGGCGGCGATTTGGACCGAGACGGGCAGCGTGAGCAACCGGTCGTAGAGCCAAGAAAGGCCCGAGTTGTCCATGATGAGCGCCAAGATCGCCATGGCCATGAGCAGCGCGCCAGCCACGAGGGGCGATTGAATCAGTCGCGTCAGTTGGTCCATCGGGCAGCTCCACCGGGCCATCAACAAAAACGCGTCCGGTCGGATGGGACCGGGCGCGCGACCGGCCATAAATTAGGGTTGCGCGCGGCAAGTTCAAGCGATTTTGGATCCGGCCTGCGGGTAATCGACGTCGCTGAGAGGCAAGCTCGCCTTAGATTATCACTTCGACCGTCTCGCCCAGGACAAACGGTGCATTGGGGTTGTCCGGCGGGCTGTCGCCTTGGAGAACAGGGCGAACCCGTTCGATGGTCTGGCCCATGAAGTCCAAAAACGCCCGGACCCGAGCGGTGTGGCGCAGTTCCTCGTGAGTCAGCAGCCACAGCCCGATATCGAGGTCGCGGTTCGGGTCGCCCAGGCGTTCAAGGTGGGGATCGTCGTCGGCTAGAAAACACGGCAGGAGCGCCAGCCCCATACCGGTGCGACAAGCATCCAATACGCCCATGTAGGTGTTAACCCGGAACACGATGCGTGCGTCGGCCAACGTTCGCTTCATCCACGCGTAGGGCGGCATTTGCACGAGCGCGCCCGACGGCTCGATCCAGTCGTGGGTCGTCAGGTCGTCCAGCTCGGCATTGAGCGCGAGGTAGTTGTGGGCGCCGTAGACCGCAAAGGCGATCGACGCGGCCCGGCGCCCGACCAATTGTTCGTCGGGCGTGTTGGTCGGACTGACCGCGACATGGGCCTCGCGGTTGAGGCCCGGCGGTTGATTGGAAACGATCAGCTCGAGGTCGACCAGGGGATAGGCCTCGCGAAAACCGGCAAGATGGGGCGTGAGCAAGCGTTGCAGCAGCGTGTCGCGCGTTACCACCCGCAAGGGCCCGCGCAAGCGCACATCGCGGCCCTGAATCCGGCGGGCGACCGCATCGATCTGGCCGGCAACATCGCCTGCGGTCTGCGCTAGTTCTTCGCCCGAGGCCGTCAGTAGATAGCCCGAGCGCCGGCGCTCGAATAAGCGCACACCCAGGGTCTTCTCCAGGCCGTTGAGGCGGCGGAAGACCGTAGTGTGATTAACGCCCAGGGCCGCCGCCGCCGCAGATAGAGAGCCGCCTTCGGCCACCGCCTTGAACAATCGCAGGTCGTCCCAGTCCATCGCCAAGAGTTCGCTTATCCTTGCGAAATTGCAAGATTAGTTTGCAATCACTCTCGTTGTTGTGCGCATTCGCACACTCTATGTTTCCTTCAACAACGCAACGAGAGCCGCAGCAATGAACACGACGTACTTGGACAACGCCCCGACTGGATCGCAGACCGTACCCGGCAGGGGTGGCGTGGTGACTCATTTGGCTCAGATGGCTGCCGCGGTCGCCCGTGCCTCCCTCCGGCCGGTCGCGGCAGTCGTTACCTTGAATCGTCGCAAGGTGACGACGGCGCACTTCAGCAGCCTGAACAGCCGGCTGCTGCGCGATATCGGCGTCAATCACCGTGACGAAGTTCTTTTTACCGGCCCCGGGCGAGGGACCTCCCGCCCCGACCCGCGGGCCGGTATCGCCAACGACAATGCCCTGCAACGGGCGGCGTAGTTGGCGCCCCTTCGGCTTGAGAAAGTGAGGCACACGATGACGCTGTTTCGCCGCGCCGCTCTGGTTACGAGCCTCTTGGGCGGACTTGGCCTCGCCGCCGCACCAGCCCAAGCCCAAGACGCGTGTTTCGCCCGCGATCAGGCGATCGAGAACCTTAAGGAAAAGTACGGCGAAGAGATCAGCGCCCGCGGCCTATCGAACAACGGCAAAGTGATGTTCGAACTGCTGACCAGCGCGACCGGATCTTGGACGCTGCTGGTAACTAGTGCCGAAAGCGGCCAGACCTGCATGGTCGGTACCGGCGACACGTGGACTGCGATTGACGCGCTGAAGACGCAAGAACCGGCGGTCTAGCGGTTATGAACTCGGCGGGATGGCGAACACATTGACGCGGGCGGAGACCTCCCTGTCCGACCGCGGCAACGCCGTCCCGCCGATCTCGGCGCAACCGATCAAAATGCTGATCGACGGGGTGTGGCGCACCGACGTCGTCGATTCGCCGGACTTGCGTCAGCGCCGCATGGCCGAACGGCGGCTCAGTTTTCGTGACGTCATCGATGCGGATCCCAAAGCTCCCTTTCCGGCCGAGGCCGGGCGCTACCACCTTTATGTTTCCTATGCCTGCCCGTGGGCGCACCGCGCAATCTTGTACCGGAGACTTAAACGGCTAGAGGACGTCATAGGAATGTCCGTGCTGCATCCCAAGTGGGGCGGGCCGCAGGGGTGGCGGTTCGGCGCGACCGATTTCAGCACGCCGGATCTGGTCGAGAACCGGCACTACCTATACGAAGTCTACCAATCCTCCAAACCCGACTTTACCGGGCGCGTGACGGTACCGGTCCTCTACGACACCCGCACCAGACGCATCGTCAACACCGAGTCGCGCGAGATCATGCGCATACTCGACGGCGCTTTTAACCTCTGGGGCAAGGGCTGCCAGAACTTCTACCCGCCGACTCTCCAATCCGAAATCGATGAGATGAACGCGGTCATCCTCAAGAACGTTGCCGAGGGTGTGTACCGCGCCGGTTTTGCCCAATCCCAGGACCGCTACGACAGGGCTGTCGCCGCCCTGTTCGAAACGCTTGACCGGCTCGAAGAACGTTTGCGCACGCAACCGTTCCTCCTCGGCACCCGGGTGACAGAGAGCGACTGGCACCTGTTTCCGGTGCTGGTCCGTTTCGATCTTGTCTACTACACGGTGTTTCGCTGTAACCTGCGCCGTCTTGCGGACTATCCGGCATTGAGCGCCTATGTCGAGCGGTTGTACCGGCTCCCCGGGGTCGCCCAAACCGTAAAGCCGGATCACATTCGCCTGCACCACGACGAGCCGGAACTGCCGATCAATCCCAACATCGTACCCGTGCGCCGCATCGCGAGTTAGACGTCACCGGTCGGGCGCGGCTAGAATAGCGCGATGATCAATGTCTACGGCCTCAAGAACTGCGACACCTGTAAGCAGGCCAAAACTTGGCTCGACGAACACGAGATTGCCTACACCTTTCACGACGTGCGGGCCGAGCCGCTGACGTCCCAGCAAGTCGGCATCTGGGTCAAGGAACTCGGTAGCGCCACGCTGGTCAATCGGCGGGGCACAACTTGGCGCCAGCTTCCGCCGGCGGCGCAAGATTCCGCCGGAACCGCCGACGGCGCACGCGACCTAATCCTTGCCCATCCCGCCCTGATGAAACGCCCGGTTTTCGACCTCGGTCACGAACGTCTGGTCGGATTCAGTCCAGAAATCCGCGCGGCCCTCAGCCAAAACTAATTGCAGCCTTGAAACGGTCGTTACCAGAACGTATGTTCTGACAATGGCGCGGCAAAAATCGTTCTCTCCCGACACGGCATTGGACCAGGCGATGGGGGTCTTCTGGCGGCGCGGCTTCGCCGATTGCTCGGTAGAAGATCTCGTCGCGGAAACCGGGGTCAGCCGTTACGGTCTCTACAGTACCTTTGGAGAAAAGGACGAACTCTTCGCGGCCGCACTGGACCGATATGCCGAACGCGTGATCGATCCTCTCTTCGGACCGTTGGAAAAGGAAAATGCCGGCCTTGCGGATATCCACGGTTATTTCGATCGCCTCGTCGCCGCCGGCGCCGAGCCATACGCCCGTTTCGGCTGCATGCTCTGCAACACGGTGGCGGACGCAGACGCAGTCAGCGCCCCCGTCGCGCGACGCGTCGCGCAGTTCCTCAGCCGCCTACGCCACGGTTTTCTGCGGGCGCTAGAGAACGCAAAACGCAACGGCGAGTTAGGCGCGCAAGCCGATCCGCCGGCCCTTGCGGATTATCTCGTTGGTGTCGTCCAAGGGATTAGCGCCTATGCCCAAGCACCCGTACCGCCCGCCGCGGTCCTTAACTTCATGCGTACCGCAGTCCAAGTCCTGCGATAAATTTTTTGCCTGAATCAGAACATTCGTTCTGTTTAACCGAGGAGACAGTCATGGGAATCATTACCGTCACGCGAACCTTAAACGTCGGTGCCGACCGAGCGTGGGCCGCCCTTGCGGACTTTGGCAACATCGCCAACTTCCACCCCGGTCTCTCGGGCTCGCATCTACTCGATGGATCGGCGCTCGCCGGCGTCGGCGCCGAACGGCGGTGCGACCTCAAGGACCGCAATTACCTCGTCGAACGGGTTCTCCATTGGCAAGAGGGCCACGCCTATACGGTTGATATCATCGACACGTCAATGCCACTACGTCGGGCCACCGCAACGCTGCGAGTCGAGCCTATCGACGCTCACCACTGTCGGGCATCGATGCAGGTCGACATGACATTGAAGTTCGGTCTGCTGGGTAAGGTGATGGAGGTTCTAGGAGCTCGCGGCGTCATGCGCCGAACGATGGTCGGCATCCTGAACGGGCTCGAAACCTTTACGACACGCCATCAAGACGCACCCCACGCCGCGCCGGTCGCTGCAGCTTGACCCCCGGGGCGGCGTGGCGCCGCGCCTAGGTGTTCATCGAGTCGAAGAACTCGCCGTTGTTCTTGGTGCCCTTGAGCTTGTCGAGCAGGAACTCCATCGCATCGGTTGTGCCCATCGGCATTAGGATGCGACGCAGGACCCACATCTTCGACAAGGTGCCCTTGTCGACCAGCAGCTCTTCGCGGCGGGTACCCGACTTGGTGATGTCGAGGGCCGGGAAGGTGCGCTTGTCCGCCAGCTTGCGGTCGAGAATGATTTCCGAGTTACCGGTGCCCTTGAACTCTTCGAAAATCACTTCGTCCATGCGGCTGCCGGTATCGATCAGGGCGGTGGCGATAATCGTCAGCGACCCACCCTCTTCGATGTTCCGGGCTGCGCCGAAGAAGCGCTTGGGGCGCTGCAGGGCGTTGGCGTCGACGCCACCGGTCAACACCTTGCCCGAAGACGGCACGACGGTGTTGTAGGCCCGCGCAAGTCGGGTAATCGAATCGAGCAAGATCACCACGTCGCGCTGATGTTCGACCAGTCGCTTGGCTTTCTCGATCACCATTTCGGCGACCTGAACATGGCGCACGGCAGGCTCGTCGAAAGTAGAGCTGATAACCTCGCCTTTGACCGAGCGGTCCATGTCGGTCACCTCTTCGGGCCGCTCGTCGATCAGCAGCACGATGAGGTAAACCTCGGGGTGATTGGTGGTGATCGAGTGCGCGATGTTTTGCAGCAACATCGTCTTGCCGGTACGCGGCGGCGAGACGATCAATCCGCGCTGCCCCTTGCCCAAGGGCGCCACAAGATCGATCACCCGGCACGACGAATCGACCTTGGGATCCTCGCGTTCCAGCGTGAGCCGTTCTTCCGGATAGAGCGGCGTCAGGTTGTCGAAATTGACCTTGTGCCGGCTCTTCTCGGGGTCTTCGAAATTGATCGTCGACACTTTGAGCAAGGCGAAATACCGCTCACCGTCCTTGGGTGCGCGAATCTGGCCTTCGACGGTGTCGCCGGTGCGCAGGGCGAAACGGCGGATCTGGCTCGGGCTAACGTAAATGTCGTCGGGGCCGGCAAGGTAATTGGCTTCAGGCGACCGCAGGAAACCGAAACCGTCCAGCAACACCTCCAGGACCCCAACGCCGGTGATCTCGACATCCTTTTCGGCAAGCTGTTTGAGGATCGCGAACATCAGGTCTTGCTTGCGCAGCGTGCTCGCGTTTTCGACCTCGAGTTCCTCGGCATAGGCAAGGAGGTCGGTCGGGGACTTGGCCTTAAGTTCTTGGAGATTCATGTGATCTCGACTGTCGTGGTTCAGATGGGGGTGCGGGTGCTGACTGTCTGGCGAGAGACGGCCCAAAGGCCGGTGGAACAGATCAGATTCGCGAAGGAAGGGGGTGGGCCCCAGTAATCGGGGCCTTCTTAACGGTCAGAGGATTGTCGAAAGGGCCCCGGAAGTCAAATGAAGATTGCAGCAAGCATCGGCAGACCTAGAACGGTTTCACCACCGCCATCAACACGATAACCACCATCAGAACGGCCGGTACCTCGTTGACGATCTTGTAGAACCGCCGCGAATGCCGGTTGGCGTCGCGCGCGAAATCCCGCCGCCAGCGCGCGAGATTGCCATGAATGGTGAACATCGCCACGAGGGCCGCGACTTTGACCCAGAACCACCCGGTTTCCAAGACATCGAAGGGCGAGGCCATGATCAACAGCCCGCCAAAAACCAGGGCGGCGATCATGGACGGGTTGACGATGCCGCGCAGCAGGCGCCGTTCCATCACCTTGAAGGTTTCCGATTGCGCCGACCCCGGCTCGGCATCGGTATGGTAGGCATAGATCCGCGGCAGATAGAGCATTCCGGCCATCCACGCGATCACCGAGATCACGTGTAGCGCCTTGATCCACAGATACGCCTCGCTTAAGAAATTCATGCGGCCACCCGCTGTACCGGACACCCGGCATAGCCGTTAGGGCACAACCGACCGCCGCCGTGGCTACACAAAGGCGCCTCGTCGCGCGCGCCTATCGCCGCGACAACCTCGCGAAGCCCTTCGATGAAGGCCTGTTGAATGCCCAGGGCCGGCACCCGTACGTAGGCGGGGACGCCCGATGCATCTGCGAGCTTGCGGTACTCGATATCCAATTCCACCAGCGTCTCGGAATGTTCCGAAACGAACGCAAGGGGGACGACGACCAATCCGACCCCTTCGGCACCGGCACTCTTAATTTCGTCGTCGGTCGCCGGTCCAACCCACTTCAGCGGTCCGACCCGGCTCTGGAAAGTCACGCGCCACGTATTGGCACCCAAGCCAGCAGCGGCCGCAATCGCGGCCGCTCCCTGCTCGACCTGCCACACGTAAGGATCGCCTGCCTCGACAATACGTTCGGGCAAACCGTGGGCCGAAAACAGAACCCGCGTCGGAACCTCGGATCTATTGGCTAACGCCTCCTTCAGGAGGGCGGCATAGCCATCGACAAAGCCGCCCAAGGTTGGATAGCAACACACCGAACGAGTTGGGACCTCTAGGCCGTTCCGGCGCGCCGCGCGGTGCCAAGCATCGAGCGAGGATTGCGTCGTCGTGGTCGAAAACTGCGGATAGAGTGGCACCAGGAGTACTCGCTGGGCGCCCCAATCGCGCACCTCACGCACCGTTTCCTCGCTAAAGGGGTGCCAGTAGCGCATCGCGACGAAAACCCGCATCTCGGGGTCGTCCAACGCCGCCGCGAGCGCGGCTGCCTGCTTCTCGGTCTCGGGCAGAATAGGGGAACGGCCACCGATCTCCTTGTAGATTTCGACCGCCGTCGGCGCGCGCCGCGCGGCGATGAACGAGGCGAGGAGCGGGCGGATCGGCCAGGGCACGCGGAGGATCGCCGGATCGCTGAACAGATTTTTCAGGAATCCACGGACAGCCTCGGGTCGATCGGGTCCACCCAAATTGAACAACACGACCGCGGTTTTCATGCTGCCGCTCTGACCGCCGCCACAAGATCGCCGACATGTTTGGGTGGGGTGTGTGGCAAAATACCGTGACCGAGATTGAATATGAACGGGCCGCCGTTAAGCGTCGAAACGATTCGGCGTACCTCGTTGATCATCGCATCGCCCCCAGCAACCAGCATCAACGGATCGAGGTTGCCCTGGACCGCACACTGACCTTGGAGCGATTGTTTAGCCCAACCCAACGGTACACTGCTGTCGAGGCCCAACCCTTGAACACCGGTTCGCGCGGCATAGTCGGCAAGCGCGACACCGGCACCGCGCGGAAACCCGATTACCGGAACCGTCGGATACCGTGCACGCAGCGCATCGACGATGCGGCGCGTCGGTTCGATGCTCCAGCGCGCGAAGGCCGTTTCCGGTAGAACGCCGGCCCAGGTATCGAAGAGTTGGACGACATCGGCGCCGGCATCGATTTGACGCGACAGGTAGGCAATCGTGGATTCGACGATGAGATCGATCAACGCGTCAAACCCTACCGGGTCGCGAAAGGCCCAAACCTTTGCATTTTCGAAATTGCGACTGCCGCCGCCTTCGACCATGTAGGTCGCCACGGTCCACGGCGATCCGGCAAACCCAATCAGCGCGGTATCTTCGTCCAGAGCCTCGGACACCCGACTCACGGTTTCGTATATCGGCTCGAGATGGGCATGAAGTCCGTCGAGCGACAATGCCGCCAGTGCTTTCCCGTCCCGAACCGGTGCGAGAACCGGCCCCTCGCCCTCGGCAAAGCGGAGATCTTGGCCAAGCGCCTGGGGAATGAGCAGGATATCAGCGAAGAGAATCGCCGCATCAAACCCGAAGCGGCGGATAGGTTGCAGGGTTACTTCGGCCGCCCGTACGGGATTGTAGCAAAGATCGAGAAAACTCCCCGCTTCGGCCCGTAGCGCCCGGTACTCGGGCAAGTACCGACCAGCTTGGCGCATCAACCAAACCGGTGGAACGTCTTGCCTCTCCCCCGCGAGGGCCCGCAGTAATCGCTTGTTTGTCATGGGAAATTCAAACCAGAACTTTGTCTCTTTCTTATATAGAGAATTATAAGAATCTATAGATGTTGTAGTAGGGGGTCCGTGTGATGGGGATTAATGAATCATCCCACCGAAGAGGATCTGTCCAGAGGGTCTTGTGATCAACGTCGCTATTGGGGATGAGGACACCAATAACGATGGTGGATCATAAGAAAATGGAACTGTGGATTGCGGGGAACTCGGTGATCGTTCTTGGTGACGAATGATCCATCACCGATCTCCCACATCGCGTATAACCTTTTACACGGTGTGTCGTTGTTCTGACTGAACTGCGGCCTGCGGGGACCAAAACCAGGGATGGGGCGAATCGGTTGTTTGTCCCCAATTTACGTTCTACTTGTGCACACCCGAGCGCATGCATAGTTGCGGCCAGGAGCGATCGGTGACGACTAACTCTTTCAATCTGCACCTCGTCTCGGATGCCACCGGTGAAACCCTCCAGGTTCTGGCCCGGGCGGCGATCACCCAGTTCGAGGACTACGAGCCGGAAGAATTTATCTGGTCGATGGTGCGGAGTTCCGGGCAATTGCAGTTAGCGATCGACGGCATTCAACAGGCACCCGGAGTCGTTCTTTTTACCTTGGTCGATGGAGAATTGCGGCGCGATTTGATCAACGCTTGCCGCAGCCTCGAAATTCCCTGTGTCGACGTTCTAGACCCGACGATCGCGACGCTGCGCGACTATCTTCATACCGAATCGAAGAACCAACCGGGGAGCCAACACGTTCTCGACGAAGAATATTTTCAGCGGATCGATGCCATGCATTTCTGCTTGCAACACGACGATGGACAATCGTTGCAATCGATTCACGAGGCCGATGTCGTTCTCGTTGGGGTGTCGCGCACGTCCAAGACGCCAACCAGTATGTACTTGGCGAACCGCGGCATCAAAGCGGCCAATGTCCCTCTGGTATCGGGTCAACCGCCGCCGGACGAATTGGAAAAGGTTAGAGGCCCGCTGGTGATCGGCTTGGTCAACAGCGTTAAACGTTTGGTCGAGTTGCGGCGCAGCCGACTCCTGCTGCTTAACGAAGAAGCCAATACGACCTATGTCGACGAAGATGAGATCAAGAAAGAGATCGCCGCGGCGCGGCGCTTGTTCACCCGTCACCAATGGCCGGTGATCGATGTGACGGGACGTTCGATCGAAGAAACCGCTGCGGCAATCCTCAAACTGCACGCCCAGTGGGAACGAACCGCATGAGCGGGCTTATCTTGGCGTCGGCGAGCGAGACGCGCGACCGGTTACTACGCAATGCCGGGATCGATTTTGTCGCGCAACCCGCGCGGGTCGACGAGGAATCGATCAAGGTCGCGATGCAGGCCGAAGGGGCGCAACCCGTCGACGCGGCACAGGCTTTAGCGGACCTCAAAGCAGAGCGGGTGTCGTCGGGTGCGCCGGGCGCCTTCGTCATTGGTGCGGATCAGATATTGGAATGCGACGGCGTGTGGTACGACAAACCCAACTCCCCCGCCGCGGCGCATGAGCACCTCGCCGCGCTGGCGGGCAAAACGCACCGTCTGCACACAGCCGCCGCCGTGGCCAAGGATGGCACGGTGATTTGGCGCGAGGCTACTCGGGTGTCCTTGACCATGCGATCCCTGGACGATGCCGCCATCGCCGCTTACCTCGGTGCCGCGGGCGAGACGGTGATGCACTCGGTCGGCGCCTACCAGATCGAAGGGCGCGGCATTCAATTGTTCGCGTCGGTCCAGGGCGATTACTTTTCGATCCTCGGTCTCCCTCTGTTGGCGTTGTTGAATTTTCTGCGCGGGCACGGCGTGGTGCCGGCATGAACACGGCGCGGATCAGCGGGAAAGCCCGGATTGCCGGGGTGATGGGGTGGCCTGTGGCGCATTCCCGCTCGCCGCGCCTGCACAACTATTGGCTGGCCCGTTACGGCATCGACGGCGCTTACGTGCCGCTCGCTGTCCGTCCCGAAAATCTCGAGTCGGCGGTGCGTGGGTTGCCGGCGCTGGGCTTTGCCGGGGCCAACCTCACCATTCCCCACAAAGAAGCGGTCCTCCCTTTTCTCGACGAGATCGATCCAGCCGCGGCGCGGATGGGCGCGGTGAACACGATTGTCGTGCGCGACGGACGGCTCAGCGGGCGCAATACCGACGGCTTCGGCTTCCTCGAAAACCTGAAGGCGGGTGCCCCATCCTGGCGTGCCGCGTTGGGCCCGGCGGTGGTGATCGGCGCAGGTGGCGCGGCCAAGGCCATCGCTTGGGCGCTGATCGATGCCGGGGTGCCGCATCTGCGGGTGGTCAACCGCACGATGGAACGGGCGCAGACGCTTGCGGCAGTCCTAGGGCCGGCCGCGACGGCGGTGTCCTGGGATGAGCGTGCCGCGGCGTTGGCCGATGCCGCGCTCGTGGTCAATGCCAGTGCGCTCGGGATGACCGGCCAGCCGCCGCTTGAACTGGATCTGTCCGCGCTACCCCAATCGGCGGTCGTGAACGACATCGTCTACGTCCCGCTCGAAACGGCGTTGTTAACAGCGGCGCGCGCGCGCGGTCATTTGGTTGTCGATGGGATCGGCATGTTGCTCCACCAGGGCCGCCCCGGCTTCCAGGCTTGGTACGGCATCGATCCGGCGGTCGATGACGATCTGCGCGCCCACGTTCTGGCGTCACTCTGAACGTGCGCCCGGCGATCCTCGGCCTCACCGGCTCGATCGGTATGGGTAAAAGCGAGGCCGCGCGGATGTTCCGCCGCCTCGGCGTGCAGGTATTCGATGCGGATGCCGCCGTGCACCGGCTGATGGCTCGCGGCGGCGCGGCGGTGGCGCCAATCGACGCAGCGTTCCCCGGCGTTGTGCGGGATGGTGCGGTCGATCGGCGGGCGCTGGGTGCCCAGGTATTTGGCAAGCCGGAACTGCTGCGCCGGCTTGAAGGCATCGTTCACCCCTTGGTCCGCGCCGAGCGCGCCAAGTTCCTTGCCCGCGCCCGCGCAAGACGGGTGCCGCTGGTCGTGTTCGATGTGCCGCTGCTGTTTGAAACCGGCGGCGAAAAAGGGTGCGACGCGGTTATGGTGGTGACCGCCCCCCCGGCGGTACAGCGGGCACGCGTATTGTCCCGCCCCGACATGACGGCTGAAAAGTTCGCCGCCATCCTTGGTCAGCAAACTCCCGATCGCGACAAACGCCGATTGGCCGATTTCGTGGTACCGACGGGCATGGGCAAGCGCGTCACCTTGAATGCGATTCGCCACATCGTCACACTGATGAAGGGCGAACAAAGGGATCCACCGTGTCCGATCTGACCAAAGCCGACCGCGAGATCGTCTTCGATACCGAGACCACGGGCCTCTCGCCCGAGGACGGTCACCGCGTCGTCGAAATCGGTTGCGTCGAGCTGTTGAACCACGTCCCCACCGGCAAGACCTGGCAGCGGTATATCAATCCGCAACGTTACATGCCGGGCGAGGCGTTCCAGGTGCACGGACTTAGCGAAGATTTCCTGGCCAAGCATCCGACTTTCGCCGAAATCGCCGACGACTTTCTGGCGTTCGTCGGCACCTCGGCGGTGGTGGCGCATAACGCGAGCTTCGACGTTGGGTTCGTCAATGCCGAGCTCGCGCTGCTCAAGCGTCCGCCGCTCCAGGTCGATCGGATCGTCGATACCGTCTCGATTGCCCGGCGTAAATATCCGGGCGCCCAGGCGAGCCTTGATGCGCTCTGCCGGCGTTTCAACATCGATCTATCGGCGCGGACCAAGCACGGTGCGCTGCTCGACGCCGAGTTGTTGGCCGAGGTCTACCTCGAACTTATCGGGGGGCGGCAGCCGACGCTGGGTCTTGCGGTCGATCTCGACACCGTGCCGCTCGATTCGGTGCCGACCAAAACCTGGCCGGAACGCCATTTCGAGCCCAGCGCCGCCGAACTGGCGGCGCATGTGGCTTTTCTGGAGAAAATCAGCGAACCGATCTGGCGGCTGAACGCCCCTAGTTGATGGTTTCGCCGCCGGCGTTCGTCTGGGCCTGGGCCTTTTGGTTTTCGTAGAGCGCGCCGAAGTCGACCGGATCGAGCAGGATGGGCGGCACGCCGCCGTCCCGGGTCAGGTCCGAGAGAATGCGTCGGGCAAAGGGGAACAGAAGGCGCGGGCACTCGACCAGGCAAACCGGTTGGATCTGTTCCTCCGGGATGTCGAACAGCTCGAAGACGCCGGCAAACACGACCTCGGCGACAAAGACGGATTCCTCGCCGCGCTTGGCGCCGGCCGTTGTGCGCAGCGCGACTTCGTAACGGGTTGGGCCTAGCCGCTGGACTTGGACATCCAAGCTGACGTCGATGGTCGGCGCCGGCAGATCCTTTGACAAGCTACCCGGCGCCTTCGGGTTCTCGTAGGAACAGTCCTTCAAGTATTGCGCCAGTAGGCCGACGCGCGGGTTGCCCCCCGGGGGTGTCGCTGCATCGTTGGTGGTGGCATCGCCGGTATCGGCCATCGGTCTTACTCCTCGCATTAAGGCGGGCCGTGGCTACCATGGATCGGCGGGCGACGACAAGGTTGCAGGCCGCCGTTAGGTGTCCCGACCCGGCAACCGCGCGCCGACATCGTGCGGATCGGGGCGCGGGTCAACCTCGTGAAAATCGCCATCGATGATCGGTCCGTCCCCTTGGGGCGGCGGCGGCGATCCGCCAACATTACCGACCGCAGCCCCGCGCAGGAGGCGCCGCAGGACGGGCCGGCGGATCGCCGCCCGCAGCGGCGGGAACAGGAGCAACAGACCAAGCCCATCGGTCAGAAAGCCGGGTGTCAGCAAAAGGGCGCCGGCGGTGACGAGGCATATGCCGTCGAAAGCCTCTTCGATCGGGAGGGCGCTGCGCGCGAGCGTCTGCTGCGCCCGCACCAGCGTCCGCAATCCCTGGCTCCGGATCAACGCGCTGCCCGCAATGGCGGTCAGAATCACCAGAGCAATGGTGCTCCACACCCCGATCTCGCCCCCGACAACGATAAATAGCGCGATTTCCGCCGCAGGGACGCCGACAAACACGAGAAAAAGGACTAATCCAAGCAAAGCGACTCTTTTCTCAGCATGGTGAATTGCGTTTCCCGTGGCGATGACTAGGTATGTGGGCACGTGCCCCAGCGGATGCCAGCGGTTGTTGGACTCAAGGCGGGCGTGACGCTACTGTAGTTTCTCAAACGGCCGTGCGCGACCGGCCGCTAAATTTGCGCGTCAGGGACGCAGCATGGGCGAAGGCTTCCAGTTCATCGAAATCATCTTCTTCGCCATGGTGGCGGTGTTTATCTTTTTGCGTCTGCGCGGCGTCCTCGGTCGCCGCACGGGCAACGAGCCGGCGCCGCCAAAAACCGTGCGCCACGACCGGACCCAGCAGGACGACGACGATAATGTCGTGCCGCTCCCCGATCGGCACCGTTCCGGCCCGTTGGAAGACGACACACCGCTCGGGACCGCCGCCGATGGCGTGCGCGAAATTCGCGCAATGGACCCGAGCTTCAGCGCCGATGAGTTTGTCGGCGGTGCCCGCACGGCCTACGACATGGTATTGATGTCGTTCGCCGCGGGCGATACCGAAACGCTGCGCGCCCTGCTCGACGACGATGTCTACACGAATTTCCAGCGCGCGATCGCCGACCGCGAGAGCCGAGGCGAAGTCCTGGAGACAACGCTTGTCGCGATCAAATCGAGCGAGCTGGTCGAGGCGCGTGCGGTCGGTCGTATGGCCGAAGCGACCATCAAATTCGTGGCCGAACTGGTGAACGTCACCCGCGACAAGAACGGCGAAGTCATTTCCGGTGATCCGCGGGTGGTCCAGAACATTACGGACTACTGGACGTTTGCACGCGACGTGCGCTCGGCCGATCCCAACTGGAAATTGATCGCCACCCGTAGCGAGAATTGATTTCCGGCCGCCTGTGGGCGCTGGTTGCCGTAGCGGGTTTGCTGGCGGCGGCGCTCATCACCTTCGCTCTCTTTCCACCTAAGCCGTTGCCGGACAAACTTGCCCTCGACCCATTCGTTTTTGTCGAACGCCTGAGCGTCGAACATGCGCTGATAGGCTGGAACGACGACGATCAGGCGCCGGCGCTCGCGGCGTTCAAAAAGTCGTGCGAACGCCTGCTGCGTTTGCCCGACGCGCGCGCGATGGCCGACCCAGCCTTCGGTACGGTAGCCGACTGGCGCCCCGCTTGCGAAGCTGCGCTGACGGTTGCCGCGCCCGACACTCAAGCGGCGCGGGATTTCTTCCAAACCTGGTTTCGCCCCGTGGCGATCCGTAATAACGGCGACGATGTCGGCCTGTTTACCGGGTATTTCGAGCCCGAGCTGAACGGCCATACCGAGCGGGCCGGGCCCTATCAGACCCCGCTGTACGCGCCGCCGCCTGACTATGTCAGCGTCAATCTTGGGGACTTCCGGCCCGAACTCAACGGCCAGCGGATCGTGGGCAGGGTCGCCAATGGCCGGCTTAAGCCGGTCGAAACCCGCGCCCAAATTGACGCTGGTGCGTTGGACGGGCGGACCGACGTCGTGCTTTGGGTCGACGATCCCGTCGACGCCTTCTTTCTCCACATCCAAGGTTCCGGTTTGGTCACCATGGCGGACGGTACCAAGGTGAGGGTAGGTTACGCTGGCACCAATGGGCATTCCTATTTCGCGATCGGGCGCAGCTTGGTCGCGCGCGGGGCGTTGGCCCAGGAGGACGTCTCGATGCAGACGATCCGCCAATGGCTCGACGCCAATCCGCAGGAGGCCGCCGCGCTAATGCAGGAAAACGCCAGCTATATCTTTTTTCGCAAGCTTGAGGGCGACGCGCCTGTCGGCGCCCAGGGCATTCCGCTCACCCCGGGCCGCTCGCTCGCCGTCGATACCGCGTGGCTCCCCCTCGGGCTGCCCGTGTGGCTCGATACGGTCACCACCGACTCCCAGGAAGAACAAGGCGATCCGATCCACTTTCGCCGCCTGATGATCGCCCAAGACACGGGCGGGGCGATCAAGGGCATCGTGCGCGGCGATGTTTATTGGGGGACGGGAAAAGGCGCTGGCGACCGGGCGGGCCGGATGCGCGAGGCCGGCCGCTACTACGGCTTGCTGCCGCGCACCCTTCTCGAGCGGCGCGCCCAGACCGGGTCATAACAAGGATGGCTACCGGCAGGCCGCCGCGCCGTCCCGGCCGCCCCCTCAGCGACGAGGAAGCGAGCCTATGGGCGGCGGTGATGCGCGATACCCGTGTACACGATCCGGTCATCCGCCGTCGCGGCGTACACCGGGCGCCGCCCGAGCGTGACGACAGTGCCGAAGCCATTTCCGCCAAGGATTCAACGCCCCCAGCGAGCCCGTCGCCTCCCGCGCCGGCGCTGCGCAACACCGCCGCCGTTCCAGTCCTCGGCGGCGGCACGGACCGGCGCACCCAGGTCCGTCTACGCCGCGGCCAAGTGGAAATCGACGGTCGCATCGATCTGCATGGGATGACTCAAAACCAAGCGCGCCCCGCACTCGAAGCGTTCGTCGATCGCGCGGTTGCCGCCGGGCACCGTTGCGTCCTGGTGATCACCGGCAAGGGTTCGGTGCGGCCCGGGGACGAGCCCGGAGTCATGCCCGACCGTCTGCGGGGGGTTTTGCGCGAGCAGGTGCCCCGCTGGCTGGTTGTGCCGCCGCTGGCCCGTTTGGTTGTGACATGGCAACCGGCGGCGCGGCAGCATGGCGGCGAGGGCGCGCTTTATCTTCTGTTGCGGCGGCAGAAATGACGCCGTTCGGCGCCAAGGTCCGCGCCCTCCGCCGCGCCCGCGGCATCACCTTGAAAACGATGGCTGCCGACCTGGAGATTTCCCAAGCCTATTTGTCGGCCCTGGAGCACGGTCGTCGCGGTCGCCCACCGGCGCACCTGGTGCGCCAAATATGCGGCTACTTCAACATCATCTGGGACGAGGCCGATGCGCTCGAGCAGTTGGCCCGCCTGTCTCACCCCCGCGTCGTCGTCGATACCGCGGGCCTATCGCCCGAGGCGACGGAGTTGGCCAACCGGTTGGCCGAATGCATCAAGAACCTCGATGAAGGTGTCGTGAAAAAAATGCTCGAGGATCTGAATGTGTCGGCGCCCGAGGGTACCTCTACAAAATAAATTTAGAGAGATCAGAATCCTTGGCGAGGTCAGAGACGTGCTTTCGCACGTAGGCGGCATCGATCGCGACGCTCTCGCCGGGCTGGTCGGTGGCGGTAAAGCTGATCTCGTCGAGAAGCCGCTCCATCACGGTATGGAGCCGCCGTGCGCCGATATTCTCGACCGTTGCGTTAACGTCGGCAGCAACGCTGGCGATCTCCTCGATCGCGTCGTCGCCAAACGTCAGGGTAACGCCCTCGGTTCCGATCAACGAGGTGTATTGGTGAATCAAACTGGCTTCGGGTTCGGTCAGGATGCGTTTGAAATCTTCCCGGGTCAGTGCTTTTAGCTCGACCCGGATCGGCAGCCGGCCCTGGAGTTCCGGCAGCAAGTCCGACGGCTTGGCCAATTGGAACGCTCCCGACGCGATGAACAGAATGAAATCGGTACGCACGGTGCCGTGTTTGGTCGCCACCTGCGTTCCTTCGATCAACGGCAACAGGTCGCGCTGCACGCCCTCGCGGCTGACATCGGCGCCTGCGCGGTCTTGCCGCGCGGTAATCTTGTCGATTTCGTCGAGGAAGACGATGCCGTGTTGCTCGACTTTGTCGATCGCCTCTTTGACCAGCTTGTCTTGGTCGACCAACTTGTCGCTCTCTTCTTCCATCAGCAGGTCGTAGGAGTCGACGACCGACAGGCGTTTGGGTTTGGTGCGTTGGCCGAAGGCTTTGCCCAGCATGTCGTTGAGGTTGATCATGCCCATCTGCGCACCGGGCATTCCGGGCACTTCGAAAGTCGGCATCCCGCCGCCGCTGTCCTGGACGCTGATTTCGATCTCTTTGTCGTCGAGTTCCCCGTTGCGCAATTTTAGGCGGAACGCCTGACGGGTGGACTCGCTTGCGTCGCTGCCGACTAGAGCATCGAGCACCCGTTCCTCGGCGGCCAACTGGGCGCGCGCCTGAACCTCTTCGCGCCGCTGGTTGCGCACCATCGTGATCGCGATTTCAACCAGGTCGCGCACAATCTGTTCGACGTCGCGGCCGACGTAGCCGACCTCGGTGAACTTCGTTGCTTCGACCTTGAGAAACGGCGCGTTGGCGAGTTTGGCGAGGCGCCGGGAAATCTCCGTTTTGCCGACGCCGGTCGGGCCGATCATCAGGATGTTCTTGGGCACGACTTCTTCGCGCAATTCTTCGGGCAGTTGCTGGCGCCGCCAGCGGTTGCGCAGCGCGATCGCGACGGCGCGCTTGGCGTCGTGTTGACCGATGATGTGACGGTCGAGTTCTGAAACGATTTCCCGCGGGCTGAACTCAGTCATGGGCTAGACGCTTTCAACGATGACGTTTTCGTTGGTGTAGACGCAGATGTCGGCGGCGATCTTCATCGCCTTGCGGGCAATCGCCTCGGCATCCATGTCGTCGCGGTCGATCAGCGCGCGCGCCGCGGCGAGGGCGTAGTTGCCGCCCGAGCCGATGCCGATGACGCCGTCGTCGGGCTCCAACACGTCGCCCGAGCCGGTCAACACCAGGCTCACATTTTCGTTGGCCACCGCCATCATCGCTTCGAGCCGGCGCAAATACCGGTCGGTTCGCCAATCCTTGGCTAACTCGACGCAGGCGCGTTCGAGTTGGCCGCCATGTTTCTCAAGTTTGGCTTCCAGGCGTTCGAACAGGGTGAAGGCATCGGCGGTCGCGCCGGCAAACCCGACGATCACACTGCCATCGGCGAGGCGGCGGACCTTGCGGGCTTTGGATTTCATCACGGTGGCGCCGACCGAGACCTGGCCGTCGCCGGCGATGACGGCTTTACCGCCCTTGCGGACCGAAAGGATTGTCGTGCCGTGCCAGGCGGGCGTCGAATCGGTGGCCATGCCGTATTCCTTGAAAAATCGCGCGCACCGGGCGCACCGGAACGCCGACATGTAAGGATTTGCGCCGAGCGGTCAAGGGCGGTCCCCGGTGGCCAGGCCGCGGCAATCCTGCTATAGGAGCGCCGCGCTGATACTCCGGCCCCCAACCCAGAGGAGCGGCCCATGCGCCAGGCCACCGTCGACCGAAAGACCAAGGAAACCGCCATTACCGCAACCGTCAATCTCGACGGCAGCGGGGTGTATGACGTTGCCACCGGGATCGGCTTCCTCGATCACATGATGGAACAGCTCTCCCGCCACTCCTTGATCGACCTGACGTTGCGGGCGACCGGCGATCTGCACATCGATTTTCACCACACCAACGAAGATTGCGGCATTGTCGTGGGCGAAGCGGTTTCGCGCGCGCTGGGCGATCGCGCCGGCATCGTGCGCTACGGCACGGCCTATATCCCGTTCGACGAAACCTTGACGCGGGTCACGCTGGATTGCTCGAATCGGCCCTATCTCGTGTGGAATGTCGAGTTCCCGACCTCGAAGCTGGGTGACATGGACACCGAACTGTTCCGCGAGTGGTTCCAGGCCTTCGCCCAAGGGGCCGGCCTGACCCTACACGTCGAGAACCTGTACGGGCGCAACAGCCATCACATCGTCGAATCGTGTTTCAAAGGTTTGGCCCGGGCATTGCGCCAGGCCGTTGCCGTCGATCCTCGCCAAGCGCAATCGGTCCCCTCGACCAAGGGTGTGCTTGGCGGCTCGCTGTAGGCCGCCATGCGGTTCTATAGCGTCTATCAAAGCCCTGCCGCCCAGGGCGACGGCAGCCTCATTTTTATCAAGGACGGGTTTTGCTGGCCCGCCCTTTTCTTGCCGTTCGTCTGGCCGTTGTGGCGCGGCCTGTGGTTGGCGGCGATTGTCGTTCTTGCCGTGCTGGTCGCGGCATCGGTGCTGGTCGGGCAAGGTTTGTTGGCGCCGCTGACCGGTGGGGTCGTCGAAGCGCTGGTTGCCCTAGTCATGGGGTTCGAAGGCAACAACCTGCGTCGTTGGACCAAGTCGCGCCGTGGCTGGCGCGAAGTCGGCACGGTCTCGGGCCGTCGTCTCGCCGATGCCGAACGCGCATTTTTTGCGGCGGTCGAGGTGACCCCGACCGGCGCCATGATACCCCGCAGCGGCGCTGCCGCGTGACGACCGCGATCGTCGATTATGGTTCGGGCAACCTGCGTTCCGCAGCCAAGGCGTTCGAGCGGGCCGCCCGGGATGGCAGCGGGGCGATCGTGGTCACCGCCGATCCGGCGGTAGTGCGCGCCGCCGACCGTATTGTGCTACCGGGCGTGGGCGCGTTCGCCGATTGCCGGGCCGGTCTGATGGCGCTGGACGGAATGGGCGAGGCGCTAGAGGAAACTGTTATAGCAGGCGGTCGCCCGTTTCTGGGGATCTGTGTCGGGATGCAGTTGATGGCGACCCGCGGCCTGGAACATGGCGTTCACGACGGGTTCGATTGGATTCCGGGCGAGGTGGCGGCGTTGACCCCCGCGCCGGGCAGGCCGGTGCCCCACATGGGCTGGAACAGCCTCACGATGACGCCGCCGACCCACCCGGTCCTCGCGGGGGTTGAAACCGGTGCCCACGCGTACTTTGTCCATAGTTATGCGTTTCGCGTGGCTGATCCCGCCCATGTTCTTGCCGTGACCGACTACGGCGGGCCGGTGACGGCGGTGATCGGGCGTGACAACCTCGTGGGCACCCAGTTTCACCCCGAAAAGAGTCAGGAGACCGGGTTGCGGCTGATCGCAAACTTTCTGTCATGGAAACCGTAATGCACAACACCCAGACGGAATGGCTGACCGAATTCGAGGACGACGATCTCGAAGAGATCTGTGAAGCGACCGAACAGGCGATCGAGGTCGGGATCGGTTTCGACTGGATCAATGCGCCGCCGCGCGAGCGGCTGGAGGCCTATTGGCGGGGGGTCTTGCTGGTGCCCGAACGCGAGCTTTTGGTCGGGCGCTACAACGGGACTATCGCCGGGACCGCGCAAATGGTGCGGCCCGCGCCCAATAACGAGGCGGGCGCCCACAACGTCACCCTCAATAGCTTTTTCGTCGCGCCTTGGGCGCGCGGCCACGGGCTGGCGCGCGGGATGTTGGCCGACTTTGAAAAACATGCGCGGATGCGCGGCTTTCGTCAGATCAGCCTCGATGTGCGTGAAACCCAAGAAGGCGCCATCGCCCTGTACGAGAACGCTGGCTTCAAGCGGTGGGGCATCAAACCGCATTATGCGCAGGTCGGCGGCACCTTCATCCGCGGCTTCTTCTATACCAAGGAGTTGAGTGCGTGATTCTCTATCCGGCGATCGATCTCAAGGACGGCGTCTGCGTCCGGTTGCGGCGCGGCGTGATGGCCGATGCGACGGTCTATAACGACGACCCCGCCGCGCAAGCCCGGCAGTTTGCGGCGCTCGGTTTTGCTTGGCTGCACCTCGTCGATTTGAACGGCGCCTTTGCCGGTAAACCGGTCAACGCCGATGCCGTGTCGGCGATTCTGGCGGCGACCGATCGGCCGGTGCAACTGGGCGGCGGCATCCGCGACCTTGCGACCATCGAACGATGGATAAAGGCCGGTGTTGCGCGCGTCGTGCTCGGGACCGTCGCGCTGCGCGATCCCGCATTGGTGCGCACCGCGGCCCGGGCCTATCCCGGCCAAATCGCGGTCGGCATCGATGCCAAGGGGGGCAAGGTCGCCGTCGAAGGCTGGGCCGAGGTCTCCGAAATGACCGCGATCGATCTCGCCAAGAGCTTCGAGGACGACGGCGTGGCTGCGATCATCCACACCGATATCGACCGCGACGGCGTTCTTGAGGGCGTCAACGTTGCCGCGACGCTGGCCGTCGCCGAGGCGGTCTCGATTCCGGTGATCGCGTCGGGCGGCGTCGCCACTGTGGCCGACATCGCCGCACTGAAGGCCTGCGAGGATCGCGGCATCGCCGGGGCGATCATCGGCCGGGCGCTCTATGAAGGCACCCTAGAGCCTGCTAGCGCTCTCAAGATCGCAGCCTGAGGATGCTCAAAGCGCGCGTCATTCCGTGCCTGGACGTCAAGGACGGGCGCGTCGTCAAGGGCGTCAACTTTGTCGATCTGCGCGATGCCGGCGATCCGGTGGAGCAGGCGCGCCTCTACGACGCCCAGGGTGCCGACGAACTGTGTTTCCTCGACATCACCGCGAGCCACGAGAATCGCGACACGATCTTCGACGTCGTTGCCCGCACCGCCGAGCAGTGCTTCATGCCGCTTACGGTCGGCGGCGGCGTCCGAACCCTGGACGACATCCGCAAACTTCTGTTGGCGGGGGCGGACAAAGTCTCGATCAATACCGCGGCGGTGAACGATCCCGATTTCGTGCGCCGCGCGGCGGAGAAGTTCGGCAGTCAATGCATCGTCGTGGCGATCGACGCCAAGCTGAACCCCGGATCGGCGGCAGGGCGCAACTGGCAGTTCGAAGTGTTTACCCACGGCGGGCGTAACGCCACCGGCATCGACGCCGTTGCCTGGGCCCAGCGTATGGCCGAGTTCGGCGCCGGCGAAATATTGCTGACCTCGATGGACCGCGATGGGACCAAGCAAGGCTTCGACATCCCGCTCACCCGTGCCATTGCCGATGCCGTGACGATTCCGGTGATTGCCTCGGGCGGGGTCGGGACTCTCGACCACCTCGTGGCCGGCGTTCGGGACGGCCACGCGACGGCGGTGTTGGCGGCGTCGATCTTTCATTTCGGAGAATACTCCATCGCCCAAGCCAAGGCGTACATGAAACAGGCGGGCGTTCCGGTCCGTGACTGACCTGGGCGCACGGGCCCGGCAAGAACCGCGCGTCGGGGTACCGGTTCTCTGGGGCGTTCTCGCGGCGCTCGCCGCGGTAGCCATATGGGGTGGTTGGATTGTTGCCACGCGCTTCGGCGTGACGGGCGCGTTCTCCCCTGTCGAAGTCGCCCTGATGCGGACCGTCCCGCCCGCGATCGTCTTGCTGCCGGTACTGGTGCGGTTGCCGTGGCGACGGATTCGCCCCAGCCATGCCGCAGTGATGATCGCCGGCGCCGGCGCACCCTATTTTTTGGTGGTCAGCACCGGTACCCAGTTTGCGCCGGTCGCCGATGTCGGTGCGCTGTTGCCCGGTACGATGCCGTTGTTCGCGGCCTTGTTGGCGTTCCTGCTTCTGGGCGAACGGTTGGGCCGGTGGCGGCAGATCGGCTTTGCGCTAATCGTTCTGGGCGGCCTCGCGGTCGGCAGTGCCAGTCTGTTTACCGGCGATCCTGGAGAATGGCGTGGGCACATCCTGTTCCTGTGCGGCGCCGCGCTGTGGGCCGCCTATACCCTAGCGATGCGGCAATCCGGTTTGGGCGCCTGGCAGGCGACGGCGTTGGTTAGTGCGGGGTCTTTGGTTGTCATGGTGCCGATTGCGCTGCTGGACGGTGGGGTGCGGTTCGACGCGTCGTGGCGGGATATCGCGATCCAAATCGCGGCCCAGGGAATTGGTTCAGGGCTCGTCGCGATGGCCGCGTTCGGCGTCGCGGTGCGGCGGCTGGGGGCCTCGAATGCCGCGGCTTTCAGTGCGCTGGTGCCGGTCCTGGCCACCCTGATCGCTGTCCCCGCACTCGGCGAATTGCCGGGACCTGTCACGTGGATCGGGGTCGGTGCGGTATGCTGCGGGGTCGCTCTCGCGAGCGGCGTCCTGCGGCGTCGAATCCCGGGTCTGTCCTGAGGCCGCCGCCGTTAGATGGTACAGGGACGACGCCGAGGTAGGTTGCGACGATGAACGAGGTTACCGAGCGTCCCGCAAACGAGGGCGACGCACCCTGCATGACAGCGCTGATGAAAGCGGCCTACGGCGTCTATGTGCCCCGCCTCGGTAAATCGATCCCGCCGCTCGACGCGGACTATGCCGAGGAACTGCATCACTGCGATGCCTGGGTGCTTGAAGCGGAGGCCCGCCTTTGTGGCGCGCTGTTTCTGTCGCCCCAACCAGATCATATGCTGTTGGTGAATGTCGCGGTGGATCCGGCCAGCCAAGGTCGTGGCCTGGGGCGCCGGTTGATCGAAAAGGCGGAAGACGAAGCCCGTAAGCGGGGCTATACCGAAATCCGCCTTTTCACGCATGCCGAGATGTCCGAAAACATTGCTCTCTACACGCGTCTCGGTTGGCTTGAGTACGAACGTCGTGAGGAGGCTGGGGTTCCGCGCGTCTTTATGAGAAAGTTTCTGACATGAACGACAACAATCACAGTAGCGCTGTCATCGAGCGGGTCTTCGCGGTCATCGAATCGCGCCGCCATGCCGACCCAAAAGAATCCTACGTCGCCAAGATGTTCGCGCGGGGCCGCAAAAAGATCGCTGAAAAAGTCGGCGAGGAGGCGGTCGAAACCGTGATCGCCGCCGTCGATAAGGATCGCGGCGAGGTCATTGCAGAAAGCACCGATCTCCTGTTCGCGATGATGGTGTTGTGGGCACAGATGGATGTACGCCCCGAGCACGTCTTTGCCGAGTTGGCGCGGCGCGAGGGCACATCGGGCTTGGCCGAGAAGGCCGCGCGCAAGGACAAGACGATCGACTAGGGAGAGCGCCAGATGAGCTACGACAACGGGAACGTGTTCGCAAAAATTCTACGCGGCGAACTACCCTGTTCGAAGGTCTACGAGGATGATCATGTCCTTGCCTTCAACGATATCGCGCCGCAATCGACGGTCCATGTTTTGGTCATTCCTAAGGGCGCCTACGTATCGATGGACGACTTCTCGAGCCGCGCGGACGACGCCGCGTTCGCCGCATTCTTCCGCGCCGTCGGCAACATCGCGCGCGAGCTCGGCGTCGACGCGACGGGCTACCGGATGATCGCCAACCATGGCCCGGATTCCCATCAACTCGTGCCGCACTTCCATGTCCATATCCTAGGCGGCGAGTCCCTCGGGACCGGCTTGGTCAACAAAGCGAGCTAGCGGATGAAGCTCTACGGGACGCCGCTGTCGCCGTATTTCTGCCGGGTGTGGTTTGCTGCCCTGGTTAAGGGCGTTGCGCTCGACCTCGAAATCGGTCCACCCGATGTTCTCTCCGATCCCAACCGCGCACGCAGCCCGCTTGGAAAAATCCCGTTCATTGAGGATGGCGATCTGCTGCTCTACGAATCCGAAGTGATCGTGGAGTACCTGGAAGACAAGCATCCCGCGCCGTCTCTCTTGCCCGGCGATCCGGCGGCGCGGGCGCAGGCGCGGTTGATTGCCCGGTTGGTCGATCTCTACCTCCTGGCCCCGGTCCACGCCCTAGTGCCGCAGATCCGCACGGCGCAACGCGATGCCGATATGGTTGCCGCGCACCTGGCGCGTGTCGGTGCGGGGCTAAAACATCTCGACGAGGCGATTGACCCGGCGCCGTGGTGCCGCGGTTCGGCGCCGACGCTGGCCGACTGCGCGCTCGCGCCGGCGCTATGGTACCTGCCCAATATCCTGCGGCATTTCTCGGAGGCTGACCTGCGCCGCGGCTACCGTGCCCTTACGCCCTATTGGGATTTCGTCCAAAGCGCACCGCTGTTTGCGGCGGCATTCGCCGAGATGGCGCAGGCGCGCGACGCTTTCCGCCAAACCCTCGTGGCCAAGTACGGCGACAAAGCCTGAACCTCAACGGTCCGGGCTAAACCGTCTCAAGGGTTTGCAGCACCGACGCATCGTCGAGAATGAACACCCGCAAAGGCTCGTCGCGCCCACGCACCGCGACGCTTTCGTGGCGCTGGCCCGACAGGTCGAGCTTGGCCCGCTCCGCGACGTCGCCGCTGACCACCAACTGGGAGGCGTATTCTTTGTTCATCGCTTCCAGCCGGCTTGCGGTGTTCACCGCATCGCCGATGGCGGTGACCGAACGGGTCGCGGCATAGCCCATGTCGCCCACAATCACGCTGCCGACATGGATGCCGATGCCGATCCGCAACGGTTCTGGCAGGTCGTTCTTGAGGTTTTCGTTGAGTTCCTTGAGCCCGATAGCCATCCGCCGCGCCGCCTCCAGCGCCGATCGGCACCCGGCCGCCGCGTCGCTCTCGATCCCGAACAGGGCCATCACCCCGTCGCCGATGAATTTGTCGAGTTGTCCGCCCGCGTTCTCGACCGCGCCGCCCATGGTGCGGAAATACTGGTTGAGGACGAAGACCACGTCGTAGGGCAGTTTCTTCTCGGAAAATGCGGTGAACGAGCGGATATCGGCAAACAGGATCGCGACCTCCCTCTCGGCGCCTTGGCTGATCGCCGATTTGCGGTGCCCGTCGCGCGCCGTGGCGTCGGCCGCCAATAGCGGCGTCACAGCGACGTCGTGGGTGGGCCTGAGTTGGCAAGCCAGCCGGGTTGCGTCGGAGGCGCCGACCCGCATCAGGACCCGCGTTTCCTCCGCCGAGGGTGCCGGCAGGGACTCGCGGCCCGCACTGATATGGACGCGGCAGGTCGAACAACGACCGCGGCCGCCGCAGACAGACGCGTGCGGCACGCCGAGCCGACGGCTTGCGTCGAGAATTGTTGCACCCGGTTCCATCGCAATCTTCCGACCGTCCGGATATGTGATCGTCACCATGTATGACCGTTGCTGCACGATCCATCTGGCGATCCGGCCGACAACCACCAGACCAAGCATGGTGCCGTAAACGACGTAGCCCCAGTTGAGGATAGCGAAGGCCTGCGCAGTGGCGGCCTCGTCCGGTGGGTTGATCGTTTGGAGGAGTTGATCGACGAACGCCTCGTCCTCCAGCAGCCGGGTGAGTTCGCGGCCGCCGTCGACGAATCCGATCAGGGACAGCACCGGCAGTAATACCGCGGCACCCAGCAGCCACGGCGCGGCAATGGCGAACCAAGGTTTCAGGCGCAGCCAAAAAAAGAGGCCCATCGAGCCGTGGGTCCAGGCTAAGAGCAACGCGATCGACTGCAGGGCGCCTTTCTCGGGTTGGCTGACCCACAAGACCGAGAGAACATTTCCGTAGGTATCGTTGACCTCGGCGATCTGATGCATAACGCGGGTGCCGACGATGTGCTCCAGCAATAGGGCGGGGATGAACAATCCAAAGGTGATTTGCAGCGCCTCGCGGGTGGGCATTCGCAACGTGCGCCGCCGGTAGATCGACCATAGGACGAGAACGACGTGGGTCAGAATGGCGCCGTACAGGACCGTGGTGCCGACGGCATTGCGCCAAAGCGCAAGAAACACGTCGCGCCCCACCTCCATCGCCTCGAGCGAAACGATGCCCAAAGCGTGATTGATCAGATGCGTCGCGACATAGATATAGAGAATGATTCCCGCAATAAGGCGCGCGCGGGCCATCAACGCGACCGGACGGCGCCGGCGCGCCTATGTCTTGAGCTGTGCATCCACCAGCTTCTTGAGCGCGGTCTCGGGCCGCGCGCCGTAGTGGGAAATGATCTCGGCTGCCGCAAGACCGGCGATGGTGCCGCAGGTCTTGAGGTCGTAGCCGCGGGCGAGACCGTAAAGAAATCCCGACGCATAGAGATCGCCGGCGCCGGTCGTGTCGACCACGCGCTCGACCGGGCTCGCATCGACGATGTGGATCTCGTTGCCGCGCACGATCACCGACCCCTTTTCGCTCCGCGTCAACGCGGCGATTTCGCAATGGCCCTGGACGCGCTGCAAAGCGTCGTCGAAATCGTCGACCTGATAGAGCGATTTCAATTCGTCTTCGTTGGCGAACAGAATATCGATGTCGCCCTCCAAGAGCTGCAAGAACTCCCGGCGATACCGATCGACGCAGAATGAATCGGATAACGTCAGAGCTGTCTTGCGCCCGGCGCCATGGGCGACCTCGATCGCTCGGCGAAAAGCATCCTTGGCGAGTGGCGGATCCCAAAGATACCCTTCCATGTAGGTGACTTGGGCGCGGGCAATTTGGTCTTCGTCGAGGTCGTCGGGGCCCAGTTCGACGCAGGCCCCAAGGTACGTATTCATCGTCCGCTGGGCATCGGGCGTGACTAACACGAGGCAGCGCGCGGTAGCGGGGCCGGCAACCAAATGGGAGGTGGTGAACTCGACCCCCGCCGCGCGCATATCGTGGGTAAAGACCTTACCTAGTTCGTCGTCGTGCACTTTGCCGATGAAGCCGCACGAACCGCCGAGCGAAGCGATTCCGGCGGCTGTGTTCCCGGCAGAGCCGCCGGACATCTCCCGGCCCGGCCCCATCTCGCCGTACAGCATCTCGGCGCGGGATTCGTCGATCAAGTTCATCGATCCCGGCACCAGTTCATGCCGAGTTAAAAAATCGGGTTCGGTCGCGCTGAAAACGTCGACGATGGCATTGCCGATACAAACGGCATCAAGCGTGGCAGAGGGCAGGACAACCTCCTTTGGGTTCGATTCGACGCATCGCGCGCCCCTGGCAAGGCGGCGGTGGCGGCAGTATAGATAGACCGCGCTCCCGGGCAACTCAGGTTCGCCGCCCGCGACCGGCGCCGCGCAAGGAACCGCCCGATGATCAGCGCCTTTTCCAAAGCCATTGCCCAACTCCCCGAACCGGCGTTTCGCGCGGTCTTCCTCAAAAGCTTTGCGGTGACGTTGGTTGTCATCGTGTTGGTCGGCGTTCTGGCCGGCGCGGCCATCGAATATATCTGGGTGACCTATGACCTGTGGTTCTCGGGTTGGGTCTCCGGCGCCGCGGGATCGCTGATCTTCGTCCTCGCCATCTGGCTGTTTTCGCCGGCGGTCGCGACGATGGTCATCACCACGTTCTTCATGGGCGAAATCCTTGAGGCGGTCGAGCGCGAACACTACCCCCACGACCGACCGGGCAAGGATTTGCCCCTAGCCCAAGAAATCTATGTCGGCATTCGATTCCTTGTCGTTTTGGTGGCGCTCAACCTCGTCATGCTGGTGCCCTATGTGTTCCTAGCCCTAATCTTCGGCATCGGTTTCTTGGTTTACTTTGTCCTCAACGGCTACCTTATGGGCCGAGAGTATTTCGAGGCCGTCGCGCACCGCTACAGCGACATCGCTTCGGCCAAGGCGCTGCGCCGCCGGGAACGGGGTCGTATTCTGATGGCAGGGATCGTGATCGCCGTTCTGTTTACGATTCCGATCGTCAATTTTTTCGCGGCGATCATCGCACCGGTGGCGATGATCCATGTGTTCAAGGGGTTACGCGCCGGTTAGGGCGCTGGTATTGGGTATGACACGGGTTTGGTTGATTGGCGGATGTTTGGCGGTGCTGGCTGCCTGTGCCGCGCCCGCCGACGAAAGCACACGTGTGGCCGCGGTCCTACGCGAGGATCGCGCGGCCGTCCCGCCGCCCCGCGTCGTCGTGGACGAGGCCAAGTCGGCACGGACCGCGGCGGTCGGCCCCCCCAGCACGGTACGCCTGACGCCGCCGGCCCCGCGCCCGACCGAGCCTGCGCGTTCCGAGGAACGAACCTCCGTTCGGCCGCCGCCGCCACGACCGCCGGCTGCCGCGCCGACGCCGGCAAAACCGCCTGAACCCGTGATTGCCGCGCTAGAACCCGCCCGCCTCGTCGGTCTCGGGCGCAGCGCGCTCGCCGACCTACTGGGGACGCCCGAACTGCTGCATACCGAACCTCCCGGCGAAGTCTGGCTTTACAAGAGCGATGCCTGTGTCGCCCATATCTATCTGTACGAAGAAGACGGACCCGAGGACTACCAAGTGCGCTACGTCGAAACCCGTAGTCAGGTCGCGCCGGTCTCCAGCGCCCAATGCCTTGCCCACCTTGCCGAAGGGTCGGCCAGCCGGGTCAGTCTCAACGAGCGCGAGAACTAGCGCGCAGAGTCACCCCGGCCACCCTTGGGCGGCGGGCGCTTTCCCTTCGGCGCTTTTTTATTTTGGGCCGGGTTTTTCTCCGACGCCGCTTTGGCGCGCGGATTCTTCGGCGGGACTCCCTCGGCGGTGGTCTTCGCTTTGTAGGCGCAAAATTCGGCGACGCGGCATGCCGGGCAGTCCGGCACGCGCGCCTTGCACACATAGCGCCCGTGCAGAATCAACCAGTGGTGGGCGTGTTGTTTCCAATGGGCGGGCACCGCCTTTTCCAACCCGAGTTCGACCGCAAGCGGCGTCTTGCCCGGCGCCAGTCCGGTCCGGTTTCCGACGCGAAAGATGTGCGTATCGACTGCGATCGTCGGGTGGCCGAAGGCGGTGTTCAACACGACGTTAGCAGTCTTGCGGCCAACCCCCGGCAACGCCTCTAGCGCCTCGCGCGTTTGCGGCACCTGGCCGCCGTGGGTCTCCACCAGAATCCGGCTCAATGAGGCAACGTTCTTGGCCTTGGTGTTGAACAATCCGATGGTCTTGATGAGATCGCGAATCTTCGCTTCGCCCAGGCGCACCATTTTTTCCGGCGTGTCGGCCGCCGCGAACAGCGCCGGTGTCGCCTTGTTCACGCCGGCATCGGTCGCTTGCGCCGACAGCACCACGGCAACCAGTAGGGTAAAGGGATTGTGATAGATCAGCTCGGTTTCGGGCGCCGGGTTGACCGTGGCGAGACGGCGGAAGAATTCGTCGATATGGGCCTTTTTCATGGCCGCGAGAGTAGCGGCGCGCACCCCAGGCGGCAAAGCCGCTCCTGTCGGGATCGCGCCCAGGTGTGCTAAATACGTGCCCATGCCCAAACGCAAAACAACCATCCCCAATCAACCGCCGGCGGGGCCCAGTCCACCGCCGATCGACGTCCTGTTGGCGGCCCAGGCGGCGTGCGACCCCAGGGCTTGGGAGGCGATGCTGACACTCAACAAGATGCGTTCGGCGCAGCGCCGCCAGAAACGCGCCGACAACCCGCAGGACGAGACAATTCGTCGCGATTAGGACCCGGATTCGCTTGTGCTCGCCCGCTGTCCAAACGCTATGATCGGGGCATGACTGAAGCGCCCGACACGCCTGCGCCCCCGCCTGAGGTGACGATACCGCCGCTGTTCGATGCGGTGCTGTATCCCCATCGTTCCCTTGGGCGCGCCGGGTTTTGGGCGCTGATGGCGGCGGTGATCTCGGTCAGCTTCACGGCGGGGCTGTTCTTCTTTCTTGCCGGGTCGTGGCCGGTGGTCGGGTTCTTCGGACTCGACGTCCTGTTGATCTATGGCGCCTTCAAACTCAGCTACCGGGCGGCGCGCCTGATGGAAACGATTGCGCTGACCGAGAACGAACTTGTGGTGCGCCGGATCAGTCCGCGCGGCAAGGTCTTGAGTTGGACGTTTCAACCGTTCTGGGTCCGGATCGCGCTCGATGAGGATGCCGGACGCGAGAGCCGCCTCGTGCTGTCCAGCCACGGACGTCACGTTGCGCTCGGCGATTTTCTGCTGCACGAAGAGCGCGTCGCGTTGGCCAAGGCGCTGCGCGGGGAACTCGCTAAACTCAAGAACGGCCCGTTGCCGGCCTGACTAGAACTTTCGAATCAAGAACACGCCGACCACAAGAAACGCGATCCCAGCAGCGCGACCCGGGGTGAAGTCGTGCTGCGGCAACCCGAGCAGGCCGTAGTGGTCGAGGACCACTGAGCCTAGCAACTGGCCGGCGATAATCGCCCCGATCATGGCCGTCGCCCCGATAATCGGGGCCGAGAACAAGAGAAAGAAAACGAACACCGCGCCGATGGTGCCGCCGGTGACATAGATCCACCACGGCGTGCCGATGCCCGCGGCAGTCGGCAGCGGTACGCGGATCGCCACCGCCGTGATCATCAACAAGCTGAATGAGACGCCAGTAGAAATGACGGCGGCCGATATCGGATGCCCGAGCGAGCGGCCGAGGATCGCGTTGACCGATGCCTGTACCGGCGTCAGAAACCCGGCCAGGGCGACCATGAACAATAGAAACCACGACAACATGTGCGCTCCTTGTAGCGGGGACCATCGCGCACCATTGCGCGGCGCGCATGCGGACGCAACGCAAACGGTGGCACCGCAAGAATCGGGTGGCGTCGTCACCCCGCCACGGTCAGACTTCGGCCATGACCCACACCCCCACGCGCGACTACGCCCGCATCGAAACCGCGATCCAATTGCTGGCCGAGTCGGATGATCGCCTTTCGCTGGACGACATCGCCGCCGCCGTCGGGCTCAGCCCGTTTCATTTTCAACGCCTGTTCAAACGGTGGGCCGGGCTCAGCCCGAAGCGGTTTCAGCAATACCTGACCGTCGATCATGCCAAGGCGTTGCTTGCGGACTCCTCAAGCGTGCTCGACGCCGCCTATGGCGCCGGGCTGTCCGGCCCCTCCCGGTTGCACGATTTATTTGTTGCTTGCGAGGCTATGACTCCTGGCGAATACAAGGCGCGAGGAGCCGATCTCGTTATCAGGTACGGGTATCAACCCTCACCGTTCGGCGAATGTCTGCTCTATTTGACCGACCGCGGTGTGTGCGGACTGGGTTTCGTCGTTGGCGAGGGCGATGCGCCGCGCCGCGCCGCACACGCGGACCTCGCTCGCAATTGGTCGCGGGCGACCTTTGTGCAGGACGACCTCGCGGTGGCACCGATGGCGCGCCGGATCTTTGCGCCGCGACCGGCCGACACGCCGCTCACGCTCGTGCTGAAGGGAACCAACTTTCAGATCCGGGTGTGGGAGGCACTGCTCGCGATTCCCCCAGGCCACACCACGACGTACGAGGCGATCGGCAACCGGCTCGGGCTAACGCGGCATGGCCGTGCGGTCGGGAACGCCGTGGCCCATAACGCGATCTCGTGGGTGGTGCCGTGCCACCGGGTCATCCGCAAGACCGGTTTGATCAATCACTACCGGTGGGGCGGTGCCCGCAAGCGCGCGATGCTTGGCTGGGAAGCAAGCCGCGGCGAGATCGCGCAAGCGCGGGAAAGCGGCCGCGCCGCCGTCTAGGAAATCTTTGGGGCGTCGCCGCCGACCGGACTAATTCGTGTCGCTTGAGGTTTTGGACCCGTCGTCGTCGTCATCCTCGCCCGGGATCGTCGTGTCATCGTCGTCGTCGATTTCGGGCAGGCTGTCCTTGTCGTCATCGTCGTCCAATGTGTCGTCCGATTCCTCGTCTTCGGCCTTTTTTTCGACCGGTACCGGGCGGGTCCGGGAAAAGGCGCTCCGCGACTTGGGTTTGCGCGCTGTCCCAGGGGGCAGTTTGGCGACCTTAATGACTTCCGCGCCGCATTCCGGGCACATCGCGCCCGCGTTCGGACCGCGTTTCTTGAGGTCATAAAACTTGGTCCCGCATTTGTCGCAGGTCCATTTATCGCCATGCTTGGCGGTCGTCGCTTCGGTCAATCGAGATGCCTTTGATTGGAGGTGTTTGACCCGAGGTGCACTGCAGACCTGGGCCCCTTTGCCCCATATGCGCACGAACGAGCCGAAAACGCACGAACTACTCGCTGCGTGCCTCGGTGTTGGTACTAGCGACAGGTGTTTCTGCGTGAAGAACTTGGGAAAGCGCCGACATCCGAAAGGGCTTGGGTAGAAAGATGCTGCCAGCCGGCAGGTCGCCTTCCTCTTTGAGGACGGAATCGGCATAACCCGATGTGACGACGATATGCATGGTCGGGCGGATGCCGCGCGCAAACTCGGCCAGCTGGTGGCCGTTGGTATTTCCCGGGAGAACTAGGTCGGTAAGAAGAATGTCAAAGGGGGTTTTCTGAATCAGACGCCGCGCAGCCGTGTCGGCATCGGGGACCGATTCCACGACATAGCCAAGGGCGCGGATCATTTGTTCCGCCATGTCTCGCAGGTCCGGATCGTCTTCGACGAAGAGGACGCGTCCTTTCCCGGCTACAAGCGGTTTGTCCGACCCCTCAACCTCGATCGGCGACCTCGCGACCGGCATCGAGAGGACGATTTCAGTGCCGCGACCGACCTCGCTCTGGATTTCTAGATAGCCGCCGCTTTGCTGGACAAATCCGTACACCATGCTGAGACCTAAGCCCGAACCCTCGCCAACGCTCTTCGTTGTAAAGAAGGGTTCCAGGACACGCTCTCGAATCGCTTCGGCGATGCCGGTGCCCGTATCGGCGACACTTAGGTTTACCAGACTGGGATTGGTCTCGTCGCGATCGGCGCGAAGCGTCAGGTGACCGCCCCGGGGCATCGCATCTTGTGCGTTGAGCGCGAGATTGAGTAAAGCCGACTCTAGCTGTGCCGGATCGGCTTGGATCGGCGGAAGATCGTTGGCTATTTCAACCTGAAGGACAATATTAGCGCGCAACACCCGACCGATCATGGCACCGATCTGGTTTACAGCTTCGGCTACAGAGATCGATGTCGGCGCTAGGGTTTGCTTTCGGGCGAACGACAGAAGTTGTTGGGTCAGCGAACCGCCGCGCTTCACCGCCCGAATCGCCGCTTCGAGTCGTTGTCGCTGACCGGCGTCGGTCAATGACAGCTCAAGCAGCTCCAGGTTTCCCTGGGCGACGGTCAGCAAATTGTTGAAGTCGTGCGCAACCCCACCGGTGAGCTGACCGATCGCTTCCATCCGGTGTGCTTGGCGTAACCGCTCCTCGGCATTGCGGGCCTGTGTGATGTCTGTGCTGATCGATGCGATATGGGTGACCCTGCCGCTCTTATCTCGCAAAGGGTAGCGTACCGAAGAAATCCGCCGCATCGCGCCGTCGCCTGCGAGGATTTCGGCTTCGCTCTCGATCGGTCCCACGGCATCGACAACCTTCTTGTCTTGCGTGCGAAGCCACCCTTGCGCCGGGCCATTTGGGAAAATATCGCTGTTCGTCTTGCCGATCACCTCCTGCGCCGATTTGCCTAACAGCGTGCACCAGGCCGGATTGACTTGGGAAAAACGACCGTCGACTTCTTTGATGGCAATGGCCGACGGTGAGTTATCCAGGAACTGCTGCAGTTGGGCGGAAATTTCGGCGGCGCGCTCTTGGGCTTTGTGCTGATCGGTGATGTCGGTGAGGAACACACCGATCCCCGTCGGCTCGCCGTCATCGTCAAGAATCGGAAACCGGACGCTGGCGATCGATCGTTTCGTGCCGTCGCCGAAGGTAAAGGAGTCTTCGTCACGGTGGGCGCGCCCCGTTGCAAGGATTTCTTGATCGATGGAATGGTAGGCGCGCGCCTGTGGGCTGTCGCTGTGGATCTCCGGCGAGGTCTTTCCTAAGACGGTATCCAGCGCACGGCCCGACCAGGTCTCGTAGGTTCCATTTACATGGGTGATCTGCAGGTCACGGTTCTTGATGATGATTGCCGCCGGCGCGTTGTCGAAGAAGGCTCTAATCTGTCTGGCACTTCGCGCAGCTCTTTTCTCGGCCTCGACTAAATCGGTAACGTCACGGGTGCCGCCGCGGTAGCCGAGATAGGTACCGTTCAACCCGAATATGGGCCGTCCGTTGGCCACCAAGTGGCGCGGTGCGCCGTCCAACGAAACGCCATCCTGGCGCAGACCGGAAAAGGACTGGCGTTTTGCCATGATCTGTTCGAGTTCGATTGCGGAATGGGGCGAGACCTCGCGAACGAGATCTAAAAACTTTGTCCCCATGTACACATCGGGCGCCAACGCCAAACGACTGCCCGACCGGTTGACGAAAAAGGTGATGCGACCCTCAGCGTCGGTTTCCCAGAACAGATCGGCCGACATCTCGGCAATGCTGCGGAAGCGCTCCTCGCTTTCTGCAACTCGTTGGGCTGTTTCGGCTTGCGGTGTGACGTCACGGGACGTCCCGCGGTGGCCGATATAGACGCCGTCGCTATCGAAGCGCGGCGCCGCCGAAGCGGCAATCACCCGTATCCTTCCTTTGGTGTCGGTGTAGTGGAATTGTGAGTCCCGAATAGTCTGCCGCTCGTCTAAGATGGCGGCGATATTGGCGCGCGTTTCCGGGGTCGACTGCCAGCGGCCTTCACCAATAGGTTTGCCAACCACGAACTCGTCGAGTACTCCGGTGACCGTGCGGAACCGATCCGAAACGTAGCGTACGATTCCGTTGGCGTCTGTCTCCCAGTAGAAATCGCTAGTCAGTGCAGCGATGTCCTCCAAGCGCACTCTAATCGAACGCTCGCGCGCCTCAGCCTCGCTGCGGCGCAGAATCTCGTCATGGAGTCGACGATTGTCGCCCGTTACTCGGCGCGTTCGTTCGCGGTAGGCCAGCAGCGCAATGACCAGAACCATGATGCCCGCCCACACGATCGGCGCCCGCTGATAGGTGCCCGATCGGACACGGGCGATGTCGGCGTCAAGGAAGGCTCGGTCGAACGTTACCCTAACAAGGCCTGGTGCGCCGCCGTCGGCCATCGCGCGCTCGACACTAAACGTCTGTTCGGACGGCGCTTGGGCGTCGCCGGCGGCGAGCCGAATTGTCCCGTCGCCGTTTAGAATTGTGACCCCCACAATATCGGGTGCTTCGGCCACATAAGCGGCGATGGAACTGGCAACATTGCCCGGCGCCGCTCCTAAGCCGGCGGCAATGCCGGCGATCGTGCGCACTGCGGCTTCTTCGAAATGGGCCGTCAGAGCGCGGCTTTCGAACCGGAGGTTGTTGATCGCCGCCGCGCCGATTAGGAGAGCGCTTGCCGTAGCGAATACGGCGCCAAGGGCGAAGCCGCTGCGTGAGAGGCGTGCCACTTTAGAACTGCCTACGCGTGCCGACCGGGTTCTGCGGGCGGACGGGAGAGGTCAGGGGCGCGCCGCGGCGAGTCGATATCGCGGAAATTCGACCGGTCATCATTCTGAAATATCGCGTTTAACGGAAATGCTAGGAATCCGTACGGACCCTATAGAAATGCGGGATTCTGCCGTGGATCGGCGCGATTTGGCCGGTTTCCTGCGCGACATTGCCCCTGCGGATCGAAACCGCTTGCTAATCGGTGCCACCGGGGCCATATGTCCCCCATCAGACCTGCGACGACCCGGCGTATCTCGAACTGTCCACGCCGACTTGACGTCATACCCCACGGAAATCGTTGAACTGAGACCCGGCACACCTGCGGGTGCGCCGTTCTATAACTTTATGAAGAACTGGAAATACACATGATCGGAACCGTTAAGTGGTTCAACGCGACCAAGGGTTACGGCTTCATTGCCCCCGAAGACGGCGGCAAGGATAGTTTCTTGCACATCTCCGCGCTCGAACGCGCCGGCCTTTCGCATGTCAGCGAAGGCCAACGCCTTGAGTACGATCTGGAATCCGGCCGCGACGGTAAGACGTCCGCCGCCAATCTCCGGGTTGTCGACTAAGACCAAAGGGTTGAGGGGGCCTCGCGCCCCCTCGCCACCCGCCGCCGAGTTCGAACCGTTCGGGTTCCTTGGCCGCTGGGATTCGCTTATCCCTTTTGTCGGCCTTGCCCTTGCGGTGGCCGCCGTCTCGACTCTCCTAATCCTCATGCCGTGGAATTCGGGCGTCCGTCCCGTCGGTGCCGCGCTGATTTACGGCGCAACACTCCTCGCCTCCTACCTCGCATCGTCGCTTTATCATTGGACGCAGAATCCGCGCGCCCGGCGCATTTTCCATGCGATGGATCACAGCGCGATTTATCTGTTGATTGCGGGTACCGTGACCACGGTCGCAGCGATGCCGCTCTGGGATCACCGCGGCGCGCTTCTTCTCGGCTTGGTTTGGGCGGCGGCGTTCGGCGGTATCGCACTGCGTTTGTTCATGGTGCGCCGCTTACACCGGTTCAGCTCGCTCGTCTATGTCGCGCTGGGGTGGGCCGGGGTCGCCTGGATCGTCCCGCTGGTGCAGACGCTCGAACCATGGCCGCTGGGCCTGCTTGGGGTCGGCGGCATCGCCTATACGGCGGGGCTCGCTTTTTTTCATTGGCCCCGGTTCAAAATCAACAATGCGATCTGGCACGTCTTCGTGCTGGCTGGCAGCGCCACGCATTTCGTGGCGATCCTGCTGATGCTGCGCGCTGCGTAACGGTGCGTCAGTCCTTCAGCCCCAACACATCCGTCATGTCGTAGAGACCGGCGGGCTTGCCCACTGCCCACAATGCAGCGCGCACGGCGCCGGCGGCAAAGAGCGAACGGTCCTGCGCCCGGTGGGTAAGTTCCAGGCGTTCGCTGTCGCTAGCGAAGATGACCGTGTGATCGCCGGGCACGCTGCCGCCGCGCAGGCTGGCAAAACCGATGTGCCCAGTTTGACGCGGGCCGGTGATGCCGTCGCGGCCGCGGTCGGCCACGGCATCGAGATCGACGTCGCGCCCTTGCGCAGCGGCGCGGCCCAGCAGCAAGGCGGTGCCCGACGGTGCATCGACCTTGTTGCGGTGATGCATTTCGACGACCTCGATATCGAAGGCATCCGGCCCGAGTAACGCCGCGACTTGCTTAACCACCTGGGCCAGCACGTTGACGCCGACGCTCATGTTGGCGGCATAAACAATAGCCGTGCGCTGCGCGGCGTCGCGCAGGGCCGTTTCGTCGGCCGCGCCCATGCCGGTGGTCCCGGCGATCAGAATCTTGCCCTGCGCGGCGGCGGTGCGGGCGTGGGCGACGGTTGCCGCAGGTGCGGTGAAGTCCAGCACCGCATCGCAGGTCGCGAACAACGCGTCGGCGTTATCGACAACGCCGACGCCGACAACCGGCAACCCGGCCGAGGTACCGACATCTTGGCCGATCGCCACGCTCCCCGGTGCTTCGCTACCGCCGGCGACGGCGCAACCGGGTGTGGCGGCGACCTGACGCAAAAGTGTTTGCCCCATCCGCCCGGCGCAGCCCGCAATTCCAATCTTCACATCGGCCATGGCCGGTCTCCGGCTTGTTTTCCGTTGGGGCGACCTTTAGCACATGGGACAACCCCGACGAAACGCGGCGACACGATTCGCCCAACCCGAGGACCGACATGATCGATCTCTACACCCTAGGAACGCCCAACGGCGTCAAAGCCTCGATCGCACTGGAAGAAATGGCGCTGCCCTACCGCGTTACGGCCATCAACATCATGGACGGCGATCAGCACCACCCCGAGTTCCGCAAGATCAACCCGAACGGCAAGATCCCAGCGATTGTCGACCGCGACAACGGCGACTTCACCGTTTTCGAATCCGGCGCGATCCTGATCTATCTCGCCGAGAAATCCGGCAAGCTGTTGCCGTCGGACGCCAAGGGCCGCTCGACCGTCATCCAGTGGCTGATGTTCCAGATGGGCGGCCTTGGCCCAATGCAGGGCCAAGCCGGGTGGTGGAACCGGCAGGAAGAAAAGACGCCCAAGGCGATCGAGCGGTACGTCAACGAGACCCGGCGGATTTTCGAAGTGATGGAGGCTCGGCTTTCTGACAACCCCTATCTCGCGGGCGACTACTCAATCGCCGACATTGCCTGCTTCGGTTGGGTCCGGGTGTTCGAGTTTTCAGGCGTCTCGATCGAGGGCCTGCCCCACCTCAATCGTTGGATGGAGACCATCGCGGCGCGCCCGGCGGTTCAACGCGGCCTCGCCATTCCGACCGACGAACAAAAGAAAGTCGGTGCGCCGTGGGCGGCAAAGATCGCCGAATAGCCGCCACGCCCAGGACCATCAGGACCATGCAGAGAAGAAAGCCATGACTGAAACCACAGACAAAAAGATCGCCGCCGTCACCGGCGCCAATCGCGGCATCGGGTTTGAGATTTGCCGGCAACTCGCCCGGGACCACGGCTTCCATGTCGTGATGGCTGGGCGCGATGCAGCCAAGGTCGATGCCGCCGTGGGCGATCTGCGCGGCGCGGCCCTCGACGTCGAGGGCCATGTCCTCGATATCACCGACGCGGCCAGCGCTCGCGCCTTCGGAACATGGGTCGAAGGAACCTACGGAAAGATCGACGTGCTGGTGAACAACGCGGGCATCCTGCTGGAACGCATCTATGGCGATTCCGAGAACATCGAGACGGATGCCCTGGACGTCGAGATCGATATCGTGCGCTCGATCTTCGAGACCAACCTGCTGGGTCCGCTGCGGGTCATCCAAACCCTGGTCCCGCATATCCGGGCGGGCGGGCGGATCGTCAACATGTCCTCGCAAATGGGTCAATTCGCATGGGCCGATTCCAACATGATCGGGTACCGGCTATCCAAGACCGGTCTCAATGGTCTGACGGCCAGTCTTGCGGCGGGGCTGAAGGCGCGCGGCATTTCGATCAATTGCTGTTGCCCCGGTTGGGTCAGAACGGACATGGGATCCAAGTTCGCCATGATCGATGTCGACGAGGGCGCGCAAACCCCTGTGTGGCTCGCCGCCGAGGCGGATGCCGGGTTGACCGGCAAGTTCTTCAATAAAAAGGCCGAAATACCCTGGTAGATAGGGCGTAAGACCCCTGCATTTCCGCGGCTTTCGACGCACCGGCGGCATTCTGCTAAACTGTGCGTTCCGCACAACGCGCTTTCGCGAAAGGAACATCCCATGGCGTCCACCGATATCAATGCGCCGCAAACGTCGATTTCCGGCCTCGGTCGTCACGGCGTCATGGCCGAACTCGATGCCGACGACGAAGCGCGGCTAAATTATCAAATGGCATTCTCGCGCCACCTGCGCGAAAACGTGCAGTCTCAGAACAAGACGATCTACGACGGTCGGGTCGAGCCCGCGCTCAAACGCAACCTGGGGCGCGCCCCCAAGGATCGCCACGAAGTGCGCCGCGCCATGCTCGAAGATCCGGCCTATCAGTGGTGGGCCTGTATGCGCCGCCACCAGCAGGAAATGGGCAGCCAGCACAAAATCCCGATCATCGAACGTCAGATCGACGCGCTGATCGACAAAGCGCACGTTGCCAACCCGGCGTTCGGTACGCTGCATCTCGACAACGAGGTTGCGGTGCCGCGTTATCAGAGCGCGATGGACATGCACTGGATGCCGGGCAGCTACCATGCCGAGGCCCAGGAGGGGGACGTCTTCGCGGGCGCGCTCTATGACCTGGGCGGTCTTTACATGGGGACCGGCGGTAAGATGGGACCCTATAACGATGGGCCTGGCTGGTCGGTGGTGCATTGGCTCGACCACAAGCACCCCGGTTTTGCGCCGCGCAGCGTGCTCGATATCGGCTGCACAGTAGGGCATTCGACACTGGCCTATACCGATGCGTGGCCCGACGCCGAAATCCACGGCCTCGATTTTTCTGCGCCGCTGCTGCGCTACGCCCATGGCCGTGCGGAATCGCTCGGCCGCTCGGTGCATTTTTGGCAAGGCCTCGCCGAGGATACCAAGTTCCCCGACAACTCCTTCGATCTCGTCGTATCGTCGATGTTCCTGCATGAAACGTCGCATAAGGCGGTCTACAAGATCGCCGAAGAGGCCCACCGGGTTCTACGTCCGGGCGGCTTGATGTTACACGTGGAACAACCGCCCTTCGCCATGATGGATAGCGCGTGGCGCCAATTCGAAATGGATTGGGATACCCACAACAACAACGAGCCGTTCTGGGGCCCCATGCACGACATGGATCTTGCCGACGTGGCCGTTAAAGGCGGGTTCGCGCCGAACAAGGTGGAACAGGTGTTCGCGCCCTTCGTCGTGCCGCAGCAAGATGGGACAATGCATGTGCCGGAGAAGGGCGAGTGGTTTTTCTTCGCGGCGTGGAAGTAACTGGCGCGACTCTCGACAAAGAACGAAGGCCGGGATTTTCCCGGCCTTTTTCTTTGTCCGTCGCGGACAGGCTTTAGTTGCGGACCGGCGTCGTCGCTCCGACGCCTGTCGTTGCCGCGTTTTCTTCTTCCGCTTTTTCCTCGCCGTAGAAATCGCGACTCGACACGATACCGACGACCCGACCGTTTTTCATCACCGGAAGATGGCGGTAGCCGCGCGCGTTCATCGTGCGCAGCGCTTCCAGCGCAGACGCGCCGGCGTCGATCGTGTCGGGGTCGCGGGTCATCACTTTGGACAGCGGGGTCAGATCGGGGTCTAGTCCATCGGCGACGACGCGGTACACCATGTCGCGCTCTGTGAAGATTCCTTCCAGTACATCGCCATTCATCACCAAGACCGATCCGACGTGGCGATTCTTCATCAACCGTGCGGCATCGCGTACATGATCGGTTGCGGTCAGCGCGACCAGCGTCTGATCGCCGATCACGTCGGGCACAATACGGCGCGCGTTGGTCATGTTTCTCTCCCTTCCCGGCATGCTTGGGCACGCTTCTAGATCGGCGAGTCTACCATGATTCCACTAACCCCGGCCCCGTCGGCATGGGCGGGATTTTGTTATCTTCGTCAGTGCGTTAACGGGCTTTGCGGGCGGTATAGAAAAGCCACAGGCCGGGTCCGCGCACCTCAATCCCGCGTTTGCCCATGGCGCACCCCGGTCCCATTTCACGGTCTACACCGGCGGCCGGAAAACCCGCGCCGGTCGCGAGTTCGACGAGATCCATATCGCGAAAGGCGCAGCGGAACGGCTCGTTGTTGAACCGTGTATCCCACTCGCGCAGAAACTGCTCTTCGGGGGACTGGCCATGATACTGCGGTTGTTCTGCGTGGAGCATGAGCCCGCCGGGTTTTAGGATGCGGTGAATTTCCTTGGCGACGCGCCGCATCGATTTTTGCGGCACCTCGTGTAGAAACATCGCACTGGTGACAACGTCAAAATGATTGTCCGGGAAATCGGTGGTCTCGGCGTTCTGTTGGGAGAAATGCACCGCGACGCCGAGGGAGTCCGCGCGATCCTTGGCGAACCGTAGCAGCGGCGCGCAGGCATCGATCGCATGAACCTCGGCCTTTCGAAAATGCTGCGCCAGCGGCAAGGTCGAATGGCCGACCGTGCAACCCAAATCGAGAATGCGCGTCGGCACGATATCGGGGAATTGGCTCACGATCCAATTGACCATCGACCAGCCCGCGGCGTCGTTCCACTTGCCGAACTCGCCGCCGGTCGCGAGGTACAGGCTCGCGGTATCGTACATCGCGCCGGCATACAGACCGGCGCCGTCGTCGGCGTTGTAGCCGCCCGGCATGCAGTGCAGGTCGACCGCCGTGACATAGCGTGGCACCTTTAGGCCGGGGTTGAGCCGCAGCGTCGATAGGCCGGCGCTCTTCTTTTTCGCCGCTAGAGCTTCGAGCCGGTCGAATTCGTGCGCCAGCACGTGGCTGCGCGCGGCGTAGGAAAGTTCCTGATTACCGCGCTTTAGCGAGCTCCACATTTGCCAGTAGGGGTCGGCGTACATCGCTTTGCGGACCTCGGCGCGGGTCGCCGGTTTGTGACCGTGCTGTTTGACGAAGGTCGGCTCGACCCGCGCCTGGTAGGCGCGCTTGTTGCCGGGATAAATGTCCTGGGCGACATGGAAATATGACGTCATGACGAAGTCGAAACGGGCCAGATCGTCGTGGCTCATCGCCGGGCTCAGCGCGTGCTGTCCCTCGTGGCGCACGGAAGGCGGACGTTTGCGACCGCCGCGTTCGGGATGCATGGCGAACTCCTTGGATTCGTGTGGCGCAAGTCTAGCAAATCGCCCGGGCCGCCGTCATCGCGGTCGCAGCACCGGTTCGCGCAGCAGTAGCTAGTCGATGCCGTCCGGGTTGGGTCCAATCCGGACGATGCGTTTGCCGCGGTTGCCGCCGGTCATCATGTCGAGCCACCCGCCCATGGCGTTCTCCAGGCCGTCGATCACGTCCTCGCGGTAAGTCAATTTGCCGTCCTTGATCCAGTCCGAGAGCTGCTGCAACCCTTCCGGATAGGCGTCGACATAGTCGTGGATGATGAACATCGGTTGGTTGCCGGGCCAGGTCCACGGGCTGCCGTCGTCGTTGACGTGGCTGTAGTTGGCCGAGACGCCGACGCGGGTTACCCGGCCGCCGTCGTTCATATTCCCTAGAGCCGCCTCGGCAATCGGCCCGCCGACATTGTCGTAATACATGTCGATGCCCTTTGGGGCCGCGCGGGCGATGGCGGTAGCGAGATTGTTGACGGCCTTGTAGTTGATCGCTTCATCGCAGCCGAGCCCTCGGATCCAATCGCATTTCTCGTCCGTGGAAGTCAGACCGACGACCCGCGCGCCCATGATCTTGGCGATTTGCACGGCGAGCGACCCCACCGCACCGGCCGCCGTCGAGATCAACATGGTTTCGCCTGGCTTGGGCATCAGGTCGCGCACGATCGAGAAGTAGGCAGTGAGGCCGGTTCGTCCGAGGACACCGCAGGCGGTCGAAATCGGTCCCAAGCTTGGATCGACCTTCCGCGCCCCGGCGCGGTTGTGGATGTAATGCCCGCGGCCGTCCGACAGCGCGTAGTTCTGCCAGCCCAGGACCTCGTTGATGATATCGCCCTTCTTGAAACCGGGGTGATTCGACAGCACGACTTCGCCGACGATATCGCCCAGGAGCGTGCCGTAGAGCGGTACAATCTGGGCGTTGCGCGGTGTGGCGTTCCAGGTCAGCCGTTGGAACGGATCGAGCGACAGCCAAATACAGCGCACTAGCATTTCGCCGGGCGGCGGCATCGGCACGACATCCTCGACATACAGAAAATCGTCAGGCCCGGGATCGCCGATCGGATGGCGTTTGAGCAGCCAGCGCCGGTGCCGCTCGGTCGCTGGGATCGGCGAAACCTGTTTGAGAACCTCGGAGACGTCTTTGTCCATGTCCGCAGTCTAATCTAGCGCACCGAGGGGTGCGCAAATGTCGGGCAGGAAGCTACTCCTTCAGGTCCTCCCACAGCTCCTTCACCTTGGCAAAAAAGCCTTCGGATTCGGGGCTATGCGATTTGCCGCTGCCGGCATCTTCGAATTCTTTCAGCAATTCTTTTTGCCGCTTCGACAGGTTGACCGGGGTTTCGACCAGCGTCTGGATATAGAGGTCGCCCTTGCCCGTGCCACGCACCGCCGGCATGCCCTTGCCCTTCATGCGGAACTGCTTACCGCTTTGGGTGCCGCTTGGCAGCGTCAGGCGCGCCCGAGTCCCGTCCAGCGTCGGGACTTCAATATGCCCGCCCAGTGCGGCCGTCGTCATCCCGATCGGCACCCGGCAGAACACGTTGAGGCCCTCTCGCTCGAAAAAGCGATGGGGCGTCACCGACAGGAAAATATAGAGATCGCCGGGCGGCCCGCTGCGCAGGCCAGCCTCGCCTTCACCCGACAGTCGAATGCGGGTTCCGTCCTCGACGCCGTGCGGAATATTGACCGCAAGGGACTTCTCGCGCCGCACCCGGCCCGATCCGCCGCACGGTTTGCACGGGTTCTCGATCACGTGGCCGACGCCCTGGCACGTCGGGCAGGTCCGTTCGATGGTGAAGAAGCCCTGCTGCGCCCGCACTTTGCCGTGTCCGCGGCACATGCCGCAGGTCGATGGGGCGCTGTCGCCTTCGCTGCCCGAGCCATGGCAGACGTCGCACGCGACCGAGGTCGGGACGCGGATCGTCGCCTTTTTGCCGTGGTAGGCCTCTTCCAGGGTGATTTCCATGTTGTAGCGCAGGTCGGCCCCGCGGGTTTGCGCCCGCGCGCGTCCGCCGCCACCGCCGAAGTCGCCGAACAAATCTTCAAAGATGTCAGAAAAGCTCGACGCGAAGTCGAATGCACTCGATCCGCCGCCGCGGCCCATGCCGCCGTTCTCGAATGCCGCGTGGCCGAACTGGTCGTAGGCCGCGCGCTTCTGGTCGTCGCGTAGCACGTCGTAAGCTTCGGAAAGTTCCTTGAACTTAGCTTCGGCGGTGGGATTGTCCGGGTTTTGATCCGGGTGGTACTGCATGGCGAGCTTGCGGTACGCCTTCTTGATGTCGGCCGCGCTCGCCTTGCGACCGATGCCCAACGCCTCGTAGTAGTCCTGCTTCGCCATATCAGCAGCCGCCCCGCCGCATTGTCCCTGAACGTCGTTCCGCCCCGCGCGTAAAAGGCATACGGCACGGGGCGGAAAGTTTCGTCATCGGTAACCGACCGGTCGGTCCTATGCCGTGTCTTTCTTGTCGTCGTCGACTTCTTCGAAGTCGGCGTCGACCACGCCATCGTCGCCCGGACCTTGGTCGGCCCCCGCTTCGGCGGCGTCCGCGGCGCTATCGGCTTCGGCCTGCGATTTGTAGATCGCCTCGCCCAGTTTCATCGATGCCGTCACGGCGGCGTCGCTCTTCTTCTGGATTTCGTCCTTGTCGTCGCCGTCCTTGACGGCCCGGAGTTCCTCCAGCGCGGCTTCGATCGCGTTCTTATCGCTGGTCGAGACCTTGTCGCCGTGTTCCTTGAGGTTGCGTTCGGTCGTGTGCAGGACCGCTTCGGCCTGGTTGCGCATTTCGACCAATTCGCGGCGCGCCTTGTCTTCGCTCGAATGCGCCTCGGCGTCCTTGACCATCTGCTCGATGTCGGCGTCCGACAAGCCGCCCGACGCTTGGATGCGGATCTGCTGCTCCTTGCCGGTGCCCTTGTCCTTGGCCGAGACGTTGACGATACCGTTGGCGTCGATGTCGAAGGTGACTTCGATTTGCGGTACGCCGCGCGGTGCCGAGGGCAACCCGACCAGATCGAACTGACCCAGCATTTTGTTGTCCGCGGCCATTTCGCGTTCGCCCTGGGCGACACGAATGGTCACCGCCGATTGGTTGTCGTCGGCCGTCGAAAAGACTTGGCTCTTGCGCGTCGGGATCGTCGTGTTGCGATCGATCAAGCGGGTGAACACGCCGCCCAGGGTCTCGATGCCGAGCGACAACGGGGTCACATCCAGCAGCAGCACGTCCTTGACGTCGCCTTGCAACACGCCGGCCTGAATTGCCGCGCCCATCGCCACGACTTCGTCGGGGTTGACGCCCTTGTGGGGTTCGCGCCCGAAGAACTTCTTGACCGTTTCGATGACCTTCGGCATCCGCGTCATGCCACCGACCAACACCACTTCGTCGATCTCGCCGGCACTCAGACCCGCATCCTTCAAGGCCTTCTTGCACGGTTCGACTGTGCGTTGGATCAAGTCGTCCACCAGCGCTTCGAGCTTGGCGCGCGTCAGCTTCATGGTCAGATGCTTGGGGCCCGACGCATCAGCCGTGATGAACGGCAGGTTGATTTCGGTCTGAGCCGAACTCGACAGCTCGATCTTGGCTTTTTCCGAGGCTTCCTTCAGCCGCTGGAGTGCCAGCTTGTCGGAGCGTAGATCGATGCCCTGTTCTTTCTTGAACTCGTCGGCGAGGTAATTCATCAGCCGCATATCGAAGTCTTCGCCGCCGAGGAAGGTATCGCCGTTGGTCGACTTCACCTCGAACACGCCGTCGCCGATTTCGAGTACCGAGACGTCGAAGGTGCCGCCGCCGAGATCGTAGACAGCGATCATCTTGCCTTCGTTTTTGTCCAAACCGTAGGCGAGCGCCGCGGCTGTCGGTTCGTTGATGATGCGCAGAACTTCGAGGCCCGCGATCTTGCCCGCGTCCTTGGTGGCTTGGCGCTGGGCGTCGTTAAAATAGGCCGGCACGGTGATGACCGCTTGCTCGACCTTCTCGCCGAGATAGTTCTCGGCTGTTTCTTTCATTTTTTGCAGGATGAACGCCGAGACTTGGCTCGGCGAATATTTCTCGCCGCGTGCCTCGACCCAGGCGTCGCCGTTGCCCCCTTTGACGATCTTATAGGGGACCATGTCTTTATCTTTGGCGGTGACCGGGTCCGCGAAGGTGCGCCCAATCAAGCGTTTGATCGCGAAGAGGGTCGCTTCCGGGTTGGTGACGGCCTGCCGTTTGGCGGCCTGTCCGACCAAGCGTTCGCTGTCTTCGGTGAACGCCACCATCGAGGGGGTTGTGCGGGCGCCTTCGGCGTTTTCCAGAACCTTGACGTCGCCGCCTTCCATAATCGCGACGCACGAGTTCGTGGTCCCGAGATCGATACCGATTACTTTGCTCATGTATTTACTCCTATACGGCGGATCCGCCTGTGGGCCCCAAGATGGCAGCCCGGGTGTGGATCCCCTGCGGGAACGTCCGCTATGGCCGGAGGGTTATATAGGCCCCTATTTCGGCCCGACAAGCGTTGACAGCCCCCAATTGGGACAAATTTGTGGATTTACGCAGCCAAATGCGGTGTGGGCGTGTCTATCCCGCCCGACCGGTGTGACGGGCGTGATAGCGCGTCTCGATTGCATCCCAAATCTCGGCTTCCAATTTGACCCCGTTGAACCGGTTGGTTTCTTGGATGCCGGTGGGGGAGGTGACGTTGATTTCGGTAAGATACTTACCACCGATGACGTCGATCCCGACGAAGATCAAGCCGCGCTCTTGGAGGGCCGGGCCGATGGCGGCGCAAATGTCCATTTCGTCCGCCGTGATTTCGGTCTTTAGCGGTTTGCCGCCGACGTGCATGTTGGCCCGCACTTCGCCGGCCGCGGGCACGCGGTTGATTGCGCCGGCCGCCCGACCGTCGATCAGGATGATGCGCTTGTCGCCCTCGCGGACCTCGGGCAGGTAGCGCTGCACGATCACCGGTTCGCGGAACATTTGGGTGAACATCTCCATCAATGCGGACAGATTTTCGTCGTCGGGCCGCAGCCGGAACACACCGGCGCCGCCGTTGCCGAACAGCGGTTTGACAATGATGTCCTTATGTTCGGCGCGGAACGCCCGAATCTGCTCCAGATCGGCGGTTATCAAGGTCGGCGGCATCACCTGCGCGAAGTGAGTGACGAAAAGTTTCTCCGGCGCGTTACGGACGTGGACCGGGTCGTTCACCACTAGGGTGTTGGGGTGGACGTGCTCCAGGATATGCGTTGCCGTGATGTAGGACATGTCGAACGGCGGATCCTGGCGCATCAGCACCACGTCGAGCGCCGCGAGATCGATGATCTCGGGTGACCCGAGAGTGTGGTGATTGCCCTTCTCGGCCCGGACCTGCAGGGGCTGGGCGCGGGCCAAGGCGCGACCGTCGCGCAGGAACAGATCGCGCGGTCCATAGTGATACAGGCCGTGGCCGCGTGCCTGGGCCTCCAGCGCCAGCATGAAGGTCGAGTCCGCCGCGATATCGATTCCGGCGATGTGGTCCATTTGGATGGCGACGGCAAGGCTCATAGGGTTCCCGGCGGTTTGAAGTGAGAGGCGCGCTCAGTTCAGGCGCGATTTGATCTTTTGTACCAGCATCGCGGCGTCCTGGCGCTGTTCCTCGCTCGACGCGGCCCCGTAGTAGCGCTCCGCAGAGGCGACAGCGTCGATCACCCGGCCGCAGGCGACCTGCATGATCCCTAGTTCGCGCCACAGCGGGGCTTGCGTGGGGGCGAACAGCAGCATCCGGTCCAGCAATTCGGCCGCACGGTCGAACTGACGTTCCTGGACCGCGCGCGACTTCAGATTGTTTTGCAGGCGCAGGAGGACATCGCGTTTGGACACCGGCCGGTAGTGTTCGGGCCGCAGCTCGGTATCCCGGTCGAAGGTCTTCAACAGGTCGCGCATTGCCGGTACCGTCAACACCGCACCGTCGTTGAACGGATCGAGTACCGCGCGTTCGTTGTCGTGGGCGATGCGGATGAGAAAGTGATATGGGAACGACAGGCCCACGGCCTGCCATCCGGCAGACTCAGCCGCGTGGATCAGCAGAATCGCGAGGCTTACCGGCAAACCCTTGCGCCGGTCGATCACCCGAATCAGGTTGGCGTTTTGCGCATCCTCGTAGGTCTGTTTGTCGCCGCTATAGCCCTGACTCTGCAGCAAGTGCTGGAGCGCATCGGCCTTGGCTTTGAGCGTATTTGACGTGCCGCCGAGCGCGGCGGCGAGTTCCGTCAAATGGCTTTCGTACCGGTCGAGACCGACCTGGGGCCGGTCGAGCGCGGCTAGCCAAAGCCCGGCACGACCGAGGTCGATCGCCTCGTCCTCGGTGTCGGCCAGTTCGCTCAAACGGGCGCGCAGATCCGCCGGGTCAGGCGGTCCGTCGCTCACGATGTACGCCGCGGATCGTCCTTGAGGAGCACGAAGCTTACGACGCGGCTTACGCCTTTGATGTTGCTTGCATGCCCGGTCACGCGCTCAAGCTCGGCTTGGTCCTGGGCGATGCCCATCAGGTAAATCACAGAGTTGACCGTCTCGACCGAGTAGTTGATGGCGGAAACATCCTTGTCGCTTAGCAGCTTTAGGCGCAACTCGTTGGCGATCCGAACGTCCTTGAAGTAATCGATGAGGCCCGCGCGGTTGCGAACTTCAACCTCGTTGAAGACCTCTTTGACACCCTTGGCTTGCCACGCCAAGCGGGCGACCTCGACGCGGTCGTCGGGGGTATCGACGCTGCCGCTCAGCAAGACCCGCCCTTCGACCGAATCGACCGTCACGCGGGTAAACAGTTTGTCGCTTTTCTCTAGGAACTGGTCGCGGATGCGAAACTCGATCGTGGTGTCGTCGACCGCGTCTCCTACCGATCGTTCTTGGACCGTGGCGACGCCAACCGTGGCGACGCCGCCGACAAGTGCGCCGGCGCAACCGCTAAGCGCAAGTGCGCCAACCAGGAATCCCAGAGGACGGATGAAGGACGTGCGAATCACGCGAAAGCCTCCTCAAGTACAAAATCTCTCATAGACACATACATTAACACGAGGGGTGGTCCGCCGGGCAGTCCGATCACGATGGCCGCCACGCATCGGCAACATGGTGCGGCCACCGGCCCGGGCACAGGAACACCATATCGAAGCGCAGCCGCAAATGGCCGAGGCGGCGCCGGCCCGCATACATTTCAAGGGCGCGCTCAATGCGCCGCCATTGGCCTTCGCCGATCAAATCGCGCAAGGGCACAGGCCCGCGCCGGGCCTTGACCTCGATCGCGACAAGGGTGCGGCCGCGCCGCGCGACGATGTCGATCTCGCCCGCCGGGGTGCGCTCCCGCCGAGCCAGAATCCCGTAGCCCTTCAACCGCAATAGCCAGACGGCGACGGTTTCGGCGCGGCGTCCGAGGGTCTCGGCGTCCTCGCGGCGCCGGGTCATGTGCTCTGGGCCAGCGCCAGCGCGCGGGCGTAGACCCGGCGCCGCGACACACCGGTCGCCGCCGCGACTTGCGCCGCCGCGCGGCTGGGCGAGGCGTCGGTCAAGGCGTCGCGGACCAGGGCGTCGAGGGTGTCGTCGTCGATTTCCGCGGCCAGCGCCGGTGGGCCGACGACGACCACGAACTCGCCCCGCGCCTCGGGCACGGGGATATCGCGCAGCCCCGCCAGGGTGCCGTGGCGAACCTCTTCGTACATTTTAGTTAGCTCCCGGCAGATCGACGCCTCGCGGTCGCCCAGGGCATTGGCCAATTCGGCGAGGGCTTCGGCCAAGCGCGATCCGCGCTCGAAGAACACCAAAGTGGCGCGGAGTTCCTGGAGGTCGGCCAAGACCTCGCGCCGCGCCGACTTTTTGGTGGGCAGGAATCCGCCAAAAAAGACCCGGTCGGTCGGCAAACCGGCCACCGAGAGCGCCGCTGTGAGGGCGGACGGCCCTGGCACGGCATAGACCGCAATGCCGGCGTCCCGCGCGTCGCGCACAAGCTTGTACCCGGGGTCCGACACCAGTGGCGTTCCTGCATCGGAAACCAGTGCAATCGCGGCCCCTTCGCTCAGTCGCTCGACAATTTTCGGTCGCATCGTCGCCGCATTATGGTCGTGGTAGGCCCATAATTTTGCAGCGATGCCGAAATGCTTGAACAAACGCCCGGTCACGCGGGTGTCCTCGCACACCACGAGGTCCGCCTGCGCCAAGATTTCGCGGGCGCGCTCGGTCATGTCGCCGAGATTGCCGATCGGCGTCGCGGTGACATACAGACCGGGGCTTAATTTACTTGGCATTCGTGGACCGTTACTCTCTCTGGGCGGATCGACGGGGACCGATGATTTGACCGACCGACTGCCGGTTTCCGGCCTGCGCCGAATGCGCCGCTTGCGTTTCGCCTTCCTCGCCACAGCGGTCTCGATCGTTCTCGCGGCGTGCGCCGACACCAACTTGGGCGCGGTGCTGCCGACAATCATACCGGATCGCGGGCGCCAGGCATCCCTGCCGCCTGATCCCGCGCCGCCGCCGGTTGCGGCCCCCGAAGCCCCTGCACCGCCGCCGGTGACCGCGCCGGTCGATTCAGCCGCACCCCGCCGTGTCGAGCCTGCGGCGCCGCTCCCCGGACCCGTCGCCGCTGCGCCCGTCCTGACGCCGCCGCCGGATCAATCGGCGGCGCCTCCACCCGCGCCGGAAATCGCCCTCACACCGCCCAGTGCCGATGAAGACGGTCCGGTTCGAGTGGCGCTCTTGCTGCCGCTCAGCGGGCCTAATGCCGCGCTCGGCGAGAGTCTCCTGAATGCCGCGCTCATGGCGCTCTTCGATATTGGCGATACCCGTCTGACGTTGATGCCCAAGGACACCGAGGGGCTGCCCGAAGGGGCTATCGACGCCGTCGAGCGGGCCGTCGCCGACGGGGCCCAGATCGTCCTCGGTCCCGTGTTCAGCGCGTCGGTCCAGGCCGCCGCGCAAGTGACCCGGGCCCGTGGCCTCAACATGATTGCCTTCTCGACCGACCGTGCGGTGGCAGGGACCGGCGTCTTTCTGATCGGTTTCATGCCTGAACAGCAGGTCGACCGCGTCGTCACCTTCGCCGCGCGGCAGGGCTCGCGGCGATTCGCGGCGCTGGTGCCCCAAACAGCTTACGGCGATACCATCGTCGCCGCGCTACGCGACTCGGTGGCCGCCAACGGCGCCGCGTTGACTCGTGTCCAAGTTCTTTCTGGCGGGCCCGACAGCTTCCAAGATCCGGTCCAGACGTTGGCGGATTACGAAAGCCGCCGCGCCGAATTGGCCGGTGTTCGGGCGCAACTCCTGGCGCGCGACGACGAGGTGTCGCGGCGCACGCTGCGACGGCTCGAAGGGCGCGATACCGTCAGCGATGTCGGCTTCGATGCCGTCTTGCTGGCCGAAGGCGGCGACCGGCTGCGGGCGCTCGCACCGCTTCTGCCGTTCTACGACGTCGACCCGGCGCAGGTCCGATTCCTTGGGACCGGGTTGTGGGACGAACCAAACCTAGGGCGCGAACCCTCGTTGGTGGGCGGGTGGTTCGCCGGCCCCGAACCGCGCGCCAGCACCGAATTCCGCGACCGCTATGCCCAACTCTTCGGCGCGGTACCACCGCGCATCGCCAGCTTGGCCTACGACGCGGCGGCACTGGCGGCGGTCCTCGCGCGGACCCGTACCCCGCCCTATTACGACGGCGCGGGCCTGGCCAATCCGGCCGGCTTCGCCGGGATCGACGGCATTTTCAGGTTTCGCGCCGATGGCATTTCCGAACGCGGTCTCGCCGTTCTGGAGGTTCGGCCCGATGGCCTAAAGGTGGTCAGTCCGGCCCCGGTGACGTTCGATCCGGCAACGAACTAAGCGCCTCGGACACCTCGGCGACCACCGCGTTCAAGACGCGGCGACCCGCTGCTGTCGCTGCCATTCCGGTGTCCGCGACGACAAGTAGATCTTCCTCAACCATCGGTGTGATTCGCGGCGCGGTCCGTAGGTCCGAGAGCGTATGGCCGGTAACCGCTTCAAACCGTTCGGCGGGGATCCCTTCGACGAGGCGAAGACCGGTTACCAATAGCTCGTCGATACAGGCCGACGGGTCGAGCATCGTCGATTCCATCGTTCCGTGCCCGTGGGCGGCGACCGCCGCGTGCCACACCGCAGGGTCATGGATCGTTTCGGTGGCGACGCGGCGATTGTCGACGACCAGTCGTCCGTGTGCCCCCGGTCCGATCCCGATATAGGCGCCGTAGCGCCAATAAGTCAGGTTGTGCCGCCCCTGCTCGCCCGCGCCGGCGTGGTTGGACACTTCGTAAGCGGGCAGGCCGGCGGCCTCCATCACAGATTGTGTCACGTCGTAGAATTCGGCGAGGCGGTCGTCGTCGGGCATGACGAGGGCGCCGCGCCGCCGGGCCGCATCGAATGCGGTCCCGGCCTCGACGGTCAACTGGTAGGCCGACACATGTCCGGTGGCGTGCGCGAGCGCCGCGCCAAGTTCGCGTTCCCATGCGGCCACCGTTTGGCCAGGCCGCCCATAGATCAGATCGAACGTCGTGCGCGCAAACATTTTGCCTGCGCTGGCAAGGCCGCGCACCGCGTCCACGGCGGAATGGTCGCGTCCAAGGAAGTTCAATGCGTTGTCGTCAAGCGCTTGAATACCAAGCGACAGGCGGTTGACGCCGGCAGCGGCGTAGCTAGCAAATGCCGTGATCTCGCTCGACGTCGGGTTCGCTTCGAGAGTGATTTCGGCGTCGTCCGTGAGTCCCAGTACATCGGCCGCGTCGGCTATCACGCCAGCGACAAGACCGGGCGGCATCAGCGACGGCGTGCCGCCGCCGAAATAGATGCTGGTCAGCGACGGTCCGGTCGCGCCCTGCACCGTGCGCGCGTGCATCATTTCCGCGCGGAACGCCGCGCGCCAAATGGCGGCGTCGACCGGTTGCGTCCGGTACACATTAAAATCGCAGTAGGGGCAGATGCGGTCGCAGTAAGGCCAATGAACGTAGAGGCCAACCCCGGCTGCCGGATCGGCGGGGAGCGTCGCGTTAGGCGCCGCCACCGAAACAGGCATCCAGCAGCTTGTTAAAGGCGACCGCGCGGTGGCTGATGGTGTGCTTCACCGCTGGGTCCATTTCGCCGAAGGTGATGTCATACCCGTCGGGCACGAAAACCGGGTCAAAACCAAAGCCGCGATCGCCGCGCGGCGGCCACACGAGCGTGCCGAACACCTTGCCCTCGAAGGCTTCGCAATGGCCGTCCGGCCAGCATAACGCCAAGATTGCGGTGAAATTGGCGCGGCGGTCTTGGGCGTCGCCCATTTCGTCGTTGACCCGTGACATTGCGACCATGAAGTCCCGGTCCGGCCCGGCCCACCGGGCCGTGTAGATCCCCGGCGCTCCGTTCAACGCCGCGACCTCGATGCCCGAATCGTCGGCGAGTGCGGCAAGTCCCGAGCCCGCTACTGCGGCGCGGGCCTTGAGCAATGCGTTGGCAACGAACGTATCGCCGGTCTCGTCGGGTTCGGGGAGATTCAGCTCCTTGGCCGACACCACCGTCGGGCCAAGCGGCGCAATCAAGTCGCGAATTTCGCGCAACTTGCCGTCGTTGTGGCTGGCCAAGACGAGACGGGGTTCGGTGAAGCGGCGGGCCATCGCGTCTAGGTTAGCTTGAGAGCCTTGCGCTGCATCTCGGCCAGATCGGCAATACCCGCCTTGGCCAACCGGAACAATTCGTGGAACTGCTCCTCTGAGAACGGCAGGCCCTCGGCGGTGCCCTGGACCTCGATGATCTTGCCGCTCGCCGTCAGGACGAAATTGGCGTCCGCTTGCGCTGTCGAATCCTCCGGGTAGTCGAGATCGAGCACCGGTACACCCTCATAGATCCCGCACGATACCGCCGCCACTTGATCGTGCAGCGGCATGGTCTGCAGCAAGCCCTTTTCGATCAGCCCCTGCAGCGCTTGGTGGAGCGCGACATAGGCACCGGTGATCGAGGCCGTGCGCGTGCCGCCGTCTGCCTGCAGCACGTCGCAGTCGATCGTGATCTGCCGTTCGCCGAGGGCCTTCAGATCGGTGACGGAGCGCAACGAACGCCCGATCAGGCGCTGGATTTCCTGAGTCCGCCCACTTTGCTTGCCGCGCGCCGCTTCGCGCGACATGCGGCTACCGGTCGCGCGCGGCAACATGCCGTATTCGGCTGTAACCCAGCCTTGGCCGCTGTTGCGCAGGAATGGCGGCAAACGTTCCTCGATACTCGCGGTGCAGATGACATGGGTGTCGCCGCATTTGATCAGGCACGACCCTTCGGCATGTTTGGCCCAACCGGGTTCCAGCGTCACGTTGCGTAATTCATTGGGCTGGCGGCCCGAAGGCCGCTGTGTCGTGGTCATGGATGGCCTCCCGCCGTGTCGGGCGGTTCTAAAGGGCCGTCGGCGTCAGGTCCAGCCGAGCGGAGGGGTTTCGTTGACATTCGCCGTCGCACCACTACATTCAAGGCTGCTCCAAGGCCCCGGCGCATCTTGGAATTATCAAATGATTCAAGAGCTTAGCGAGAGAAACCGAGAAGTTTTCCGACGCCTCGTCGAGGCCTATATGGAGACTGGCGAGCCCGTGGGCTCGGCCCGTTTGGCGGAACGGCTTCAGATCAAATTGTCCTCGGCGACGATCCGCAACGTGATGGCCGATTTGCAGGACTCAGGCCTGCTCTATTCGCCCCACACGTCGGCGGGACGGATCCCCACGCCGGCAGGTCTCTCTTTCTTCGTCGACGGTCTGCTGGAAATCGGGAATGTCAGCGAGGATGACCGCGCCAACATCGATGCCGCCTGTGCGGCGACGGGACGCAGCATGGAGGACCTCCTGACCGAAGCCGTCGATGGCTTATCGGGTCTGTCCCATTGTGCCGGGCTGGTCCTCGCTCCCAAACAGGATGCCCCGCTACGCCACGTCGAGTTCGTGGGCCTCTCGCCCTCGCGGGTGCTCGTGGTTCTGGTGACCGAGGACGGTCAGGTCGAAAACCGGGTGATCGAAACGCCCGGCGGATGGACGCCGTCGTCGTTGATCGAGGCCACCAATTATATCAACAGCAAGGTATTGGGCCGCACCTTCATCGAACTGCAAAGCGAACTCAAAGAAGAGCAAAAGAACATTCGCGCGCAGCTCGATGCCCTCACAAGCCGATTGGTCGAAGACGGCCTCGCGACTTGGAGCGGGCAGGAGTCGCGGGCGACCCTGATCGTACGCGGGCGTGCAAATTTGCTGGACGACGTCAGCGCGGTCGAGGACTTAGAGCGGGTGCGCGAACTGTTCGACGCGCTCGAAACCAAAGCCGGGCTGGTCAGTCTACTCGACCTGACAAAGGACGCCGCTGGCGTCCGTATTTTCATCGGGTCGGACAGCAACCTATTTAACATGGCCGGTTGTTCGGTCATTGTAGCGCCCTATATCGATAGCCGCGAACGGATCATCGGTGCGGTCGGCGTGATCGGCCCGACCCGTCTGAATTACGCGCGCATCATCCCCATGGTCGACTACACGGCCCGGGTGCTCGGCCACAAGATCGGCCGTTGACCGCCCGCAGCGACAAAGGAAGAACGATGGACCAAAGCGACGACACCGCGCGCCCCTCCAACGACAATGCCGAAGACCAGGCGCATGACATCGCCGAGGAAGCCGAGGCGCCGCCCAGTCCCGAGGCGCAACTCGCGCAAACCAAGGACCAATTGCTGCGCGCCCTGGCCGAGGTCGAAAATACCCGCCGCCGCGCCCAGCGCGAGGTCGAGGATGCGCGCAAGTATTCCGTCGCCAACTTCGCGCGCGATGTGCTGACCGTTGCCGACAACTTGCGCCGTGCGCTCGACGCCGTGCCCGAAGACGCCGCTGCGAGCGAGGATCTCAAGGCGTTGATCGACGGCGTCAGCCTGACCGAACGCGAATTACTCAACGCGATGGAACGCCACGGTATCCGCAAGGTCGATCCCAAGGGCGAGAAGTTCGACCACAACTTGCACCAAGCGATGTTTGAAGCCGACACCCCGGGCGTCGAACCCGGCACCGTGATCGAGGTGGCCCAGTCGGGCTACGTCATCGGCGACCGGCTGCTTCGCCCGGCGATGGTCGGCGTCGCCAAGAAACCCCCCGCGGCCGCCGCACCCGGTTCGGGCGAGCAGGTCGACACCAAAGCTTAGCCGGCGTCATGCCGCTGGCTGGTGAGTGAGCTGCCGCGGCGCTGTCACTTGCGCCGCTCGCCTAGGTGGACCGCAAGCGGGTCATGTGCCGCTGGTGCCGCGCGCGCCCGCGTGTGGTCCCGCACGGCATAGCAATAAAGGCACCCATGGGCACAGGTATCGTAGGCGCCAATGTCGCGGCTTTCGGCGCAGGCGCAACCCGGTCGATTGCCCTTGTTTCGCGCGACGATCTCGTGCCCCGCGATTCGCGACAGGCGCGCCGCATCGATGCACTGCGCGGCTGCGATGTCGGGGACCTCAATATCGGGTTCGGTACAGCGCGTCAGGATCATTTGGCGCGCGTGCGCCGTGTCGCGCAGGACAGACGTCAGCGCCGCCTTCTCGCTCGCATCCGGATCGCTCCACGTGAGCGCCGGCGCGTTGACCCTAAGGTTGCGCACCGTTTTGCGATAGAAATCGGCGAACGACACAACGGCTTCCGTGCACGACCCTGCAAGCGCGTCGGCAAGCTGCGCAAACCGGTCGCGGTGCGACTCCAGCGGCGTCGCCGATGTCACCACAATCGGATCGTAGCGCCATACCACCGCTTCCGGTCCGAAGCGCTTGGCAATTTCGCGAACGCAGGCCACTGCCTGAGCCGCTGCGGGCACGCCGGTCTCCAACAGCGCGGGATAATCCGTGACGGTGTACTGCACCACGAACGGGACGCCCTCGCCTGCCAACGTTTCCAGCACCGGCAGGAAGGGCCGCGCGTTGCGGGTCCAGAATACGAACCCGTCGACACCGGATCCGCGCAACGCGACGCGGGTGGGTGCGCCGCCGTAGGGGTTCTTGACGGTGCAAAACCCGGCGGCTCGGCGTTCGGCGAACCAATCGCCGTAGAACGCAGGAATATCGGTTCGGTAGGAGGCGGAGACGATCATCTCCGCCAGTGTAGTCCAGGTTAGAGCAACGCCGACTGCAGGCGTTCGCGCACTGCCTTGCGGTTGAGCAGTTTCTTGCGCGCGGCCTCGGGAAAGTCCGACAGCATCACAAGATTCTTGTCGACCAGCACGTTGACGAGATCCTCTATGATTCGCAGAAGTTCCGAATCGGTGGCTGTCAGATACGAGCGTAGGAAGTCCTGTTCGCCTTGACCGGACAGAAAGGTCAACAACTCGGGATCGTCCGGCGCGATCTCCTCGGTGGCGAAGTCCTGTGGCTGGGCATAGATGGCGGCAATGGCGCCGTCATCATCGCGAAAGACATAGCGCATGGCGGATCCCCGGCAGTGGCGTGGGCGGCAGCGGCGGTACAAAGCTGCCCTGAACCCTGCATAGACCCTTTCTGGTTGCTTTCTCAATTCGGGTGCCTACGCATATGGTTGCGCGGATCACTACGGTCGCCTTCCAGGGGATCGATGTGCTCGACGTCGACGTCCAGGTCTCCATGGCCGGGGCGGGCAGCGGGTTTTTCAATATCGTCGGCCTCCCCGACAAGGCCGTGGCCGAATCCCGCGAACGGGTGCGTGCGGCGCTGGGCGCACTCGGCCTTGGCCTGCCGCCCGAACGGATCACCGTCAACCTCGCACCGGCCGATCTCGCGAAGGAGGGCAGTCATTTCGATTTACCCATTGCGCTTGGGCTCTTGGTCGCGATGCGTGTGCTACCGGCCGAGGAAATCGACGGGTACTGCGCACTGGGCGAACTCGGCCTGGACGCTACCATCGCCCCGGTCGCCGGGGTGTTGCCCGCCGCCGTCGCCGCCAACGCGCGCGGCCGCGGATTGATTTGCCCGGCGGCCTGCGGCGGCGAGGCGGCCTGGGCGGGCTCGGTCGATATCCTGGCGGCGCCGACGCTGCTCGCCCTGATCAACCATTTCAAAGGTTTCCAGGTCCTCCAACCGCCCAAGCCCGCGCCGTTGATCGACGGCGTAGCCGGTCCCGACCTGCGCGATATCAAGGGTCAGGAAAGCGCCAAGCGCGCGCTCGAGGTCGCCGCGGCGGGCGGCCACAACCTGTTGATGATGGGCCCGCCCGGTTCCGGCAAATCGATGCTCGCCGCCCGGCTGCCCGGTCTGCTGCCGCCGCTGGACGCCCGCGAAACGTTGGAGGTCAGCATGGTTGCCTCGATCGCCGGGATGCTGCGCGAAGGGCGCATCACCCGGCGGCGCCCGTTCCGCGATCCCCATCACAACGCCTCCCAGCCGGCGATGGTCGGCGGCGGGACCAAGGCGCGGCCCGGCGAAATCACGCTCGCGCACCTCGGCGTCCTGTTCCTGGACGAATTGCCCGAGTTCTCCGGCACCGTGCTCGAATCGTTGCGCCAACCGATGGAGACCGGTGCGGTTACCATCGCTCGGGCCAATAGCCACGTCACCTATCCCGCCCGTGTGCAATTGGTCGCAGCAATGAACCCGTGCCGCTGCGGCCATCTCGGCGATCCCGGCCTTGCTTGCAACCGCGCGCCACACTGCGCCGCGTCCTACCAGGGCCGCATTTCAGGCCCGCTGTTCGACCGCATCGATTTGCATATCGAGGTGCCCGCCGTCGCCGCCGGCGACCTTGCCCTGCCGCCCGCCGCCGAAGGCAGCGCCGAGGTAGCCGCCCGCGTTGCCCGCGCCCGCGCCGTGCAAACCGCGCGCTACCAAGATGCCAACTGCGGCAAACCGGTGCGCACCAACGCCGAAGTCGACGGCGAACGCTTGATGGCCGTCGCCGCCCCCGACCCCAGTGGCGCGGCACTCCTGTCGGACGCGGTCGACAAGATGAAACTCTCGGCCCGCGCCTACCACCGCGTCCTGCGCGTTGCCCGCACCCTGGCCGACCTCGAGGGGGTCGAGGCCGTCACCCGGCTCCACATCGCCGAAGCGCTGAGTTACCGGCGGATGGTTGTGCGGGGTTAGACGCAGCGCAACCCTCCCAAATCTGCTAAACAGTCCCGTCATTATCCGGGGAGGGGTTCATGGAGTTTTGGGAAAGCCTGATCGTCTGGCTGCATTTGTTGCTATTCGTCTATTGGCTCGGCGGCGACTTGGGGGTGTTTTACTCCAGCCGTTTCCGCAACGATCCGCAGTACGACATCAAGACGCGTTTGCTGCTTGCGCGGATTACCGGCGATATCGACATGGCGCCGCGCACCACAATGGTGCTGATGATCCCGATCGGCTTCACGCTGGCGGCGGTCAAAGGCTTCCTCACCATTCCCAACATTTGGCTGATCGCGTTTTGGGCGTTCGGCGCAGCGTGGCTGGTGCTGGTGTGGTGGCTCCACCTTGAGAAAGACGCCGACAAGAAAAAGCCGTGGGCCAAGTTCGATTTGCGGCTGCGCTGGGTGTTGATGATCGTCCTGGCGGCGGCGGCGATCTATTCGTTCATCGCGCAAGCGCCGCTCACGGAAAACTGGCTGGCGCTCAAGCTACTGTTGTTCGCGGGCACCATCCTGTGCGGCATCATGATCCGCATTTCGGTCAAGCCGTATGTCGCGGCCTTCGCAGCGATCCGCGAACAGGGCTCGACACCCGAGCGTGAAGCGACCCTCAATGCGTCGGCCAAGGCCGCGCGTCAGTGGGTCAAGACGATCTGGGTGTTGATTTCGATCGCCGCGTTCGTTGGCATTTGGCAGCCCGGGTTTTAGCGCCCCGTTGGACCACGGGCCGTCCGCCCGCTAGATTTCGCGGACGGCCCCCATTTTGCGAGAGTGATCATGGACCCTCAGGCCCTCTGGATCATGGTTCACGTCGTGCTGCTGGTTTACTGGCTCGGCGCGGACATCAGCGTGTTTTACTGTTCGCTGCAGATCATCAAGAAGGACAACCCACCCGAAACCCGCGCCGCAATCGCCAAGGTGCTGGGCTTCGTCAATGCCTTTCCCGGTATTGCCTCGATCCTGATGCTGCCGGTCGGCCTGATGCTCGCGGCCGGCAAGGGCCTCTCGCCGATCGACGACGGATGGCTTGCCCTGGTGTGGGCGTTGGCCGGTGTGTGGCTTTTGATCAGTGTCTCGGCGGGTTCACAGCGGGGCACGCCGCTCGGTAAGACCTACGCCAGCATCGATCTTTGGATTCGCTTCGTGTTGATCGCGGTGCTGACGCTCGCAGCGCTGTGGTCGTTCAGCACCGGCGCCCCCTTCGCCTCCCATTGGCTCGCGCTCAAGGTGTTGTTGTTTGCCTTCGTGCTGGTCTGCGGCCTGGGCATCCGCTTTACCTTTGCCAACTTCGGCCCGGCCTTCGGCCGCTTCATGGCCGAGGGCTCGACACCCGAAACCGAAGCCGCGTTGCGGGTGCCGGTGATGCGGGTCAAACCGTGGGTGCTGGCGCTATGGGCCGGCCTTGTCATGATGTCGTTGCTCGGCATCGCGCAACCGTTGATTTAGGGAGGCGGCCATGGATTGGCAGGACATCTTCAAGCTGCTGCATGTGTTGACCTTCGTCTATTGGGTCGGCGCCGATCTCGGTGTGTTCTACGCCGCGCGCCATGTCGTGAATCCGAAATACACGCCGCAAACCCGCGCCACGCTGCTCAAGGTGCTCGCGTGGATCGATATGATCCCGCGTTACATGCTGCTGCTGACGTTTCCCGTTGGGGCGACGCTGGCCGCCAATTTGGGCTATTCGCCGATCGACGGGGTGTGGCTCTATCTCGTGTGGATTGCGGCCGTCGTGTGGCTCGTCATGGTCTGGCAAATCCATCACCGCGAGGGCAGCGAACAAGCCAAGCGCCTGACCCGGATCGATCTCTTTTTGCGCTTTGCGTTTATTGCGGCATTGGCGATCCCGGCGATTACCTCGCTCGCGGGCGCCGGGCCTTACCAAACCGACTGGCTGCCGATCAAGATCCTGCTGTTCGCTGGTGCCGTGGCCTGTGGCGTTGGAATCCGCGTGACCTTCACGCCGTTCGGCGCGGCCTTCGGCAAGCTGATGACCGAGGGCTCATCGCCTGCGGTCGAAGCGCAAATGACTCGCTCGTTGAACCACGCCGTTCCCTTCGTCATCGGTATTTGGATCTTCGCCGCGATCACGGCGTTTCTCGGCATGAACCACGAGATCCTATTCGGAGGCTAAGTCCGGTGTTTGCGTGGCGCGGTGCCGCGCTCGCCGTCTTTCTGGTTGGGTCGGTGGTCACCGCGTCGGCGGAGCCGATGCACGGCATCGCCATGCACGGGGCCCCGAAGTATCCGGCCGGGTTCGAACACCTCGACTACGTCAACCCGGATGCGCCCAAGGGGGGAAGCCTGGGGCGCGGCCTCCAGGGGACGTTCGATTCGCTCAACCCCTACATTCTCAAGGGCACCCCCGCCGCCGGACGGCACCACGTCTTTGAAAGTTTGCTCAAGCGGGTTTGGGACGAGCCGTTTACGCTTTACGGATTGATCGCCGAAACGGTCGAGACGCCCGACGACCGGAGCTGGGTCGAATTCACCCTGCGCCCGGAGGCGCGCTTCCACGACGGTACTCCTATCACCATCGACGACGTGATTTTTTCCCACGAAACCCTGCGCGACCGGGGCCAGGCCAACATGCAGTTGTTCTACCGTAAGGTCACTCGGGTCGAACGGGTGGGCACGCGTGGCGTTCGTTTCGCTTTCGATCCCGACCAGGCCGACCGTGAACTGCCTTTGCTCATGGGCTTGATGCCGATCCTCTCCAAGGCCTATTACGCGACTCGGCCCTTCGACGAATCCACGCTCGAACCGCCGCTCGGCAGCGGTCCCTACCGGGTTGCCGCGGTAGATCCCGGGCGGCGCATTCGCTACGAACGCGTCGCCGATTACTGGGGCAAAGACCTTGCCGTCAATCGCGGCCAGGACAACTTCGACGTCGTCGAGTACGAGTATTTCCGCGACGGCAATGTGTTGTTCGAGGCGTTCAAGACCGGCGCCTTCGATTTTCGCGCCGAAGGGTCGGCCACCCAATGGGCCACCGCCTACGATTTTCCCGCCGTCAAAGATGGCCGCGTCAAGCGCGAGGAAATCGCCAACGGCCGGCCCGCCGGGATGCGCGCGCTGGTGTTCAACACCCGCCGCGACCTGTTCGCCGATCCGCGCGTGCGCGAGGCCCTGGGCTACGCTTTCGATTTCGAGTGGATCAACGCCAACCTGTTGCACGGCGCGTTCGAGCGCACGACCAGCTTCTTCGCCAATTCCGATCTGGCCGCCACGGGCCCGCCGACCCCGGCGGAGCTGGCCCTGCTCGAACCCTGGCGCGGTCAAGTACCGGCGGCGGTATTCGCCGCGCCGCAACAGCTGCCACGCAGCGACGGCACCGGCAACAATCGCGCCAACCTGCGCACCGCGCGACAATTACTGCAGGACGCGGGATGGGTGGTCCGCGACGGCGCGATGGTGCGCGCCAGCGACGGGACGCCGTTCGCCTTCGAAATCCTGTTGGTCTTTCCCGAGGACGAGCGCATTGCGCTGACATTCGTGCGTAACCTTGAGCGGCTGGGAATCAAGGTTAGCGTGCGTACGGTCGACACCGCCCAGTATGAGTTTCGCCGCCAGACATACGATTACGACATGATCGTTCATACTTGGCGCATCACCTTGTCTCCGGGCAACGAACAGGCCCACTACTGGGGCACCGCCGCCGCCGATCAGGAGGGCACTCGCAATTACATCGGGGTCAAGAGCGCGGCGGTAGATGCGATGATCTATCAGGTCACTGCATCACGCGACCGCGCGCAATTGGTGAGCGCAATGCGCGCTCTCGACCGGGTTCTCCTCGCAGGACACTACGTAATCCCGCTCTATCATCAGCGCGGCGACCGCCTTGCCTATTGGGATAAATTTGCACGACCGCAAACTATTCCGACCTACGGTTTCGTGCTTGAAACCTGGTGGGCCAAGGATGCCGCGAACTGATTAAGCGACGGACCGCGGACCTCTCGGACGAATAGGATCGCCGACGAGAACTGCCAGTGGACCTGCCCGCCAATCTTCTTTGATACTTTGCGCGGCTCACGATTTTGAATCGCACCGTTCATCGCTCAGGTGGCGTCCAGTCGCTCTTCACAGACTTACGTCTGCTCAAGCGCAGAGCAAAACCAATCGAAACGCCTACGCCGATGGCCACTGTCAAATCGACCACGACGGTGAGTGCCAGAGTAAGTAACAGAAGAAATACGTCGCTTCTTCTCCCGCTAGCGTAAGCACGCCACTTGTGTGGTTCGGTCATGTTCCATGCGGTGAGGATCAAAAGCGCGGCAAGAGCCGGCATGGCGAGGTAACTCGCATACGGCGCGGCAAGAAGCATTATCAAGAGAATAACGACAGCGTGGACAATCCCCGCCACGGGCGTTTTTCCCCCAGCCTTGATGTTGGTCGCCGTTCGCGCAATCGCGCCGGTCGCCGGGAGACCTGTGAAAAGAGCCGACGCCACATTGGCGACACCTTGGGCAGTCAACTCGGCATTAGGCCTATGACTTCCTTCGATCATCTTGTCCGCAACCATGGCGGATAGAAGTGACTCGACCGCCGCCAAGAAAGCGATAACGAAAGCCGAAGGCAGGAGCTCAATGATTCGAGATGGTGAAAGATCCGGCAGTTGCGGCCAGGGTAGGTGGGCTGGAAGTTCCCCAAATCGGGAGGCGATCGTATCCACCGGTAAGGACATGAAAGCGACCAAGGCAGATCCAACCCCTACGGCAACAATGAGACCCGGAAAGCGGGGGGCAACGCGCCGCAGAACGATAATCGAAAGGAGAGTGACGATTGCGATGGCAAATGGAACAGGACTGAAGGTCTCGCGAGCGCTCCAAAGTGCGGGTATTTTCTCGAGAAAATCGGCGGGGATATTATCAACTGAGAGTCCGAGAAAATCCTGGAGTTGACTGGTTGCGATGATAATTCCAATGCCAATGGTGAATCCGTTCACCACGGCCTCCGGAACAAAAGCAATCAAATTTCCAGCGCGAAAATACCCGGCAACAAGCAAAATGATACCTGCAATGAATGTTGCCAGGACGAGACCGTCATAGCCGTGATTGGAAATCACCCCGAAAACAACGACAATAAATGCGCCGGTTGGTCCACCGATCTGCACCCGGCTGCCGCCAAGCAATGAGATCAGAAATCCTGCAACGATTGCGGTGACAAGTCCCTTGGCCGGGTCGGCACCAGACGCTATCGCAATGGCGAGGCTGAGCGGCAGAGCGACCATGGCAACGGTTGCCCCCGCTACCAGGTCAGCTGCGAAAAGAGACCAGCTATAGGTCTGAATCGTTGTAAAAATCTTTGGTTGGCGCATCTCGAGAATTGATCGTTAGGTAAACGTTTGACTGCTTCTTGGCCTGCGATTTTCGACAATCCTTGCCGGCCGGCGATGTTCAGGATCAAACACCTGGAACAATTCGGTGGGCAAGAAATTGGGGATCATTCCCACGGGAGTCTCAGTCAGGCGCGGGCGACGAGAACCTTTAGCCCGGGCTTGAAGGCCGTCGCGCGGCGGACGATTCGCAATCCGTGTTTGGCCAGCAGCCGGGTCAGAGAATTCCGATCGAAATATAGACAATGGGACGGCGGATCGAACGCATCCCAGCGCTGGATATCGCGGGGCCGCCGCCAATGGCCGATGTCGGGCGTGGTCAGGTAAAGCCGTCCCTCCGGTTTCAGCAATCGGGCGATCGCCGCGACGAATGCATTGACGTCGGGCACATGCTCGATGACTTCGGCGCAATAGATCATCTCAAACCCTGCCGCCGCCGAGGGTTCGTTGCGTACAAAAGCCTCCACCGTACCGTGAAAGATGGGGCATGCGGGATAGTGCTGGCGCGCATAGGCGACAGATTTCGGGTCGAGTTCAATTCCCTGGACATCGAACCCGGTCTCACGGGCCGCTTCGACCATGAACCCGCCGCTCGCCCCGATATCCAGAAAGCGTGCCGCCGGACCCGCCGCCAGGCGGCGCAACCGGCGTGCGCGCCCGCGCGAGCGCCGCATTTTCTTGTCGACCTTGCCGAAGTAGCCCGCCGTCGCCCCCGCATAGGCGTCGTCATAGAGCGCGGCGGTTTCGTCGGCTCCGGGTAGTGGCGCCTGGAAAATGAAAGTACAGCCCGAACATCGCACGATGCGGTGGCCAGCTTTTTCGGCAAAAAGCGTGTGGTCGTGCCCATTGCACACCGGGCAGGCGTTGCGGTCGTCCATCGCGCGACCCTCTGCGATTCGGGGCGTCGGCGTCAAGCGCTCCCCAACCAAGACATTTGTGCGGCGGGGTCCGCTGTTTGGGGCGGGGCCGGCGGTTTGCCCGCACGTGCGGCGGAGGCTAAAGTCAGCGGGCCAACAATCCCAGGAGGGAATGATGCGCACTATCGGGTGGACGGTCGTCGTGGCAGGGGTGCTGGCCTTCAGTGGGCCGACATTTGCACAAGGCTGCGGCGGGTTCTTTCATACGGCGAGTGAGAAGCAAATCACCACGGCGCAGTCCGCGCCGCTTCAAACCAAGCCGGTCGACCAAGACAAAAAGGGCTAGTCCCGTTTTGTCGGGTGGAATGGGCAGCGACGGTGCGGCCCGTTTCATTTGATCGCCGCAATCTCGGGAATAGAATGCGCGCCGAGGGCTTTGGGTCTTTGGCGAAGGGGCGCCGCTTGATCGAGACAATCCGTGCTGTCTGCTGACGGCCGATACGAAATCCGTCTAACGCGCGACCCCGCCGACATCGCGGCGGCGCAGCGCCTGCGTTATCACGTCTTCTACGAGGAAATGGCCGCCGAACCCTCGCCCGAAATGCGCGAGACACGGCGGGATTTCGACCGATTCGACACGATCTGCGACCATCTACTGGTGATCGACCGCGAACGCCCGGCCGGTGATCGAATCGTCGGCACCTACCGGATGTTGCTGCGCCCGGACGCAGAAGCCCATGGCGGCTACTACTCGTCCAGCGAATACGACATCGCCGATTTCGTCAGCGGGTTTGGCCGGCGAAATGCCGCCGAGATTGGTCGGTCGTGCGTCCACGCCGACTACCGCAACCAGCGCATCGTCGAGTTATTGTGGCGGGGACTTGCCCAGTACTATCGCAATAACAATGTCGAGCGAATCTTCGGGTGCGCCAGTTTTCCCGGCACCGACCCGGAGGCACTCGCGGTACCGTTGTCCTACCTCTACCACTTCCACCTTGCGCCGCCCGAATTGCGGGTGCGCGCGCTGGCCGATCGGCATGTCCCAATGGACCGAATCGCCAAAGACGACATCAGCCCACGCAGTGCGATGAAGCAGGTCCCGGCATTGATCCGCGCCTATTTGCGCCTCGGCGGGGTGTGCGGCGACGGGGCAGTGATTGACCATCAATTCGGCACCACGGACGTCTTCATGGTTCTTGCCATGGAAAACCTCCCCGACAAGTACCATGACTACTTCGAGCGCGACGTTCCCGCCTGACCGCGATGACCGCACGCCTCCAAGACAAAGTCGCGCTGGTGATCGGTGCGGGCTCGATTGGCCCCGGCCTTGGTAACGGCAAAGCTTCGGCAATTCTCTATGGACGCGAGGGGGCCAAGGTCTTCGCCGTCGATATCGATGCCGAAGCCGTCGCCGAAACCAAACGACTCATCGACGAGGAGGGCGCGACCTGCGTCACGCATACCTGCGATGCAACCGACGCTGCCGCGGTGCGCGCCATGGTCGATGCCTGCGTCGCGTCCTTCGGGCGCATCGATATCCTCCATAATAATCTCGGCGTCACCGAGATCGGCGGCCCGGTGGACTTGCCCGAGGATCGCTGGGACAGGCTCATGGACGTCAACGTCAAGTCGATGTTTCTCGCCTGCAAATACGTGCTGCCGATCATGGCCGCGCAGGGCGCGGGTGTGGTGACCAACATTTCGTCGATTTCGGCGGAACGCTATGCGGGGTTCCCCAGCGTCGTCTACAATACGGCCAAGGGCGCGGTGAAACAGTTCACCCAGAATGTCGCGATGGAATATGCCCGCCAGGGCATTCGCGCGAACTGCGTCCAGCCCGGTCTGATCGATACGCCGCTCGTGCATACCTTCAAGGACGCCTATCCGGGCGACTGGGACGCCGTCGTCCGCCACCGCCACGCCATGGTGCCGATGGGGCGCATGGGCACCGGTTGGGATGTGGCCAAGGCCGCAGTGTTCCTCGCCTCCGACGATGCCGCCTATATTACTGGCGTCAGCCTGCCGGTCGACGGCGGGCTATCCGGCATTTTCACTACACCGGCGGCGATGCCCGACCCCGACTCCAATCCCTGAGCGCGACCGTTCCGTGACGTTGCCATTACGGCATCGTGACATCTGTCATAAAACCGTCATGTAACCGTCATATTGTCCCCGCGGTCCCCACGGTCGCGACGGGCCGGTTTGCACTGGGAGGGGCCGCATGGCGAAAAGGACGATCGACAAGGATCTGCGGAAATACTCGCGGCTCGAACAGGCGCGTTACCGCGTGGGTCGGGAGAACTTCAACCTGGGCCTGGGCGTGCTGTTCCTGCTCGGCGTTCTGGCGTTTGCCGTCATTCAAACCGGAACATTCCAGGGCAATGCGCTCATCATCGTCGCGGCGGTGATCGGCGGCTACATGGCACTCAACATTGGCGCCAACGATGTCGCCAACAATGTGGGCGCTGCCGTCGGCTCCGGCGCGTTGACCATGCTTGGGGCGCTGCTGATCGCGGCGGTGTTCGAGGCGGCTGGGGCCATCATCGCGGGCGGCGATGTCGTCAAGACGATCTCGAAGGGCATCATCGACCCGGCGGCGATCCCCACGGCCGAGGTGTTCGTTTGGGCGATGATGGCCGCGTTGCTGTCAGCGGCGGTGTGGATCAACCTCGCAACCTTCCTCGGTGCACCTGTCTCGACAACCCATTCGATCGTCGGCGGGGTCATGGGGGCGGGGATCGCGGCGGCGGGGATCGACGCGGTCAACTGGGGCACGATGGCGGGCATCGCCGCGAGTTGGGTGATCTCGCCGGTTCTGGGCGGGGTCATCGCTGCGGCGTTCCTCGCCGCCATCAAATTCCTCATTCTTTACAAGGAAGACAAAGTGGCCGCCGCCCGTCGCTGGGTGCCGATCTTGGTTGCGGTCATGGCGGCTGCGTTCGCGATGTATCTCGTGACCAAGGGGCTGAAGCGCCTAATCGCGGTGGACGGAACCTTGGTCACTGTCGTCGGCGTTGCCGCATTCCTGGTCGGCTATGTCGTCGTCCGGCATTTTGTCGCGCGCGCCGCGGGCGACATGGAAAACCGCCGCCGTTCGGTCAGCAATCTTTTCACAATCCCGCTGATTTTCGCAGCGGCGCTTCTATCATTCGCGCACGGCGCCAACGATGTCGCAAATGCGATCGGCCCCCTTGCCGCGATCGTCAGCACGGTGACCACCGGCGAGATCGCGCAAACTGCCGCCGTCCCGCTTTGGATTATGGCGGTCGGCGCCATCGGGATCGCCGCCGGCTTAGGTCTCTACGGCCCCAAGCTGATCCGTGTGGTCGGCGAGAAGATCACCAAACTCGACCGGGCCCGGGCCTTTTGTGTTGCCCTGTCGGCGGCAATCACCGTCCTTGTCGCCTCGGCGCTCGGTCTACCGGTGTCCTCCACCCACATCGCGCTGGGCGCTATCTTCGGCGTCGGATTCCTGCGTGAGATCGTCACCAACCGGCGCCGACAGGCCCTCGTCGCCGCGCCCGGCGAACGGGCCGCTGCGCTGACCGCCGCGGCCGATGCCGGGATCGTACTGACGAACGCCGAACTGAAGACCCTTAAGAAGGACCGGCGGCGCAAACTGGTTCGGCGGCACTATGTCTTTACAATCGCTGCGGCCTGGGTCGTCACCGTCCCCGCTGCCGCGCTTCTTGCGGCCCTGTTCTTCTTCACCTTGCGCGGCATGCTTCTAGACTGACCCCTGCGTGGCGGCGGTATGATAACGTGCCCCCGCCATGGTCCTTGCCGAAACGCCCGCCACCCCGTCCGGAAAAAAGCTGCCCGCAGACACGGGCGGCTCGGCAGCGGCCACACCGATGATGACGCAGTATCTCGGGATCAAGAACGATTACCCGGAATACCTGCTGTTCTACCGGATGGGCGACTTTTACGAATTGTTCTTCGACGATGCGGTCAAGGCAGCGGCAGCCCTGAACATCACTCTGACAAAACGCGGCAAGCACGCTGGCGACGACATCCCGATGTGCGGCGTGCCGGTCCATGCCGCGGACACCTATCTGTCGCGACTGATCCGACAGAAATTCAAGGTTGCCGTTTGCGAGCAGATCGAAGATCCGGCCGAAGCCAAGAAACGCGGCGCTAAGTCCGTCGTCCAACGCGATGTCGTCCGGCTGGTGACGCCCGGCACGTTGACCGAAGAAACGCTCCTCGATGCGCGCCGCCATAATTACCTGGCTGCGCTGGCGCGTACTGGGTCGGGCCTCGCCTTGGCGTGGCTCGATCTCTCGACAGGGGCCTTCAACGTCCAAGCCGTCAACCCCCGGGGCCTGGAACCCGATCTCGCCCGGCTCGATCCCGGGGAACTTTTGGTCCCCGACGCCCTGCTCGCCGATCCCGATGTGGCCCAAGCCGTGCGCGATTGGCAGGCCGTCATCACGCCGTTGCCGCGCGGCGCGGCGGACTCGGCCGCCATCACGCGCCGCCTCGCGGGCCACTATGGGGTCGCGTCGCTGGATGCCTACGGCGATTTCACCCGGGCCGAGGTGGCAGCACTGGGCGTGGTGTTCGACTACGTCGAACTAACCCAACGCGGCAAGCTGCCCGCGCTCCGCCCGCCCGCCTCGGTACGCCCCGCGAAAATGCTCTCGATCGACGCGGCGACCCGGCGCAATCTCGAACTGACCCGGACGCTGGCGGGCGAACGCGATGGTAGTCTCCTGGCGGTGATCGATCGCACCGTCACAGGTGCGGGCGCGCGCCTTTTGGCTGATCGTCTCGCCGCGCCCTTGACGGATACCTCCGCCATTCGCGACCGCCTCGATCTCGTGCAGTTCTTTGTCGAGGACGGGGGCCGGCGCGCCACGCTGCGCGATCTACTGCACGAAACCCCCGATATGGCGCGTGCCCTCGCGCGCCTCTCGCTCGACCGCGGCGGGCCGCGGGATTTAGCGGCCGTGCGCGATGGGCTCAAGGCCGCCCAAGCGGCCTCCGCGCTTCTAGACCACGATGCGCCACCACCACCGTTGGCTGCGCTGTGCGCACCGCTCCGGGGGCACGACACCTTGATCGAGTCGCTCGCAGCGGCGTTGGGGCCGGACTTGCCGCACCTCGCCCGCGACGGCGGGTTTATCGCCAAGGGTTACGACGGCGCGCTAGACGATTTGCGGACCCTGCGCGACGAGAGCCGGCGCCACACCGCCGCGTTGCAGGCGCGCTATGCCGACCTCACCGGTATTTCCGGCCTTAAGATCAAGCACAACAACGTGCTCGGCTACTTTATCGAAGTGACACCGACCCATGCCGATAAGCTGGCAAAGGATCTTCCCGAGGCGGTACGTCAGCAGTTCATCCATCGCCAAACGCTGGCCAGCGCCGCGCGCTACACGACGACCGAACTGGGCGATCTTGAAGGGAAGATTTCCAGCGCCGCCGACCGCGCCCTCGCGCTGGAACAATCGCTGTTCGCCGAGTTGACGACCCAGACGCTGGACCGCGCCACCGCTGTTGCCGCCGCCTCCGAGGCGCTAGCCGCGCTCGATGTTGCCGCGGCCCTGGCCGACCAAGCCGTCGCCCAGGGATATGTACGCCCGCTCGTCGACGACAGCCACACCTTCTCGATCGAGGGTGGGCGCCATCCGGTGGTAGAGGACGCTCTGCGCCGCGCCAATGATTCAGGTTTCGTCGCCAACGACTGCGACCTCGGGGACGACGGTCAGGTTTGGCTAGTCACCGGCCCCAATATGGCCGGCAAAAGTACCTTCCTGCGCCAGAACGCGTTGGTTGTCATCCTCGCGCAAATGGGCGCCTATGTACCGGCCACGGCGGCCCATATCGGCGTGGTCGATCGGTTGTTCAGCCGGGTCGGCGCGGCCGACGATCTGGCCCGGGGCCGGTCGACCTTCATGGTCGAGATGGTCGAAACTGCGGCGATCCTAAACCGTGCAACCGATCGCTCGCTGGTGATTCTGGACGAGATCGGACGCGGCACTGCGACCTTCGACGGACTGTCGATCGCGTGGGCGGCCATCGAACACCTGCACGACGTCAATCTGTGCCGCGCGTTGTTTGCCACGCACTATCACGAACTCACGGTGCTCGCGACCAAACTACCGCGCCTGTCGACTCATGCGATGCGAATCAAGGAATGGAAGGGCGACATCGTCTTCCTGCACGAGGTCGTCGCCGGCGCCGCCGATCGTTCATACGGGATTGCGGTGGCGAAACTTGCCGGTCTACCCAAGGCGGTGATCGACCGGGCTGGCGAGATTCTCCGGGCGCTGGAATCGAGCGAACAGGGCAGCGCGGTCACCCGGCTTGTCGACGATCTCCCGCTCTTCGCGGCAACCATGGCCGCGCCCGGCGAAACCGCAACGGCGCAAAAGTCCGACCTGGCGCGCGCTTTGGAAGAGATCGCCCCCGACGAACTGACCCCGCGCGAGGCGCTGGATGCGCTCTACAAACTGAAATCGTTGCTGCGCGAGCCCTAGCGTCCTTGCTCCCGGGGCGTCGGGGCGCCTAGGATTCGCCTCCCACCGACTGACCCTCTGAAGAATCGAGCCATGGCGGAACCAGCCGCACTCACCCGCCCCTGGGCGTTCGTCGTGTTGATCGTTGCGATGGCCATCGCCGCGGGCAACCCGGTCGTCGGACGCGCGGTCGTTGCCGACGTCCCGCCGATGGCGCTGACGTTCTGGCGCTTTGTTGCGGCGGTTGCGGTGTTGGCCTTGTTCGGCGGTCGGCCGCTATGGCGCCAACGCGCGGTTTTCCTGCGCCATTGGAAAATGATGCTGGCGATGGGCACCGCTGGAATCGCCGTTTACAACGGTTTTCTCTACCTCGGCGTACAGACCACGACGGCCATCAATGCTGCCTTGATCACAGCGACGGCGCCGGTCGCGGTCGTTGCCTTGATCGCGCTGGTCCACCGCGAGCGCATCGGGGCGACCTTCGCCCTTGGCATGGGAATCGGTTTGATCGGCGTGGCCGTCACCGTGATGCGGGGCGATCTTGGCGTGCTGTTGCACCTCGCCTTCGTACCGGGCGATCTCTTGATGTTGGTTGCGGTGCTCGGCTTTTCGTTTTACTCGCTCTTGCTGCGCGATTTGCCGCGCGGTTTGCATCCGGCGGCGTTCATGTTGGTGATTCATACCATCGCCCTTATCGCGACCGCGCCGTTCTACCTGTGGGAGATCCGTGCCGGGATCACGTTCGTTCCGAGCGGCGGTGCGCTCGCCGCCATCTTCTATGTCGGGGTGATGGCTACGGCGGTATCGTTCTCAATGTACAACTGGGCGGTGTCGGCGGTCGGGGTCGGCACGGCCTCCCAGTTCGTCTATCTGACGCCGGTATTCGCCAGTTTGATGGCGGTCGCCTTTCTCGGGGAAGCGTTCCGCGGCTACCATGTCGCCGGCGTCGCACTGATCTTCGCGGGCATCTACCTCGCGACGCGAAAACCCAAGCAAGCTAAGCCGGGCGGTACAAAATGAAGGCCCGGGCAATCGTCGGCTTCGCGCTCAACCCCTATGTCCTGTTGACGTTGGTCATGCTGGCCGGCGCCGGGAACACGGTCGTGGCGCGGGCCACGGTGGGCGAACTGCCGCCCTTGGCGCTCTCGTTCTGGCGTTGGGTTACCGCGTTGGTGATTCTCCTGCCCATCGGCACCCGGGTCATGTTGCAACAACGCCATGTGCTGATGGCGCAATGGCGGATCGTCCTCGCGCTCGGGGCCATCGCCGTCGCGGCGTTCAACTCGCTGATCTATTTGGGTGTCCAGCACACAACGGCGCTCAATGCCTCGTTGGTGCTGTCGGTGATCCCTGTTGTGACGGTTGCCGCATCGTGGATATTGCTGCGCGAGCGTGCCGGCCTGCGCATGGTGATTGGTCTCGTCGCGGGGCTGATTGGCGTTCTCGTGATTATCGCGCGCGGTGACATCGGCCTGCTCGCGACACTCGACTTCAACAGCGGCGACCTATTGGTGTTCGCCTCGGTCTTTTGCTGGGCGGCCTACTCGATCCTGTTGGGCCGCCTGCCGTCCGGAATCCGGCCAGAGGGACTTTTGCTCGCCATGGTGATCGTTGGCGTCGTCCTGTTGGCGCCGTTCTACCTGTGGGAGGTCGCCGCTGGCGGACGCATGGTCCTGTCGGCCCCGAACCTCCTTGGCATCTTCTACATGGGCGCGTTTTCGTCGGTGTTTTCGTACATCTTATGGAATCGCTGCGTCGGCATCGTCGGCGCCAATGTTGCCAGCCAATTTACCTACCTCAACCCGGCCTTCGGCGGTTCCCTCGCGATTCTGTTGTTGGGCGAATCGTTACGGCCCTATCACGCCGGCGTGCTGCTGATTTTTCTCGGGATCTATTTGGCGACGACCGGGCGCCGTAAACCCGCCGCGCCCGAGACATCGCCATGACGGCCCCGGTCTCGCCGCTGCGCGCGTTCGTAACGTCGCCCTACGTCTTGCTGACGGTTTGTTTTTTGTTCTGGTCCGGTAATTCGGTCTTCGCGCGCGGCGCCGCCGACATCATGCCGCCGATGAACCTTGCCTTCTGGCGGTGGGGGACCGGGATCGTCGTGCTCTTTCCGTTTGCCGCGCGCGCCCTGTGGCGCGACCGTGCCGCCTACCGCACCCACTGGAAGCTCTTCCTGGTCGTTTCACTTGCCGGCGTCACCGGGTTCAACTCGTTCATTTATCACGCGGTCCAACACACGACGGCGATCCACGCAACGCTGATCGTTTCAGCGATACCGGCGGCAAGTATGGTCGCCGCCTGGCTGGTGTTCCGTGAGACAATTTCGTGGCGGACCGCGCTCGGTATGCTGGTTGCGTTCCTCGGTGTGATCGTCGTGATATCGAACGGCGATATGGCGGTGCTTTCCTCACTCGCGTTTAACATCGGCGACCTCATCGCGTTGCTCGCAGTGGTTGCCTGGACGATCTATTCGGTCGGTCTGCGCGCGCTGCCGCGCGGCCTCGACCCGATGGGGCTACTTCTAGGCGTGATGATCGTTGGCTGGCTCTTTTTGATCCCGTTTTACGGCTACGAACTCGCCCACGGACAACGCGCGGCGTTCACGCTCGGCAATGTCGCCGGAGTCGTCTACCTCGGCGTATTCGCCTCGGTCGTCGCGTTCGCATTTTTTAACTACGGTCTGTCGAAGATCGGTCCGACACGGGCCAATGTGTTCAACTACCTCTCGCCGGTTTTCGCCGGCGTTCTTGCGGTCGTCTTCCTCGGCGAAACGCTCGAATGGTTCCACGGCATCTCGATCGCGCTGATCTTCGTTGGCATCTATTTCGCGCAAAACCGGGTCCGCCCGGTGCCGCTGGAGGCAAAGCCACTATGAGCGACTCAAAGAGCGATTCCAAAAGCGCCGCGCTCCTGCCCTATATCTTGTTGTTGCTCGCCACCCTATTTTGGTCGGGCAACAATATCGTCGCGCGAGTCACCGTGCAGGAGGTGCCGCCGTTCTCGCTGACCTTCTGGCGGGTTGGTCTGGCACTTCTGCTACTTACCCCCTTTGCGATCGGCGGGTTGATCCGGCAGTGGGATATCGTCAAGCGGCACTGGAAGGTCATTACCTTTCTCGGCCTGCTTGGCGTACCTACATTCAATTTGTTGCTCAACTCTGCGGTGCAGTACACGACAGCGGTCAACGCCTCGCTGATCAACGGCGGCACCCCAGTGCTCACCGTTCTCTTAGGTTGGATTCTCTACCGCGAAGGATTCGGCTGGCGCACGGTCGTTGGAATGATCGTGGCGTTTGCCGGAATCACGGCCATCGTCGTGCAGGGTGACCTTGCCGTGCTACGGGCCTTTTCGTTCAACCCGGGCGACCTTCTGATGTTGCCGGCGATCCTGTCCTGGGCGTTCTACACGTTGGCGCTGCGGCACAAACCCAAGGATCTCGGCGGCCTCCAGTTCCTAATGATGATGATGGTGGTCAGCATGCCGGTACTGGCGGCGTTCTACGCCGTCGATCTGGCGGCGGGGCGATTGTTCACGCTCAGTACGAACAACGCGCTGTCGATCGGCTATATCGCGGTGTTCCCAGCGCTGCTCGCCTTTGCGTTTTGGAATCGCGGGATCGCCGCGGTCGGCGCCGCGCGCGGGGTCCAATTGCAATACCTCATGCCGGTCTGGGGTGCGTTGGGCGGCGTGTTCTTCCTCAGCGAGCCGTTCGAGGTCTACCACCTCGCCGGGATCGCGTTGATTTTTGTCGGCGTGTTCCTCGCGACCCGGCGCCGGGCGCGACCGGCCTAACTGTCGTACATCACCACGCTGCGGATCGACGTCCCGGCGTGCATCAGGTCGAACGCGGTGTTGATCTCGCCCAGCGGCATCGTGTGGGTAATCAGCGGGTCGATCTCGATTTTACCGTCCATGTACCAGTCGACGATCTTGGGCACATCGGTGCGTCCCTTGGCGCCGCCGAACGCGCTGCCGCGCCACACCCTGCCGGTCACCAGTTGGAAGGGCCGCGTTGCGATTTCAGCCCCCGCAGGCGCGACGCCGATGATGACGCTCTCGCCCCAGCCCTTGTGGCAGCACTCCAACGCATCGCGCATCACGCCGGTATTGCCGATGCATTCGAAACTGTAGTCGGCGCCCCCCTTGGTCAGGTTCACCAAGTAAGGTACCAACGGCCCGTCGATTTCCTTGGGATTGACGAAGTGAGTCATGCCGAAGCGTTCGGCCATCTCGCGACGGCCTGGGTTGATGTCGACGCCGACGATCATGTTGGCGCCGATCAAGCGGCACCCCTGAATGACGTTCAGCCCTATTCCACCGAGACCGAATACGACGACGTTCGCGCCGGGTTCGACCTTGGCGGTATTGATCACCGCGCCAATGCCTGTCGTCACCCCGCATCCGATGTAACACACCTTGTCGAAGGGCGCGTCGTCGCGGATCTTCGCCACCGCGATCTCGGGCAGTACGGTGTAGTTGGCGAAGGTCGACGTCCCCATGTAGTGCAGGATCGGCTCTTTCCCCAAGCGGAACCGACTGGTGCCGTCGGGCATAAGGCCGCGCCCTTGGGTTTCGCGGATCGCTTGGCACAAGTTGGTCTTGCCCGACAGGCAGTATTCGCACTGCCGGCACTCGGGCGTGTAGAGCGGGATGACATGGTCACCCTTTTTGACGCTGGTGACGCCCGGGCCGATGTCGACCACCACGCCGGCACCTTCGTGGCCGAGGATCGCGGGGAACAGGCCTTCGGGATCGGCGCCCGACAGGGTGAATTCGTCGGTGTGACAGATGCCGGTCGCTTTGACCTCGACCAGAACCTCGCCTGCGCGCGGCCCCTCCAGGTGTACGGTTTCGATCGACAGTGGTTTGCCCGCTTCGAAGGCAACGGCGGCTTTGACGTCCATGGTGTCCTCCCCTATTTCGGCTCAGTGTAACGGCGCAGGGAGCGGCTTCAACCGCCCTTGGCGATTTGCGGGGAGCGGGCGAGCGAGGCGTTCGCCATCGCCAAGCCCACGGTCATCAGCGCCACTGCCGCCCACACCCAGGCTGAGGGACGTTCTGCGAATAACGCAAATCCCCAGCCGATCCCGCAAGCGACGATGACATAGGAAATCTGCGAAAAGAATACGGGACCCGCGCGGCGGATCACTTCGTACAGACAAAAGAAGCCGACGGCTTGCGCGGTCGCGGCCCACAACACGCCGGTGGTCCCCGCCGGCGAGGTCCAGAAACCGACAAGGTTGCCGGTCGCGGCGGCAATCGGCAGCATCACCGCGGCCCCACCCAGCAAGACTGCGGCCCCCAGCGCCAGTGACCCCGATTCAGGCGGGCGCAGCGTGGCGACGAGCAGATTGTTGCCCGCCGCCGACAGCGGCGCGAGCAATGCCGGTAGGATCCAAATCGCGGCGCTGGCATCGGGCAGGCCGCCCTCGGGCAGCACGATCAGCAACACGCCGCCCAAGCCTAACGCGATCGCCGCGACGCTCATCCAGCGAAACGACTCGACCCGCAACACGAAGGCAAACAAATAGGTTAGCGACGGAATCAACGTCATCGTCAGCGTCAGAACCGAGGCCGGCACCCGGTCGGCGACAAACGCGAGGATCCCTGTGGGGATCAACATCCCGAACGATGCCGACGCGACGTAATGGCCCAGCGCCGCGCGACTCATCCGAGGTCGTGGGCCGCGCAGGCCTTGCAGCGCCAGCATGACCAAGCCGCCGATCAAGGACTGCCAAAACAAATAGGCGAGTACCGGAAACCCGGCATCGGCTATGACTTTGTTAGCGGCAAACTGACTGCCGTAACCTGCGCCGCCCAGCAACAGCAGGACGGTCGGAATCACCAGCGCGGGGTTCATGTGGCGGTGCCCGGGGAATTTCGGTTGGCGAGGTTGGCCAGAACGAGGCCCGCCATCATCGCCACGACCGCGCCCCATATCCAGGGACTCGGGCGTTCGCCGAACAACAACAACGCCCAGGCCAGGCCCGACAACACGATGATGTAGGACGCCTGGGAAAAGAACACCGGACCCGCGCGCCTGATCACTTCATACAAGGCGTAGTAACCAACGACCTGCACGGCCGCAGCCCAAATCGTGCCGCCCGCTACGATACCCGACGACCAGAACGCATGAATTCCGGTCGTCAGCAGCGCAATGGGCAGCATGATGATCGTCGCGGCAAGCAAGACCGCCCCGACCAGCGTCAGCGAATCGGTATCGGGAGGCCGCAGGGTCGCGACCAGCACGTTGTTGGTTGCAGCCGCCAACGGCACGATCATCGCGGGCAGGATCCAGACAACCGCGGTGGGGTCGGGCAGGCTGCCCTCGGGGACGACGATCATCAGTACGCCGATGAAACCCAAGACCAGCGCCGCGGCGCTCAAAGCGCGGAACGGTTCGACCCGCAGCGCAAACGCGAAGGCATAGGTTATCGCCGGCACCAGGGTGACCACGAGCGTCTGTACGCCGGTCGGTAGCTTGGTGGCGATCACGCTTAACGCGCCGAACGGCAACAACATGCCAAACGTCGCCGAAACGAAATAGTGCCCGGCATGTTTGAGCCGCCAACTAGCGCGCGCACCTCGCGCCAGATTGATTGCGGTAATCAGAACGCCGCCCAGTGCTGCCTGCCAGAACACATAGGGGATCACTGCGAACCCGGCCTCGCCGACCAGCCGGTTGGCGGCCAGGATGCTGCCATAGGCGCCACCGGCGGCCAGCAACAACAACGTCGGAACCAGAAGACCGGCCGGTGCCGGTCGCACTGCGTTCACAGGGTCACCGTGCCGCCGCGGCCTCCTGCATGCCGCGCTTTGCCCCGAGGTTGGCGAAATAGAGTCCGATCAGCATCGCGCCGAACGCGACCCAGAACCAAGTGCTCAGGGCTTCGTTGAAGATCAATTGCGACCATACCAACCCGGTAATCACGATGACGTAGTTGTACTGCGCAAAAAACACCGGCCCGGCCCGGCGGATAATCTCGAACATGCAAAAGAAAGTAATGCTGTTGATGCCGCCGGCCCACAGCACCCCCCAGACGCCCATCCCCGGTGCGTTCCAAAACGGATAGAACCCGTCGGTCGCCATCATGATCACGAACGAAATGATCGCGGCACCGACGACAAGGCCGGTCGCGCGCATGATCGACGTGGCTTCGGGTGGTTGGACCACGGCAACGAAGACGTTGTTGGCGGCAAAGCAGACCGGCACGATCATCAGCAAAAGGACCCAGATCGTCGAATCGCTTGACGGCAAGCTGCCCTCCGGCAGAACCAGGATCGCAACGCCCGCCAGCCCCAGCGCCAGCCCCAGCAAACTCAGCGTGCGCCAGCGGTCGACCCGGGCCAAAACGGCAAACAAATAGGTCATGCCCGGGGTCAACGTGATCGCTAGGGTAATCACGCCTGCCTGCAGTTTGCCCGCCACGAAGGCCAGGATGATGACCGATAGCACCACGCCGAGGAGCGAGGTCACTGCATAGGAGGCTAGGTGATCCCGTCGCATCCGCGGCAGATTGCCGCTCAACCCGGCGATCACCAGTAGAATCGCACCGCCGATCGCCGACTGCCAAAAGGTAAATGCGATAAATGGCACGCCCGCATCGGAGGCGAACTTGCTGGCGCTGAAGAAGCTGCCGTAGATCGTTGCGCCACCGATCAGTAATAGCCACGGGACCAGCAACGACGGCACTTCTTTCGGCGCCGCGGATCGCCCCGCGCCGGAGGAGAGACTTGAATCGTTCACGGATTACCCCTTTGCAGCCTGTTCGGCTTCGCGTTCGCGGATGGATTGATTGGTGCCGCGGTTGGCAAGGTACAGCCCGACCGCCATGAACCCGATCGCCGCCCAGACGACCGGCTCGAACCGGTCCTGGAACAGAACGAACGCCCACACGATCCCTGCGGCGGGTACAATGTAGTTGAACTGCGAGAAGAATACCGGGCCGGCCCGGTGGATGACTTCGAACAGGACCAAGAAAATGACGATGTCGGTAAACCCTGCCCACGCGGTCGCGCCGATCCCGGCGGCACCGGCGCCGTCGAAGAAATAGAGCCCGTCGATCGCCCACATGAACGGAAACATGACGATCGTCGCGAAGACCAGCACGCCGGTCGAGAGTTGCAGCGTGGTGGTTTCGGCGGGACGAATCAGCGCCACCACGACATTGTTGACCGCGTAACCCAGCGGTGCGACCAGTGCGACCAGGAACCACAAGCCCGACACGTCGGTACCGACATCGCCCCAGGTCCACGGCTGTACGATCAGCACGACACCGGCGAGCCCGACCAGCAGACCGCCGGTGCTCCACAGGTTGAATTTCTCAAGCCGGGCGGCAAACGCAAAGACATAGGTCAGCGCCGGGGTTAGCGTGAGCACCAGTGTCAGGAGCCCAGCAGGCAATTGCGGCGCAGCATAGGTCAGCGCCACCAGCGGAATGGCAAAACTGAAGATCGCGGTAAAGCCGTACTGCCGCAGATGGGCGCCGCTCAACCGCGGCAGGTCGCGCAGGACGACCGACACGATCAAAAGCGCGCCGCCGCCGAACAATGATTGCCAGAAGGCCAGCGCCATCGAGGGTACGCCATTGTCCACGGCGATGCGGTTGGCTGAAAAGAAAGTCGCATAGATGATGCCCCCGCCAACCAGCAGGACCAGCGGAAAGGTCAACGAGCGCGATCGCGCGCCGGTAGCGTTCATGCCGGTCACTCCCTCTAGATCAGCGGCGGGACAGCCTATAGCCCGGCATGGCGGGCGGTAAAGCGGTCGCGCACGGTTTTCACGTGCAGCCGCGCGGTCGCACGCCTATCCTGAAACCGTTGCCGCCCCGTTTAGGGCCGCCATATAAATCATGAACAAAGTCAACGCACAGCGAGAAATCATCGACCGGCGTCAGTTGGCGGCGGAGATTGCCGCGCTTGCCGCCGCAGACACCGCCCGCAGCACCAAGACGCGCGCGGCGGTACTGGCGCACGTACGCGACGCCTTGGACCGCGGCCAACGGATTATTCGTGGGCGGTTTGAGGCCAGCCGATCCGGCCTCGACACCGCGCGAGCCAACGCGTTCCTGGTCGATCAAGTCGTCCGCGCCCTTTACGATCACACCACGCAGCACGTATACCGCGCGACCAACCCGACCGCCCAGGAGCGTCTCTCGGTCGTGGCGGTCGGCGGCTACGGTCGCGCCGAAATGGCTCCCTATTCCGACGTCGATTTGCTGTTCCTCTATCCCTACAAGCTCACCGCCTGGGGCGAACAGGTGGTGGAATACGTTCTTTATTTCCTCTGGGACCTCGGTTTCACGGTCGGTCAATCGACCCGGTCGGTCGACGATTGCATCCGCCTCGCCAAGGGCGATGTGACGATTCGCACCGCGGTCCTAGAAGCCCGCTATGTCTGGGGCGACCGCGCGTTGTTCGACGAATTGCACGGGCGCTTCTCCGCCGACGTCATCGAAGGCACCGGACACGACTTCGTCGAAGCGAAGCTTGCCGAGCGCGACTCCCGGCATAAACGCCTCGGCGACTCGCGCTATCTGGTCGAACCTAATGTCAAGGACGGCAAGGGCGGCCTGCGCGACCTCCATACGCTGTTCTGGATTGCCAAATACATCTACGACATTCGCGATATCGACGGATTGGTTGCCTTGGGTGTTCTTACCGCGCAGGAGTTGCGCCGTTTTCGCCGCGCCGAGAATTTCCTGTGGTCGGTCCGCTGCACGCTCCACTACGCCGCAGGCCGCGCCGAAGAAACGCTGACCTTCGACGTGCAGCCCGATATCAGCCGGCAACTGCGCTACCGCGACAAAGGGCATACCTCTAGCGTCGAACGGTTCATGAAGCACTATTACCTGGTCGCCAAAGAGGTCGGCGACCTCACCAGAATCTTCTGCGCCAGCCTCGAAAACCAGCAGCGCCGAAAGCCGGTCCTGGCGCTCTCCCGGCTCGGGTTGTTCCGGCGGGAACTGCAAGGGTTTGTCGATGAGGGCGGGCGCCTCACGGTCGAAGACCCGGCAACGTTCGAAAACGAACCCGTTGCGATGATCCGGCTGTTCGCGGTGGCCCAGGCGCACGACCGCGACATCCACCCCGACGCCATCAAATATATCACCCGGGCGCTCAAGCGCCTCGACGACGTGCGCGAAGACCCCGAGGCCAATGCCCTGTTCATGTCGATCCTGACGTCGCGCAAGGCGCCGGAGAAGGCGCTGCGGCGGATGAACGAGGCCGGTGTTCTCGGCCGCTTCATCCCCGACTTCGGTCGGGTCGTCGCGCAGATGCAGCACGACATGTACCATGTGTACACGGTCGACGAGCATACGATCCGGGCGATCGGCATTCTCGCCCGGATCGAAGCCGGCGAATTGAAGGCAGACCACCCACTTGCCAGCATCCTCATCGGCGAGGTGTTGTCGCGTCGCGTGCTGTATTTGGCGGTGCTGTTGCACGATATCGCCAAGGGTCGCGGCGGCGATCACTCCGAACTCGGCGAACAGGTTGCGCAGGAGCTTGGACCGCGGCTTGGACTCGAACCCGACGAGGTCGAGACCGTGGCGTGGCTGGTTCGTTGGCACCTGTCGATGAGTCACACGGCATTCAAGCGCGACATCCTCGATCCCAAAACGATTCTAGATTTCAAGACCTTGGTGCAAAGCGTGGAGCGGCTACGCTTGCTGTTGATCCTCACTGTCGCCGACATCCGGGCGGTCGGCCCAGGCCGGTGGAATGGATGGAAGGGAGAATTGTTGCGCGACTTGTTCCATGCCGCGCGCGATGCCTTGACCGGCGCCTTCGACGAGAAAAGTGGCGAGCAACGCCGCAATTCGGCGGTGGCGGCGTTGGCCGCAGTTTTGGGTTGGCCCGATACAACCTTCACGCACCATGCCGAACGCTTCTATCGGCCCTATTGGCTGGGGCACGACACCGCAACCCAGGCGCGGCACGCTCAGTTGATTCGTAAGGCCGACGATACGGGCGAGACGCTAGCGGTCGGCACCCATGTCGATGATTTCGCCGCGATCACCGAACTTTCGGTTTACACCGCCGATCACCCCGGATTGTTTTCGCGGTTGTCGGGCGCCATCGCACTTGCCGGTGCCAACATCGTGGATGCGCGGATTCATACCTCTTCCGACGGCATGGCGATCGACACGTTCTGGCTCCAGGATCAGGAACGACGCCCCTTCGCGGGCAGCGAGAAACTCGACCGGCTCAAGGCGGTCATCGCCGATGTCCTAGGCGGGCGCCTCCATCTTGCCGACGCATTGGCCAAGAGAGCGGGTCGGTTCCCGCGCCGCGCGCATGTCTTCACAGTGCAACCGCGCGTCTTGATCGATAACAGCGCGTCCAACGTCTACACCGTGGTCGAGATCAACGCGCTCGACCGACCGGGCCTCTTGTACGACGTGACGCGGGCGATCTCCGCTGCCGGGCTATCGATTGCCAGCGCCCAGATCACAACCTATGGCGAGCGCGCCGTCGACGTATTCTACGTCAAGGACGTATTCGGTCTTAAAATCACCCACGAGAACAAACTTGAAAAAATTCGCAGTGCGATCCAGGCCGCCCTGCAACAAGGTGCCGACCGGACCGCTCTAGTGACCGCCGCGGAGTAGCCGGCTACGTGGCGACCGCAGCCCTGCCGCGCAGAACCGTCAGGCGCACCGCCAACGCGAGGACGCCGCCCGCCATCATTACCGTGGTGAGCGGCACCGCCGTGCCATCGTGGAAAAAGCCGACCAATGCGCCCGCCCCGGCGCCGACCGCGAACTGCATCATCCCGAGGAAACCCGAGGCGGTTCCGGCCATGTGAGGAAACTCGCTGAGCGCGCCCGCCGTCGCGTTGGCGCCGATCATGGTGACGAACAACATCATGAAGACGACCGACAGCAGCAACACCGGCAACGCCGCGCCGCTCGCGCCGGCCACCAGTACCAATATGCCGCCGATCGCCAGACCGACGGTGCCGCCCAGCAACATCCGGTCGACGCCGATGCGTCCGACCAACCGGCTATTGATGAAGCTGCCCACCATCAGGGCCACGACATGGGCCGCAAACAAAAAGCCGTAGAGTTCGGGCGACACCCCGAGCAACTCGATCAGCACGAAGGGCGATCCGGCGATATAGGCGAACATCGCCGCGAAGCTCAGGCTCTGACACAGGGCGTAGCCGAAAAAAAGCCGGTTGCGCAGCAAGGCGCCGTAGGATTTTACCATCTCGCCGGCGCGGTGCTGGGTCCGCTTCTCGACCGGCAACGTCTCGCGCAATGGATAGAGCGTGAGCATCAGGCACAGCACGCCGAACCCGGCCAGCGCCCAAAAGATCGCGCGCCACCCAAAGAACACCAATACTTGCCCGCCGATGATCGGCGCCGCCATCGGCGCGATGCTCATCACCATGAACAACAGCGACAGGGTCTTGGCGGCTTCCTCGCGGGCATAGCTGTCGCGCACGATGGCGCGGGAAAGTGCCGCCGCCGCCGATCCGCCCAGCGCTTGCAGGAAACGAAACGCGATCAAGACGTCGATCGACGGGCTCATCGCCGCGCCGATGCTGGCACCAACAAAAATGGTCAGACCGACGTAGAGAATGGGTTTGCGCCCATAGCGGTCCGATAGCGGTCCCCAAACGATGGGCGCGAAGGCGAACCCCAACAGAAACGCGCTCAGGGTCTGCTGCACCCGGCCTGAATCGGTCGCAAGGTCGCGCGCCAATTCCGGCAGGCTCGGTAGGTACATGTCGACCGACATCGGTGCCGAGGCCGAGAAGGCGGCCAGGATGATGAGCAGCGTGATGCCGCCGAGCGCTTTGCTATTCAATGCGGGGTGCCGGTATGGTCAGTAAACGGCAGCCACGATACCAGTATGCCTGCAAACGCCAAATGCCCTTGATCCACCCGTCACTTCGGTGCCGTCTCGGATGACCTTGTTCCGCGCCATCGCCACGATCGGTGGATTTACGCTCATCAGCCGCGTTTTAGGGTTTGTCCGCGACATTCTGGTGGCGGCGATTCTCGGGACTGGACTTGTCGCCGACGCCTTTTTCGTCGCGTTCAAATTGCCGAACTTCTTCCGCCGCCTGTTTGCCGAAGGCGCGTTCAACGCGGGATTCGTGCCGATGTTTTCCGGCATCCTCGAACGCGAGGGAAAAAACGCCGCCCAGGCTTTTGCCGAACAGGCGCTGGCGGTATTGCTGGCCACACTATTCGTCTTTGTAACGGTGGTGCAGATCGCCATGCCGCTGGCGATGTACGGCCTTGCCCCGGGCTTCATCGACGAGCCCGAGAAATTCGACCTCACCGTTACCCTGACGCGCCTGACCTTTCCCTATTTGCTGTTCATCAGCTTGGTGTCGTTGGCCGGCGGCATCTTGAACAGCATTGGCCGCTTTGCCGCCGTTGCGGCGACGCCGATCCTGCTCAATCTGACATTGATCGCCTTCCTCGGTCTGGCCGCGCGCAGCTTTCCCACGCCGGGGCATGCGCTGGCCTGGGGCGTCGCCGTCGCCGGCGCACTTCAGTTCGTCTGGGTCGCGGTCGCGCTGACCCGTGCCGGCTTTCGCTTGCGGTTGCCGCGGCCGAGGCTGACGCCGCGGGTTCGCGAATTGCTGTGGTTGATGTTGCCGGCGGCTGTCGGCGCGGGCGTCGTCCAGATCAACCTGCTGACCGACGTCATTATTGCGTCGCTCCTGCCCGAGGGATCGATCTCCTTTCTCTACTTCGCCGACCGCGTGAACCAACTGCCGCTCGGCGTTATCGGCATTGCGGTCGGCACCGCGCTCCTGCCGCTGCTGTCGCGCCAGGTCGCGGCCGAGGACGCCGCGGGCGCCGCAAATAGTCAGAACCGGGCCATCGAAGTGGCGCTCTTTCTCACCCTGCCGGCGACGGCGGCGTTGTTGGTGCTGGCCCTGCCCATCGTCTCGGTCCTGTTCGAACGGGGCGCGTTCGATGCGACCGCGAGCCAGGCCACCGCCTACGCGCTGATGGGCTACGTGGTCGGCCTGCCCGCCTACGTGCTGATCAAAGTGCTGGTTCCCGGCTATTTTGCGCGCAAGGACACCAAGACGCCGGTGCGGATCGCTATCGTCGCGATGGTCGCCAATCTGTGTCTCAACCTGCTTCTTATCTGGCCGCTCCAGCATGTCGGATTAGCCCTGGCGACGGCCCTGGCGGCTTGGCTCAACGTCGCGTTGCTCGCAGGCGGATTGTACCGCCGCGGCTACCTCGCGCTCGATGCCCGGTTGCGCCGCCGTCTGACCCGCACCGTGGCCGTTACCGCCGTCCTGGCGGTCGTGTTGGGGGTTGCCCAGACAACGCTGGATCGTGCCGGTTTGTTGGAAGCAGGCGGCCTCCGGGTCGCGGCGCTGGCGGCGCTGGTGGTCGTGGGCCTGGTGGTTTACGGCGCTGGTGCCCACCTCAGCGGCGCGATGCGCCTGGGCGAGCTGCGCGGTCTGATGCGTCGGCCCCAAGCTGGATCCAAGACTGGATCCAAAACCGCCGCCAAGACAGTGCCCAACGACCCGCCGGAGTCGACGCCTTGACCGGGTGTGGACAACCGCGCCATAAGACCGGCCTTCCGCAACGAGGACCCAGCCGATGACGGCGACAAAACGGATCTTTTCCGGGGTGCAACCCACCGGCAACCTGCATTTGGGCAATTACCTCGGCGCCATTCGCAACTGGGCCCGCCTCCAGGCCGACTATGAGTGCATCTATTGCGTGGTCGATCTGCATGCCATCACCCTGCCACAGAATCCCGCAGGCCTGCGGGCCAGCACCCGCGAGGTTGCGGCGAGCCTGATCGCCGCCGGGATCGACCCCAAGGGATCAATCATCTTCAATCAATCCCAGGTGACGGCCCATGCCGAGCTGGCCTGGATCTTCAACTGCGTGGCCAAGATCGGCTGGCTCAACCGCATGACCCAGTTCAAGGACAAGGCCGGCAAGAACCGCGAGACGGCGTCGGCCGGGCTCTACGTGTATCCGGTACTCATGGCCGCCGACATTCTGTCCTACAAGGCGACCCACGTGCCGGTCGGCGAAGACCAGAAACAGCATTTGGAACTCACCCGCGACATCGCCGGATCGTTCAACGATACTTACGGCGTCGACTTTTTTCCGCTCACCGAACCGCTGATCTTCGGCGAGGCGACGCGGGTGATGAATCTGCGCGACGGCACCAAGAAAATGAGCAAGTCCGACGAGTCCGACTACACCCGGATCAACCTCACCGACGAACCCGATCTGATCGCGCAAAAAATCCGCAAGGCCCGCACCGACGCTTTGCCGTTGCCCGGCAAGGGCCGGGAATTGGCGGACCGGCCCGAAGCGAACAATCTCGTGGGCATCTATGCGGCCCTGGCCGACATGAGCCGCGACGACGTGTGTGCCCAATTCGAAGGGGCGCAATTCTCGCGCTTCAAAAACGACCTAGCCGACCTCGCGATCGCCAAACTCTCGCCAATCACGGCCGAGATGCGGCGCCTGCTCGACGACGTGAGCCATATCGACGCAGTCCTGCGCGACGGCGCCGACCGGGCCAATGCGCTGGCTACGCCGATCCTGCGCGAGGTGCAGGATATCGTGGGTTTCCTTCACCCCTAGGCCGACATGCGGCCGCGGTGGCTTGCGGCAGCGCGTTTTATCGGTTCAAGTTAACGCCCCATTGCGGAGCGACCCATGCCCGACTCGCCTGAAGCGCGTCAATTTCTCGTCGTCGTCGACGACACGCCCGAATGCCGCAAGGCCCTGCGGTTCGCGTGGCGCCGCGCGCAGCGCACCGGCGCCGGCGTGACGCTGTTGCGCGTGATCGACCCCGTCGATTTTCAGCATTGGCTTTCGGTCGAGGAACGGATGCGCGAAGAAGCCCGCGAAGAAGCCGAGGAGCTTTTGCAAAAACTCGCAGCCGAGGTGCAGCAGCAATCTACAATCCTGCCCGAGCTTGTGGTGCGCGAAGGCGCTGTGCGCGACGCGGTCGTCAAGTTGATCGACGACGACAAGACCATCCGTATTCTTGTCCTCGGCGCCGGCACCGGCTCGGAAGGGCCGGGACCGCTGGTCACCCAGTTGGCCGGCAAGATGTCAGGGGCCCTTCGGGTACCGGTAACAGTCGTGCCCGGCAATTTGTCGGACGAGCAGCTCGATCTTCTGACCTGAGGGTCCGCGGCCCTCTGAAAAAAGCTGTGGATAACTTTTTCGGGCGCGGCAACGGGATCTTGAGCGTACTCCGCAAGAGGCGCGGTTAACCCGTTAACCATTAAGCAATTTCTTCCCGTTAGCTATCGATCTGCAAGCGTTGCGCGGCGCCCACAGTTGGGCTCTGCCGTACTCAATAACCTCTTCTAGTGGTTGTCGGTGGCAATGAACCCCGTATATTGCGCCGCAGAGATCAGTGGGAAATTTGAGACAAATACCATGATGACTCCTCGTCACGGGTTCGGCGTGTCGGTGTTTAGGGTCAGCGTTGGATTTTCAGTTCTGTTTGGTTTGGCGGTTTACGCCGGCGCAAATCCCATCGAAGAGATTGCCTACGCGGCGCGACCGGCGCCCGGGATCGACGCTGTGATCTCGGTCGGTCCGCGCAATATGCCGCAACTTATCGGTCCTGACGTGCGCGCACTGGCCGCCTTTACCGGCGGTGCGGTCGCGGTGCCGGATGCCGCGAGTCTGCGCGACGAGTATCGCCGGCTGGGCTACAACCTTGCCGACATACGCGGCGATATCGCGGGCGTACCGCGGGTGTTCTTGACCCAGTTGCCCAAGGACATGCCGTCGATTCAATCGGTACCCGACCGCAAGTCGCTGTTCATCCGTTCCCTGCTGCCGTTGGTGCTTCGGGCGAACGAAGAAATTCTGGTCGACCGTGCGCGGATCGAGGTGTTGCGCGACCGCTTAGCGACCGGACAGACGCTGTCGCCGCGGAACGCCGCTTGGCTCGATCGTCTGAGCGCCTCCTACGGTTTGGCGCCCCGCGATTTCACCGGACTCCTGCGCCGTCACGACGTGGTGCCGGTCGGTCTTGCGCTGGCCCAGGGCATCGAAGAGTCGGGCTGGGGCACGTCGCGTTTTGCGTTGCATGGCAACGCCGTGTTCGGCCAGTGGACCTTCCGCGAAGGGTCCGGCATCGTCCCGCTGGAACGCGAAGACGGGGCCCGTCACGAGGTCAAGTCGTTTCGCTCGCTCCACGAATCGGTGCGGCAGTATGCGCGCAATCTCAACACCCACCGCGCTTACCGCGAATTTCGCCATCAGCGCGCGAACCTGCGCAAAAACGATCAACCCATCGACTCGGTCGTTTTGGCAAAAACTATGACCCGCTACTCCGAGCGCGGGGCGGCGTATGTCACAGGCATTCTAAATTTGATCGAAAGCAACAAGCTGGACGCGTTGGACGGCGCCCGTCTCGGTGCCGTGACCGCGACAGCGATCGAAAGCTAGGCCGACGGCTCCAGAACGGCGCGCGCACCGTGCCGCAGCAGCGCAACGTCGCTGGCGGCGAAAATCAACCGGTATCCCCTGTCCGATAGGCGCGCCCGGCCGCCCGGTGCGGTATCGATCGTCCCCAAGACAGTGCCGCTCGCCAGAATGTCGCGTTCCGCCTGGGCCAGCACGGCTTGCACTTCAGGGTCGTCGAATGCGCCCAATTTGCCCAAGCTGCCCGACAGATCCAATGGGCCGATGAAGAGCGAGTCCGGCCCGCACGCGGCAATTTCCGCGATCCGATCGACCGCCCCACGCGATTCGATTTGGCAAATCACCATGATGTCTTCGTCGGCTCGGGCTCGGTAGACGGGCCAGTCGCGGCCATAGGCGCCGGCCCGGATAAAGCCGGCGGCGCCGCGGTTGCCGCGCGGCGGATAGCGGCACAGATCGACGATCCGTTTGGCATCGGTCGCTGTCTCGACGCCGGGCACCATAACGCCCGCCGCCCCGCTGTCGAGCGCGCGTTTGATCTCGCTGGTGTCGTGGTTCGGGACGCGCACCAGAATCGTCGTGTCCGACCCGCCGGCCGCGCGCAGGTGGTGGACCAAATCGCTGACCGTCCCCTCGCCGTGTTCGTAGTCGATCAGGAGGGCGTCGAACCCGGCGCCAGCCAACACTTCGGTGACAGCCGGGCTATTGAGGCCAACCCAACACCCAGTGCAGGTCTCGCCGTTGCGCAGCTTTTCTTTGAGGCGGTTGGTCACCGGCGCAGTCTATCTCGCCGGTACGTAATACTGCATCCCAAACCAGCGCCATCGGCCGTCCTGGGCGGGCATGGTGCAGTTGATGCGCGTGCGTCCACGGGGAAGCGCCTCGGCAAAACGCCCTTCGACCCGCATCCCGCCCAGCCGCTGCAACGTGAGCTCAACTGCGCCGCCGCCGGCAAAGGCAAAACAGTTCAAGCGCCCGATATCGCCCGCCGGTGGTTCCACCGTGAATCCGAACGGCGGTGGGTTGACCGTTACCGTCGGGTCCGCCGGCGTCACATCGCTGACGGGCAGCGGCAACGCGTTAACGATCAAATTGAAACGGTCCGGCTCGCCGAAATTTTCGTTCAACGCAAACCGCGGCAGATAGTAACGATCATGATCCTTGAAGGCGACGGCGGATTGCTGACCGAAGGCCGCAACAAAGCCCATCTCGCGGACGATCTCGGCGATTGCCTGCGACGCTTCGCCGTAGGGATAGGCGAATAGCGTCGGCGCAGCACCGAGTTCCTCGGTCAATCGCGCTTGCGCCCTTTCGATCTCGACCCGCGCCGTTGCAAGGTCACGGTCGGGCATATGGAGATGCGAAACGGTGTGGTTGGCAATGGTGACACCGGCGGCGTGCAATTCGCGAAGTTGATCCCACGTCATGTAGTTGCCCAGGCCGCGGTCGATCGGTTCGGTCGCGACGAACACGGTGAACGGGATACCGGCATCGCGAAACCGCGGCCACGCGATGTCGTAGATCGAACGATAGGCATCGTCGATGGTGATCGCCACGGCGCGGTCGGGTAGGGGGTCGCCCCGTTCGAAGGCGGCAACGATCTCGGGCAACGGCAACACCGTAAAGCCGCCTTCGCGCAGCACAGTGAGATGGGCGTCGAGTTGTTCAATGCGAATATTGGTGCTGGGGTAGTCGTCCTCGCCAAAGCGGTGGTACATCAAAATGACCGCACCCGAGTCTTGGGCACCCTGCGCCCGCACGGGAATGCCGGACCCCAGCAGCGTCGCGCCCGCCAGCAAACCGACCAGCAATCCCAAGACAACGGTCAGGTATCGTCCGCTCATCGCCCTCAAACCATCATTTGTGTGCCGGCGGCGCGGTCGCTAAGCAGCGGGTAGCGCCGCGATTCGAACAACTGATAGTGCCACCATTCGTTGCGGTAATAGTCCCACCCCGCCGCCGTCATGATTCCCAACAACAGGATGCGATTGCGCTGGGCGTTCGAACTGATATCGGTCCGCCCGTGATGGGACTGTAAGGTGAAATCGTCAAACGGGGTGCCCATTTCAAGCGTCTCGCCGGAAAGATTCTCCAACGTGAGATCGACGGCCGCGCCGCGCGAATGGGGCGAACCGCGCCGCGGGTCGGCGACGAAATTCGGATCGGGGGTGTGGGCCCACAGCCGCCATTGCGCCTCGGTCGGGCGATAGGCATCGTAGACCCGCAGTCGCAGGCCAATCCGGTCGGCCAGTTCGACGGCCCGGCGCAGGCACGCCGCGGCGTCCCGGTGCAAATAGCAGGCGGGCCGAGCGTAGATCGGCGCTCCGGTGAAGTTATCCGATCCGGCATAGGCGATTTGCAGGGCGACACCGTCGCCGTTCTCCGATATTTCGGTCAGGTTTTCCCAAGTGGCCATAGCTGTGACACGTTAGCATGGGTTCGATGTTGCTTCTTGCACTGGATACTTCGCTGGCGGCCTGTTCGGTTGCGCTGTGGCACGACGATGGGGTCGTTGCATGCCGGTTCGAACCGATGGCGCGCGGCCACGCCGAGGCGCTGGTGCCGATGATTCAGGCGGTTTGCGCGGATGCGAGGGCCGACCTAGCGCAGGTCGACGCCCTCGCTGTCACCCTTGGGCCGGGCACCTTTACCGGCATTCGTATCGGCCTCGCGACGGTGCGCGCTCTCGCCTTGACGAATGCCTGCCCGGTCGTTGGCGTCTCGACCTTGGCTGTCGTCGGCAAATGCGCGGCCCTGCCGCCAGGCCCGGACCCGATTCTCGTGGTCCAAGACGCCCGCCGCGGCGCGGTATACGTGGAACTGCTGGACGCGTCGGCGGCCCCGTTCGCCGGTCCCCGGATCGTGGATGTGCCGGATCTTGCTGCGGCATTCCCGGGCCGACCGATACGGTTGGTCGGCAGCGGCGCACGGATGGCGGCCGACCGGATGGGCCCCGGCACCGCCGTCGCGGCCGAAGATATCCTGCCCGACGCCGCCGTCCTCGCGGCAATGGCGGCGGGCCTGCTGACAACGCACGGGGTCGCGGCCTTCGCCCGGCCGCCGAGCCCGCTCTATTTGCGCGCCCCCGACGCCAAGCTGCCTACCTCGTGATCGCGATCGCCCGGCCCGTGGCGCCGAACCTGGCGCCCTACCCGGCGCTCCTGGCGGGGTTGCACGCTGTTTGCTTTGCCGAAGGGTGGTCGGCGGGCGCTGTCGCTGCATTGCTGGCCATGCCGGGCGTCTTCGTGGGCGTTGCCGAACGGGCCGGCGAACCGGTCGGATTTCACCTCAGCCGGACCGCCGCCGACGAGGCCGAAATCATCAGCATCGGCGTCAGCCCCGCCGAGCGCCGCACCGGGATTGGCGCCGCCCTGCTAGCCGACGCCATGGACCGTGCCCGGGCGGCGGGCGCGGCGGCGCTATTTGTCGAGGTCGCGGCTGATAACGCCGGTGCGATCGCACTCTATCTACGGGCCGGTTTTACCCAGGTGGGCCGCCGCGCGGGCTACTACGTCACGCCGGCGGGGGCGCAGGACGCCTTGGTGCTACGGGCCGCCTTGGTCGCGGTTAGCGCCGACGAATAAAGACGCGGTGGATCGTGCCCTGCGGGGCGTCCTCGGTTGGGGGCTCGATCGCCAGAATCTCGTGCCCGGCCGCCCGGGCCGAGCGCGGCACGTTGTCGAGCGGCTCGCGGCCGCGCAGATCCACGCCCAGAACCTGTCCAGGGCTCATTTTTTCCAACGCCAATTTGGTCTTGACGAAGGTGATCGGGCACACCTCGCTGGTGATATCGATCAAGTGATCGGCGGCAAGCCTTGACTTTGCGGGCACTTCACCTCGATTACCGATTCTTGGTGGTTGCTTGCGCGAAATTGCGCTCTATATATTGGCCAAAATACGCTCAAGTAGAAGGAACTAGAACGCGATGGCCGAACAGCCGCGCTCCAGCGAACTATTGGCGCTCACCACCGATATAGTCGCCTCGCACGTGTCGAACAATACGGTGGCGATCGCCGACCTGCCGAGCCTGATCCAGCAGGTGTATGCCGCCCTGTCCGGCCTCGGCGCCGCTTTGCCGGCGGTCGTGGCGCGCCCCAATCCCGCCGTGCCGATCAAGAAATCGATCATGCCCGAGTACATCGTCTGTCTCGAAGACGGCAAAAAACTCAAGATGCTCAAGCGCCACCTCAAGACCCGCTACAACATGTCGCCCGAGGAATACCGCGAACGCTGGGGCTTGCCGTCGGACTATCCGATGGTGGCGCCCGCCTACGCCCAACAGCGCAGCGATCTCGCCAAGAAAATCGGGCTCGGCACCACGCGAAGCAAAAAACGGCGCGCGAAATAGCACTGTCATGACGCGACCGCGCGATCGCGCTAGCATGGAAATATGCAAGGAAACCTAGAGCAGCGTTGCCTCGAAAAGGGGCTCAAGATGACGGAACAGCGCAAGATCATTGCGCGTGTGCTGTCGGACGCGACCGACCACCCGGATGTTGAGGAACTCTATCGCCGCGCGACCGCGGTCGATCCGGGCATTTCCATTGCGACGGTCTACCGTACAGTGCGCCTGTTCGAAGAATCCGGCATCCTCGATCGTCACGATTTCGGCGACGGTCGCGCCCGCTACGAGGAAACCCCGGACGAACATCACGACCACCTGATCGACATGCGCTCGGGCGATGTCATCGAATTTCACGATGCCGAAATCGAAGAACTCCAGCAAAAGATCGCCCGACGACTCGGCTATCGTCTTGTCGGCCACAAACTCGAACTCTACGGCACCGCCTTGAACGACAAAGACAAGGCGGAAGGTTCCTAGGCGGTCCGCCCGATGAGTCATCTCCGAGCCGCACTGTGCGTGGTTGCGATCGCCGCGGTTGCGCTAACGCTCATTCCCCTCCAGTGGCTCGCGGTTCGTTTCGACCTTGGCACCAAGACGTACCTGCCTCACCTGTTCCACCGCACGGTGCGGGCGATCGTCGGAATCAAGATCGTCGTCGTCGGCGAGAGCGCCAAGAACCGGCCGCTCCTTTTCGTCATCAACCACGCGTCGTGGCTCGACATTACCGTCTTTGGCGCCCTGACCCCGGTGTCCTACGTCGCCAAGAGCGAGGTTGCGACGTGGCCGATCTTCGGACTTTTCGCCCGGCTGCAGCGCACCGTGTTCGTCGAGCGCGCGCGCAACCGCACGGCGGGCCACCGCGACGATATTCTCGCCCGCCTCGATGCCGGCGAGCGGATCGGCCTTTTTCCCGAAGGCACCAGCAGCGACGGCAACCGGGTGCTGCCGTTCAAGAGCGCGTTCTTTGCCGTGGCCGAACATCGGACCGACGGCGCGGCATTGCCGGTTCAACCGGTGTCGATCGCTTATGTCGGCCTCGACGGTTTGCCGCTCGGGCGCGACGAACGCCCGCGCGTCGCCTGGTATGCGGACATGGATCTGCTGCCTCACCTGTGGGGCGTCTTGGGCGCGGGGCCGTTGACTGTCAGCGTGCAATTCCATCCCGTGGTGACGATCGACGGCTTCGCGTCGCGCAAGGAACTCGCGCGCTATTGCGAAGCGACCGTGGCCCAGGGCGTTTCGGCGGCGCTCACCGGACGCTTACTGCCCAAGGCAGCGGGCGCGCCGCCCGATGCCGAAGACGCGGCGGCCACCGCTTGACTGGGGTTGGGTCACTGCTAACGTCCGCGCCGCCGCGCGCGCTCAGCGGCCAACGAAGCGAGAGTCGGTTGCGCAAGAAAGTCTTCATCAAGACCTATGGCTGTCAGATGAACGTCTACGATTCGGCGCGCATGACCGACGTTCTGGCGCCGCTCGGCTACGATGCCTGCGCCGCGCCGGAGGACGCCGACATGGTGATTCTTAACACCTGCCACATCCGCGAAAAGGCGGCCGAGAAAGTCTTTTCGGAACTGGGCCGCCTCCATCAAGTGCAGCGCGCCCGGGCGCGCGCCGGCGGTCGTCTGGTTCTCGGGGTGGCCGGTTGCGTGGCCCAGGCGGAGGGCGCTGAAATCGCCCGCCGCGCACCCTATGTCGACATGGTGTTCGGACCGCAGTCCTACCACCGGTTGCCCGAGATGGTCGCCAAGCTCGCGCGGGGCGGCGGCCTTGTGCTCGACACCGACTTCCCGGTGGAGGACAAGTTCGACCATCTCCCCACGCCGCAACACCAAAGCGGGCCCACGGCGTTCCTCACCATCCAGGAGGGCTGCGATAAATTCTGCACCTTCTGCGTCGTGCCCTATACCCGCGGCACGGAATTTTCGCGCCCGGTCGCCGACCTGATCGCCGAAGCCCGCGTACTGGTCGCGGGCGGGGCCAAGGAAATCACTCTGCTCGGCCAGAACGTCAATGCCTATCACGGCGCCGGCCCCAATGGCGGCACCGTGGGCTTGGGCGAGTTGATCCGGCGTCTCGCCGGCGAGGTCGAGGGACTGGCCCGGTTGCGCTATACGACCTCCCATCCGCGGGATGTCGACGACGGCTTGATTGCCGCCCACCGCGACGTCGGTATCCTGATGCCGTTCCTGCATCTGCCGGTGCAGTCGGGAGCGGATTCGATCCTGGCGGCAATGAATCGCGGCCATACCGCGCAGGCGTATCGCCGCATTGTCGACCGGTTGCGCGAGGCCCAACCGGCGCTTGCGATGGCCAGCGACTTTATTGTTGGGTTCCCGGGCGAAACTGACGCAGACTTCGAGGCAACGATGAGCCTCATCCGCGATGTCGAGTACGCCCAGGCGTTCTCCTTCAAATACAGTCCCCGTCCGGGGACCCCCGCGGCGACCTATGGCGCCCAGGTGCCGGAAGCGGTCAAGGCCCAGCGCCTTGCCGAGCTCCAGGCATTGCTGGAGGAACAGCAATATGCGTTCAACCGGACCTGGCGGGGAACCGTGATGGCGGTCCTGTTCGACCGGTCCGGTCGCGACGATGGCCGGCTAGGCGGTCGCTCGCCCTATCTGCAACCGGTCCAGGTCGCGGCGCCGGCCGACCTATTGGGGTCGATCGCCGACGTCGTCATCGATGCCGCCAGCCCCAACAGCTTGGTCGGTCGGCTCTTAGAGGCGCCCCGCGCCGTGGACGCCCCCGCTGCCTAGTACCGCCCTGCCAGAGTCCGCGCCGCCCATCGAGGGCGCGCCGGTCGCCGATACCTCGGCGCTGTCGTTCGAGGACAACCGTCTGTTGCCGGCGCTGTTCGGTCAGCACGATCGCTACCTCGCGCGCATCGAACGGCGGCTCGGCGTTAACCTCTCGTCGCGCGGCAACGTCGTCGTCGTCGAAGGACCGGCGGCGGCGCGCGCGCTCGCCCGCGCTGTGATGAACCGCCTCTATCAACGGTTGAAGGACGGACTGGAGATCGGCCCGGGCGATGTCGATGGGGCAATGCGCATGGAAGAAGAACGTCAAAACGAAACCAATCCGCCGCTGACGATTCGTACCCGCCAACGTACGATCGTGGCGCGCTCGCCCAACCAGCAGCGTTACCTCGAAGCGATGCAGGCAAACGACTTGGTCTTTGGGCTCGGTCCGGCCGGCACGGGCAAAACCTATCTCGCCGTGGCGATGGCGGTGTCAGCTCTGATGCGCGGCGAAAAGAGCCGCATTATTCTGTCGCGCCCAGCGGTCGAAGCCGGCGAAAGGCTCGGATTTTTGCCCGGCGATCTGCGCGAAAAGGTCGATCCCTATTTGCGCCCGCTCTACGACGCGCTGTACGACATGCTGCCGGCCGAGCAGGTCGTGCGCCGGCTGGAAAGCGGCGAAATCGAAATCGCGCCGCTTGCGTTCATGCGCGGCCGGACGCTAGCGAACGCATTCATCATCATCGACGAGGCCCAAAACACCACAGCGATGCAAATGAAAATGTTGCTCACGCGGTTGGGCGAGAACGCGCGCATGGTTGTCACCGGCGACCTAACCCAAATCGATTTGCCGCGCGGCGAAGTTTCGGGCTTGCGCGAAGCGACCGGCATTCTCGAAGGCGTGCCGGGGATCGGCTTCGTCCGCTTCGAAAAAGCCGATATCGTCCGCCATCCGCTTGTGACCCGCATGGTCGAAGCCTACGAGGCCCATGAAAAGCGCGACAAAACCGGCGACTGACATCGACTCGCCCGTTGCCATTCGAATCGACGACGCGGCCTGGCGCGATACCGTGCCGGACCTTGAGGGGTGCTGCCGGCGCTGTCTCGACGCAACCTTCGAGGCGACCGGATCGCCGTCGGCGCAGGTTAGTTTGCTGTTCACCGACGATGCGGCGATGCGCGATCTGAACGGCACCTACCGCGGCCGAGAAACGGCAACCAACGTGCTGTCCTTTCCGGCCGATCAGGCCAGCCTACCACCGGGCCACCCGCGATTCTTGGGGGACATCGCGCTCGGCCTCGGGACGGTGGTGGCCGAAGCCGCCGCGCAAGGCAAAACACCGCCGGCTCACACCCATCACCTGATCGTGCACGGCGCCCTTCATCTGCTCGGGCACGATCACGTCGAGGACAACGACGCCCGCATCATGGAAGAATTGGAACGGATGATTCTCGAAACCCTCGGCTATGCCGACCCCTACGCGACATCGGCGGACGTACAATGAGCGACGATACACCCCAACAAAGCCCCGAAGCCGCGCCGCCCGACTCGGCCCTGGTCCGGTCGTTACGCGGGTTGTTCCGCTCCATCGGGATCGGGCGCAGTGGCGACGCGTCGTTGCAGGACGATTTGCGCGACCTCATCGAACAGCACCCCGACGGCGCGCAGATGGACACCGAAGAACGGGCGCTTCTGCTAAATTTGGTCAAGTTCGGCGACCTGAGGGTCGGCGACGTGATGATCCCGCGGGCCGACATCGTCGGCCTGGACTTGCGCTCGACGATCGATGAAGTGGTCGATGTCTTCCAGCGCGAATTCCATTCGCGCATTCCGATCTACCGCGAGGGCCTCGATCATGTGATCGGCATGGTGCATATCAAGGATCTGCTCAAATACTGGGGCAAGAGCGACGACTTCCGGCTTGAGGACATCGTCCGCGAGGTGATGTTCGTGCCGCCCTCGATGCCGGTCGCCGACCTGTTGCTCAACATGCGCACCCGCCGGATCCATATGGCGCTGGTGATCGACGAGTATGGCGGCACGGATGGTTTGGTCACGATCGAAGATTTGGTGGAAGCGATCGTTGGCGACATTGAAGACGAGCATGACGAAGACGAAATCGATCTCATCGTCGAGGTTTCGGAGGGTGTGCTGGAAGTCGACGGCCGCGCCGATTCGGTTGCCGTCGAGGAAAAACTCCTCGTCGATCTGCTGCCGGCGGAACTCGACGAAGAGGTCGAAACCATCGCCGGTGTCGTCGCCTCGCTCGCGGGCCGGGTGCCGCAACGCGGCGAAGTGATCTCCCATCCCCACGGCGTCGAGTTCGAAGTCCTTCAAGCCGACGCCCGTCGCATCAAACGGCTGCGCATTACCAAGGTGGCGGCCGGGACGGCGGCGGCGAACGAGATCCCCCCCTCGCGATGACGCGCTTCGCGGCGGCGATCGCCGCGCGCACGGGCCTGCGGCGCTATGGGCTCGCGGTCCTGCTGGGGGTGTTGGCGTCCGGTAGCTTGGCGCCGCTCAATCTATTGCCGTTGTTGATCCTGGCCTTCACTGGTTTGGTTTGGTTGTTGGACGGGGCCAATAGCGCGCGGGTTGCCTTCGCCACCGGGTGGGCCTTCGGGTTCGGTTTCTTCGTCGCCGGATTGCACTGGATCGTTTTTCCTCTGTTGGTCGACGCGGCCAGCTTCGCCTGGATGATTCCCTTCGCGGTGATCCTGCTGCCGGGCGGTTTGGCGTTGTTCGTGGGCGCGGCGACCTGGGCGGCGGTGGCCCTTGCCTGGAGCGGCGCGGGTCGGATCTTGGCCCTTGCGATCGCCTGGACCCTGGCCGAATGGGTCCGCGGGCATCTCTTCACCGGCTTTCCCTGGAACCTGATCGGCTACGTCTGGATCGACAGTACCGCCATCGTTCAAACCGCGGGTCTGATCGGCGTTTACGGACTGTCTTTTGCGACGGTCTTTGCTGCGGCCGCTCCTGCCGCGCTGGTCCGCCGCCAGGACACCGGCGCCGTCGCGGCGGTGCTGCCGGCCGCGGCGGCGGCCGTGACGTTCGTGGTGGCGGCGCTCTACGGCGCGGTGCTGGCCGCACCTAAACCGATTGCGAGCGATGGGCTGCGGCTGCGGATCGTCCAGGCCAATATTGCGCAGAAACTGAAATGGGCGCCGGGCGAGCGCGAAACCAACCTGCTGCACCACGTGCAACTCAGCCGCAGTCCGGGTGTCGAAACCCGCGACCTTATCGTGTGGCCCGAGACCGCCTCGACCTTCACGGTCGGCCCCGGCGCGGCGGTCACCGAGGTGATCGCGCGGGCGGCGCCCGAATCGGCCTATGTGCTGACCGGTGCGCCGCGTGTCGAGGGGACCGGGGATACCTTTCGCGCCTTCAACGGTCTCGTCGCGGTCGACGCCCGGGCGCAGGTGCGGGCCACCTACGACAAACATCATCTGGTGCCGTTCGGCGAGTACCTGCCGTTGCGGGCGCTGCTCGGGCGTCTCGGCGTCGATCGCTTGGTCCAAGGCTCTTCGGTGGACTTTTCGGCCGGACCCGGCAGCCGGACGGTGCGGCTTGACGGTGTCCCCGGCTTCAGCCCGCTAATTTGTTATGAGGCGATCTTTCCCGGCGGCGTCGTCGACCGGCGCGACCGGCCCGCATGGCTCCTGAACGTCACCAACGATGCCTGGTTCGGACCGGCCGCAGGGCCGGCGCAACACTTCGCGATGGCGCGCATGCGGGCGGTCGAACAGGGTCTCCCCTTGGTGCGCGCGGCGAATACCGGGATTTCCGCGGTGGTAGATTCATTCGGCCTGGTGCAACAGCGGCTCGATGTCGGGGTGCGCGGAGTGATCGATGCCGACCTGCCGGGTGCCCGCCCACCGACGCTCTACGCGCGGTTCGGCGATTTGATTGTCTTTACGCTGCTCGCGCTCGCGGGTTTGTCCCTCGCCGCGCGCCGCTGGCGCGCTTAGGGCGCCTCTGCATTTTTGCATAACAGACGCGCAATTATTGACGCTCAGTCGCGGCCCGTTCTATGTAGCGCAACCGCTGCGGGTAGGCGGCGGGTATTTGTTGTGAACCGTCGTCAACGGTGCGGATGACGACACAGAAGGAGGGTTACGTGCCCCCAAGAGCCAAATCCGACACCGGTAGACCAGACCCCGTCGATGCCCATGTCGGCAGCCGGGTTCGTTTGCGCCGCACGCTGCTGGGCATGAGCCAGGAAAAGCTCGGCAACGCCGTCGGCCTGACGTTTCAGCAGATCCAGAAATATGAGCGCGGCCTAAACCGCATCGGCTCCAGCCGACTCTACCAGTTCTGCAAGGTGCTGGATGTCCCGGTCTCGTTTTTCTTCGACGAAATGCCGGGCGACATGGGGACCCAACCCTCCTTGGCGGGCCAGGTCGAGCAGGCGGCCCACGACGAGAACATGTCGCGACGCGAAACCCTCGAATTGGTTCGGGCCTACTACCGGATCGACGATCGCAATACCCGCAAGAGGGTCTACGAACTGGTCAAGGCGATCGGTGCGAGCGGCACCGAAGGGGACGACCGGGCGTAGTCGTCCGGCCCGCGGACTTGACCCGCGCGCGAAACTTTCCAATAAATCGGCCCCGCGGCGGTCGCGCGCCCATTCTGCGGTCCGCTGTCTGCAGCCTATGAATCAGCCAACTAGGGGTTCCCGATGACGCGATCAAGCTACCTGTTCACCAGCGAATCCGTCTCGGAGGGTCATCCCGACAAAGTTTGTGACCGGATCTCAGACACCATTGTCGATGCCTATTTGGCCGCCGATCCGATGTCGCGGGTTGCTTGCGAAACACTGACCACGACCAATCGTATCGTCCTCGCCGGTGAAGTCCGCGGCCCGGAATCGGTGCTCGGTCAGGTCGAGCGACTCGCCCGCGACGCCGTGCGCGACATCGGCTACGAACAGGACGGCTTTCACTGGAAAACCGCCGACGTTCAGATTTATCTCCACGCGCAGTCCGCCGATATTGCCCAAGGCGTCGATGCCGCCGGCAACAAGGACGAAGGCGCGGGCGATCAAGGGTTGATGTTCGGCTATGCCTGCGACGAAACCCCGTCTCTGATGCCGGCCCCGATCCATTATTCCCACGGTATCCTCCGCGAGATGGCGGCCGCGCGTCATGCCGGTAAAGAAAAGGGCCTCGGGCCCGATTCCAAGAGCCAAGTCACGTTGCGCTATGAAAACGGTCGGCCCGTCGGCGCCCAGTCGGTGGTGGTATCGACCCAGCATGTCGAAGGCCTGTCGCAGGACGATGTGCGCGAAATCGTCCGTCCCTATGTACTGTCGACCTTGCCCGAGGGCTGGATGTGCGCCGAGGACGAGTTCTACGTGAACCCGACCGGCAAGTTCGTCGTCGGCGGGCCTGACGGCGACGCCGGTCTGACGGGCCGCAAAATCATCGTCGATACCTATGGCGGTGCCGCGCCCCACGGCGGCGGTGCGTTCTCGGGGAAAGACCCGACCAAGGTCGATCGCTCGGCGGCCTACGCCGCCCGCTATTTGGCGAAAAACGTCGTCGGCGCGGGTCTCGCGTCGTGGTGCACGATCCAAATCGCCTACGCGATCGGGGTCTCTAAGCCGCTATCCTTCTATGTCGACCTGGGCGGCACCGGCAAAGTCGACGAAGCTCGCCTCGAAAAAGTTTTGCCCAAGGTGATGAACCTCAGCCCCCGCGGCATTCGCGAGCATTTGGGCCTGAACAAACCGATTTACGCGCGGACGGCAGCCTATGGCCATTTCGGGCGCGAGCCCGACGCCGATGGCGGTTTCTCCTGGGAACGGCTGGATCTAGTCGACGCGATCCAGTCGGAACTCAGCTAGACCGCACGCGGGGTGGTCCACGCCCCGGGCACCAAACCGACCGACCGACCGCATTTCTACGGCCGCCGCCGGGGCCATACCCTCGGACCGCGGCGGCGCGAGCGTTTGGACGATGTCCTGGGCCGGTTCGGAGTCGATCTGCCCGACTTCCTGGGCGGTCAGCCCGGCGCGGTGTTTGACGACTCGCACCCAGTATGGCTCGAAATCGGCTTTGGCGCGGGCGAACACCTCGCCGCCCAAGCCGCGAACCATCAAAACGTCGGCATCGTCGGCTGCGAGCCGTTCCGCAACGGGGTTGCAACGCTGGCGCGGCTGATCGACGAGGGCGGACTGACCAACATCCGGATCTACCATGAGGACGTGCGGTTCTTGCTGCCGGACTTGGCGCCAGCCGTCTTCGACCGGGTTTTCCTGATGTTTCCCGATCCGTGGCCGAAAAAACGCCACCATCAAAGACGCTTCGTGAACCGCGAAAACCTTGATCATCTCGCCCGAATCCTGCGCGACGGCGGGCAGTTTCGCTTCGCCTCGGATCACGCGGACTACGTTCGCTGGACCCTTGCGGCGGTGCGGGCGCACGGCGCCTTCGACTGGACCGCGCGGCGCGCGGCGGACTGGCGGCAGCGGCCCGCGGACGGCGCGCCGACCCGGTTTGAGGAGAAAGCGCTCGCTGCCGGACGACCGCCGGTCTACCTCGACTTCGTCCGTCGCGCGCGCGCCGCCCTCGAAGGGACTTGATGCCGGGCAGAATCGCCCTATTATCGCGCCAACAAATACATGCTTGCCTAAGCAGGTCGGGAGTGGGCGAAAGCCCACTTTTTTATTACCGGAGCACCAGCCGTGCCCGTTCGAAAGGTCGAAGAGATCATTACGCCGTCCCTTGAAGCCATGGGCTATCGGGTCGTCCGCGTGCGCCTGAGCGGCGGTCAGGACGCAGCGACCCTTCAGGTCATGATCGAATCGAAGAATTCCCAAACGGCGGGGGCGCTCGACGACGGCGGCATCACCGCCGACGACTGCGCCGACGCCAGTCGGGCGATCTCGGCGCTGCTTGACGTGGAAGACCCGATCCCCAATGCCTATGTGTTGGAGGTCAGTTCGCCGGGTATCGACCGGCCGCTCGTCGAGGCCAGCGACTTCGCCCGATTCGCCGGGTTCGAAGCGCGCGTCGAGTCGCGCGAAACGGTTGACGGCCGCAAACGGTTCAAGGGCAAACTGCTCGGGATCGACGCAGACGATGTGCGCATCGAAACCGATGCGGGCACCTTCAGTGTCCCTGTAAACAATATTACGAGTGCCAAGCTTTTGTTGACCGACGATTTAATCAAGCAGACCGCGATGGCGCGAGCGCAAGGGTAAAGAGATGAGCACAGCACAGGCGGCTCCGATCACGAGCCAGAACAGAATCGAGCTTCTCCAGATCGCCGATGCGGTGGCGCGCGAAAAGGTCATCGAACGCGATACGGTGATCGTCGCGATGGAAGAAGCGATTCAAAAGGCGGCGCGGTCGAAATACGGCATGGAAAACGATATCCGCGCTGAAATCGATCGCACTACCGGTGAAATCCGGCTGTTTCGCTGCCTCGAAGTGGCCGAGGAAGTCGAAAGCGACGCGACCGAAATCAGGCTTGCCGAGGCCCGCGAGCGTAATCCCGACGCGCAGGTAGGCGATGTCATCGCCGAGCCGCTGCCGCCGATCGACTTCGGCCGTATCGCCGCCCAGACCGCCAAGCAGGTCATCGTGCAAAAGGTCCGCGAAGCCGAACGCGAGCGCCAGTACGAGGAATACAAAGACCGGATCGGCGAAATCGTAAACGGAATCGTCAAACGCGTCGAATACGGCAACGTCACCGTCGATCTCGGACGCTCCGAAGCGGTGATCCGCCGCGACGAGGTTTTGCCGCGCGAAAACTTCCGCCAGGGCGACCGTGTCCGCGCCTATATCTACGATGTTCGGCGCGAACCGCGCGGGCCGCAGATTTTCCTTTCTCGCACCCATCCCAAATACATGGCGATGCTGTTCGCGCAGGAAGTGCCCGAGGTGTACGACGGCATCATCGAAATCAAGTCGGTCGCGCGCGACCCGGGCAGCCGCGCCAAGATCGCAGTTATGTCCAACGATTCGGGCATCGACCCGGTCGGGGCCTGCGTCGGCATGCGCGGCAGCCGCGTCCAGGCCGTGGTCAACGAGCTACAGGGTGAAAAGATCGACATCATCCAATGGTCGCCCGACGACGCCACGTTTATCGTCAATGCCTTGGCGCCCGCCGAGGTTAGCAAGGTTGTTCTCGACGAGGATACCCGGCGGATCGAAGTCGTGGTGCCCGACGATCAACTGTCTCTAGCAATCGGGCGGCGCGGACAGAACGTGCGCCTCGCGTCGCAACTATGCGGCTGGGATATCGACGTCCTCACCGAAGCCGAGGAATCCGACCGCCGTCAGGAAGAATTCCGCCAGCGCAGTCAGATGTTCATCGAAACGCTCGATGTCGACGAAACCATCGCCCAACTTCTGGTCACCGAAGGGTTCACCACGGTGGACGAAGTCGCAACCGTCGAGCTTGGCGAAATTTCGTCCATCGAAGGCTTCGACGACGACATCGGCGGCGAACTCCAAACCCGTGCGCAGTCTTTCATCGAAGAACGCAATCGTCAGCTCGATGCTCGGCGCCGGGAGCTCGGCGTGTCCGACGACATCGCCGCCATTGCCGGGATGACCGCCGAGATGCTGGTGTCCCTCGGCGAGGCCGAGATCAAGTCGCTCGACGATCTCGGTGACTTGGCTGGTGACGAGTTGATCGAGCTTTTACCCGATGCCGGCTTTAGCGAAGACGAAGCCAACGCCATCATCATGGCGGCGCGGGCGCATTGGTTCGACGACGAGCCCGAAGCCGACGCAGCGTCCGACACCGCTACGGTGCAGGAGTAGGTTTGCCCGCAATCGCGACCATCCCGGCGGTTGAGACCGCCTCGGCATCGGACCGCGCCGACGTGTCGCCTGCGGGACCGTTGCGGCGTTGTCTTGCCACCGGCAACGTGTGCGCTATGGACGGCATGGTCCGCTTTGCGATCGGTCCCGATCGTAGTGTTGTGCCCGATGTTGCCGGTCGCCTCCCCGGTCATGGTTACTGGGTGACCGCCACCCACGCCGCGTTGGCGGACGCCGTAAGGCGCAAACTGTTCAGCCGTGCCGCTCGGCGCGAGGTCGCGACCGATCCCGGCCTCGTTGACTTGGTGGAGCGGCAGCTCCAACGCCGCACAGTCGATTTGCTCGCCATGGCTCGCCGCGCCGGGCTGGTTTCTGCCGGTTTCGAAAAAGTTCGCGGCGCCGTGCGCGAACGTAGTGTGGTCGCCGTGGTCACCGCTGCCGACGCCGCCGAGGACGCGGTACGCAAGATTGCTGGCCCCGCAACCGGCCTCGCCTGGGTACGCTGCCTGGCCGGCGCCGAAATCGGCTTGGCCTTCGGCAAAGAAAATGTGGTACATGCTGCCCTGCGTCCGGGGGCTCTAACGGATCGATTCCTGCGTGAAGCCAACCGTTTGGAAGGCTTCCGCCCTGTGGACCGCGTGATCAAGGCCTGATTGATGAGCGATACCGACGATAAGAAGCCCCTTACGCTGTCTGGGCGCAGCAAACTTGAGATGAAACGACCGGGCACGGCCGCTGGGCAAGTGCGCCAAAGTTTCTCGCATGGCCGGTCCAAGACCGTCACCGTCGAGGTCAAGAAAAAGCGGGGCGCAGCCCCTGCACGAACCAAGTCCTTCGCAGAAGCGGCGGCGACGGAAACCGCACAGCCGGCCCCGGTGGCAAGCCCCGCACCGGCACAGCCTTCTAGTGCGCCGGCGGACAAAGGACGAGTCGTCCTCAAAGCCCTGACCGACGAAGAAAAGGCGGCCCGGGCAAAGGCCCTTGAAGGCGCCAAGATCGCCTCGGTCGAAGCGCGCAAGAAAGCCAAAGAAGATGCCGAACGCCGTGCCGGCGAAGAGGTCCAACTCGAGCGCGAGCGTGAAGAAGCCGAACGCCGCGAAGCCGAGGAAGCGGAGCGCAAGCGAGTTGAAGAGCTGGCGCGCAAGAAAGCGGCGGAAGCCGCGGCGGTCCGTCTCGGCGAGCCCGAGACCGATGAGGACGCCTCTGCCCGCGCCAAACCGAGTGCGCGACCTGAAATCAAACGTCCCGTAGCTCCCCGTCCCCGGGCCGGCGAACGGCGCCGCGGCGGCAAAATGACTTTGACCCAGGCGCTCGACGACCGTGAACGCACGCGCAGTCTCGCGGCCGTCCGCCGTCAGCGTGAACGCGAGAAGCGCCAAGCCCGAACCGGCGATTCGGACGCCCCGAAAAAGGTCTTCCGCGAAGTTGTCATTCCCGACACGCTGACGGTTCAGGATCTGGCTAACCGGATGACCGAACGCGGCGTCGACGTCATCAAGGCGTTGATGAAAATGGGCCTGATGGTGGCGATCAACGAAACCATCGATGCGGACACCGCCGAGCTGGTGGTGACCGAATTCGGCCATCGTGCCAAACGCGTGTCCAAGGCAGACGTCGAAATCGGTTTCCGTGCCGGCGACAGCGAGGAAGATGAAAGCCTCCTGGTGCCACGGGCGCCGATCGTCACGGTGATGGGCCATGTCGATCACGGCAAAACGTCGTTGTTGGACGCGCTGCGTGCAACCGATGTTGTTGCTGGCGAAGCAGGGGGCATCACTCAGCATATCGGCGCCTACCAGGTTACCCTGCCGTCCGGCGCCAAGATCACCTTCCTCGATACGCCGGGCCACGAAGCTTTTACCTCGATGCGCATGCGCGGCGCGACTGTCACAGACATCGTCGTGTTGGTCGTTGCCGCGGACGACGGGATCATGCCGCAGACGATCGAAGCGATAAATCACGCCAAAGCGGCCAAGACGCCGATCATCGTGGCGATCAACAAAATGGACCGGCCCGATGCGGACGCCGACCGGGTTCGCCGCGATTTGCTGCAGCAGGATCTGGTCGTCGAAGAGTTAGGCGGCGAAGTCCTCGCGGTCGAAGTGTCGGCGACCAAGAGAACCGGTCTCGATAAGCTCGAAGAAGCGATCGTTCTGCAATCCGAAGTGCTTGAGTTGAAGGCCAACCCTGATCGCGCCGCCGAAGGCGTTGTGATCGAAGCCAAACTCGACCGCGGTCGCGGCGTCGTGACGACGGTGTTGGTCCAGCGCGGTTCGCTCCGGGTTGGCGATATCGTCGTTGCCGGCGCCGAATGGGGCAAGATCCGCGCCTTGGTCGACGATCACGGTCGCCAGATCGACGTGCTGCGGCCTGGCGAGCCGGCCGAAGTTCTTGGGTTGAACGCGGCGCCCGAGGCGGGCGACGAGTTCGGCGTGGTCGAGAGCGAGGGGCGCGCCCGCGAAATCACGGGGTTCCGGTCGGGTCAGGCGCGCGAACGCGGCGTCGCCCTCGCGGCCACCGCGCGGGGTTCGGTCGAGGATATGTTCTCCAAGATCGGCGATACCGAAAAGAGCATGTTGCCGATCATTATCAAGGCCGACGTGCAAGGCTCACTCGAAGCGATCCGGGCGTCGCTCGAAAAAATGTCGACCAATGAGGTCGCGGTGAGCGTCGTGCACGGCGGCGTCGGCGCGATCAACGAATCCGACGTCACGCTGGCGGCGGCATCGCGGGCGCTGATTCTTGGCTTCAACGTCCGGGCGAACGTCCAGGCGCGCGACCGCGCTAAGCGAGATTCGCTCGAAATTCGCTACTACTCGGTGATCTACAACGTTGTCGACGACATCAAAGATCTGTTGTCGGGTATGCTGAAACCCGCGATCAAAGAGACCATGCTGGGCCAGGCTCGGATCAAACAGGTCTTCGCGGTATCCAAGGTCGGTAAGGTCGCCGGTTGCGAAGTGATCGAAGGCGTGGTGCGTCGCGGTGCGCGGGCACGCTTGCTGCGCGACGACGTTGTGGTGCACGAAGGCGTCTTGGCGATGCTCAAGCATTTCAAGGACGATGCCCGCGAAGTCAGGGCCGGTTCGGAATGCGGTATCGCGCTTGAGAATTTTCACGACTACCACGAGAAAGACGTGATCGAGGCCTTCGAAGTCGAAGAAATCGCCCGCACGCTCTAGCGCTTCGCCCGACCGGGTCGGACGAAGGTTCGGAAACCATGCCGAGAAACCCGAGTAAATCAGTTCTGCAACGCCAGCACCGCGTCGGCGAGTTGCTGCGTCACGGGCTCGTCGATGCGCTTGCCCCGATGGAATTTGCGAACGGGGCTGTCACCGGTGGCGCGGTGACGATCTCGCAGGTCCGCGTCAGCACCGATCTCAAGCAGGCGCGCGCGTTCGTCTTTCCCCTCGGCGGCAGCAATGCGGCGCAACTGATCGAGGAACTCAACGCCGCCGCCCCCCGGATTCAGGGTCCGCTCGCGCGCCGCGCCGGCCTGCGTTTTACGCCGCGCCTCGAGTTCGTCCTCGACAATACCTTCGACGAAGCCGATCGCATCGAAACCCTCCTCGCCCGAGCCAACGCTAAATCGCGACCGACGTGAACGGCTGGATTTTGCTCGACAAGCCCAAGGGTCTGTCCTCGGCCAAGGCCGTGGGCAAGGTCCGGCATTTGTTCGACCGGGCCAAGGCCGGGCATGGCGGAACCCTCGACCCCTTGGCGTCGGGTTTGCTGCCGATCGCGCTTGGCGAGGCGACCAAGGTGATCGGTTATATCCTGGACGGAACCAAAGGCTACCGCGCCACCGTGGTGTGGGGCGAGAGCCGCGATACCGACGACGCCGAAGGCGCGGTCACCGCAACCAGCGCCGCGCGGCCCGACCGGGCAGCGATTCTGGCGGCGTTGCCGGCCTTTAGCGGACCCATCGTCCAGCGGCCGCCGGCCTATTCGGCGCTCAAAGTGGCGGGGCAGCGCGCCTATGCCCTTGCCCGGGCCGGCGAGACCGTCGTCCTCAAATCCCGTGAAATCGAGATATTTTCGCTGGAATTGGTCGAAATGGACGCCGAATACGCGGTTTTGGACGTTATTTGCAGCAAAGGCACCTATATCCGGGCGTTGGTACGCGATTTGGCCGAAGCGCTGGGTACCGTCGGCTATCTCGGCGACCTGCGCCGGACGCGGGCCGGCCCGTTCACCGAGGTGCAGGCGATTTCGCTGGCCTGCCTTGAGAGCTTGGGCCATAGTGCGCGCCTCGCGGAAGCATTATGGCCGCTTGAGACCGCGCTGGACGACATCCCGGCGCTGGCCTTGGACGGCGACGCCGCGGCAAGACTACGCCACGGCCAATCGATTGACGTTTCCGCGGGACTCAGGGACGGCATCGTCTTCGCAACATCGGACAGCGGTCCGGTGGCAATGGCGCGGGCGACTGGCGGCACCCTGAAACCGCTACGTGTTTTCAATTCGGGATAGGAGATATCCGATGTCGATTACGGCAGAGCGCAAAGCGACGCTCATCAAAGAATACGCGACCAAGGATCAAGACACCGGGTCGCCCGAAGTTCAGGTTGCCATTCTTACCGAACGGATCACCAACCTGACCGAGCACTTCAAGGACCACAAGAAAGATGCCCACTCGCGGCGCGGGCTTCTGATGCTCGTCAACCGGCGCCGCCGTCTGCTCGACTATGTGCGCGATTGCGATGTCGCACGTTACGAGCAACTCATTCAGCGACTCGGCATCAGAAAATAGCGGTGTACCCGTCGTGCACGGCCCGTCGGTCCCGCCATTTCGGTGGGCCCTGGCCGTGCCCGCACGTCCGCATGAGACGGTCGGTCGCTGACCACTCGTGGAGCGCGCAAGGGGTGCGCTCCAACAGCAAGCAAGGAAGATAAAAATGTTCAACGTCGTCAGGAAAGAATTGGAATGGGGCGGGCGTACGCTCGTCTTGGAAACCGGCAAAATCGCACGCCAAGCCGACGGGGCAGTCCTCGTCACCTACGGTGAGACCACCGTGCTGTGCACCGCCGTCGCGCAAAAGTCGCCGCGGGCCGGAATCGATTTCTTTCCGCTTACCGTCAACTACCAGGAGAAGACCTTCGCCGCCGGCAAAATTCCGGGCGGCTTCTTCAAACGTGAAGGTCGGCCCAACGAAAAGGAAACGCTGACGTCCCGTCTGATCGACCGGCCGATTCGTCCGCTTTTCCACCACAGTTTCCGCAACGAGACCCAGGTCATCTGCACTGTGTTGTCGCACGATCTGGAAAACAACCCCGACATGGCGGCGATGATCGGTGCCTCGGCGGCGCTGACGATTTCCGGCATTCCGTTCCTCGGCCCCATCGGCGGCGCGCGGGTCGGCTATGTTAACGGCGAATACGTGCTCAATCCGATGCCCGAGCAGCTCGCCGAGTCCAAACTCGATCTCATCGTGGCCGGTACCAAAGACGCCGTGCTGATGGTCGAATCCGAGGCCGAAGAGCTCAATGAAGAGGTCATGCTCGGCGCCGTCATGTTCGGCCATGCCTCGTTCCAGCCCGTGATCGACGCGATCATTTCGCTGGCCGAATCGGCCGCCAAGGAACCCTGGCCGCTGCCCGAGGAAGTCGACAGCAGCGAGATGAAGGCGCGCCTCGAATCACTGGTTGGCGAAGACATCCGCGCCGCCTACGGCGTTCGCGAAAAGCAGGCGCGTACCGACCGCCTGTCCGAGGCCCGCAAGAAGGTCGAAAAGGTTGCCGAGGAAGAAAGCCTCGATTCGACCATCGCTTCCGGCCTGTTCAAGAAAATGGAAAAGGCGATCGTACGCGGTCAGATCATCGACAGCGGCATCCGGATCGACGGGCGCGACCTCAAGACCGTGCGGCAGATTTCGGTCGAGACCGACATTCTACCGCGCACCCATGGCTCGGCGCTGTTCACCCGCGGCGAGACCCAGGCATTGGCGGTCACCACGCTCGGTACCGGCCAGGACGAACAGATCATCGACGCACTCGAGGGCGAGTACCGCGAACGCTTCATGCTGCACTACAACTTCCCGCCCTACTCGACCGGCGAAACCAAGTTCATGTCCTCGCCTGGCCGCCGCGAAATTGGTCACGGCAAGCTGGCATGGCGGGCACTGCGGCCGTTGCTGCCGGCACCGGACGCGTTTCCCTACACCATCCGCGTCGTCTCCGAGGTCACCGAGTCCAACGGCTCGTCCTCGATGGCCACGGTATGCGGCTCGTCCTTGTCGATGATGGGGGCCGGCGTGCCATTGCGCGCGCCGTGCGCCGGTATCGCGATGGGCTTGATTCTCGAAGACTCCGGCTTTGCAGTTCTGTCCGACATCCTCGGCGACGAGGATCACCTCGGCGATATGGACTTCAAGGTGGCGGGCACCGAGAACGGCGTCACCGCGCTGCAAATGGACATCAAGATCACCGGGATCACCAAGGAGATCATGGAGGTTGCGCTGGCCCAGGCCCGCGACGGTCGCATGCATATCTTGGGTGAAATGTCGAAGGCCCTGTCCGCTCCGCGCGGCGAGGTCAACGATCATGCGCCGCGGATCACCACGATCCAGGTGCCTAAGGACAAGATCCGCGAGATCATCGGTACCGGTGGCAAAGTCATCCGCGAAATCTGCGAAGTGACTGGCGCCAAGGTCGATATCGAAGACGATGGCACCGTCAAGGTGGCGAGCTCCAACACCGAATCGGCCGAGGCCGCGGTGAAGTGGATTCGCGACATCGTGGCGGAGCCCGAGGTCGGCGTGATCTACCGCGGCAAGGTGGTCAAGGTCGTGGACTTCGGCGCCTTCGTGAACTTCATCGGCTCAAAGGACGGGCTCGTCCACATCAGCGAACTCGCCCCGGGCCGGGTCGGCAAGGTGACCGACGTCGTCAACGAAGGCGACGAGGTTTGGGTCAAGGTTCTGTCGTTCGACGATCGCGGCAAAGTGCGGCTCAGCATGAAGTCGGTCAACCAGGAATCTGGTACCGAAGAGGGCGCCGATGCGGTGGCCGAAGCGGGCGACTAAGTCGGTAAACCAGCAAAAAACCGTGAGGGGCGCGGATTGCCGTCGAGCGATCCGTGCCCTTACGGGTTGGTCTAGCGTGGAATCATTCTATATTGATGGGGATGGCCCCGCTGTGGTGGCCGGCGAGGATGTCAAACCGTGAAACCCCTCAATAGCATGCGCATGTCGGGCTTCGATGTGCTCCCCCTCGTCGAGGGGGGCAAGGGCATCTCCATCTCCAACGGTGAAAGTTCGGGTGCCTGGGCGGCGGCGGGGGCGGTTGGCACGTTTTCGGGCGTCAACGCCGATTCTTACGACGCCGATGGACGGTTGATCCCGCAACAATATTCCGGTCGCACGCGGGTCGAGCGGCACGAAGAACTCATTCAGTACGCCATCGACGGCGGTGTGACCCAAGCCAAGATCGCCCACGAGATCGCGGGCGGGCGCGGCCCGATCCACATGAACGTTCTGTGGGAAATGGCCGCCGCCGAACGGGTCTTGGTCGGCATCTTGGAGCGCGCCGGCAAACTCGTGCACGGCGTCACCTGCGGCGCCGGCATGCCCTACAAGGTGGCGGAAATCGCCGCCCACTTCGGGGTCCACTATTACCCCATCGTGTCGTCGGGCCGGGCATTCCGCGCCCTATGGAAGCGCGCCTACCACAAATTCGCCGAACTCTTGGGCGGCGTCGTTTACGAAGACCCCTGGCGCGCTGGCGGCCACAACGGCCTGTCCAATAGCGAGGATCCGGAGCACCCTGAAGACCCCTATCCGCGGGTGCTGGAACTACGCGAACGGATGCGCGAATTCGGTCTCGGCGACACCCCCATCATTATGGCGGGCGGCGTGTGGTTCCTGCGCGAATGGCAGGATTGGATCGATAATCCCGAGTTGGGTCCCATCGCCTTTCAGTTCGGTACGCGGCCTCTGTTGACCGAGGAAAGCCCGATTTCGGACGCTTGGAAAAAGCGTCTGCTGACGCTCAACGAAGGCGACGTCTACCTCAACAACTTTAGCCCCACGGGCATGTGGTCCTCGGCCGTCGAGAACGCCTTCTTGCGCGAACTGAAAGAGCGCCACGATCACCAGATCGCCTACACGCGCGAGCCGATCGGCGATCACGACGTCGAATTCCTGACCGGCCCGCGCAAGCAACCGGTCTTTGTCACCGCGCACGACAAGAGCCAAGCGGAAAAGTGGATGGCCGCAGGCTTTACCGAAGCGATGAAGACGCCCGATTCGACGATGATCTTTGTCCGACCGGAAACGATGCGCGAAATCCGCATCGACCAGACCGAGTGCATGGGCTGCCTCAGCCACTGCCAGTTCTCCAACTGGTCCCAGGAAGAGGGACACACCACGGGCAAGAAGGCCGACCCGCGCAGCTACTGCATCCAGAAAACCCTCCAGGTTATCGGCCACAGCGACGAGGTCGAAAATCAATTGATGTTTGCCGGTCACGCCGCCTTCCGTTTCCGGGACGACCCGTTCTATTCGAACGGGTTCGTACCAACGGTCCATCAATTGGTGGACCGCCTGGTCACCGGGGACTGACGCCATGACCACGACCGACCGGACCGAAAGCGCCGCCGACGCGCAAACGCGTGTGCGCCTCGCCGGATTGCGGCCGACCCGCCAGCGTGTCGCGCTGGCCCGCATGCTGTTCTCTGGGCCCGCCCGCCACGTCACCGCCGAAACCCTGCACGGCGAAGCGGGCGACGAAGGCGTGCGGGTGTCGCTCGCGACCGTCTACAACACCTTGCATCAGTTCGTGCGCGTCGGTTTGTTGCGCGAGGTCATGGTCAACCCCGGCCGTTCCTACTTCGATACCAATGTCGGCGCCCACCACCACTTTTTCCACGAGACGACCGGCGAACTCGAAGACATCGACGCCGCGCAGGTCGACCTCTCGACACTGCCTGCGGCCCCCGCCGGTACCCGCATCGAACGTGTCGATGTGGTCATACGGCTCCGCGACCGCCAGTCATAATCCGTTAAAAATCAACGATATGAATGGTTTATTAAAACCATTCTAAACTGTTGACTCAACGGTACCGCGTCCCCATATTGGGGTCTCGGGCAACGCACCGCTCGAACGTTAGTCCCACCCAATTTCCAAGAAACGCAACGGAGGACACCGATGCCAGCTCTCAAAAGTTCCAAGACCGAGCAGAACCTGAAGGACGCCTTCGCGGGCGAATCGCAGGCCAACCGCCGCTATCTCTACTTCGCGCAGAAGGCCGACGTCGAAGGTTACAACGATGTCTCGACCGTGTTCCGCTCGACCGCCGAAGGCGAAACCGGTCATGCCCATGGCCACCTCGAATTCCTCGAGGAGACCGGCGATCCGGCGACCGGCGAGCCGATCGGCACGACCGACAAGAACCTCAAGGCCGCCATCGCGGGCGAGACCCACGAATACACCGACATGTATCCGGGCATGGCGAAGACCGCGCGCGAAGAAGGCTTCGGCGAAATCGCCGATTGGTTCGAGACGCTAGCGAAGGCTGAAAAGTCCCACGCCGGCCGCTTCCAAAAAGCACTCGACTCCCTCTAAACGCACACCACGAAGGGCGGGGGCGGGCTCAAACCGCCCCCGTTTCGACTCGCTATGAAAGAAGGCTCGACCGAAGCCCCGATTCGCCATCCCATCGACTGGCAAGATCCGTCGTTCATCGACACGGATGCGCTCGACGCCGAGCTACGCCGGGTGTTCGACATTTGTCACGGCTGCCGCCGCTGCTTCAATTTATGCGATTCGTTCCCGCGCCTTTTCGATTTGATCGACGAGTCCGAAAGCGGCGAACTCGACACGGTGGCCAGTGCCGACTTCAAACCGGTCGTCGATGCCTGCACGTTGTGCGACATGTGCTTCTTGACCAAATGTCCCTACGTGCCGCCGCACGAGTTCAACCTCGACTTCCCTCATCTCATGCTGCGCTATCGTGCCGCGGAACAGGCCCGGGGAATCAAGCCGGGTATCGCCGAAGCGCAACTGACCAAGACCGACCGCAACGGCACACTCGCACGCTTCGCGGCGCCGCTCGCCAACTGGGCCTCTTCGCGCGGCAATCGCCTCACCCGCCCTATCCTGCAGGGCGTCGCCCACGTCCACGAAGATGTCGAACTGCCCAAGTTCCACCGCGAAACCCTCATGGCGAAGGCGGCCCACCACCCGCTCGCGCGCAACACCGCCGCGCCGGCCGCCGGGCGCAAAGTCGCGCTCTACGCCACCTGCTTTGCCAACTACAACAACCCCGGCATCGGCGAGGCGGCACGCCGCGTCCTCGCCCATAACGGCGTCGATGTCGAAGTCGTCTATCCCGAATGCTGCGGCATGCCGCAACTCGAAGGCGGCGAAATCGGCGACGTCGCGGATCGCGCCCGGCGCATCGCCGCCGTGATGGCCGGTTGGATCGACGACGGCTACGACATCGTCGCGATGACCCCGTCCTGCGCGTTGATGCTCAAGTTCGAATGGCCGTTGATCGTCCCCGACAACGCCGCCGTCAAACGGCTCTCCGAGGCTACCTTCGATCTATCTGAATACATCGTCGATATCGCCAAGAAAGAAGGCCTGGCCGACGGCCTGAAAGCCTTGCCAGGCGGTGTTGCGGTCCACCTCGCTTGTCATGCGCGAGCCCAGAACATGGGCGCCAAGGCGGCCGAGCTGTTGCGCTACGTCCCGGAGGCCTCCGTCACCATCGTCGAACGTTGCTCGGGCCACGGCGGTTCCTGGGGCATCAAGACCGAAAACTTCCCGGTCGCACTCAAGGTCGGTGCGCCGGCCGCCCAGCGCGCCGCCGATGCCAACGCGGCCTTCGTCGTGTCCGAATGCCCATTGGCCGGCAAGCATATCGTTCAAGGAATGGAAAAAATCGACGGCGCCACCGCCAAGTTGGCGGAAGCCAAATCCTTCCACCCGATCGAGCTAGTTGCCCGCGCCTACGGGCTGGTCGAATGACTCGCGAAAACCATGAAATCGTCCGTGCCGAGTTGATGCCGATGGAGGCCTACGCGGTCGTCCGCAAACAAAAGCGCACCGAGGTCTCGGCGATAAAAAAGGATCGCCGTGTCGGTGTCGGCCCCTTCGCGACCTTCTATTTCGAGAACTACGACACGATGTGGATCCAGATCCACGAAATGCTGTTTATCGAAAAGGGCGGCGAGGCCCAAATCGAGGACGAGCTGGCGGCTTATAATCCTTTGATTCCAAAGGGAAAGGAGCTGGTCGCGACGTTGATGTTCGAAATCGACGACCCGATCCGACGCGACGCCGAATTGCGCCGACTCACCGGCGTCGAGCGCACCGTGACGCTGCGCGTCGGCGGCGAAACCATCGCCGCAATCCCCGAAAGCGACGTCGAGCGCACCAAGGCCGACGGCAAGACCTCGTCGATTCACTTCCTGCGCTTCCCGATGAACGACACGCAGATCGCGGCGTTTCGCTCGAGCACGACCGAGGCGGTGTTGGCAATCGGCCACGAGCATTACGGGCATATGGCGGTCGTGCCGCGCGCAGTACGAACCGCGCTCCAGGGCGACCTCGACTAGAGCGTTACTCGAACTCTTCGTCGGGGTAGACGCCCCACAGGATGTCGCGCCGCACCCAGCCGCGCCGGTCGCCGATTTCGATCTCGCACCACCCGTCGGCACAGCGCAGCAGGTGCCCCTGCACGCCGGGTTCCGCGAACAACACCGGCGGACTGTCGTCGCTCGGCCGTCGCCGCACGGTCCGCAGGGAACCGGTAATCACCGCCCAGCGGTCGGGCGACAGCAACCGGCGGTGCACCCATCCCTCGGCACCCTCATAGTCGCGCACCCGGATCCATTGTTCGAATTCGGCGATCGCCTCCACCGGCAGACCCGCCCGCTTGAACACCCATTCGACCGGATATTGCGTTCCCGGTCCGGTTCGTACGTTTACGGTGTTGTGTCGCAGCGACACGAAATGGGGCATGTAGTCGCGCTGTGCAACCGCGCGTTCGGGGACAAGAGTGCCCGCCGCAACGCACAGGGCCAACACCCCGGCGCGCGCAATCGACCAAAACCGCTGTCTCGATATCCGCACGCCGCTATATGCCAACCGCGGCGCGCCACGGTCAAGGAAGCGCTGGTGGGTGTCCAATCGAGCCCTCGCCTTTCCGAAGCGCAACCGATTTGCTAGAGATGCAGAGTCTTTCCCCAACCGAACCGGTCATGCCAAAACAAAAACCGCGGGTCATCGTCACGCGCAAACTGCCGGACGAAATCGAAACCCGGATGATGGAGTTGTTCCAGACTCGGCTGAACGTCGACGACCGCCCGCTCTCGAGCGACGAATTGCGTCAGGCGGTCCAGGATTGCGATGTCCTAGTGCCGACGGTTACCGACCGGATCGACGCGGACCTGCTCAAATCGGCTGGACCGAAACTCAAACTGATCGCCAATTTCGGCAACGGCGTCGATCACATCGATCTCGCCGCGGCGGCCGCCGCCAAGATCACTGTTACGAATACCCCTGGCGTACTCACCGAAGATACCGCCGACATGACGATGGCGTTGATCCTGGCTGTGCCGCGCCGTTTGGTCGAAGGCGAACGCCTGATGCGCACGGGCGAGTGGCCGGGTTGGTCGCCCAGCTTCATGCTAGGCCGCCGCATCTGGGGCAAGCGTCTCGGCATCGTTGGGATGGGCCGGATCGGCACCGCGCTGGCGCGCCGCGCCCGCGGCTTCGGCCTGTCGATCCACTATCACAACCGCCACCGCGTCGCGCCCGAGATCGAGGGCGAGCTCGAAGCGACCTATTGGGAAAGCCTCGACCAGATGCTGGCCCACATGGATATCGTCTCGGTCAACTGCCCGCACACGCCGGCGACCTACCATCTGCTGTCCGCGCGCCGGCTCAAGCTGCTGCGCAAGGAAGCCTATATCGTCAACACCGCACGCGGCGAAATTGTCGACGAGGCGGCGTTGATCGCAATGCTTAAGGCTGGCGATCTGATGGGCGCGGGCCTCGACGTTTACGAGAACGAACCCCAGGTCAAACCCGGTTTCTTCAAACTCGACAACGTCGTCATGTTGCCCCACATGGGCTCCGCTACCCTCGAAAGTCGTCTCGCCACGGGCGAACTGGTGCTGATCAATATCCGCACCTTCATGGACGGCCACAAACCTCCCGACCGTGTCATCGCCGGGACGACGATCTAGCGTCTAGATGAACAGCATCGCGCCGTCGGCACGGGCGTCGTTCAAGAATGTCACCAACCCGCCGTCGACGAAGGTAATGTCGTCGCGCAGGTTTTGACGTGCAATTTCCTTGGCGCGCAGGCCCATCTCGCACACCATGAACCTCGCGCCGAGTTCGGCGCAGGCCGACAGCAATTCTTCGAACCCGCCGACCCCGCGCGCCGTCAAGCCGGCATCGACGGCACCGCCGGTCTCGCCGCCCCCGCTCATCGCCGACTGCCAGCCGGGCGTGCCGTCCGGCGCACGCGTTAGGCAGCGGATCGCGTCCATCGTGAAGAACAGCGTCACCGGGGTGTTGGTCGCGATCGCCGCCGCGGCCGTTGCCAGGGCGAAGTGCACTTTGTCAAAGGCGCCGGAATAGACGATCAACGATAGTTTCGCTGGGCGAACGCCGTCTGGCAGTGTCGGGTCAGGCGGCATCGGCTTTCACCGCGGTAATGGTGGGCGTCGCCCCGCACAGCGCGCAGCCCGGGTCCGGTTTGACCCGTACCTTGCGGAACGCCGTGGCTAGCCCCTCATAGATCAACAATGTCCCCGACAGGCTGTCGCCGATGCCGAGGATTTCCTTGATCACCTCGGTTGCCTGCAAGGCCCCCATCGTGCCCGCCATCGCGCCCAAGACGCCGCCTTCGGCGCAGCTTGGGATCAGCCCCTCGGGCGGCGGCGCGGGATAGATGCAGCGGTAACACGGATGGTCGCCGCCCAGGTGCGACTTGAACGTCGAAAGCTGCCCGTCGAAGCGCAGCACCGCCGCCGATACCAGCGTCTTGCCGCCCAGGTGACAGGCGTCGTTGAGCAAAAAGCGGGTCGGGAAATTATCGCTGCCGTCGGCGACGAGGTCGTAGCCCGCGATCAACGCCGCGGCGTTGTCGGGCCCCAGCCGCAGGCGGTGCTCGACCACGGTGACGTCGGCATTGAGTGCGGCCAACGTCGCGCGCGCACTCGCGGTCTTGGCGTCGCCCACCCGCACCGTGGTGTGGGCGATTTGGCGTTGCAAGTTGGACAGGCCCACCGTGTCGTCGTCGACGATCCCCAACGTGCCGACGCCGGCGGCGGCGAGATACATCAGCAGCGGCGAGCCGAGCCCGCCCGCACCCACCACTAGGACTTTGGCGTTCAATAGAGCCGCCTGGCCGGTGCCGCCGACCTCATCAAGGATGATGTGGCGGGCGTAGCGGTGAATCTGCTCCTCGCTAAAGTCCATGGCGTCAGGAAAGATCGAACAGCGCGGTCGACAGGTAGCGTTCGGCGAACGACGGCAGGATAACGACGAGGCGCTTGCCTGCCCAGTCCGCCCGGCGCCCGACCTCCGCCGCCGCGGCAATCGCCGCGCCCGACGAAATGCCGACCGCGAGGCCCTCTACTTTGGCCGCGAGCCGGGCGGTTTCGAGCGCGGTTTCGTTGGCGATCGTTACGACCTCGTCGATCAACGCGCGGTCCAGGTTGCCCGGTACGAAGCCGGCGCCGATCCCTTGAATAGCGTGCGGTCCGGGCTGCCCCCCCGACAGGACCGGGCTGTCCTCGGGCTCGACCGCGATCATCTTGAGGTCCGGCAGCCGCGCCTTCAAAACGCTGCCGACCCCGGTCAAGGTGCCGCCGGTTCCGACGCCCGATACCACGCCGTCCAGGACCCCGCCGGTGTCGGCCCAGATCTCCTCCGCCGTCGTGGCGCGGTGAATGGCCGGGTTCGCCGGATTGTCGAACTGCTGCAGCGTGATCGCATTGGGCAGCGATTGGACGATCTCTTCGGCCCGGGCGATGGCGCCGCGCATTCCCTTGGGCGGCGGTGTCAGTTCGAGTTCAGCGCCCAGCAATAGCAACATCTTGCGCCGTTCCTGCGACATGCTTTCGGGCATCGCCAGGATCAAGCGATAGCCGCGTGCGGCGCAGACGAAGGCCAGAGCGATCCCGGTGTTGCCCGAGGTCGGCTCGACAATCACTGTGCCCGGTGTCAGACGCCCGTCGGCTTCGGCGGCGTCGATCATCGCGGCGCCGATGCGATCCTTGACCGAACCCAGAGGATTGAAGAATTCCAGCTTGCCGATTAGATCGGCGCGGCACTCCAGGGCAGCGGCTAGCTTGGACAGACGCACCAACGGTGTGCGGCCGATGGTCTCTGTGATCGAATCGTAAATGCGGCCGTGAAAGACCGGAGCGGGAGCGGCTGTCATCAGATATTGAAATCCATGCGGGGGTTGTTGGTGGCGGTGATGTTGCAGGCCCGGGCCTGTTGGCACAGGTCCTCCAGGGTGACGGCGTCGAGGCGCGCCATCGTCTCGCTTTGTAAATCGCGCCACAACGGCGCGACGACTTTTTGACCGATGGCCGACGTACTCGAATGGTCGGGCCCGTCGTCGCCCTCGATCGCGGCGACGACGCGAGCGATTTCGCCCACGGTGATGCGCCGCCGTTCGCGCGCCAAACGATAACCGCCCTTCGGGCCGCGCACGCCGCGCAAGATGCTCGCGCGCACCAACCGTTGCATGACCTGTTCGAGGTAGCGTTGGGGGATACCTTGGCGCGCGGTGATGTCGCGCGACTGTACCGGGTCGGGCCCGCCGTGGACGGCGATGTCGACGACTGCTTCCAGCGCGTACATCATTTTCTTGGAGATGCGTAGCACCGCTCAGCCCTCCACCGCGCCGACGCCGGTCGAACCGAATCCGCCGGCGCCCCGCGCGGTCTCGCCCAGCGGCGCTTCGCGCCATACGACGCGGCTCACCGGGGCCACCACCAGTTGGGCGATGCGGTCGCCGCGCGCGATGGTGGCAGTATCTTTGCCGTGGTTGATCAGGATCACGCCGATCTCGCCGCGGTAGTCGGCGTCGATCGTGCCGGGGGCGTTCAGCACGGTCAGTCCCTGCTTGAGGGCGAGGCCCGAGCGCGGCCGCACCTGGGCTTCATGGCCGGGGTCCAGCGCAATTCGAAGGCCGGTCGGGATCGCCGCCCGCGCGCCGGGCGCCAGTACGCACGGCGTGTCGATCGCGGCGCGCAGATCCATCCCGGCGCTTCCCGCCGTCGCATAGTCCGGCAGCGGTAGGTCGCGCGCATGGGCCAGACGTTCGATCGCGACGCCCAGGGTCACGACACGCGCCCAAGGTAGGCGGCGATGCGCGCCGCCAAGGCGTCGGCCACTTGGTCCTTGCTCAGCTGCGGCCAGTCCTCTTGGCCGTTGGTATCGATCAAACTCACGGTGTTGTCGGCGGCCCCAAACGTCGCTCCACCCGCGACGCTGTTGGCGACGATCCAGTCACAGCCCTTGCGCCGGCGTTTGTCGGCAGCGTTTTTGGCGACATCGTCGGTCTCGGCGGCAAACCCGACGACCAGTCTTGGCCGCTGGGTCGCGTGGCGGGCCAGCGTTGCCAGAATGTCGGGGTTCTCGACCAAGGTCAGCGCCGGCGGCGCGCCGCTCTTCTTGATCTTCGCATCGGCGGCCCCCTCGACCCGCCAGTCGGCCACCGCGGCTGCGCACACCGCGGCATCGACCGGCAGCGCGTCCTCGCAGGCCTGCAGCATGTCGCGCGCACTGATTACCGGACGCACAGCCACGCCGGGTGGATCGGGCAACTCGGTCGGCCCGCTGACCAGAATGGTCTCGGCGCCGAGCCGTGCCAGGCTTGCGGCAATCGCGTGACCCTGTTTGCCGCTCGAGCGGTTGGCGATATAGCGCACCGGATCGATCGGCTCGTGGGTCGGGCCCGAGGTAACCAGCACGCGCCGGCCGGCCAGCGGCAGCGGTGCGCCGCCGCCGATCTCGTTCAGCGCAGCTGCAATCGCGACGACCAAGTCGGCGGGTTCGACCAGACGGCCCTCGCCCGATTCGCCGTCGGCCAACTCGCCGCGCGCGGGGCCGACGATACGCACGCCGTCACGCCGCAACGTGTCGATATTCCGTTGCGTCGCCGCGTGGTGCCACATGCGCACGTTCATCGCCGGCGCGATCAAGATCGGCTTATCGGTTGCCAGCAGCGTCGTCGAGGCAAGATCGTCGGCAATGCCGGCGGTCATCTTGGCGATCAGGTTGGCGGTGGCCGGGGCCACAACCACGAGATCGGCCTCGCGCGAGAGCTGGATATGGCCCATCTCCGATTCGTCCTTCAACGAAAACAGGTCCTGGTAGACTGGCTGGGCGCTCAGGGCGGCAACCGACAAGGGCGTCACGAATTCGGTCGCTGAGGCCGTCAGCACGCAGCGCACGGTGCAGCCCTCCGCGCGCAGGCGCCTGATCAAGTCCAACGCCTTGAACGCGGCAATCCCACCGGAAATGACAAGGAGAATACGTTTTCCGGTCAGCATGCCGGGGATCGGTCCTAACTACAGCGAACGGGTGTTGAAAACACTAGGCTCCACGCCCCGCGCTGTGCAAGGGGGCGGCCTAGGTTACCAGCAAAATTGCGGCGATCACCGCGCTGACGACAATCAGCAACCGGTTGGTCAGGCGGCGTTGCCGGGCCTGTTCGCGGGCGATCTCGCGTACCGTCTCGGGGTGCAGGCGCAGTCCTTCGTCGGCAATCTGGCCGACCAGCGTCTGGGCGCTTTCCAAGACCCCCGGCAAACGCCGTATCACCCGCAGGGTGCTGTCCAGACCCTCGCGCAGCCGTGCCGCCGGGCCCATGTGATCTTCCATCCATTCCTGGATCACCGGCTGGGCCTTCTCCCAAAAGACGATTTCGGTGTCCAGGCTACGGGCTACGCCCTCGGCCACGACCATTGTCTTTTGCAACAGCAGCAGTTGGGTCTGCGTTTCCATTTGAAATTGCTCGGTCACCCGCAGCAATTGCGCCAGCAGCCGCGCGATGGAAATTTCGTTGGCGGGCTTGCCCAGGATCGGCTCCCCGATGGCGCGGCAGGCCTGGGCGAAAGCGTCGAGCGATTGATTCGCCGGGACATAGCCCGCCTCGAAATGAACTTCGGCGGCGCGCCAATAGTCGCGGGTCAGAAACGCTAGCATCAGATCGGCGAGGTAGCGCCGGTTCTTCAAATCCAGCCGGCCCATGATGCCGAAATCGACCGCGAGGATATTGCCCTCGATATCGGCGAACAGATTGCCGGGGTGCATGTCCCCGTGGAAAAACCCGTCGCGGAACACTTGATGGAGAAATCCCGCCAGTAAATTGGTCACGACGGTATCGAGGTCGATCCCGGCATCGACCAGGGCATGGCGGTTGCCCAGGCTGATCCCCTCGACCCGGGCCAGCGTCAGGACACGCGGACCAGTGCGGGCCCAATCGACCTCGGGCACTTGGTAGGTCGGATCATCGACAAAGTTTTGGCCGAGTTCCGATGCCGCCGCCGCCTCCAAGCTCAGGTCCATTTCGCGGTAGCTGGTTTCGGCGAACTTATCGACCACCTCGACCGGCTTGAGCCGGCGCATCGTCGGCTGGGTCGCGGCGGCGATGCGCGCAAGCCAGCGGAACAACTCGATGTCGCGGCCGAAGGCCCGTTCGATCCCGGGCCGCAGCACCTTGACGGCGACCGCGCGGCCGTCGGCGGTCAGCGCATAGTGGACTTGCGCGATGCTCGCGGCGGCGACCGGGGTTTGGTCGAATTCCGCGAACAGGCTTTCAAGCGCGCAATCGAAGGCGGTTTCGATGACCTCGACGGCGGCCTCGCCGGGGAACGGCGCGAGGCGGTCGCGCAGCGAAGCTAGGTCTTCGGCAAAGGCATCGCCGACGAGATCGGGCCGGGTCGACAACGTCTGACCGAACTTGATGAAGGCCGGTCCCAGCGCTTCGAGGGCGGCCACCAACCGTTGTCCGCGCCGCAGGCCGCGTGCCGCCGCCCGCGGGCCCGGCAGGGCAAGGCGCGCGAGCCGCCGCGGCCAAGGCCCGTAGCCCAACATGTCCAACAGAAACAAGGCGTCGTGCCGCGCCAACGTGTAGGCGATCCGGACGAGCCGGAGGATATTGCGAAAGGGTCCCAGCAAGCGCGTTCAGGTTCGCCAGCCCACATGGAGCGCGACGATCCCGCTCGACAGGTTGCGGTGGGAAACGCGCTCGAATCCGGCGCCGCGGATCAGGTCCGCGAAGGCGTCCTGGTGGGGAAAGGTGCGGATGCTCTCGGCGAGATAGCGATAGGACTCGGCATCGCGCGCGATCAGGCGCCCCATCACCGGCAGCAACCGGAACGAATAGGCATCGTAGAGCGGCGCCAGCAGCGGCGACACGCGGCTGAATTCAAGGCACAGGAACCGTCCGCCGGGGCGCAGCACCCGGTAGGCTTCGGCCAAGGCCGCGGGGATGTCGGTCATGTTGCGCATCCCGAACGCGACCGTATAGGCATCGACTGTGCGGTCGCGCAGCGGCAGCGCCTGCGCATCCCCGCAGACCCAGTCGATCCCGTCGAGGCAACCTCGGTCGGTGCTGCGGTCGCGCCCGACCCGGAGCATGCTTTCGTTGATATCCAGCACGCTGACCCGCGGCCGCGCCGCCGCACTGGCGTAGGGTTTCAAGATGCGCAGGGCGATATCGCCGGTGCCGCCCGCAATGTCGACGACGTGCTCGCCGGGCCGGGCATTAAGGCGGCGCACCAAAGCGTCCTTCCAGGCACGGTGGAGGCCGCCGCTCATCACGTCGTTCATCAGGTCGTAGCGCTGTGCCACCGAATCGAACACGCCGCGCACCAAACCGCTCTTGGCCGCGCGCGGCACCTTGCGAAACCCGAAGGGAACCTCCTCGGGCGGGGTTGGATCGGCGGTCGGGGCGTTGTCGCTCATGGCGGCGACGATAGCGCAGGGGTCCCAAACGCGCTACTTTGGCCGGGCGCGGTCGGGCGTTATCGGACCGCCGCCAATCCCAGCGTGAATCGCGAGCGTGCCGGAACTCCCCGAAGTCGAAACCGTGGTCCGCGGCCTCCGCCCCCATCTCGAGGGCGCCACGTTGGCGCGAGTCGAGGTCAGGCGGCCGGACCTACGCCAACCCTTTCCGCCCCGCTTCGGCGCGCGGCTGACCGGTCGCCGTATCGTCTCCCTGTCGCGCCGCGCCAAATACATCTTGGCCACCCTCGACGACGGGGTTCAGTTGCTTGCGCACCTCGGCATGTCGGGACGGATGGTCCTCCATGCCGGGCCGCCGCCCGAACGGGGTAAACACGACCATGTCGTCTTTATTACCGCCGCCGGTACCCAGGTGGTGTTCAGCGACCCGCGCCGCTTTGGGTTGATGACCCTGATAGAACCGGGCGGTGCCGCCGACCATCCGCTGCTCCGCGATCTCGGGCCCGAGCCGCTCGGCAATGCCTTCGGCGGCGCGCTGCTCGCCGCGCGACTGCACGGCAAGCACACTCCGATCAAGGCAGCGCTGCTCGACCAGCGCGTCGTGGCGGGGCTCGGCAACATTTATGTCTGCGAGGCACTCTACCATGCGGGCATATCGCCGCGCCGCCAGGCCCGCACGGTCGGGCCGGTGCGCGCCGAACGCCTCGCCACCGCGATTCGCGATGTCCTCCAGGCGGCGATCGCCGCCGGCGGATCGTCCTTGCGGGACTATGTCGGTTCGGACGGCGAACTGGGGTACTTCCAACACAACTTCTCGGTTTACGACCGCGAAGGGCAAGCCTGCCCGTCGTGCGATTGCACCCGGTCAGTCGTGCGTTTTGTGCAATCCGGCCGCTCGACGTTTTACTGTCCGCACCGCCAACGGTAGTCGAAGGGCGGTTGATCTTGCCCGTCTCCATCGCGTATACGGGCCGCCTCCGGCGATTCGCAAAATCCGACCGGACCGCATACCGCTCCTCGAAAGGAGGCCGCGATGGCCTACGAAACGATCTTGGTCGAAACCAAAGGCAACGTCGGCCTGATCACGCTCAACCGTCCCGATGCGCTCAACGCGTTGAACAGCGATTTGATGGTCGAGCTCGGCGCCGCCTTGGACCGTTTCGAATCGGATGATGGGGTCGGCGCGATCGTCATCACCGGCAGCGAAAAGGCGTTCGCCGCCGGTGCCGACATCAAGGAGATGCAGCCCAAGAGTTTCGTCGACGTCTATGCCGGCGACTTCATCACCAAGGAATGGGGTCGGACGGCGACGTGCCGTAAACCGGTCGTCGCTGCGGTAGCCGGCTATGCCTTGGGGGGCGGATGCGAACTTGCGATGATGTGCGACTTCATCCTCGCTGCTCCGAATGCAAAATTCGGCCAACCCGAAATCCGTTTGGGCATCATCCCGGGCTCCGGCGGCACCCAGCGGCTGGCCCGTTTCGTCGGCAAGTCGAAGGCCATGGAAATGGTCCTGACCGGCCGCATGATGGACGCTGAGGAAGCCGAGCGTTCCGGTCTGGTGAGCCGCATCGTGCCGGCCGAAGATCTCATCGACGAGGCAGTAAAGGTCGCGGGCGAAATCGCCACCCTGTCGCGCCCGGCGGTCTACATGGCCAAAGAAGCGGTAAACCGTGCCTTCGAGACGACCATGGAGGAGGGGATTCGCTTCGAACGGCGGCTATTCCACGCCACTTTCGCCCTGGAAGACCAAAAAGAGGGCATGGCGGCCTTTGTCGAGAAGCGCAAACCCAACTTTAAGAACGTCTAATCGGTTGACCGCCCCGGTGTCAGGCGATATAAGCCGCCTCTTCACAACTCACATGAAGCAAGGTCATGGCGCACCATAAATCTGCGCAGAAAAGAATTCGGCAAACGGTTCGCCGCTCCGCCGTCAACATCGCGCGTATCGGTCGCGTGCGCACGTTCATCAAGAAAGTCGAGCAAGCCATCGCTGCGGGCGATCGCGCCAAGGCACAAGATGCGCTTCGCCTCGCAGAACCGGAAATGATGCGCGGCGCCAACAAAGGGATCGTAAAGAAGAACACGATGTCGCGGCGCATTTCTCGATTGTCGAAGCGCATCAATGGGATGCCTGCATAAGTTACGACGAAAAGTTTTGTCGATATGGGCCGCACTTTTCAGTGCGGCCTTTTTTACGAGTGGTTGTCATGCGCAAGCCCACCAAGATGTAGTGGTGTTGCCGCATTGCATGGCGTTTCGATTTTTTTCCGATGCGCTCCAGCCAATGTTGAAAGGGTTCCGAGCGGGCAGTAGTCTTGTCGAACCGAACAGGGGTTCCGGGGCAATTCTCTGCCCACAATTTTATCGTATGGACGAGGACGGTGTCTTTTGTCGGCCCCAATGGCGGAGGCGTTTCAAAAAAATAAATTTTTGTCAGCGGATCGCGAAACCGTTCTGCTCTAAAAAAATATTGATAAGACACGCCGGCCATCGGCGGATTAGGGAGAGAAGTCCAGCGCGGTTAACGCGCGGACCCGGGAAGTGTGAATGAACTATGCAGGTGACGTTTCGGTCGAAGACGCTTGGCGCATCCTGGGCGAAGATTCTTCGGCTCAGCTAATCGACGTGCGGACGGCGGCGGAATGGAATTTCGTCGGCCTTCCCAACCTCGACGACGTTGGTAAGCCGGTTCACCGCGTCGAGTGGCAAGGATTCCCCGGCGGGGCGCCCAACCCGCAATTTACCGACCAAGTCACTGCGACCGGCGTCAAGCCGGACGATACCCTCTTATTTCTATGCCGCTCGGGTGGCCGCTCAAAAGCGGCAGCCATCGCCATGACCGAGCGGGGCTACTCCAAATGCTACAACGTCGCGGGCGGTTTCGAGGGCGACCTCGACGGTGATCGCCACCGTGGTCGCGCCGGCGGTTGGAAAGCTGCCGGTCTCCCCTGGAACCAGTCCTGAGGTCCGAATGGAAACGCCGCAACCCAGTCGACCCCTTGGTGACATTTGGCAGAGCGTCCGCGATCGGCTGCGTGCCGATGTAGGCGACGCCGCCTACAACAGTTGGCTCAAGCAGCTCGAACTGACCAACGTCCAGGACGGTCGCGTCCTGATGTCGGTGCCGACGCGTTTCATGCGCGATTGGGTGGTGTCCCACTATGCCGAAAAAGTGCGCGTGGCATGGTCCGAGGAATCGGGGAGCGCGCCGCAGATCGATATTCTGGTCCGCCCGTCCGGGCAGGCCGCCCAGGCACCCAAGGACGTTGCTGGGGAACCGGTACGCGAACGGCCCATCGACCAAGGTCTCGCTGAAGCCGGAGCGCCGCTCGACCCGCGCTTTACCTTTGAGAATTTCGTTGTCGGCAAGGCCAACGAACTGGCCTATGCGGCGGCCCGCCGCGTCTCCGAAGTCGATGCCGTCCCGTTCAATCCGCTCTACCTCTATGGCGGTGTCGGCCTCGGTAAAACCCACTTGATGCATGCGATCGCATGGCACATCCGCGAACGCGATCCGGCTCGCCGGGTGATCTATCTATCCGCCGAAAAATTCATGTACCAGTTCATCCGGGCGCTCCGTTTCAAGGATGTGATGCAGTTCAAGGAACTGTTTCGATCCGTCGACGTTTTGATGATCGACGACGTCCAGTTCATCAGCGGCAAGGATTCCACACAGGAAGAGTTTTTCCACACGTTCAACGCCCTGGTGGACCAGAACCGGCAGGTCATCATTTCGGGCGACCGCTCGCCCTCCAATCTCGACGGCATGGAAGAGCGCATGCGCTCCCGCCTCGGCTGGGGGCTCGTCGCCGACATTCATCAGACCGACTACGAACTGCGGATCGGTATCCTGCAGTCTAAGGTCCAGCACATGGGAGCCAAAAACGTCCCCCTGCAGGTCCTCGAGTTTCTCGCCCACCGCATCACCTCGAACGTGCGCGAGCTCGAGGGCGCGCTGACCCGGGTTCTCGCCTATTCCAACCTGGTTGGCCGCCCCATTACCCTCGAAACCACCCAGGAAGTGCTGCGCGACCTGCTACGCGCCAACGACCGGCGGATCACCATCGAGGACATCCAAAAGCGGGTGGCCGAGCACTACAACATCAGGATTTCCGAGATGCACTCGGCTCGCCGGGCCCGTGCGGTGGCGCGGCCCCGTCAGGTGGCGATGTATTTGGCCAAACAGCTCACCTCGCGCTCGCTCCCTGAAATCGGACGCAAGTTCGGTGGACGCGATCACACCACGGTCATGCATGCTGTTAAACGGATCGACGAGCTGCGCCAGAACGACAACATTCTGTCCGAGGATATCGACCTCCTGCGGCGGATGCTCGAGACCTAAAGCGGGTCTCAAATAATCCTTTGATTTCAATGCACTAGGGTGGCCTCGGGGGGCAAAAAAAGCCCCCCACGCGGGCCCGCCGGTGCTATACTCAAGCCCCGCTGGGATTCGGCGGGGACGTGGGGCGCGCTCGGCGTTTTTTTCGGTGAAACGACCGGGACGGGTCCACCGTTTTAGCTCTGAGATCGTCCCGCTTCGGGCGCCTTTAGGCGCCCGTCTTGTCCAAAAATGATGAACGTCGCCCGGTGGGACACTCTACCTGCCGCGCGGATCAACAAAAGAATTGGCGTTATGAAGATCACGATTGAACGCGCAACGCTACTGTCGGCCCTTGGCCACGTGCAAAACGTCGTCGAGCGGCGCAACACCATTCCGATTCTCTCCAATGTGCTGTTGGTGGTCGACGGCAGCGAATTGGCGCTCACCGCGACCGATCTCGATTTGACCATCGTCGAATCGGTCGGGGCCGATGTGTCCCAAGGCGGCGCGACGACCGCGGCCGCCCACACGCTGCACGACATCGTCCGCAAATTGCCCGACGGCGCCCAGATCGAGCTCGCCTTGGCGGGCGATCAATCGCGCCTCTCGGTGGTCGCGGGCAGGTCCAGCTTTACCCTGCCGTGCCTGCCCAAGGAGGACTTTCCGGTATTGGCCGACGATGCTTTGCCGCACAGCTTTCAGATCGAAGCGGACGCGCTCAAGCGCCTTATCGACAAAAGCCGGTTTGCCATTTCCACCGAAGAAACTCGCTATTATCTGAACGGGATCTACCTCCATGCCGCCGAGGCCGAGGGCGTCCCGATGCTGCGCGCCGTGGCCACCGACGGCCACCGCTTGGCCCAGGTCGAATGCCCTTTGCCCGACGGCGCCGCGGCGATGCCAGGCGTGATCGTGCCGCGCAAGGCCGTTCTCGAAGTGCGCCGCCTTTTGGATCAGGTCGACGGCACGGTCGAGGTGTCCCTTTCTGAATCCAAAATTCGGTTCGCTTTCGGTAAGACGGTGCTCACGACCAAATTGATCGACGGCACCTTCCCCGACTATCAGCGCGTGATCCCGTCGGGGAACGACAAAATTCTCGAGGTCGACCGGCGCCAGTTTGCCGAGGCGGTGGACCGGGTCTCGACCATCTCCACCGAAAAGTCGCGCTCGATCAAACTGACAGTCGAAAAGGACAAACTGCATCTCTCCGCCAACAGCCCCGACAGCGGCAGCGCCGACGAGGAACTCGTCGTCAGCTACGGTGGCGAGGACATCGAGGTCGGATTCAACTCGCGCTATCTGCTCGACATCGCCAGCCAGATCGACGGCGACTCCGCGCGGCTGGATCTCGCGGATGCGGTGTCGCCGACCATCCTGCGCGACCTCACCGATGAGCGCGCACTCTATGTCCTCATGCCGATGCGGGTGTAGAGACGCCGTTGGCTATGGCCCATGACATGGCGCCCCGTGCGGTGCCCGTGGGGGCCGCCCAGGTACCCGCGTATTTTCTGCGCCGTCTGACGCTGACGGATTTTCGCTGTTACGCCCATTTACGGCTCGAGACCGACGCGCGTTGCGTCGTTCTGACCGGGCCGAACGGGGCAGGAAAAACCAATATCCTTGAAGCGATTTCCTACCTTTCGCCGGGCCGCGGTCTGCGCCGCGCCCGCCTCGCCGATGTCTGCCGTACCCGCAGCGATCGCGGTTGGGCCGTCGCCGGCACCGTCGACGGCACCCCCGGCGGCGATGTCGATATCGGCACCGGCACCATCTCGCCCGATCCGACTGCGGACGCGCCGCTCGACCGCCGCCAGGTGCGCATCGCCGGGGAAACCGTGCGCGGTCCCGCGGCGCTGGCTGAATCGGTCGCGATGGCGTGGATCACGCCGCAAATGGATCGCCTGTTCCAAGAGGACAGCGCCTCGCGCCGCCGCTTCCTCGACCGTTTGGTCTACGGTGTCGATCCAGGCCATGCGACCCGTGTCGCCGCCTATGAGCGGGCGATGCGCGAGCGCGCTCACTTGCTCAAATCCGGCCGGCGCGCTGACCAATGGGTTCTGGCGCTGGAAAACACCATGGCCGAGTACGGGGTGGCCATTGCCGCCGCGCGACGCGACGCGGTGAACAGTCTCTCGGCCGCGCTTCACACCGATACCGGTCCGTTCCCGGCGGCCCTCGTCGAGGTCGACGGCAGCGTCGAGGCCTCCCTCGACGACATGGCGGCATTGGATGCCGAGCAAGCCTTTCGCGAAGCATTGACCGCCGCGCGCTACCGCGACGCCGAAACCGGCGGTGCGGCGGTTGGACCGCATCGCAGTGACCTTGCGGTGACGCACCTGGAGAAAGGGCTACCCGCGCGGCAATGCTCGACCGGCGAACAAAAGGCGTTGCTGATCGCCATCGTGTTGGCTGATGCGCGCGTCGGCGCGCTGCGCACCGGCGCGGCCCCGCTGTTGTTGCTCGACGAAATCGTCGCGCACCTCGATGAAAACCGGCGACACGCGCTGTTCGCCCAAGTCCTCGAGATGGGCGTTCAGGCATGGCTGACCGGCACCGACAAGGACGTTTTTGAACCGCTCGGCCCGCGCGCACTTTTCCTCGACGTTTCCGGCGGTACCATCACAGGAATCCAGAATGACTGACCAAGCCGAAGACATCGGCGCCGAAGGCGACTACGGCGCAACGTCCATCAAGGTGCTGCGCGGGCTCGATGCCGTGCGCAAACGTCCGGGCATGTATATCGGCGATACCGACGACGGTTCTGGCCTCCACCATATGGTCTACGAGGTCGTCGACAACGCGATCGACGAATCGCTCGCCGGCCACTGCGATCGGATCGATGTCACCCTCAATCCCGATGGCTCGTGCACGGTGGGCGACAACGGCCGCGGTATCCCGACAGGCATCCATCACGAAGAGGGGATCTCGGCCGCCGAAGTCATCATGACCCAACTCCACGCCGGCGGTAAGTTCGACGACAACTCCTACAAGGTCTCCGGCGGCCTGCACGGCGTCGGCGTTTCGGTCGTCAACGCGCTCTCCGCCCGGCTCGACCTACGCATCCGCCGCCAGGGCAAGGAGCATTACCAGCGCTATATCCACGGGGAACCCGAAGCGCCGCTCGCGGCGGTCGCCGACTCGCGCGAGCATGGGACGGAAATTACTTTCCTGCCGTCGCTGGAGACTTTTTCGCATATCGACTTCGACATCGAGACGCTGGAGCACCGGTTGCGCGAACTCGCTTTCCTCAATTCCGGTGTCACGATCGTCCTCAAGGACAAGCGCGGCGTCGACGAAACGGTCATCGAAATGCATTACGAAGGCGGTGCCGAAGCCTTCGTCCAGCACCTCGATCGCAAGAAACAGGGCCTACACCAGACCGTCGTCGTGACCGGGGAGCGCGACGGCATCACGCTCGAACTGGCGTTGCAGTGGAACGACAGCTACCACGAGAACGTGCTGTGCTTCACCAACAACATCCCGCAGCGCGACGGTGGCACCCATCTCGCGGGCTTCCGCGCGGGCCTCACGCGCACCGTCAATGCATATGCGCTTCAACATCCAGGCGCCAAGAAAGACAAGGTGCAAATCACCGGCGACGACGCCCGCGAAGGCTTGACCGCCGTCCTTTCCGTTAAGGTTCCCGATCCGAAGTTCTCGTCCCAGACCAAGGAAAAGCTGGTGTCCTCGGAAGTCCGCACCGTGGTCGAAAGCCTCGTGGGCGACCGGTTGGGCCAATGGTTCGAAGAGCATCCGAGCGACGCTCGGGCGATTGCGGCCAAGATCACCGAGGCCGCGGCGGCGCGCGAAGCGGCCCGCAAGGCGCGCGAATTGACGCGGCGGAAGAGCGCGCTCGACATTTCCAACCTGCCCGGCAAACTCGCCGACTGCCAGGAGCGCGATCCGACGATCGCCGAAATCTTCATCGTCGAGGGCGATTCGGCCGGCGGCTCGGCGAAACAGGGCCGCGACCGACGCTTCCAGGCGGTACTGCCCTTGCGCGGCAAAATCTTGAACGTCGAACGCGCGCGCTTCGACAAAATGCTGTCGTCGAACGAAATCGGCACGCTGATCACTGCGCTCGGCACCGGCATCGGCCGCGACGACTTCGATTTATCGAAGATCCGCTATCACAAGATCATCATCATGACCGACGCCGATGTCGACGGTGCGCATATCCGTACGTTGCTGCTGACGTTCTTCTACCGGCAGATGCCCGAATTGATCGATGCGGGGTATCTCTACATCGCCCAGCCGCCGCTCTACAAAGTTGTCCAGGGCAAGTCCTCGACCTACCTGAAGGACGAAAAGGAGATGGAGGACTACCTCGTCTCCGACGGCGTCAAGGACGCGGTTTTCACGCTCTATAACGATTCCCAAGTCGCCGGTACCGATCTCATTGCCCTGGTGGACCAAGCTCGGCAATGCCGCAAGTTGGTCGGTGCCCTGTCCAAACGCTATGCGTGGGACGCGGTCGAACAAACCGCCATCGCCGGCGCGCTCAGCCCGGAGGTCTTGTCCGTTCCCGACCAGGCCCGCGCCGCCGCCGACTATGTCGCGCGCCGCCTCAACCAGCTCTCGCCCGACGAGGAGCAAGGCTGGCAAGGCGACCCCACCGAAGACGGCGGTCTGAAATTCACCCGCGTGCTGCGCGGTGCGCCGGAAGTACAGGTTATCGACGGACCGCTGATCCGTTCGGCCGACGCACGCAAGCTCCAGGGGATGGCCCAAAGTCTCCAGGACACCTACCAGCGCCGGGGCATTCTGCGCCGCAAGGACGACTCCGTCGTGATTCGCTCGCCCACGCAATTGCTCGACGCCATCGTCGGTTTCGGCCGCAAGGGCCTACAGGTCCAGCGCTACAAAGGCTTGGGCGAAATGAATCCCGAACAGCTCTGGGAAACCACGCTGGATACCTCCGCGCGCAGCTTGCTACAGGTCAAGGTGTCCCAGGTCGACCAGGCCTCCGACCTGTTTGAAACCCTGATGGGCGACGTCGTCGAGCCACGCCGCGATTTCATCCAGACAAACGCCCTCAACGTCGTCAACCTGGACATTTAGCGCCGCTGGATTGGGGGCACCCGGCGCCGGCTACCCCTCGACGGGCCGCCGCCACAGCAACCCGAAATAGACCGCCAGGGCGAGGGTCACCGAGACTCCCATCACGCTGGTCATCCCCACCGCGCGGCCGTCGAATACTGCGCCCACGGTGACACCGAACCCGGTACCGCCCAGGGTTTGGAGAAACCCAAGCAAGGCCGCGGCGGTGCCCGCCATCAGCGGAAACGGGCCTAGCGCGCTTGCCGTACCCAGCGGAAAGATGAATCCGACCGCGAAGGCGAACACGATCATCGGCGCGACGATGGTGACGATCGTTTCGATCCCCAACAGCGGAAAGGCCGCCGTCGTCATCCCCGACAACCACGCCAGCACGACGGCCCAGCGAAACACCGTGTCCAAGCCAAAGCGCGGTGCCAAGCGCTCGGACAGCATGGTTCCGGCGACGAAGCCACCGACTTGAACCGTGATGATCAGGGGAAACGTCGATTCGCTCAAACCGAACACGTCGATAAACACGAATGGTGCGCCGAAGATAAACGCGAAGAACGTGCCGAAGCAAAACACCAGCGTCAGCATGAACCCGACATAGGTACGGTTGCGCAGCAGTGCCCCGAAGTTTCGGAACATCCCCAGCACCTGGGTCGCGCGGGCATCGCGGTTGAGGTTCGATTCGGGGATCAGAAACCAGACCAAGCCGATGGCGATGGCGGCCCACACCGCCAGCGCATAGAAGGTCGCCCGCCAGCTAAAGGTTTCGATGAGCCACCCGCCGAACAACGGCGCTAACGCCGGCGCGATCGCGATGATGCTGCCGAGGCGCGCTAGCATGATCGCCGAGCGATTGCGGTCGTGCATGTCGCGGATGATCGCCATGCAGATCGTCACGCCGGCGGCCCCGCCCAACGCTTGCAGGAACCGCAACGCGATCAGCATCTCGATCGAATTCGCTTGGGCACTCAACAGCGACGCCGCCAGGAACAGCGCGGTCCCCGCCATCAACGGGCCGCGCCGGCCGAACCGGTCAGAGATCGGTCCGTAGGCGAGTTGGGCGATGGCAAAACCGATCATGTAGGCGCCCAGCGTCAGCTGCACCTTGCTCACGCTCGCCGCATACTCGCGGGCGAGTTGCGGTAGCGCCGCAATGAACATGTCGGTCGCCATTTCGCCTACCACCAATACGGCGGACAGCACGATAATCAGCGGCAGCGTACCGGCGCGCAGCTTGGCCATAGGTCACTCGAGTTTGAAAGGGCGCGCACTATACGCGCGGGTCCGCGCAAGGCCAACTCCGCAGACCGCCCAGACGCGCGGGTCAGGCGCCCTCAACGCCGGGTCGGTTCATCACCGGGCGCAGCACAACGAGGTAGACCAGCGCGCTCGACCCCATCAAGCCGGCCATCAGGCCCATCACCGGTAGTGCGCTGCCGTCATAGATCGCCGCGACCAGGACGCCGACCACCGCCGAAAACGCGGCCTGCATGAAGCCGATCAGCGACGAGGCGGTGCCCGCCACGGTCGGGTAGGGCGCCAACGCGCCGGAAAAACACAGCGGCATGATGAAGCCCAGGCCGAAGGTCGTCAGCATCAGTGCCGGCACAACGATGTACAGCGTCAACGAACCCGACAGCGCCAGGGCAAACAACGTCGCCGTTCCGCCCACGGTGCACCCCACGCCGACACCGAACAGGTTCTTGGGCCCTAGCCACCGCGCCGCGCGGCCGGTCATGAACGACGACGCCGAGAACACCGGCGCCATCGCTAGAAACAACGCGCCGAACTGCGACGGCGTCAATCCTTGGGTGTCGATAAACACCAACGCGCCGCCCGACATGAAGCTGAACATCGCGCCGAGCGCCAAGCACAGGCAGGCGGCGTAGCCGCCGAACACTCGGTTGGTCAACAGCAGCCGAAAAGTGCGCAGCATTGGTAGCGGCCGAATCGCATCGGGGTTGGGTACCGTAGTTTCCTCGAACCACAGCGCGATGACCGCGAGATAGACCAGGGCAAAACCCGCAATGGTGAAAAAGATCGCCTGCCATCCCAGGGTCTCGGCCAAGAATCCACCGGTGATCGGCACCAGTGCGGATAACGCGCCCATGATTCCGGTGGTGTAGCCAAGGATACGGGTGGTTTCGCCGGGCGGATGCAGATCGCGCACGATCGCCCGGCTCAACACCCAGGCCGATGCCGCTCCCAGCGCTTGGAAGAAGCGCAGCACGATCAGCCATTCGACCGACGGCGACACCCCGGCGGCCAGACTCGTCGCGGCATAGAGAAGCATGCCGCCCAGCAAGATCGGACGCCGGCCGAAGCGGTCGCCCAGCGGCCCCACCGCCAATTGCCCGATGGCGAAGCCGACCAGGAACACGCTGAAAGTCAGTTGCACCATGGTCACGGTGCTGCCGAAGCCGATCCGGATCGCGGGCAGGGCCGGGATGTACATGTCGGTCGATAGCGGTCCGACAGCGACCAAGCCGCCGACAAACAGGATCAGGGGAAGCGACCCCGGGCGTAACGGGCTTCGACTCATGTTGGTACCATGACTCGCGGGCGGATCAGGACGAAGCTCGCCAGCGCCCCGGTCGACAGGGCAGCGATCAGGGCGAACATTGGCACCCCGGTGCCGTCGAATAAAAGGCCGACCAGGGCGCCCATCGCCGCCGAAAAGACGCTTTGGATAAAGCCGATCAAGGTCGACGCGGTGCCGGCCATTTCGGGGTGGGGCGCCATTGCTCCGGCAAAGGCGAGCGGCACCATGAAGCCCATCGCAAACGACAGCACCGCCATCGCGCCGACCAAGGCGAAGACGTCGGTCCACCCGGCCAGGACCAAGCCCAGCGCGACTAGGGCCGCTGCCGCCGCGCCTGCCGCCGCCGCGCGGTAGATCGTGTCGTGGCGCATCCGTCCGCCCAATCGTCCCACGATTGCCGAAGCCACCGTGAAGGCGCCGGCCATCGCGGTGAAGATCAGGCCAAAGTGCGTCGTCGGCACCCCGTACACGTCAATGAACACAAACGAAGATCCCGACAGAAAGGTAAACAGCGTCCCGAACATGAACGAAACGCTGATGGTATTGCGCAGGAATGCGCGGTGTTGCAACAGGATGCCGAAGTTCGCCAGCATTTGCGTAGGTCGGATCGCGTCGCGGTTCACCGCGACGATGGATTCGCGAAACCCGATGCCGACGATCAGGAAATAGATCAGGGCATAGGCGATCAGCACCGCGAAAATGACCTGCCACCCGAAATAGACCGTGACCAATCCGCCGATACTCGGCGTGATCAACGATGTCCCGCCCATGATAACCGTCGCATAGGCCAAGATGCGCGCGGACTCTTCGGGTTTCGCTACATCGCGAATGACCGCCCGGCCCAGTACCTGGCCGAAGGCCGCGCCGAGCGCTTGGATGAAACGGCCCAGCACCAACATCTCGATCGATCCGGCGGCCATGCACAACGCGCTGCCCACGAGGTAGATCGCGATCCCACCCAGGATGGTCGGCTTGCGCCCGAACCGGTCGGCGATCGGTCCATAGAAAAGCTGGCTTAACGCAAAGCCCAGCAAATAGACGCTCAGCGTCAATTGCACCGCCGGTACCGTCGTGTCGAGCGCTTGGGCCAGGCTGGGCAAGGACGGAATAAACATGTCCGTCGACAGCGGGCTGAACGCGAACAGGCCGCCTGCAAACAGGACAAAGGTCAGGGTACCAGGTCTGGAAAGCATGTTGCCTTATCGGCGATGGCGGCGGCGCGGCGCTTAAGGCCACGTTAGGTCCCAGAGCGCGTGGGTGCAAACGCCCGCTTAACCGAAGCGGTGTAGCGATGCGCCGTGACGTTTGAGCCAGTATTTCGCGGGCCCGTTGTCTGGACAGAGCCGGTCGACGAGCCCCCAAAACCGCTTGCTGTGGTTGAGTTCGACCAGGTGCGCGACCTCGTGCGCGACGACATAGGTCAGCACGTTCTCGGGCGCGAGGATCAGCCGCCAGGAAAACGACAACCGGGCATCCTCCGAACAACTCCCCCACCGGCTGCGGGTATCGCGAATTTGAATCGTACGGATGCGCCGGTCGAGATCGCGGGCGAAATCGTGGGCGCGGGACGAGACCTCGCCGCGCGCCTGCGCCTTAAGCCAATCGGCGACCCGGCGCGCGACATGGGGCGCCTCGCCGGCGACGTTGATCGTTTTCGCGTCAGCGTCCGCCCATACGGTGCCACGCGCCCCGGCGCGGTGGACGATGCAATGGTCGATGCCGAGCAGCGGCAGGACCGCGCCATCGGTAAACGCCACCCGCGGCGCAAGGTCGCGCACCTGGTGCATGATCCACCGGGATTTCTCTTGCACGAAGGCGAGCCCGTCGGCCTTGGCGACAAAGCGCGGCAGAACCAATTCGATCCCGCCGGTACGTTCATCGACCCGCAAGCTGATGTTACGCGCCCGACCGTTGACCTGCACGGCGAGCGGAACCGTCGTCCCGTCGATCTCGACGGTTTGCCCGCGATCCCCGTCGATCTTTACCGCGGCCATCGCACGATGTGCAGTTCCGGATCCGGCGCGTCGGCCTCAGCAATGGTGCGTCCGCGCACCGAATGCCCCGCCATGTTGACCGTGTTGCGGCTGCCCGACACGAGGTGGTGCCATATCGGCAGCGCGCGTCCCTCGGCGATCAGCCGGTAGGCACAGGTCGACGGCATCCACGACAACTGCGCGATGTTATCGGGCGACAGCACGACGCAATCGGGCACATAGCGCTGACGTTCGGTGTAGCGGGTACAGCGGCAGGTTTCATCGTCCAACAGCCGGCAGGCGACGTTAGTGTACTCGACGACATCGGTCTCGATGTCCTGCAGCTTCAGCAAGCAGCATTTACCGCATCCGTCGCACAGCGATTCCCACTCTGTGCGAGTCATCTCGGACAAGGTCTTATGCTTCCAGAACGGTTCGTCGTCGGGGGCCGCGGTGCGTTGCGTGCCGGGCGTTGCGCGGGGAGCGCTAGGCGTTGGCAAGTATCGCCTCGTGGACCCTCGGCAGGATCTCGGTGCGCCAGCGCCGCCCGTTGAAAATGCCGTAGTGTCCGGTTTGCGCCTGTTCGTGGTGGCGTTTCTTGGCGGCAGGCAAGTTCACGCATAAATCGTGTGCGGCTCGGGTTTGGCCCAGACCCGAAATATCGTCGAGTTCGCCCTCGACCGTCATCAGGCCGATATCGATTATCGCACCGGGATCGACCAACCGCTCGCCCCACTTGAACGTCCCCTGCGGTAGCGCGTGGTCCTGGAACACCGTCTTGACGGTTTGCAGATAATACTCGGCCGGTAGGTCCATGACCGAAAGGTACTCGTCATAGAACTTCTGGTGCGCCGCGACACTGTCGCCGTCGCCTTCGACCAAATGATCGTACAGGTCCCAGTGCGCGTTCATGTGGCGCTCCAGGTTCATCGTCATGAATCCGGTCAATTGCAGAAAGCCCGGGTAGACCTGCCGCATGAAACCCGGATAGCTCATCGGTACTGTGGTGATGACGTTGCGCTCGAACCACGCCAGTGACTGAGATTGCGCGAGGTCGTTGGGCGCGGTCGGGTTGACCCGGGTATCGATCGGCCCGCCCATCAGGATCATCGACTTGGGCCGCGCAGGATCGTTGTCCTCGGCCATCAACGCGGAAGCGGCCAGCACCGGTACCGATGGCTGGCACACCGCCATGACGTGGGTGCCGGGGCCAAGGTGGCGCAGGAAGCAAATGGTATAGGCGATGTAGTCGTCGAGCGAAAAGCGGCCGCGCGCAACCGGCACGTCGCGCGCATCGATCCAATCGGTGATGTAAACGTCGTGCTCGGGCAGCAGCGCATCGACGGTGCCGCGCAACAGCGTGGCGAAGTGGCCCGATAACGGCGCTACCACCAAGACGCGCGGCAACGCCTCGCATCCCGGTCGCTCGAAATGGAGCAAGTTGCAGAAGGCGTCCTCGCGCACCGCGACTTCGGTGATCGGCACCGGCCCCTTTGCGGTTTCGACGTGGGTCAGCCCGAACTGCGGCTTGCTGCGGCGCCGTGTCGTGTATTCGACCAACTCATAGGCCGCTGCCGTGCGCCGACCGAAATCGGTATGGGTAAGCGGGTTGAGTGGATGGCGGAAAGCGATTTGTCCCGCCTGCAAGGTCGTGCGCAGGGCAGCGGTCGCGGCCTGCTGAAACTCGTGCGCGGAATAAAGCAATCAAACGCCCTAACTGTTCCTGGTCACCGCGCAAGGAATCGCGGTAAGTCTCTGAGAGTAACCGAAAAATTCCCTAGAGGAAACAGCCTCTACAGGGCCGCTGCGAGCTGCCGAGCCATCGCCTCCGGCGCAGTGCCGGCGCGGAAATGGGTGACGTATCGTCCGTCTTCGTCCATCAGGAAGATCATCGAGGAGTGGTCCATCAAATAGTCGCTCGACGACCCGGTGTCGCGCGCCCGGGCGGCATAGACGCCGAACGCGTCGGTCATCGCCTTCACTTGCGCGGGCGTGCCGGTCAGGCCGATCAACCGCGGGTGGAAAAAGCTGACATAGGTACGCATCGCTTCGACGTCGTCGCGCTCGGGGTCGATGGTGACGAAGACGGGCGTGATGGCGTCGGCCTTGGCGCCCAGGTCGTTGAGCGCGACCGTCATCGCCTGCAACTCGGTCGGGCACACGTCGGGGCAAAAGGTGTAGCCGAAATAGACCAGCATGTGGCGGCCCTTGAAGGTGTCCTCCGTGACGGTTTCGCCCCGGTGGTTGACCATTTCGAACGGGCCACCGACGATCGATTGGCTCACAGGCAGGTTGGGTTTGCTCACCGGGACTAACAGTCCAAGCCCGAGGCCACCGATCACGGCAAGGACCGCGGCGATAATCAGGATGGGCCCGCGGCGCCGGGCCGTGGATTTCTTCGGGGACGGTGTGGACATGGCGCTAGAACAGCAAACCGGCGCCGCGGGTGCAAATCCCGCTTGCGTGAATGGCTGCGACCCGTTGTCGCGTCACACCAGGGCCTGTCCGGCAGCACCGACTAGGACCAGCGTCCACGCCGCGCTGGGGTGGGTCAGGGCACGCACCGGCGGGCGGGTACCGCGGAGTTCCAGCGCATACAACAGCGCGCCGACGGCACCGACGATCATCGCCGCGCCGCCGGCCCGCTGGAGCAGGGTCCCGTTGCTCCCAGCCCACGCCGGATCGCGCGCAATCAGCGCCACCACCCCCAGCGCGATCAGGGCCGAAACTGCCCGCACCCAGGTCGTGCCGGGCTCCATTTTGTTAGGGTTTGGCCCGCGTTGACGCATGCCTTAGCAGCCCCCATCCTCCATCGATGACAGGCTTCGACACTACCCCGGATTTCGCCTGGTTGACGATTGGCGCGGGGCCCGAGCCGTTTTTCCTTCTCCTTGCGGCCTTCGTCATCGACGCCTTGCTCGGGTTGGTGCTACGTCGCCCGCGCCGCCCGTTCGACCGGATTGCGGCACGTTTGATTGGGGAGGCCGCGCGCCGCCTCGACCGCACCGGCCGTACGCCTGCTACCCTGCTGGTACGCGGCTTGATCCTTAGTCTCTTTTTGATCGTTGTCGGGATCATCGTCGGCGTTGCCGTTTCGGCGGCGTCCGCGGCGGTCCCTTTCGGCTGGTCGCTGTCGTTGGCGGCGCTGCTGATCGTGGTTGACCAGCGCGCGCTGTTCGGCGCGCTCGGGCGCAGCATCCGGACCCCGCCCCGCGCCGCCGACGGCGGCTTGCGCCAATCGGTCGAAAGCGCCGCATTGCGCTACGCCGAGGGCGTGGTGGCGCTGGCCTTTTGGTATGCCCTCCTCGGCCTCACCGGGATGATCGTCTACCGCTTGTTATTGGTCGCCGCGTTGCTGTTCGACCGGCCCGGGGCAGACGACCGTGCCTTGGGGTTCGTCTCGATGCGACTGCACGATGCGCTCGGGTGGGTGCCGCTGCGGCTCGCCGCGGTGCTGCTGGCCTTCTCGGCGATGTTTACGCCGGGTGCTTCGCTGGGTGGGTCGATGGCTGCGATGCTTGGCCATGCGCCTGGCCGGCGGTTGCGCAGTGCCGCCTGGCCGGTGGCCGCGATGGCCGGAGCGCTCGGCGTCATGCTCACCGGACCGCGTCACCTCGACGGACCCGAGCGCGGCGTCACGCCCTGGATCGAACCCGCGGGCGCCCGCAGCGACGCCTCGCCCGCTGACGCCCATCGTTGTTTCTACCTGCTCGTCGTGGCCTGTGTGCTCAATGCCCTGGTCGTGCTACTCGTCGCCATAATCGAGTTGGCCGAGCGGGCAGGCTAAGTGCGGCTGCGCAACAGCGCGTTGAGCGCTTGGCGCAACACGTCAGCCTCGGGATTGGTCACCGCGTTCTTGAACAGAATGTCTTCGGGCGAGACGTTGCGGCCGTAGTACTCGCGGTTCAGGCTTTCGCGCTGCTCGATCACCGCGCCCTCGACCGAGGCGCCAGCGAACAACCCCTTGGACTTGGAATAGGAATAGACATCCTCGCGAAAATTCGTTGTCGTCGCGGCCTCGATGCCCGCGCCAATCGGCCCCGCCGCGACGCTCGCATCGGCACCCAGCTTCACTTTGTTGAACAGCACCGCGTCGACCGCGCGCTTGGTCATCAGCAGCAATACCACCTCGGACGCCTGCGCGCCGAACTGTAAGCCGATGCTGCCGGCGCCCATCGTGTAGAAGGCTGGCGGGGTCCAAGACTCGCCCTTGCGCACCAGCATCACGCCCGAACCGCCTTCACCGCCGACGATAAACCCGGCCTTCAACATTTGCGGTAGGATCAGCACGCCCTGGGCGCGGCTCAACAAAATGCGCATCGAGCCCATGTCCGGGTCGGTCTCGAAGGACTTCACCGTCAGGACCGCCTTGTCGACGAGGGTCTGCGCTTCGCCAGCGCGGGCCGTTCCGCTTTGGCTGCCGATCACTATGGCCAAGATGCCGAAGAATATCGCCGCTGCGCGCGCCATCGTGTGCATTTTCATTGTTTCGCTCCTTCCGATGGACCCGCATCATGGGACCCAAATGGGGCTGTTTTGTGGCTCATTCGCCCAGGTTCAAGATCAATCCCAATGTGCGGGCCCGGCGGAAAAACGCCAGGAACCCGAGCGACCCGCCGATCAAATAGACCACGTTTAACGCCGAAGCGGTCCACATCAATTCGGGCCGGTAAACGCCGTCGATCAGGATCGCGCGCATTCCCTCGAACACGTGACTGGCCGGCAAGATGAAGGTCAGCGGTTGCACCCACGGCGGCAACACCGCGACCGGGTAGTAGATCGCCGACAGCGGCGCCAGCGCAAACACCGCAACCCACGCGAGGCTCTCTGCCCCCAGGCCGTAGCGCAGGACCAATCCGGCCATCACCAGCCCCAGAGCCCAGCCCATCACGATCAGGTTGATAAAGAACCCAACCAGCGGGAGCCCCAGCGAATAGACCGAAAAGTCGAACAGCGCGTATGCCAGCAAGGAGGCCGGGACAATCCCGATCACCGTCTTGATCAGACTGATCGTCATCAACGACGCCAAAAGTTCGTACGGGCGCAACGGGGAAACGAACAAATGACCGAGGTTACGCGACCACATTTCCTCCAAAAACGACATCGACACGCCCAACTGCCCGCGGAACAGGACATCCCACAACAGGACCGCCGACAGCAAAACGCCGAAAGCCTGAACGAACAGGCTCGAATTCTGCGCAAGATACAGAGTTAGAAATCCCCACAGGACGACCTGCATCGTCGGCCAATAAGCGAGTTCGAGGATGCGCGGCCACGACCCGCGCAGCAAATACCAATAGCGCATCACCATCGCGCTCACCCGCAGCGGCGAAAACGCGAAATAGGCGTCGCGGCGAACCACATCGTGCCGGCGCGCGGTCACGGCGCGGCCACCGTGTCGCGGCCACGCGCGATATCGAGGAACACTTCCTCCAGGGTCTTGCGGCCGTACCGGTCGATCAGAGTCTGCGGCGTGCCGCGACCCACGACCTTCCCGGTACGCAGCATGATCACATCGTCGCAAAGCCGTTCGACCTCGGCCATGTTGTGCGAGGCCATCAGGAAGGTGGCTCGCGTCCGGGTTTGGTAGGCCTTCAAGAAGGTACGAATCCAGTCGGCTGAATCAGGGTCAAGCGACGCGGTCGGTTCGTCCAACAGCAAGACGTCGGGATCGTTCAACAATGCCTTGGCCAACGCGACACGGGTTTTCTGCCCGGACGACAAATTGCCGAAGGGACGGTCCATTAGCGGCATCAACTCGAGAGCCTCGCCGAGTTCCTCGATTCGCCCGGTCATATCGCGCAGTGCATACAACCGCCCATAGATGCGCAGGTTTTCCTTTACAGTCAGGCGGCGTGGCAGATCGACATAGGGTGAAGAGAAGTTCATCCGCGGCAGCACGCGATAGCGATGCCGTAACATGTCTTCGCCCAGCACACTGACCGCCCCGTCGCTCGGCAACAGCACGCCCAATAGGATAGAAATCGTCGTGGTCTTGCCGGCACCGTTACCGCCCAAGAGAGCGGTCGTGGTCCCCGCCGCAACCTCGAACGACAGATCGTTGACTGCTGTAACCTGGCCATACCGTTTACTGAGATTGCGCACCGAAATGGCCGCCGCCGGGGCATTCATGGGCCGAATATGGCGTCTCGGATCGGCCCGCGCCAGCCCCGCGTTGCCGCTGTCCGGGCGTGGCGATAGGGTGCCGCCGTGAGCAACGACAACCTGGTAACAGCACCTCGACCGACGCCCTCGCACCTCGCCCCCCCGGCGGCGCGGCGCCGTCCGCTGCGGCTGCAGACGCTGGTGCTGATCCGCTGGGTCGCGCTGGCCGGTCAGGCGGCGGCGATCGTCTTCGTTCATTTCGGGCTCGGTTTCGAGATGGCGTTTGTACCGGCGCTGTTGGTGGTGCTGGCGTCGGTCGCGCTCAACGCGGTGCTGAGTGTGCGCTATGCGCCGACGACACGGCTCAGCGATCTGCAGGCGCTGCTCTATCTCAGCTATGACACGTTGCAACTGGCGATCCTCTTGTACCTGACCGGCGGTATCGAAAACCCCTTTGCCGTTTTGGTCCTGGTGCCGGTCACGGTATCGGCCACCATCCTCAGTTTTCGCAGCACGCTCGTCCTGGGCGGCCTCGCGGTGGCTAGTCTGACGCTGGTTGCGCTCTATCACCTGCCGCTGCCGTGGCACGGCGAGGGGTTGGTGCTTCCAATGCTCTATATCGCGGGCATTTGGTCCGCGCTGATCCTCGGTATGGGCTTCATCGCGGTCTATGCCTGGCGCGTCGCCGCTGAAGCGCGCCGGATGTCCGATGCGTTGGCGGAAACCCAAATGGCACTGGCCCGCGAACAACAGTTGTCGTCGCTGGGCGGTCTGGCGGCGGCCGCGGCGCACGAATTGGGTACGCCGCTCTCGACGATTGCGTTGATTGCCAAGGAGATGCGCCGCGACGTGGCCGAGGGTGGCGCGCTCGCCGAGGACATGGATCTGCTGCTGCGCGAGACCGGTCGGTGCCGCGACATCCTTGCTGAACTGTCGCGCGATCCGCGCCGGGACGGCTCTTCGCCCTTCGAGCGCCTCGCGGTGCCGGTCTTGGTCGAGACGATTGTGGCGCGCCACCGCGCCCATAAAGTCGTCGAGATTTCCGCCCAGTGCGACCCCGGGGTTGCCATGCCGCACATTGCGCGTCGGCCCGAAATCGTCCACGGCCTCGGCAATATCGTCGAGAACGCAGTCGACTTCGCCCACACCCGCGTCGATATCGCGGTGAGCGCGACGGCGGCGGATATGACGGTGGCGATCGCCGACGACGGGCGCGGCTTTGCTAATGCCGTCCTCGGCGACCTCGGCGAACCTTATGTCTCGACACGGCGACATTCCGGTGGCATGGGTCTGGGCCTGTTCATCGCCAAGACGCTACTGGAACGGACTGGCGCGACCGTTCGTTTTCAAAACACGCCCCTGGGCGGCGCGCAGGTTGCGATCCGCTGGCCACGCGCAGCCCTCGACCAATCGGAATCGTCCCCATGACAGAAACTCCGCCGCCCGACCCAGCCGCCGCCGCGCGCCGCCTCTTGATCGTCGACGACGATGCACCGTTCCGCGACCGTCTGGCGCGGGCAATGGAAAAGCGCGGCTTCGCGGTAGTGACCGCCGCCGACGAGCTCGATGCGGCGACCGCGATCGCTGCCCACCAGCCGACCCACGCTGTACTCGACCTACGGCTCGAAAAGGGATTTGGTCTCGATATCGTGCCGGTGATCCGGGCTCAGAATCCCGACGCCCGGATCGTCATCCTGACCGGTTATGGCAACATCGCGACGGCGGTGGCGGCGGTCAAAGCCGGCGCGGTGGATTACCTCGCCAAGCCCGCCGACGCCGACGAGATCGAAGCTGCATTACTCGCAACCAGCGGCGACAAGCCACCGCCCCCAGAACAGCCGATGTCGGCGGACCGGGTGCGCTGGGAGCATATTCAGCGCGTTTACGAGCTGTGCGACCGCAACGTCTCGGAGACCGCGCGGCGTCTCAACATGCACCGCCGCACCCTCCAGCGGATCCTCGCCAAGCGCTCGCCACACTAGCGGCAGGACGCAAAAAATACTGGAATCAGTGGAACTTAGAGGGAGTCGCGGGTATAACCCGTGGGCAGGATGACCTACTCCGACAGGCTTGCCAGACAGGTTGCGGCGCTCGCGGACGCCCACGTTCTCGTGGTCGGCGACCTGATGCTCGACCGCTTCGTCTCGGGCACCGTCGATCGCATCTCGCCCGAGGCGCCCATCCCCGTCTTTACGATCGGCAGTGAAAAACTCATGCTGGGCGGTGCCGGAAATGTCGCGGCGAACGTCGTCGCGCTGGGCGGGTCGGCGACCTTGATCGGTGTCACCGGTGCCGACGAGCCCGGCCGCGACCTCGCCGACCTGATCGACGGCCACGATCGCCTCACCGCGCATCCGGTGATCGATGCCGCGCGGCCTACAACTCAAAAAACCCGCTACGTCGCGCAAAGCCAGCAGGTCCTGCGCGCCGACAGCGAACAAAATCACGCGGTTGGTGGCTCGTTGGCAGTCGAGGTTCTGCGTTTGGTCGATGCGGCCATGCCCCAGGCCACAGCGCTGGTTCTGTCGGATTACGGCAAGGGCGTGTTGACTCCCGATACGTTGCGCCAGATCGTCGCCAAGGCGGCGGCGCAGAACATTCCGGTCGTGGTCGATCCCCACGGTCGCGACTTTGCGCGCTATCGCGGCGCGGACTATGTCTCGCCCAACCGCGCCGAACTGGCGCTAGCCAGCGGCGAAACAGCGCGTACCGCCGATGAAATCGTCCAAAACGCGCAACGGGTCATGGAGAGCGCCGGTATCGCCAACATGCTTGTCACGCGCAGCGAAGACGGCATGTCGCTGATCGGGCGCCAGGGCGCGCCGCTGCACCTTGCCGCCGAGGCGCGCGAGGTATTCGACGTTTCCGGCGCGGGCGATACCGTTGTTGCAGCGTTCGCTGCGGCACTCGCTGCCGGCATCGAGCCGGCCGATGCTGCCGCGCTTGCCAACACCGCGGCAGGGATCGTCGTCACCAAGGCCGGGACCGCAGTGGTATCCGCGCAGGAATTGATCGCCCACGTCCACGAGGCCGATCTGCGCGCCAGCGACGCCAAGCTGCGTCCGCTCGACGAGGCGCTGCGGATCGCTGCCGGGTGGCGCGAACGTGGCCTGCGCATCGGCTTCACCAACGGCGCGTTCGACCTGTTGCACCCCGGCCATATCGCATCGCTGTCCCAGGCAAAGAGCCATTGCGACCGTCTGATCGTGGCGCTCAACAGCGACGCCTCGGTGCGAGGCCTCAAGGGGCCGACCCGCCCGATCCAATCCGAAACCGCCCGCGCGATGGTACTGGGAGCGATGTCGCAGGTCGATCTCGTCGTGGTCTTCGGCGATGAGACGCCGCTCGATTTGATCAAGGCGATCCGGCCCGATGTGCTGGTCAAGGGCGGCGACTATCGTATCGACCAAGTAGTCGGCGCCGATGTCGTTCAGTCCTACGGCGGCACCGTGATCCTCGCCGACTATCTCGACGGTCACAGCACGACGCGTACCGTTTCGCGCATGGCAGGCTAGGGCATGATCGTCGTTACCGGCGGTGCCGGCTTTATCGGATCCAACGTCGTTGCCGCGTTGGCCGCCAAGGGCGACCGCGAAATCGCGGTCTGCGATGTGTTCGGCAAAAGCGACAAGTGGATGAATCTCGCCAAGCACGAACTTGCCGGCGTGATCTCTCCGCCCGACTTGATCGACTTCCTCAATTCCGAAAGTTTCCGATTGGAGGCGATCGTCCATCTTGGCGCGGTTACCGACACGACCGAAACCGATGTCGACCTGATCCTGCGCAACAATTTCAAATTCTCAATGGCGCTCTGGGATTGGTGCGCCCGCAACGAAGCCGCCTTTATCTACGCGTCCTCCGCCGCGACCTACGGCGACGGCCGTCAGGGTTTCGAGGACAGCGACAGCATGTCGGCACTCTCGCGCCTGCGTCCGCTCAACCCCTACGGTTGGAGCAAACACCTGTTCGACCGCCGCGTCGCGCGCATCATGGCCGAACGTCTGCCCGCGCCCGAAAAATGGGCGGGTCTTAAATTCTTCAACGTCTACGGTCCCAACGAGTATCACAAGGGCCGTATGTCCTCGGTCGCGCTCCAGGTGCACGACAGCATCCTGATCGGCGAGCCGGTGCGGCTGTTCCGTTCGCACAATCCGGATTACGAGGACGGCGGACAAATGCGCGACTTTATCTTCGTCGAAGATTGCGTCGCCGCGATCGAATGGATTCTCGAGCAGGACGAACTGACCGGCATTTTCAACATGGGTTCCGGCGAGGCGCGCACCTTCCTCGACATGGCTTACGCTGTCGCCGATGCGATGGGCGAGGAACTCACCGTCGACTGGATCGACACCCCGGCCGACCTGCGCGACAAGTACCAATACTTCACCGAAGCCAAGATGGACCGCTTCCGTGAAGCCGGCTTCACCCGCACCTTCACCTCACTCGAAGACGGCGTGAAACGCTACGTCCAGCAATTCCTCTCCAAACCCGACCCCTACCGTTAAAACCCGAGCCCTAGGTCGGCTTCGCGTCGCGGTTAGTTCAGCTCTGCTTACCAGGTCTTGACCGGCGGCGACTTGACCTCGACCTGCACCGACTCCTCCAGCGCCTCGGACCAGTGCGGCACGCCCTTGGGGTGAAACCAGGTGTCGCCCGGGTTGGCGATCGCTTCCTCGCCGCCGATCCACAGCTTCAGCTTGCCCGAGACCAGGTGGCAGGACGTTTCATGGTCGTCGTGCTGGTGGGTCGGGTCGCGCATGCCCTTGGGCCGGGTGATCGACAGCATCAACATACTGTCGCTTTTCATCACCACTTTGACCTCGACCGGGTTCGCCAAAGTCTGACCTTCGACCTTTTCGATCAGGTCGACCGGTGCGGCGTCGCCGGCCATGAAGGTCCGGTTAAAGTTGTCGATCGTGCCGGGCATCGTCAGCCTCCCAATTTGGTGCGCACAGCGGCAAGCCGCGCATCGATTTCGGTCTCGTTCAAGGTGCCGCGCTCGACCATGACCGCGCGGATCGCCAGCAACCAGCTTTCGGCATAGCTGCGCGCGGGGTCTTCGAACTGCGCATAGAATTCCACTGCGCGTTTGTGCAGGTCGGCATCGTAGGGGCCGTTGGCCTGCCCGGTGATCAGCGATAGCATCGCGTCCACTCGTTTGTCGAACCATGTCGGTTCGCCGTCGGTGCGGTCGATCGGGCGCGGCGGGGCGGTTGCGTTCATCGCTATTCCGCCGCCGCTTGGGCTGCCGGGGCGAGCCGCGCCAGGACCTCGTCCACCGTCATCACGTCGACAAACCCATAGACATTGCTTAATGCAGAATTGTGGTGGGCGTCGTCGTGCGCCGCATTGGCATCCGATACCATGACCGTCTTGTAGTTCAGCATCATCCCGTCGCGCGCTGTCGATTCGCAACACACGTTGGTTTCGGTGCCGGTAATGACGATCGTGTCGATCCCGCGCGCTTGCAAATCGGTGTGCAGCGACGAGGCGTTGGCGATGAACGGGCTAAAGCGGTCCTTCGCGATCGTCAGATCGCCCGGCGCAACTACAAGGTCGGCGTGCAGCCCATGTCCCCAGCCGCCCGGTCCCAGGCCGCCCAATAGGCGCTCGCGCACCGGCGGCGAACAAAAGACGTCGAACAGCGTGCTCCACGTGCGGGCGGTCGTCTCGGTGAAGGTCGTCACGATCCACACCACCGTGCCGCCCGCCGAGCGCATACCCGCCGCCAATCGGTTAACGCTGGGCACGATATCGACCGTGTTCTGGCCGCCCGTCGTCGCGGTATCGCAAAAGAACGTCTGCATGTCGACCACGATCAACGCGGTGCGGGCCGCATCCAGCGTGTCGAAAATATGGGTGCGACCGCCGCGCCGCTTGGCCATGCGGTCGGCCAACCCTGGGAATAGCGCCGTGTCGTGCATATCGTGGTTCCTCCCTGCATTTGACCCGCACTCTGGTTCCGTGAACTGGACCTAGTGGCGGACGCTATGTCAATCGCTCCCCGGTTACCGCATGAATCCATGCGCCAAACTCGCCTTGTTCATTAACATACCTATACTGATATCGAGTTAGTTTCCTGACGCAAGCCGGATCGAACGGAATCCGTGCGAAGACGTTGTGATAAACGACCAATTCAACACCGCTCTGCGTCTCGAAAAGATTGCCCACTGCGCTAATGGATGTGTGGTGCTTGTCGGTTAGCTTTGCCTTTGCTCCTGACTTGCGGAAACGAACCCGCGGTTCAGTAGAGGGCTCAAGCGGAACAGAAAATACAACAGCATCCAGACCGTACATCGCTACTTTCGCGTCGTAGGGGTCGATGTTGCGCGGGGGTGAGGCGGAGGTCGTGTCGTGCACGACGAGGAGCGTTGGTACACCGCTTCGAGCCCAGCGACCAAACTTTCCACGTGCATGGTCGATCTGCTTGCGTAAGCGATGTCCAGGTTTGGCGCTCCACAGTACCGAGTTCTGTGAATCCAACTCTTTTTGTTGGCGCAAGTCTTCGGTGTTGGGTGCCATTTCGGTGACCTCAACAACGCAGGCCTGCGTCTCAAAATAGACACGATAGTCGGGTCGTTTGTGTTTCGCATTGTCGGGTGCCTCGATCCGCTGTACGCGCACGGGCCATTGGCAGCACCATCGCTTGAACAGCGTTTCGGATGTTGTCTCTCTATCGAGGGCCAAGACGACCTCAAATGTGGACCGCTAGGGACTAACGTCCGGTCGGCCTATCGCGGAACCCGCCTCACGCGCCTTCCAACACAGCAAAGCGCGCCTTGCCGCCGGCGTCGGTAATCCGCCCCGCGGTCGGCCCGGCGAAGTGGGCGGCGAGGACGACGGCGCCGCCGCCGGCGTGTTTCTCGATAAACGCCCGGCGCGTTGCGGTCGATTGCGCAGGGTCGAGGCAGAACTTCGTCACCCACTGCGGCTCGGCGATCAGCACCGGATGGTGCAGCATATCGCCGGTAAAAAGGGCCTCCTGCCCGCCCGATTGCAAATGGACGCAATAGTGACCGGGCGTATGGCCGGGTGAAGGCACCAATGAGAGCCCGTCGCCGATGGCAAAATCCATTGTGACGATCTCGGCCAGCCCCGCATCGACGATCGGAAACACCGAATCGGCCAAGCTGGTATAGCCGAACTCGCCAGGCTTCACGCCGTTGTAGTGGTCGTAGTCGTCCTTTGAAAAAATGTAGCGCGCATTGGGAAAGGTCGGCACCCAGCGGCCGTCCTCCAAGCGCGTGTTCCAGCCGACGTGGTCGGCGTGCAGGTGGGTGCACATGACATAGTCGACCTGCTCGGGCGCAATCCCCATGGCGCGCAGGTTGTCGAGGTAGGGGCGGTTCTGTTGGTGCCAAAACGGCAACGCCGCGCGGTCCTTATGGTTGCCGATACAGGTGTCGATCAGGATCGTCTTGCCATGCGCCTGCACGACATAGGTATGGAAGCTAAAGGTTAACGTCGGCGCTGCTGCGCTCCCGGCCACGAAATGCGGTGCCAGCCAGTCTAAGTGGCCGCGCAGCACCGCGGGGTCCCAATCGTGAAACGTAAAGTCGGGCGTGAACGGCTCCACCACCTCGACCAGTTTGCGCACCGTATAGTCGCCGAATTGTTGCGGTTTCATCGGGGTTCTCCCTCGTTGCTGTTTTCTGTGTCGGTGCCACGCCGCTTGGGCAAGCGCGCGGGGGCAAAAATCGCTTCACCCGCCATCCAGCGCGCCGCCGCACCGGGCGTGCCCAGCGCGATAGCCAGCGCAGCGGTGAGTTCCAGTTGGCCCTCTTCGGGCTGGATCGCGTGGTTGAGCCCGCGCGCCGCCGCCTTCATCACGTTGGCCTGGTGTACGTAGAGCGACAGTTGTACGTCGGCCCCGTCCAAGGCCGATGCGCATTGCGCGGCGTCGGTCGCGTTCGCGCCGCGGCAGGCCAGCGGGCGCACATCGTAGATAGTGCAGCGCTCGTCATGCAAAAACACACACGATCGCTTTAGTCGCACACGGCCACCCGCATCCAAACCACGCTCGGCCGCCGCCAGCGCCGCGCAGCGCGTGGCCAGCGCGTCGGCCGCCGCCGCGCCGCGCCCGCGCACGACGTGGGCAATCGCCAACGCCTCGGGCGGCGTCACCGCGACCTGAAACCGGCAGCAGTGGGCGCAGCCCTCGCGGCAGGCCGCCGGCGTCTCGGGCGGATTAAGGGTACGTAGCGACGTCAGCAACCCCTCGGCCAGGCTCAGCGCCTCGCCGACCAGCGCGTCAAGCCGTGCCGGCGCACCGCTCGCAACCGCCGCCTGGGTCAAGCCGCGAATGCCGCTCTCCAGGATCGATTCGTAGGGCAAGGGGTCGTTGTCTGACATAGGAAATCCTATGCCGTTTCCCCGGCGGGCCCAACCGGGCATGCTGTCGCCGATTGGGGAGCCTTCGCCATGCCGTCGCCCACCGACCCAGGCGGGTCCGCCCGCGCCGCCGTCCGTCTTACCGGCCTGTTTCTCGGGCCTGCGGCCTGCGCCGTCCTATTGCTCCTGCCGGTGCCCGACGGTTTGTCGCCGTTGGGGTGGCGCACAGCGGCGGTTGCCGTGTGGATGGCGGTCTGGTGGGCGAGCGAGGCGGTCCCGCTCGCGGTCACGGCGTTGTTACCGCTCGCCTTGCTTCCGTTGTTTGGGATCGCCGATATCGGCGCCGCCGCCGCGCCCTTTGCCAACCCGCTGATCTTTTTGTTCCTGGGCGGCTTTCTGATTGCGCTCGCCATGCAGCGCTGGAACCTGCATCGCCGGATTGCGCTCATGGTCCTGGCGCGCGCGGGTGCGCGGCCGCGCCGCCTCGTCGGCGCCGCCATGCTGGCGACCGCGTTCCTCAGCATGTGGATCAGCAATACCGCGACGGCGATGATGATGTTGCCGATTGCCGCTTCGCTCGTCGCCCTCGTCGAGGTCGATCGCGACGATCCACGCCGGCGCGGCCATTTCGCCGTCGCCCTGATGCTGGGGATCGCCTATGCCGCGTCGATCGGCGGCCTCGGCACGCTGATCGGCTCGCCGCCCAACGCCCTGTTGGCCAGCTTCATGGGGCAAACCTACGGTGTCAGGATCACCTTCACCGATTGGATGATGCTCGGCGTGCCGGTCGCCGCCGTGATGTTGCCGCTCGCGTGGCTTGTGTTGACGCGGCTTGCCTACCCCTTTGACGACACCGCCCACGGCGACGGCGCGGCCGCGGTCGCCGATGCCGTGCAGGCCCTGGGTCGGATGTCGCCCGCCGAGCGCCGCGTCGCGGGCGTCGCCCTCCTGGTCGCGCTCGGTTGGGTGGCGGGGCCGTGGCTCGGCCGCTGGCTGCCGGGCGGTGCGCCGTCCGATACGGTGATCGCGATTGCTGGCGCGGTGGCGTTGTTCGTCGTCCCCGCCGACTGGAAGCGGCGTGTCTTCCTGCTCGACTGGGCGTGGGCGTCCCGCGCGCCGTGGCACGTTCTGCTGCTGTTCGGCGGCGGCCTCAGTCTCGCCGGCGCAATCGACCGGAGCGGCCTTGCCGCATGGATCGGCGGCGGCCTCGACCCGGTGGCGGCGTGGCCGTTGTTCGCGCTGATCGTTGCGGTGGCGGCGTTGGTTATTTTCCTGACCGAACTTACCAGCAACACCGCGACGACGGCGGCGTTCTTGCCGGTTGTTGGCGCCGTCGCCGTCGGCGCCGGGCTCGATCCACTGTTGTTGGCAGCCCCTGCCGCGCTGGCCGCGTCGTGCGCGTTCATGCTGCCGGTCGCGACGCCGCCGAATGCCATCGTCTACAGCACCGGCCATGTCAACGTGGCGCAGATGATTCGCGCCGGAATCGTTCTCAATGCGATCGGAATCGCGGTGATCGCCGGCCTTGCTGCGATCCTGGTGCCGTTGATCGCGGGCTAGCTCCGAAAATCCAAACCCACGTCCAACGCCGGCGCGCTATGGGTCAGCCAGCCCAGGGAGATGACATCGACGCCGGTGGCGGCGACCTCGGTCAGCGTTTCGGGGCGGATCCCGCCCGACGCTTCGGTTGTCAACCGGCCCGCCGCCAATGCCACGGCGTCACGCAACTGCGCGGGCGTCATATTGTCGAGTAGCACCGCATCGGCCTGGGTCGTTAGCAGTTCTTCGAGTTGATCCAACGTGTCGACTTCGACCTGAATTTTTACCAAGTGGCCGATATGAGCGCGCACCCGTTCGACTGTCGCGGTGATGCCGCCGCCCGCGACCAAATGGTTGTCCTTGATCAGCACGGCGTCGTAGAGGCCGAAGCGATGGTTAAACCCACCACCCATCCGCACCGCATATTTTTCCAAATGCCGCAGGCCGGGTGTGGTCTTGCGGGTACAGGCGATGTGCGCGCCGGTGCCGCGAACGGCGTCCACGGCGGTGCGGGTTGCCGTGGCAATGCCGCACATCCGGCCCAGCAGATTCAACGCGGTACGTTCGGCGCCCAGGATTGCCCGGGCCTTGCCCTCGATTCGCGCCAGCACGGTACCGGCCTCGGCATCGGCGCCGTCCTCAACGCGCCGCGCGATCGCCGCTGGCGGGTCCATCGTCGCAAAGGCACAGAGCGCGACATCGATGCCGGCAACACGGCCGGGTTTGCGCACGACGATCTCGGCCACCGCCGTTGCCTCCGCAGGAATCGCGGCATCGCTGGTCAGGTCGCCCGCACTACCCAAGTCTTCGGCGAGCGCGGCGCGGACCGTCGCGTCGTACAGGACAGCCGGAAGGGCGGTCATCGCGTGGCTTAGCCGACCTCTATCATCCGCGCGACCGCGCGGCGTGCGCGGTCCGCAATCGCGGGGTCGACCGTCACTTCGGGCTGCATCGTTTCCAGTGCACCGAGGATGTTCTCCAGGGTGATGCGTTTCATATGCGGGCACAGATTGCACGGCCGGATGAATTCGATGTCGGGCAGTTCGGCGGCGACGTTGTCGCTCATCGAACACTCGGTCACCATCAACACGCGGCCTGGTCGCTCGTTACGGGCATAGCCGATCATCTGTGCGGTCGACCCGACAAAGTCCGATGCCTCAAGGACATCGGGCGGGCATTCGGGGTGGGCGATCACGACAAGGCCCTCGTGGTCGCGGCGAAACGCGGCGATCTCCTCGGCGGTAAAGCGTTCGTGCACTTCGCAATGACCCTGCCACAGGATGATTTCGACATCGGTTTGCGACGCGACGTAGCGGCCCAGGTATTCGTCGGGTAAGAAGATCACACGATCGACGCCGAGCGATTCGACCACTTTCACCGCATTCCCTGAGGTGCAGCAAATATCGGATTCGGCTTTCACCTCGGCTGAGGTATTGACGTAGGTCACCACCGGTACGCCGGGATACTTCTCGCGCAGCAACCGAATATCGGCGCCGGTGATCGAGTCCGCCAGCGAACAGCCCGCCCGCAGATCAGGGATCAAAACGGTTTTGTCCGGGGACAGAATTTTGGCGGTCTCGGCCATGAAGTGGACGCCCGCCAGGACGATCGTGTCGGCGTCGGTCTTGGCCGCCTCGCGCGCCAGCGCCAGCGAATCGCCGACGATGTCGGCAACGCAATGATAGATCTCGGGCGTCATGTAGTTATGCGCCAAGATCACGGCGTTGCGCTTCGCCTTAAGCGCATTAATCGCCGCCACGTAGGGCGCATGGGCACCCCACTCGATTTCGGGGATGACGTGTTCGACCCGTGCGTAGAGGGGCGCGGTTGCACGTCGGACGTCGTCGGTCAGGGTCAATGCCGCCGTCATGGGGTACTGCTTTGCTTTGTTGCAAATATCTGCGCAGCGCCGGTCGCCGCGCGCGGCTTCTTGAGCCTTTTTCTGTCTATCCCGTTGATATAGCGCGCCGACGGTGGAATCCAACCGAAAAGCGGACCAAGGGACCATTCTGCGAACGAAGGCTGGCCCGAAGGCGCGGATTGCTTTGACACGGGGTTAGCGCCTGGGCGAACGTGATTGGCCGCACGGGGCGGCCATACGAAGGGGGCCCGATGACTCATTTTCTCGTCTCCGAGGACAAACCCGAGGGGTACCGGCTTGAGGACATCCTCGGCGTGGTGCGCGGCGATATTCTTAAGCGCGCGGCCAAGATCGCCGACGATCACAGGCCTGCCGCAGCCCACGTGCTGAAGAACAATTTGAAGATCCTCGCCTTGCTCTCCGAAGCGATCAGCTTGGCCGAAGACTCGACGCGCGTCCTCGAACGGGCTTTCGGACCGGGGGTCAAGGGCGGCCCGCCGCGTATCGGCAAGGCCTAGGGCGCTAGACGGGCGCGGTGCCGCCGTCCGCAGCGGCCCGTTCGGGCGGCGCGGTCTTGGCCGTGCGCGGCAGTTCGAAGAAGAACCGCGCCCCCCGGGTTGCCGGTTCGGTGCCGATCCGTCCGTTCATCGCGACGATCAAATCGCGGGCGATCGACAGGCCCAAGCCGCTGCCACCGATCTTGCGGTCGGCAGGTCGTGGTAGTTGCACGAATCGTTCGAAGATTTTCTCCTCGGCGCCTGCGGGGATGCCCGGTCCGTCGTCCGCGACCGTAATCCGCACCGCGGCGCCGGCATCGGCGATAGCGATACGCACGGTGCCCTTGATCGGACTGAATTTAATCGCGTTCGACAGTAGGTTTTGTAAGACCTGAAAGGCTTTTTCGCGGTCACCCGACATCTGATCGCCGTCGCTGTGGTTGTCGATCAATAAAGCGACGCCGAAACTGTCGGACATCGGGCGCACGTCCTCAACCGCGCCACGTACCAACGCTTCGGGATCGATCGGGCCGATCTCGAAGGCTTCTTTGGCGCCTGGGATACGCTCGAGATCGAGGATGTCGTTGGTCAAGGCGACCAGCCGCTCGGTATTGCGTTCGGCAATTCCCAGCATCCGTTCGCCTTGCCCCGGAATTGGTCCGCCGATTCCCGCAGACAGAATCTGCAACGCCGCCTGCAAGGCCGTCAGCGGCGTGCGCAGCTCGTGGCTGACGGTGGCGATCAACTGCTCCTTGACCATGCGGGCATCTTCGCGGTCTGTGATGTCGGTTGCCGTGGCGATGATCGTGCCGTCCTGGGGGCTGCGCACCGTGTTCCATTGCAGCCACCGGTAGGATCCGTCCGCAGCGCGAAATCGATTGACGTGGTTGACGATGGGTTGCCCATCGAATGTGCCCAGCGCGGCCGCTTCGGTGCTCGCGCGGTCGTTCGGATGGACGAAGTCGATGGTCTTTTTGCCGAGCATGTCCGTCAGGTCGTAGCCGAAGACCTTTTCCCACATCGGGTTAAGCCGTTGCAGCGTGCCGCGGGAATCGGCCACCGCGGTCAGCGCATTGGTGCGCTCGAAGAAATGCTCAAGTTCCGTTTCGATTTTGTTCTTCTGGGTCGCCAGGTCGAAGGCGGTGCGCTGCAAACGGATCAGTTGAAGGAACGAGCGAAACGCATTGCTGCCGAAAAAAAACAGTGCTGCGACGAAAAGCAGCAAGCCGGCGCAGGTGATCAAATCAATCCGCTGGGCATGCACGCATTGTCTGATCGCGGGCGGGAGCACGGTCAGTAAAATCATCGGTGCCCACAAACTCGGGATCGGACCGAACCCGGCGACTAGGCCTGCCGCCGACCCCGCCGCTAGAAATATCAGCAAGAACTGAAGGCCAACCTCGTCCATCGGCATGGTGAACCACAGCGCCGCGCCCCACAGCGCGGAAACCGCGACGAACCGCACCAACAGCCGCCGCGCCGACCGGTGCGGATCGCTGGGCGCGGCCTTCTTACGACGCAACCGCAGGGCCGAGCGCGTCACCACAAGGCCCAGTACCGCCAGCGAAACCCACACGGCCAATATGTGACCTGGCGCTGTTGCCGCGAAGGTCACGGCGATCAGCAGGGCGACGCTGCTGGAGATCAAGCCCACCGCCAACATCTGTTGGCGCGCAAGGATGACCTGTTGGGTCAACAAAAACCGGTCGTTCTCAGTCTCGGGCGCGCGCAACCCATAGGCAAAGGCGTTCATCGCTGCCACCGTATAGGAGGGGCCGAAACCTGTTAAGCGTCCGACCTTGTCCTTGATCGGTGTCATGGTACGGGCCCGTTTGTGCCACTAAGGGTTGTTCGATGGCCATCGTGTTGGTTTTTCCAAATTTTTCCGCAGGGCGCGTATCGGTAGGGCGCCGCCACTGGCGTGTAGTCCGGTGAACCTCACCTTCCTCGGCGCGGTCGGCACGGTGACGGGGTCGCGTTTCCTGCTCGAAGATAGCGGCCTCAAGGTTCTCGTCGATTGCGGGTTGTTCCAGGGTTACAAGCAACTACGCCTGCGCAACTGGGCGCCGTTCCCAGTCGATCCCAAGACCATCGATGCAGTTGTGCTCACCCACGCCCACCTCGACCACTCGGGGTACCTGCCGCTGCTCATCAAGAAGGGGTTTGCGGGCAAGGTCTGGTGCACGCCGGCAACGCGGGACCTGTGTGCGATCCTGCTGCCGGATTCAGGGTTTCTTCTAGAACGCGATGCCGACTTTGCGGCGCGCCACAAGTATTCGAAACACAACCCGCCCTTGCCGCTCTACACACGCCACGACGGCGTCGTCGCGCTCGATGCCTTCGCGCCGGTAGCGCCTGGCGCTTGGCACAGTCTCTCCAAGGATCTCCGCTTCAAACTGCACCCCGCCGGACACATCCTCGGTGCCGCGATCGTCGAACTGGATGTCCGTGGCCGCAGCGTTGTCTTTTCCGGCGACCTCGGGCGCTCGGACAGTGCGACCATGCTCGATCCAACGCCGGTCTCCCATGCCGACTACCTCGTCGTCGAATCGACCTACGGCGACCGCGCCCACGACCCCAGCGATCCCGAGAACGTGTTGGCCGAGATCGTTACCCGTACGGCGGCGCGCGGTGGGTCGGTGATCGTGCCGTCCTTTGCCGTCGGGCGCGCCCAAACGCTGCTCTTCCATTTCGAACGCCTCAAGACGCAAGGGCGGATTCCCGATCTACCGATCTTCCTCGACAGCCCGATGGCGATCGACGCCAGCGATGTTTTTTGCACCCACGCGGACGCGCACCGTCTGACGGCGACCCAAGCGCGCAAGGCCTGTCACGTCGCCCACTACGTCAACAGTCCCGAAGAATCCAAGTCGCTCGACCAATCGCCGCTGCCCAAGGTGATCATCTCGGCCAGCGGCATGGCGACCGGGGGGCGCGTTTTGCATCACCTCAATCACTATGCACCCGATCCGCGCAACACGATCGTCTTCGCCGGTTTTCAGGCCGGCGGTACGCGCGGCGCATCGTTGGTCGGCGGCGCGGAGAGCGTCAAGATCCACGGCGCCTATGTGCCGATCCGCGCCGAGGTCGTGCAATTGCAAATGCTGTCGGCCCACGCCGACGCCGACGAGATCATGGCCTGGCTCGGGCATTTCAAAGGGCCGCCGCGCGAAACATTCGTGGTCCACGGGGAGCCGGCGGCCTCGGACGCGCTACGCCACCGCATCGAAGAGGATCTCGGCTGGTCGGCCCGCGTCCCGGAATTTCGCGAAACCGTCGCCCTCGACTGAACGCGCGGGCGCTGCGCCGTTACCCGCGCGCCTCAGTACCCGCGGGCGCGGTCGACCGCCCGGAGTGGCGGCGCGCCGTTCTTGAGCCGGTGCACCTGTGCGGCGACCTGGGGCGCGAAGTCCTCGGGATACAGCGCGCGCGACACGTGCGGGGTCACCGTCACCTGGGGATGCCGCCAGAACGGATGGTCGGGCGGCAACGGTTCGGTGCGGAACACATCCAGCGTCGCCGCCGCCAGGTGCCCGGAGTCCAGCGCCGCCAGGAGGTCCCCGTCGACCACATGCTGGCCGCGACCCAGGTTGATGACCGCCGCGCCCGCCGGCATCGCGGCAAACGCTGCCGCATCTAGAATGTCTTCGGTCGCCGGTGTCAGTGCCAGTAGGTTGGCGACAATCGACGATGCCCCCAGCACGGCGGCAAATCCGTCCGCGCCGTGCCGGCAGTCGACGCCGGGAATGGATTTTGGCGTGCGCGACCAACCCATGACCTGGAACCCATGGCGCGCCAGGGTGGCGGCGGCGTCCGCCCCAATGGCGCCCAGGCCCAGCACGCCGACGCAGCGATCGGACGCGCGCAACGGCCGCCGGTTGTCCCATACCGCGCTCCGTTGGGCCTCGGCCAGGCGCGGCATTTCGCGGTGATGGCGTAGCGTGTGGAGCAGCGCCATTTCGCTCATCATGGCATCGCCCGCCGGGTTGCCCGCGCGCACGATTGGGACGTCGGGCAGTTCCGACGCAAGCAGTTGGTCCACCCCGGCCAGCAGACTGACGATCAACCGCAGGTTGGGAAAGGCGTGCAGGCTTTCGGACGGCAGGCGGCCGCCCACGGCGACCGCCACTTCCGCCGGATCGAACCCGGCATCGCTCCCGACGATAGTGTCGCCCGGCAACGCCGTGCGCAGCGCTGCTAGCCACGCGTCGATGGGTCCCGGCGGCGCGAACAACACGATCAACATGGGGGCTCCAGTACTAGGGGAAGGGGAGTTCGGCTATTCAGGTTGGCCGGTGGACGGTCGTCAAGGGCTCGACGGAATTGGCTCGGCCGATACAACCGGGGCGACCCATGGCAGGCGTCGTGGATTTGAGACAAAATCGAACGATGACCGTCAAGACCGCACCGCCGCGCGCGCCCGCGATCGACGATGTCGATCGCGATTCCCTCAAGACATTGCCGCTGGCGATGATCCCGCTCGCCACGACCGGTCTGCGCCGCGCACGGATGATCAAGAACGCCCGCTACGAAAGCGTTGTCGAGCTGTTCAAGGACAAGAAAGCGGGCAGCGGCCAGATGCCGGTCAACCAGTTGCCCACTGCCTTCCCCCAAATCGCCGAGAGCGACATGGAAGCTCTGGGGAAACTGGAACAATTGGCCAGCTACGATATCTACAGCCTCCGAATCGTGCTGCGCCAAATCGATGTGCCGGTGAACGATGCGCGCGATCTATGCCTGTCGCCCGGCAAGCAGCGCGAACTCGATGCCTATATGACGGCGTTCACCCGCCCGCTCATCTTGCAGGTCTACGGCGAGGGCGACGAGATCGGCGGGCTGAACGACGTCGTGGCGTTGTTCCGCGCCCACGACACCGCTCGGGCCCGGCAAAAGCTTGGCCTCCTCGCCAAGAAACTCGGGGTCTCGCTCGGCGAGATTCCGGTGTTTCTCCAGGACTACGGCGAGACCTATTTGTCGGTGTCGTATTTTCGCCAATGCGCCGATCAGCTCCGACCGGTATCGACCGGATTGAAGGCCAGTCTGGGCGAACTTGCCCGCCACCGCCAACTGGGACAGGACCGCGAGTTCGTCGCCGCCTGCAACCGATTGGTGCGAGTCGTGGCCCAAGTCGAAAACGTCGTCGAACAGCGCTTCCGGCTGTTCGACGAGGGTACTCGCAGCATGTGGAGCGCGGTCAGCGCCGAGAATTTCTACGCCGTGAAGCAAATGATTTTGTCCAACCACGCCCAGCTCGGCGGATTGTTGTGCGGTCTCTCGGCGTGTCTCGACGGCTGGTCGGAACGCTTTCCGAATGCCGATGCCGGCGGCCCGCACCGGCGCGCCGAATACATCCGCAACGAGCTACGGTTCGCTGTCGAAAACCTCCGCGCGATCCGTCAGCCGGCGGCGGTCGAGCCGGGGCTCTAGGCGGAGGGCTACCAGACAATGAAAAACCGCCGGTGCGAAACGCGACCGGCGGTTTTAGTGTCCTTGTACGCTGCGGTGCTTAGTTCGCGGCGATCGTAAAGGTCAGGGTCTCGGTATAGTCGGTCGCCTGATCGAGGTTGGCGGCGGTGCCGTCATACGTGATCTTGGCGTCGTAGTTGTCGCCGCCAACGACCGAGCGGGCGGTCGTCGAGACGAAGCTGCCCGAGGCGCCGGAGAAGCTGACGGCAACGGCGTTGCGCAGAAGGCTGAACGACAGGTCGTCGTTGGTCGTGGCGGTCGCGCTGTGGAAGCACGGGCCATTGGCCGAGCCGCAGTCGCCGCCGGTCTGATTCAGCGACGATACGCTGATCGCGTATCCCGAAGGATCGTTTGCTTCGGCGATCACGGTGGCGACCTTCAGGGCGGTTACCGTTCCGGTAAGGTCAAGGCCCGAAGCCGACGCGGTCGGATTAACGGTGATCGCCAGGATCTGCTGCACGGTGCCGGTCAGCGTGAGCTGCGCCGAAGTGGCGGCGAACGCGGCGGGAGCGGCCAAAAGACCGATACCGGCCAAACCAAAAGCGACTTTGCGAGAAATACGGGTGGTGGTCATCTGGGGCCTCCAAACAAAAATACCTAAAAACTGAAGTCCTGCCCCCACAGGCCATCATCGATGAACAGGAATATAGATCGAATTTTATGGAATTTAAAGGAGGGTTTTTCAGCAAATGCCGTCTGTGTGATGGTCATCACAGCAGCCGCGCCGAGGAAACTGCCTGGTTTTCCGGGAAAAACCGATGAACGCAAGGAATCTCGACCGCTCCTGGCCGGGAACACGTTAGGATGGCCGGTATTCGCAATTCTCCGGAAACCCTATGGAAACGACCGTTTCTGGCCTAATCGCCCGGCGGCCATGCCGTTAACATTGCCGTCCTTGTCCTTTGCCTTTGCCGGTGCGGCCCCGCGAGCAGTCTCCGTGCGCGACTGTGTCGTCGCCGGCTGGACCGGGCGCGATGCCGCGGCGATGGAACACCACATCGCCGAACTGGCCGTTCTTGGCGTCCCGCGTCCCACCGCGACACCGTGTTTCTACCGGGTCGCCGCGGCGCTCCTGACCCAGGCACCGGCGATTCAGGTGGTTGGCCCCGATACGTCGGGCGAGGCCGAGTTCTTTATTTACCAGGACGATACCGCGCGTTGGCTCGGAGTCGGTTCCGACCACACCGACCGCGCGCTCGAAACCCACAACGTGAGCCTCGCCAAGCAGGTCTGCGCCAAGCCGGTCGGCACCGAACTGTGGCGGCTCGACGAGGTTGCGCCCCATTGGGACCGCTTGGAGCTGCGCTCCCACGCCACCATCGACGGGGTGCGCACCCTCTACCAAGAGGGCCCTGTCACCACCATGCGCGATCCCGGCGACTTGATCGATCGCTACACCGCGCAGGGCGGTGCCTTCGGTGCCGGCACTTTGATGTTCTGCGGCACCTTGGCAGTACGCGGCGGCGTCCGCCCGGCCACCCGGTTCGAGATAGCGTTGCACGACCCGGTCCTCGGACGCACCCTCACCCATGCTTATGTGGTCGAGGTCCTGCCCAACGCCGGGTGATCCGGCCCCCTCATCTTGACAATCCCACCCGACCGGGCGCACCGTTCGCGCATGGGGACTCGCGATCTCCCCGTGAGGCGACAGCCCAAGAATCGCATCCTGTCACCGTTTTTGCGGAAGGATGCCCGATGTCGTCGTTCACCACGATTACCCCTCAACAACTCACTCGCCTGATCGGTACGCCGCGCTGCCCCGCACTGATCGACGTTCGGATCGACGAGGACTTCGACCTCGATCCCCGATTGATCCCAGGATCGCACCGCCGTCCCTACAGCAAAGTTACCGATTGGGCGGCGCAATATAACGGTCACACCGCCGTCGTAATCTGTCGGCGCGGCAAGAAGCTCAGCGAAGGCGTCGCCGCGTGGTTGCGCGGCGCGGGGATTGCCGCGGAAGTTCTGGAGGGAGGGTTTGACGCGTGGGCGCAAGCCAACCTGCCGGCGGTGCCGGCCGCGGTACTGCCGCAAGGCAACGGCCAGGGCCGCACCGTTTGGGTCACCCGCGCTCGGCCCAAGATCGACCGACTCGCCTGTCCATGGTTGATCCGCCGCTTCGTCGACCCCGGCGCGGTCTTTCTTTTTGTTGCCCCAACCGAGGTCACGGCGGTCGCAGAAAAATTCCATGCCACATCGTTCGATGTGAAAGATACCTTCTGGTCCCATCGCGGCCCGCTATGCACGTTTGACGTGATGGTCGAGGAACTCAGGCTGGAAACCCCGCCCCTGGTGCGGTTGGCCGCGATCGTGCGCGGCGCCGATACCGCCCGCCTCGACCTCGCGCCTGAAGCGGCCGGATTGCTGGCGGTCTCGCTGGGTCTGTCGCGGATGTACGCCAACGACCTCGACCAACTCGAGGCCGCGCTCAGCATTTACGACGCGTTCTATCGCTGGAGTCGCGACGCCACTGAGGAATCCCACGACTGGCCGCCGCACCGCGCCGGGTCCGCCCAATGAACGCCATGACATCCGCCACCCGCGCCGGTACCGCGCCCGGCCACGGCATTCCGTTCCGCGCGGCGCTGATGGTTTGGTTACGGGTGGCGGCGCTGAGCTTCGGCGGCCCGGCCGGACAGATCGCCGTCATCCACCGCATCATCGTCGAGGAAAAACGCTGGATCGGCGAAGGCCGTTTCCTCAACGCGCTCAACTACTGCATGTTGCTGCCGGGGCCCGAGGCCCAGCAACTCACGGTCTATCTCGGTTGGCTGTTGCACGGCACCCGCGGCGGGCTCGTCGCGGGGAGCCTCTTCGTCTTGCCGGGCTTCCTGTCGATCCTGGCGCTCAGCTACGTCTATGTGCTGTTGGGCAACGTCGATGCGGTCGCCGGGCTGTTCTTCGGCCTCAAGGCGGCGGTGCTCGCCATCGTCCTCAACGCCGTTTTGCGGATCGGTAAGCGGGCACTGGGCAACCCCACTCTTATTGCGATGGCGGTGATTGCCTTCGTCGCGATCTTCGGCTTCGCCGCACCGTTCCCGGCGATCGTCGTCGGCGCGGGTCTGATCGGACTGATCGGCGGTCGCTTGGGTATGGCGGCGTTCCAGGGCGGCGGCGGCCACGGCGACGCGTCCAAGGGCCTCGCCGATGCCGACTCCGCGCTCGGCGTCCACATCCCGGCCCACGCCAAACCGGGGCTTGCCTGGTCGCTCAAGGTCTCCACGGTGTTGGCGGTGCTGTGGCTTGGCCCGACCGCCGCGTTGCTGCTCGCGTTCGGCGCCGACAACGTCTTTGCCCAAATCGCGACGTTTTTCAGCAAGATGGCGGTCGTTACCTTCGGCGGTGCCTACGCCGTCCTCGCCTACGTCGCGCAGGAGGCTGTGCAGAACTACGCCTGGCTCCAGCCCGGCGAAATGCTCGACGGTCTCGGCATGGCCGAAACCACGCCCGGCCCGCTGATCCAGGTGGTGCAGTTCGTCGGCTTCATGGGCGCCTGGCGCGACGCGGGCACGGTGAACCCGATCGCCGCGGCGACGCTCGCCTCGGTCTTGACGACCTGGGTCACGTTCGTGCCGTGCTTCCTGTGGATTTTCCTGGGTGCACCCTTCATCGAATCGCTCCGCGACAACCGTGCGCTCGCGGGCGCGATGTCAGCGATCACCGCCGCCGTCGTCGGCGTCATCGTTAACCTCGCGCTGTGGTTCGCGCTCCACACCCTGTTCCGCGACCTCGCACCGCTGCGCGGTTTCGGCCTCCATCTCGACATCCCGGTCTGGTCAACGATCGAATGGCCCGCGGCATTGCTCACCGCCGCCGCCATCGTCGCGATCTTCCGGTTCCGTGTGCCGATGCTCGCGACCCTCGCCGGCTGCGCGGTCGCGGGGTTGATCTGGTTCGCGGTGACGTGAAGGGGACGGCGCTCTAAAACCGCACCGAAACGCTGAACGCGCCGAAGTCGTCGCGTTCGCTTTGGCCTGTGAATTCGCGGGTGCGAAGGACGTGGGTATAGCTTGCGCGCCAGTCGTGCCACGCGGCGACGACGCCGAATTGCGCGTCGCCGACCAGCGGCTCCGAATTGACACTTCGACTGTGGCCGAATGTATTGCCGTCGAGGAAGATGTTGCGCGCTACCGCGCGCGCTTCGACACCGGCGAACAGGTACCAAGTGAAACGTTCGCTCGAAAAGAAAAAGCCTGACCCCGGCGCGCTCGGTTGAATCCGCGGCGGTCCGAAATCCAAAGGTCGCTCGCCGTTTCCGGTACCCAGCGGCACGATGTTGCCAAGCCGCACCGTCGCGCCCGCGCTGGCATGGGTGAACACGTTGCCCAGCGCTGCGCCCAGCGTCGGGGTCACATCCACCGTCAGCGCCTTGACGGGCCGGCTGATGACTTCGCGCCAGCTCCGCTGATAGGACAACAACAGCGCGGGTTCGTTGCCGAGCTGCGCATGCCACCCCTTGGGATTGTTCGAATCGATGACTCGGTGCACGAACTTCTGAACATCTTCGGCAAAGGCCGACGGTCCGACGATGCCAAGCGACAGGTTCAACTGGTCGAGCTGTTTGTCGGTCTCCTTCACAAGCCCGACCGCGCCGTACAGCCACCCGGCATAGGGCCGGTCGTTCAGGGGTGGCGACTCCAGCGTGATATCGCTGGGTGTGTACATGTTTTGGCCCAACGTATAGAGCGTGTGAACGTCGCCGGACTTGGGAAAGAACGGGACCCAACCCGCGATCGTCCGGGCCAGCGCCGGCGCACCGTTGACGCTCCCCGCCCAACTCGCCCGCACCCCGTTCGTGTAATGCCGGTCGGTGTTGTAGAAAACGTCGTTCTCCAGCACCACCGTCACGGTGCGCTTGTCCTTCTCGCCGGCCTCGGCCGCATGCGCCGGTAGGGCCCAGCCCTGCGCCAAGACCGGCCCGGCCCCGGCAACCAGGGCGGCAACAAAACGCAATAGGGCGGGCGCGGCGATCATCGTGACGGTTCCTTGAACGGGGGAGCGCACCATACACCGAACGCGGATCGCTGCACGCCGATTGACCTGGGGCATTGGCAGAGCATCGCCCAGGGCAGACAATCCACCGCGTATCCTCACGGCGATTCCCAAGCGCCGCGCCGCCGTCTTGCAGCACCGGAGCCCGCGCCATGACCCTGGCAGAATCACCCCAAGCGTCCGCTGACTCGGCCGCCGCGCACATGACGACCGACATTCCGGTCGCCCACCGCGCATCGACCGTGGCCGAGGTCTTCGCCGATTTGCGCGGGCGGCATTTCGCCTGCGCCGACACCGTCTTCGTGACCGATTCCGACAACCGCCTCGAAGGCATCGTGCGGATCAACGACTTGCTATCGGCCGGGGCGCGCGTCATTGGCGACATCATGGAGCCTGAGCACGATTCGGTGCGCGCCGACGCCGACCAGGAGGCCGTCGCGGCGTTGGCGATGGATTACGGCATGATCGTGGTGCCGGTGGTCGATGCGAACGACCGCTTGATCGGCGCAGTCCCGCCCGAGGCGCTGTTCAGAATTCTGCGCGACGAGCATACGGAAGATCTGCAGCGCCTCGCCGGTATCGTGCCGCACGAAGACGGCACGGCCTACGCGCTCGACGAACCGCTCCGCGGTCGCTTCCGCCGCCGCATGCCCTGGCTTTTGTTCGGGCTCGCCGCGTCGTCGCTGGTCACGGTGGTGATGGCGCGGTTCGAAGAAGCAATGATGGTGAACCTGTCGGTGGCCTTTTTCGTGCCGGCGTTGGTCTATATCGCCGGCGCGATCGGCAGCCAGGCGGTCTCGGTCGCGGTGCGGGGTCTTTCGTTGGGCGCGGTCCCGATCGCGGTGCTGGTGCGCGATGAAACGATCATCGGCGGCGCCATCGGTGCGGCACTTGGGGTGGTTTCAGCGCTGGCCGCCTTCGCCCTGCTGGGCGACGGCGCATTGGCTGTCGCGGTGGGTATCGCCGTCCTCGCCGCCGGCACCGTTTCGGCGGTGGTCGGGTTCAGCTTGCCCTGGACGTTCCAACGCCTCGGCTTCGATCCAGCACTGGGGGCCGGCCCCGTCTGCACGGTGATCCAGGACGTCGCCAGCCTGCTCATCTATTTCGTGCTGGTGACCCAAATCGTACTCTAGGCGGCCTAGGCTCCCTCAACGACCAATGTTGCATTGCAGCACGGTGGCCCCCTATGGTGGCCGCCGCGACCGCCGACGGCCTGCCGACGGCAGTCATCCCCGATCCCTCTACGTCTTACAGAACGCCGCGCCGCGGACGGTGTGTGCCCGCCGCGCGACCACGGGAGTTTCCATACGTGACGTTCCTCGCCGCCTACCGCGATCAATGGATCGGCAATATCCGGGGCGACCTGCTCGCCGGACTGGTTGTTGCCCTGGCATTGATCCCCGAAGCCATCGCCTTTTCGGTGATCGCCGGGGTCGACCCCAAGGTCGGCCTCTATGCGTCCTTCTCCATCGCCGTGTTGGTTGCCATCACCGGCGGCAGACCTGGGATGATTTCGGCGGCGACCGCCGCCACCGCCGTGCTGATGGTGACCCTGGTCAAGGACTACGGCCTGCAGTACCTGCTCGCCGCCACGGTCTTGGCGGGGTTGTTGCAAATTGCCGCCGGGATCCTGCGGCTCGGCATGGTGATGCGCTTTGTTTCACGTTCGGTGATGACGGGTTTCGTCAACGCCTTGGCGATCCTTATTTTCCTCGCCCAAGTTCCTGAACTGATCGGCGTGCCGTGGTTGACCTATCTCATGGTCGCGGCGGGGCTAGCGGTCATCTACCTGTTTCCACTACTGACCAAATCGATCCCGTCGCCGCTCGTCTGCATCCTGTTGCTGACCGCCGCGGCGATGCTGTTCGGATTCGATGTCCGCACCGTCAGCGACCTGGGCGAACTACCCTCGACGCTGCCGATCTTCCTCATCCCGCAAATTCCATTCAACCTTGAGACGTTGATGATCATCCTGCCCTATTCGGCAGCGGTCGCGGCAGTGGGGTTGCTCGAATCGTTGATGACCGCGTCAATCGTCGACGAACTCACCGACACCCCCAGCGACAAGAACCGCGAATGCATCGGTCAGGGCATTGCAAACACCGCCACTGGGTTCATCGGCGGCATGGCCGGGTGCGCGATGATCGGTCAGTCGATGATCAACGTGAAGTCGGGCGGGCGGGGCCGTCTATCGACCTTCTGCGCCGGCGCGTTCCTATTGTTCATGATTGTCGTGCTAGGCGATTGGGTCGGGCGTATTCCGATGGCGGCGCTGGTCGCGATCATGATCATGGTATCGATCGGCACGTTCAGTTGGTCGTCGATCAAGAACCTGCGCCATCATCCGCGCTCGTCGTCGATCGTTATGGTGGCGACAGTCGTCGGCGTTGTCCTGACCCACAACCTCGCCATCGGCGTTCTCGTCGGCGTGCTGCTGTCGGGGATTTTCTTCTCCTGGAAGATCGCGCAGATTTTTCGCGTTACCTCGACCCTGTCGCCCGACGGGCGGGCGCGCACCTATGTCGTCGAGGGCCAAATATTCTTCGCCTCGGCCGAAGCCTTCACCGCCGCGTTCGATTTCCGCGAAGCGCCCGACAGAGTCACGATCGACGTCACCCACGCCCATATCTGGGACATTTCCAGCGTTGCCGCGCTCGACATGGTGGTGCTCAAGTTCCGCCGCGAAGGCGCCGATGTCGACATCGTCGGCATCAACCAGGCCAGCGAGACGATCGTCGACAAACTCGCGATCCATGACAAACCCGGCGCACTTGAGCGCCTCATGGGGCATTAGGCTAAGATCGACCGATGACCAAGATCCTCGCCCTCGTCGACGGCTCGCTCTACGCCGCAAGCGTGTGCGGCCATGCCGCCTGGATTGCCGGGCGGACCGGTGGCGCGGTCGATGTGCTGCACGTCCTCGGGCGCCGCCAAACCGCGGGCGCCTCGCCCAATCTGTCGGGCAGCATCGCGTTGGGCGCGCGTACCGCGCTCCTCGAAGAACTCAGCGCCCACGACGAACAGAGCGCCAAACTCGCCCACAAACGCGGCCGCGCTATTTTGGACGACGCGCAAGCCGCTATTACGGCCGCTGGGATCGCGGCGGTAACGACGCGGCTACGGCTCGGCGACATCGTCGACGAGGTGACCGACGGCGGGGCCGATACCGAAATGGTGGTGATCGGCAAGCGCGGCGAGGCCGCGGACTTCGCCAAACTCCATCTCGGGTCCAACCTCGAACGCGTCGTGCGCGCCTGCGCCGCGCCTGTGTTTGTCGCGTCGCGAGCCTTCAAACCGATCGACCGCTTTCTCATCGCCTATGACGGCGGTCCCAGCAGTATGCGGGCGGTCGGGCACGTCGCTCGCAGTGCGTTGTTCAAGGATTTGGCGTGTCGTTTGCTGATGGTCGGTTCGGACACCGTGAAGAACCGGCTCAGCCTCGACAACGCGGCGGCGACCCTCAAGGCCAGCGGCTACACGGTCGATGCCGCGATCGTTCAGGGCCACACCGAATCGGTGATCGCGCAAGCCGTTGAGGCCGACGGGATCGGCCTCCTCGTCATGGGCGCCTACGGTCATTCCCGCATCCGCAGTTTGATCATCGGTTCGACCACAACGGCGATGGTGCGCGAATGCAAAATACCGGTCGTGCTGCTGCGATAGCTTTCCATCGCGCGCAACGAATTCCTGTCAGTTATCCTGACCCTTAATGTGAATTGATTTTCGTCGCACGCGGCGCGATCATAACGACATCCACGGTGCATGGTGACCGTGGAAGGGACAGGAGGTGCGCACGCATGACTCCACCGCACAACGTGGGGGGCCCGAGTCACCGGTGAACGGGACCCTCGACGAACGACCACCGCATATAGCCCGGCCTTAGGTCGGGCGCGAGGCACACAAACCCTCGCAGACTTTGAGAAACCCCGTGCAATCTCTTTGGATGTTGGCGGGGTTTCTAATGACCCAATCGCTTTAGATCGACAGGCTGCCAAGCTCTTAGCGGACCAGCAACCCCCTGACGCCGCCGGAAATTAGCCGCGTGATGTCGAGCAATATTTGCGGGAGCGCGAGCCCTGGGGGCGCGGCGATGTACTTCGGTCGCCATACCGGGTCGAACTTCTCTTTGTAGTGCCGCAGTCCTTCGAAGTTGTAGAAATATTCGCCGTGCCGATAGACGGCGGCGCCAAGCCTCTGCCATGTCGGCGCCAAGGGATGAACTGCGAGGCCGGAGAGCGGCGCGACGCCCAAGCTGAAGGAAGCATAGCCCTGCTCCTTTCCCCACAACATGAGCGACACGAACAGAAAATCCATGATGCCGTCGGGCGCATCTTGGGTATGGCGCATCAGGTCGATGCTGAACTCACCGCCGGCCCGACCGGTCCAAATGTTGGTGAAGGCAACCGTCTGCGCACCGACCTTGACCGTCGCCAGCGGCTGGTCCGCCAAATAGCGGTCGCTAAATCGCCCGACCGAAAAACCCTTCTCGGCGGTGTTCTTATCGGCAAGCCAGCGGTCGGAGACGGCTCTCACCTCCGCCATGAACGCCGGCGAATGTGGCGGCATCGCCACCGCGAACGTTGCGCCGGCGCGCCCGGCACGTTTCATGGTCTGGCGAAGCTTTGCCCGCGCGCCACCCTGCAACGAAAAGTCCGCTAACGGAACGTCGGCTTCTTCGCCGATCTTCAGCAGGGTCAGGCCGATATCCGCGTAGAGCCCGAGGTCCTCCTCGTCGATTTGATAGAAGACGATGCGGCCGTCGTGGCGGTCGCTCAACTCGCGAAAGCGCCACAACAGAGCTTCCCACTCGTCCCTGGGGCCGATGGGATCGCCCATCGATATCCAACTGCGCCCGGCCACACCGAACATGATCATGCTGCGGCCGGTGTCGCTGAACAAAAATCGCTTGTCGCCGGTCAGGGCCAGCTTGGCGTTCGGGTCGGGCGACGCCGCAACGATCGCCGCGGCTGCCGCTTCGCTCGCGGCATCGACGGCGGCGAGACGCGGCGCGCCGCCGCTCAACAGGCGCCAGAACGCAAAACATCCCGCCACCGCGGCGACGACCAGCGACGCCCGCAGGAACCGCGCGGCATCGCCCGCGAACGCGAAATCGATCAGCAATCCGTCGCTAAACGGAATCTGCCGAAAGGACGCTGCGCCGACCCAGAACGACGCAAGGACCGCTGTGGCGATCGCCGTCAACCATCCCGGCGTCAACGTTGGCGACATCAGCGAAGCATGCCGGTAAAACGCGCGCCGCGCCGGTAACAGCAGCACCAAGATGACGCCGAGAATGCTCGCCTCCTCGTAATCGAACCCCTTCGCCAACGACAGCGCTACCCCCGCCGAAAGGCCAGCGATCGACAGCCACCACGCGGCATTGAGACGGCGGTATAGACCGCGGCCCAAGATCAGCAACGTGAACCCGACCGCGCTTGCCAGCAGGTGCGAGATTTCGAGTAACGACAGCGGTAGCACGTCGCGCAGGAACGCGACCCGCGTCGCCACCGCCGGTGTCGCGCCCGACAGCAGTAAGAGCGCGCCAGCGAGGAACGTCAACGTGCCGAGGACCTGGGGGGCGACGAAGCGCGCAGCTAAGAGCGTCCCCGCCACGCGAACCGGTAAGACAACTTTGGCCGTACGTAGTTCGAGAACGCTGAGGAGGCCGCCCGCGAGGAGGAGCGGTAAGAAGTAGTAAATCGCGCGGTAGGTCAGCATTGCGCTCAAGAGCACATCCGTTGGCGCTGCGGGCAACAGCAACACAATGACGGCCTCGAATACCCCGACCCCGCCCGGAACGTTGCTCAGGGTGCCGGCCGTGGCGGCAACGACGAAGAGGCCGAGGAAGGCGACAAAGGAAAGGTTCGCCTCCGGCGGCAACACGACGAAAAGAACGGCGGCGGCGAAACCGATATCGGCGACCGATACCGTCAGTTGTGCGAGCGAAATTCCAAAACCGGGGACGCGGACTTCATAGCCGAATATGCGGATCGGACGGCGGCGGAGGAGCGCCAGGACAAAATAACCTGCGACCGCACCGAGGAAGACGGCGCCGAGTGTCCGCGCCGACCACAGCGGGATGCCCGCTGCCGCGAAAACCGCCGGTGTTTCGATCAACAGGGTGGCGCCGGCGAGGGTTCCAAGGCCGAGCCCGGTGGCGAGCAACAGAAAGGCGATGACGGCACCGACCTCGATCGCGCTGAGCCCCGCGGCGGCATACATCCGCAACCGGAGCGACCCGCCGGTTAGGGCGGCGGCGCCCAGGTTGAGGCCGACAGCGAAACTGACAAACGATGTTGCGGCGACCCGGCCGAGCGGCAGCGATTTACCGAGGTGGTGCAGCGCAAGCCAGTCGTATCCCATCAGCAACGTGTAGCTCGCGCCCGTGAAACACACCGCCAGGACAATTTGCCCCGGCGGATGGCGCAGGATGCCGCTGACGATCTCACCAATATCGTGACCCGCCAAGGCACTGTGCAACACCCAAATGCCGGCGGCGAAGACGGCCAGGCTGACCAGCGGGAGAAACCGTGCCAGGCGCGGTTTTCCGCCGTCGCGCGCGGTGTCGACGCCGGTCTCGGGCGTCGGCATTAGCATTCTCCTATAGTGTGCCGACACGGATAACGGTAGGAGGCACACATGAACCTGATCATTTGGCAGTCGGTCATTTCGGTTATTGCCGGCATCCTGATCTTTCTAAGGCCAGCGCTGCTCAGCTATATCGTCGCCACCTACCTTATCATCGCGGGCGCCGCCGGTCTGTTCATCGCCCTCGGGTAAGGGCGTCGCCGCGGAGTCGAGCGGCACGTCGGATGCTACGCGGGAAGACTTAGCCCTAATCCCCAAAAGAAAACCCCGGCGCCAGGGCCGGGGTTTTGCCGCGAGACGAACGCAGGCGGTGTTAGGACGAAAAGCCCTCTTCGCCGTCGGCCATGAAGCCCATGTGTTCGGCGGCTTGGTCGAGGCCGCCTTCGCCCTTTTCCCAGGTGATCTTGCCGTCGCCGTTGGCGTCGGTGCCGGTCATCATGGTGTCCAGCGTGGCTTGCAGACGCATTGCCTTGGCCTTGGCGTCGGCGGCATCGCCCGAGGCCTGGATTTCCTTGGCGAGCGCGATCGCCGCCGCCGCCCAGGTCACGACGTTCTCGGCGCTGGCCGACACATGCACCGCATGGGCCTTGACCCCGTCCGAGGCGTCGGGTGCCGCGGCGGCAAAGCCGATGTGCTTGGCCGCGCCGCTTGCGGCCTTGACCACGCCATAGCCGCGCCCCGGCCCCTTTGCTTCGACCGACGGGTCGAGCGCATGAATCACGTGGCCGGTATGCATTTTGATCGAGGCCAGATCGTCGGGCTTCGCCAACGCCAGCGCCGCATGCTGTTGCGCGATCTCCAGTTCCTCAAGCGCGGTCGGCAGCAAGCCGGCCTGGTCGGGGGTATCGTTCCACGAGGTGATCACATGCTTCATGTGTGCGTGGGATTGTTTCATTTGGGCCTGCGCCGGTGCGGCGAGAACCGCCACCGTCGCAACAGCGGCGAGAATATGAAAAGCGGACTTCATGGAAAGGTCCTTCGTATTGGAGAACAGCGACGTCACGCCCGTGACGGTCTAAACGGCTAACGGAGCCGCAGTACGTTTTATTCCAGATAGGCACACTGCCGCCCGCGCGTCAGGCGCGGCGCGCTACCATGGCGTACAGCACCGCGGCAATCAGCACCGTCGCTGCCGCCAGCGCGACGATCCACCCGTAATACCAGAAGCGTCCGGCCAGGGCGTCCTCGGCGTAGGACGCGGCAAAGTTGGTCTTGCCGATCCACGTCCCAATGCCCGCCGCCACCAGAACGACCGCCGCCGCGAAGGCGGTCCGCCGCTGGCCCAGGCCGATCATACCCAGCACCAACCATACCACCGTCCCGGCTGCGCCGCCGATATAGCCGACATTGACTGCCCACCACGGATGCGCGCCCAACGCCTGCGACCCGCCGATCAGCGCAAACCCGACCACCACCACCAGCGCGCCGACAACAGCCCCGATGCGCGATTTCGCCGCTCGACCCATGGGTATTATTCTCCCGAATAGATTCCATTCGATGCCCGGCATCGCGCCGATGCCGCTCCCGCGACGCTAGCGCACTTTGTGGCTCGCGCCCTGTCGTGGCAAATCACGTCAGGCGGAGCCGCTGCTGTCATTCTGGGCGGCGAAACCGAGCGGTTGTTCTCAAAAGCCGGCTGCCAGCGCTTTGCGAATGCGCACCCTGACCGAAGCCGGTTGTGCGACCGTCATCGCTGTCTCCAAAGTACGCTGGGCGTCCTCGCGGTAGGCCGGGTGTTGCACCGCCAATTGGTGCAGACCGGTATAGGCCCAGGCGCGCACAAATGTGGCCTCGTCGCCAAGGCAGGTCGCCACGAACCGGGCCACCGCTGGCGCATCGTCGGGGGCGATCGTCAAATGGGGAAGCGCTTGGAGAACATGCAGTTTCGCTTCCCAGTGGGCGAGGGTGCCGAGGTGCGTCAACAAGCGGTGCGTCAGCGCCGCCGCCACCGGCCCGCGACCGTCCTCAAGCCAGCGTTTCAACAACCACGTCGCGCCGCGGGCGCACGCCGCATCGGCGCACAGCGCAATCGCCTCGGCCAGAAACCCTTTGTCCGTATTGTGCCGCGCATAGACCGCGGCGATCGGGTCGGTTGCTTTGCCGTCCCATGCCGCAATGTCTCTCTTCATCGCCATCAACGTTCCGATTCGACCCGCCTAAACATCCCGTTGTTGGGCGCCGCGCTGAACATCAATTCGTAGAACGCGACACCGGTGGCTTTGTTGTGCTCAAGATTGGCCATGGTCCATCTCGGGTTCGGCGGCGGTCATCTCGCCCACGGGTGCGAGCGGTAGTTCAAAAAAGAATGTCGCGCCGTGGCCCGGGATGCTGTCGACGCCGATGGTTCCCCCCATCGCGTCGATCAGTTCCTTCGAGATCGCGAGGCCAAGTCCGCTGCCGCCGACGCCGCGCCGGGGCGTGTTGACCTGTACGAAGCGCTCGAACACCGAGCCTGCGGTACCCAGCGGTAGGCCTTCGCCACGGTCGGCAACGGCCACCCGGGCGACGTCGCCCTGGCTCTCGACGTCGATTCGAATCTCGCTATTGACCGGCGCGAACTTGAACGCGTTCGACAACAAATTGTTCACTACCTGGCCGATCCGGTCGCGGTCGCCCGTCACCTTGGCGCCGTCCGTTGCATCGTGAACGACGCACGTCACCCCGGTCGGTTCCAGCACCGGTTGCAAGTCGGCCACCGCGGCGGCGACGATCTCGCCTAAGCCGCAGGCCTCGATCTCGAGATAGCGCGTGGCGCCGTGCCGTTCGAGATCGAGGAAGTCGTTGGTCAGCGTGGTCAGGCGGTCGGCGTTGCGGTCGGCGATTTCGATCAGCCGGTCGCGCGCCGTCGAATCCGCCGCCAGTCCCGCCGACAACAGGCCGAGCGACGCCTTGAGCGAGGTCAGCGGCGTCCGCAACTCGTGGCTCACGGTGGACACGAGTTGCTCCTTGAGGGTGCGCGACTGTTCGCGCTCGGTGACGTCGGAGGCGGTGCAGAAGGCGTGGCGGGTCGCTGCGTCGTAGGTCACGTTCCATTGCAACCAGCGGTACGGGCCGGTTTTGCTGCGGTAGCGCAGGATCAAGCCGCTGACGTCGGCGCCCGCCTGGACCTCGACGAACGCCGCGCGCGCTTTCTCCATGTCGTCGGGGTGGATGAATTCGCTGCTCAACCGCCCGACGATCTCCGCCGGCGCGTAGCCCAGGATTCGCGCCCAGATCGGATTGGCGCGGACGAACCGGCCGCCGCTGCCGATTTCGATGATCGCGATAAGGGTGTTGGTGCGCTCGAAAAACTGCGCGAGGTCGGCTTCGACCGCGGTCTTCTCAGCGGCTAATCGTGCGGCGCGATCGCGCAAGTGAGCGTTTCGGACATAGCTCGCGTGGGCGTTGGCGCCGGTAAAGAAGAGCGCGGCGACGAACAACGTCAGTACGATCGCCACCAAAACGCTTTCGTCGTGTCCGCTCAGAGCGTTGGCGGCGGCGACCGGAAACAGGATCAGCGCCGTCATCGGAGCCCACAACAGCGGGATCATGCCCATGGTGCCGATCAGCCCCGCCGCCGTACCGGCCGCGAACAGCAGTGCAACCAGTTCCGGCACCGCGAGGACGCCGTGATCGGTCCGGTGAGAAAGGACCGCGGCGACACAGTAAGTTGCGCCCCAAAAAGCCGCCGCAATCCACGATCGGAAGAGAATTTTGCGCGCTGAGACGAAGGCATCCTTCGGCTGGCGCTCGCCGGCGCGGCGCTGGCGGATCCCGGCCCGGATGCTGGACAGACCGGTCAGTGCCGCGATCGCCGCCCATGGCAAGAGGTAATGAAGCGCGACCATGTCGCGGAATGTGACAACCACCACCGCCGTCCCGATCGTGGCGGCGACGCCGATCGCCAAGTATTGGCGGCGCGCGATCGCCACCTGGTCGACAAGAATCTGCCGGGCAACGTCCCCCGCGGGCCGCCGTATCCCAAACCCGAGCAGCGTCTCAAACCGTCCACCATCCGCCATTCCCCGTTCTTACCTCGTTTTGCGCGCAAGCGGGAGGCTGATGGGGCCGCGGAAGCCATCCCCCGGTGCGCCTACGGGCGAGCGCCGTATAGGTCGCCCTGGGGCCGGCCCGCCCGGACGACCTAGCGGCGCCACAGTGCCGACATAATGGCGTCCTAGATTGCTCGCATGGCCATCTTGCGCCCCGTTCCCGAACGCCGCCACGGCGCTGGCCCGCGGGCTGCGTCGGCTGACTGGCTCGCTTTTCGCCGCACCGCCGATGTGCCGCTCGACGACGCGTTGCACGATGTGGCGGAAGGTCTCGCCAACCTTGACCGCCGCCTCATCGACATCGGCGTCGCCCTCAAGAACGCGACACGCGCCCGCTAACCCCGCAGAACGCGGCGCAGGGTAGGGAATTGGATCGGGGGGTGGCGCACCCGACACGATTCGAACGTGTGACCTCTGCCTTCGGAGGGCAGTAGTAGATATCTTTCTATCGCTTACCCGGATCATCCTTGGCTTGCCAGATCTCGAACTTCTCTTCATCCTAGGGAGATTGGGAAGGCAGTGGTAAACGTCGGAGTTTTCGCGTTCTTGCTGGTTCTTGCTTACCCAGTGCTTACCCAGTGCTTATCACGGCGAGTCATGGCGAAAATCACCAAGCGCAATGTCGATAAACTAATTGCTACCCAGCCGGTTGCTGACACGGTCGTATGGGACGACGAGGTGCGGGGATTTGGAGTCCGTCTCAAGCCTTCGGGCACGGTCTCATACCTCGTTCAATATCGGAATGAGGATGGTAGGTCGCGTCGTCTGACGTTAGGTCGCCACGGCGTCCTGGCCCCTGAGCAAGCTCGGAAGGATGCGCGAGCTACGCTAGGTGTAGTCGCGCGCGGTGGGGATCCGGCGGAAGAACGTCAGACGAGGCGCAGGGCGATGACTGTAGGAGAACTCTGCGACATTTACCTTAGCGCAGTCGAAAAGGGTCTGATCCGAGGCAAGCGGCGTCGACCAAAGAAGGCGAGCACGATTGCGACCGACCGCGGCCGCATCGAGCGTCATATTAAGCCGCTACTTGGCAGTCGGAAGGTGCGCGATTTGGCCCAGCACGACGTGAATAAGTTCATTAGGGATGTTGCATCGGGCAAGACCGCGACCGACGTTAGGACGAAGCCGCGCGGTCGAGCGCGCGTCACTGGAGGCCGTGGAACCGCAAGCCGAACCGTCGGTTTGCTTGGCGGTATCCTAAGTTATGCCGTTTCCGAGGGCGTGATCGAGACTAACCCCGCGCGGGGAGCGGAGCGGTTCGAAGATAATCGCCGGGCCGTAAGACTAACTCCTTCCCAATACCGGGATCTCGGGAGAGCTTTGGTCTCCGCTGAGTCGGAAGGGCAAAACAAAAGCGCAATCGAGATCGCGTGGCTAATCTGTCTTTCTGGATGCCGGAGAGGCGAAGCGGTCGGGCTCCAGCCGGCAGAGATCGACAAACGCCAGAACGTGCTTAACCTAATTGACTCCAAGGAGGGAACGAGTATTCGACCGATTGGTACTGCTCCAATGGATCGGCTAAAGAAGCTAAACATTAAGGGTGGATACATGTTTCCTGCAACGGGCAACAAAAAGCCCTATGGGGGTTTCCCCAAGGCATGGCAGCGCATCGTCAGGCGCGCCGAGATGCCCGAAATCACACCCCACGTCCTACGCCATTCCTTTGCCAGTGAGGCACATGATTTAGGCTTTTCGGAGCCGACGATTGCTGCCCTACTCGGGCACCACTCCGGAAGTACGACGCGCGGCTATATCCATCATGTTGATAGCGCGCTGATCATGGCCGCCGATAGTGTCTCGCGTCATATACTTGGAATGATGCTCGGCCGACCGTCGGTCACACCAAGCGGCATCCGAGAGTAACGAGCAAAGATCGAACGTGAGCCAAATTCTTGCGATCACGCCAGCAAACATTGGGTCGTGGGGGGCGTTGTACTACCTCGAAGGTCTAATGCTTTGGCCCATGGATATGAAGGTCGCAGGCGATGCGGCGTCTATGGGCATGCTTTTTCGCACTGTTGAGCAGTTGCGCGAAGATGGTGATGCACTTCCGGTCGATGCGAAGGAAGCCGCGGCATTAATCGAGACAGCACTTAGCCTGCCAAGGCGTGAGATGATGGAAAAAAAGGCAGAGCGAGCTTTTATGCACGGCTTTGCAGCAGGTGCCGTATTTAGTGAACTGATTGGCGCCGATGAGGTGGGTTGGCAGATATCGGCAGAGAAAGCGAAAGAAAAGGTCACAAAGTATTTCGCCCCGGCTCATCGGATCGGAGTTAGCACGATCAGGGATGCCTGGATCGAATACCGGACGGTGGCGCATATCTGGGCGGCGTATTCATTCATGAGCCAAAACTTCCCTAGCGACGTTCGCTTTCCAGGACGCCTCGACGACCTCCCGAAACTTCTCGCTGTGTCCGAGCACCTTAGGACCTCCGGCGTAAAGCTGATCCGCCAGGGAGCCCCAGTGCTTGATCCTGGCTCGACGTGGCGAACTGCGCCAGAACTGGCACTACCGAGAATGGAAGTTGGCTTCAAGATCAAGACGGTCTGATGTTCCTTTCCAACACAGTTTTGGAAAGGACGGCGCCCATCAATAGCCCTTACCCTCCACCACTCGAGTTGGCCGGCGAATGACGATGTCGGCGCGAATGGAGGGAAATACGAATGATGAAGCCGAGTACAGGAAATTCGATCCGGCCTCGTCGGATGCGAAGAGTCGAGGCCTCCCACTACCTAAAAGATGTTCACGGGATTGACCGTAGTCCTGCCACCCTTGCGAAATACGCCACCATTGGCGGCGGGCCAAAATATGTAAAAGCTGGACGGACCCCGCTCTACCAAACCGACTGGCTTGACGAATATGCCGTTGCGATAACGTCGAGGCCCGTCCGTTCGAGCAGCGAACTTAGGATGGACGCCACACCACCTCCAGTTGGCCCCCGAGCGACCTTGTGCCGAGTTGACTGATTTGACCTACGAACCATTGGTTCCGCGCGACATCGGCCCATACGGAAATGGGGCAGACAGACTCCCAGTCTATCGTGCAAGTGATCTTCTAAATCGACCGGTGCCTCCTCGGAAGTGGATTGTACAAGATCTTGTGCCCGCACGAACCGTGTCGATCCTAAGTGCCCATGGAGGCGTTGGGAAAACTATTGCTACCCTGCAGCTACTGGCCGCGGCAGCTTCCGGGGGGAGTTGGCTAGGGAGAGACATTAGTCCGATTGCCTGCTTTGGAGTCTTTGCCGAGGACGACGAGGATGAACTGCACAGGCGGTTAAATGCCATCACACGAGTCCAAACAGGCGAAGGCATGGACGCTTTAGAGCTTGTATCTCTTGCTGATCGTGAGGCCATCCTGGCGGTTCCAAGGGATAACAATGTGCTGTCACCCACATCCTTGTTTTCTTCTATCAGAGATCATGCGTTAGCGATGGATGCGCGCCTGGTGATCCTGGATCCAGCGGCGGACCTATTTGGTGGCGACGAGATCAATCGAGCACATGTTCGGGGGTTTATTTCGATGCTAAGACGGCTTGCCATGGATATCGATGGTGCCGTCCTACTTACCACCCATCCAAGTCGCGAGGGCATCCGGTCGGGTGACGGCTACAGCGGGAGCACGGCGTGGCACAACAGCGTTCGCAGTTTGCTATATCTGACTCGGCCCAAGCGTGACTCGGGCGACGAGCCGTTTGATACCGATCGACGCACACTGAAGCATCTAAAGAGTAATCTCGGCCCACTTGTCGGCGACATAGATTTACGATGGGATGAAGGCGTATTTGTTCTTGAGCATCAAGATGTCGGCTTATCAGGAGCGATCAAGAAGCAAACCGTAGAGCGGCAGTTTCTTGAGGCGCTTGATATACTCCAAGCCCAAAACAGATACGCAAGCGAATCTCGGAACTCTTCCAACTACGCGCCAAAGGTGCTTCGTCAGGTCCTGGATTCTCCGCCGTCTAAGAAAGCTCTCGAAGAGGCAATGTTTTCTCTCTTGCGGTCTGGCGAGATAAAAGTGGGAAATTTTCAGACCGCCGGTCGAAAGAACGTAGCCGCGCTGGAACGAAAACGAGCTGCGCCGGCTGGGACTCTAAGTCGCTGATTCTGTTTGCGCCCAGTGTGATGCGCTTGATGCGCCGGGTGACCCCATAACTCTATGTGTTTCCTCGTGGTCGGATGCGCCACCTCTGTCCCCCCCCATACCCCCCTAACAGGTATGCGTATCCCAGAGGGACGCATACCTGTTGTTGGCGCTTGGTTCATTTCCGATTGGGGGGGTAGGCGGGTAAATCGCTACAGACTAAGAAATCCTAGACCGGTGGGCAGGTTTCGATGCATTTCCGCGAAATTAGAAAGGGGGGGGGCTGCGCGATGGGCTCACGGAAGTACGGGGTAGGGCATCGAACATCCAGCAACCTGGGCGAGATGACCGGTGGGGGCAAGTCCGTTCGCACGTTCTTGAGATTTTGCAGCGGAACCAGAGTCCGCTGTCGATGCTAGGCAGCTTCCGTGACACCCGCTGCGACAAGGTCGGATACAAGTTACACGCTCGGAGCGCCCGCTCCGCCTCCGCGGCGACCAATGCCAGCTGCTGGTTATCAACCACCACAAGCTGCTCGAAATGCTCGTTGAAACCGACCCGTTCCTGCGGTTCTGAATCGAATACCTGCCGGCTCGTGTCATCGACCTGACCGGGCGGATAGCGGAGGACAGCTAGGCCGCGCGTTGTCCCCCCGGCTTGCCCGCACGATCATCAGTGGTTTGTGCAGCTCGGCCAGCCTGGTTTTATATGGAGCACTGAATCGAGTGCCGGGTGGCCGGCTAGTGCGGAGGGATGCGCGAAACTTCGTCATCATGTTGGCTTCTTCGTCCCACCACGGGGCGTCGGCTCAACCGGCTTTGCCGGTCTCAGTTCGCACCGAACTAGCCCGCGTCCCGCTCCTGCCTGCCGGCAAGAACCTTGAGCGCGATGACAAATGCCTCGACAAACCAGAACGTCGGTTGATCGTTGATGACGGAGCAAAACGTGTGCGCCCTGATTCGCGATATTGGTCGGCAAAGCCAGCCAACCGCCTTAGGCTACCGGAAGTGAACGTAAACACAACAACACAACGCAACCATTGCTGGACGAAGTCCGTGCAAACCGATGAGCGTCTAACGAAACTCGGCCAGTCATTCGCCGATGGTCGACCTCGAGCAAACGTTCCGCAATGAGCGCCGGATGATGGAGGTGATACGTCTCATTGGGGTCTGCGGGTTACTGCTGATTCCGATTTTGCTCGGCTTTCTAGCGGTCGCGCCGACAACAGAAGACTCGTTTCGCACGGTGGGTGGAATCGTGGTCAGAGCCGTTGCCGTCTTGTTGCTGGTTTTGTTGCCACTCCTGCGCTGGTGCGAAAGGGGTGATCGCCCCGCCCATAAATGGCCTGTTCCGCAAACTCTACCGTGGCGCGTTCCTCCTTCTCGCGAGCGGCGGGGTCGTGCTGATCTGGTTACAAAGCGCCGACACCGGACCGTTGACCTACGCCACGTCTTTCAACGGGTTCGTATTCTTTGCGGTCCTGTTTACGATTATTCTGCTGGCCGACTTCGCCGGTCGTGTCGCGGTAGTCGCGGTATTGGGGTTGGGCCACGCTCTTTGGGGTGTTGTTGAGGGCGCCGTGGCATGGCGTGCGCTTCCATTCATTCTCATCATCGCGATCGGCGGCGCTGCTTTTTCTCGACGGCTCGGTCGACAGACAAGAATTGCGTTTGCGGCGCTAATGCTTGCGGAACGGATGGCGCTGTACGATCAATTGACGGGACTGGCAAATCGGCGATTACTGATCGACCGATTTGAACAAGCCGCGGCGAGCGCGCGTCGCGAGGGGACAGGGTTGGCGCTGGCGGTTGTTGACCTCGACGATTTCAAACGGGTCAACGATTCCTTGGGTCATGTCGCAGGCGACGCGCTGCTGGTCCAGGCGTCCAATAAACTTTCGGCGCACGTCCGGGCCGCGGATACGGTTGCGCGCTATGTCCGACCCAGAGCGGCGCCGCCGGTTTTCCAGCATCGCGGCTGCTGGGATCACGTTTCAGGGCGGTTCGGCGGCGGTGGATTCCAGCACCATCATGGCGGCCCTCGTCTTCCAACTCACCGGAAGCTCGCTGGCGGTGGGCGCGGTGACGGCGATCCTGCGGTTCGGCTGGTTGTTCCCGCAATTGATCGTTTGCTTTCTGGCCGAAAAGCGTGGTTCGAGCACGCGTTACTACGTGATCGGTGGCTTCGGCCGAGCGTCGTGCCTGGTCCTTCTCACGCTCGTGCTTTTCCTAGGATCGGATTTTCCTGCGGTCGCCCTGACGATCACGGTTTTGCTCCTGTGGACCGCTTATTCGTTCGTTAGCGGAATCGTCGCGGTTCCCTACAACGACATCGTCGCGCGATCGGTCGTCTCGTCGAGGAGAAGCCGCCTTTTGTCGGTTCGTTTCTTTGGTGGAGGTTTGCTAGCGCTTGGCGTAGCTGCGATCGCCGACACTTTTGTTGGCCGGATGCCGTTTCCCGCGTCGTACGCCGCAATCATCGGCATGGCGGGCGGCCTGATGTTCCTGTCGTCCATCGTATTTGTGTCGATGGGTGAGCCGCAGAAATTAGAAACCAGCGAGCCGCAAACGTCGTTCGCTACATACCTCCGCGAGGGGATCGCTGTGTTTAACCGGGATCACCAATTTCGCCTGTTTGTTTTCGCGCAATGGTGTGGCGGCGCGGTGCTGATGGCGATGCCGTTCTACGTGGTACAGGCGAGTGCCAGCGGTTTCGATTTACAGAAGGTCGCCTTCCTACTCGGCGCGCAGACGGTTGGGGCGTTGATCTCGAATGCGCTATGGGGTTGGTGGGGTGATCACCTCGGCAAAGGTAGCCTGCTTCAGGCCATCGCTCTGGGCCGCGTGGTGCCGCCAGTGTTGATCCTGTTCTTGGCGCTCATCGACGTTCTGTCAGCGAACGAGTTGTTAATTGTCTTTATCGTCGTGTTTTTCGTTCTGGGTGCGCTCGCCAACGGCCTAACAATCGCGGTGATCGGCTTCTTGATGGAAATCTCCCCAGAGGATCGACATCCGTCGTATAACGGCTACTTCAACGCTCTGACCGCCCCCGCTTTTCTGTTGCCTTTCCTTGGCGGTGTACTCGTGGCGGCAACCAATCCAGCTGTCGTGTTCTCCCCGTCTTTAATAGCGGCCGTTGCTCAATTCGCATTGGTGCAGCGTTTGCGAGCTATCTCTGAAGAAGTGGTTTCGTAGGATTTTCAATTCGCGGAGCTACTCCGCAACTAACCGACAGCCGGGCTCCCGATGTCGTGTTGGGGTCAGAAGTTGCCGAACTGGGCGGCGCGCTTCCTAAGAACGGCAGCTTTCGGTCCCTAACTAGTCGTGTTAGGACAGAAGGTCCGGTTTACCTCCGAAAGCAGATCTAGATCAGCATGCGATGATGGTCGCGATTTAGCAGCCACTCGAGAAATTGCCGCTTAATAGCGTAGCTTTCTTCTTAACACGTCAAATCGTTACTTCGTTGGAATGAGCGAGTGAGCACAATGGCGAGGGATTGGGAGAACACATTCAATTCTTGGTCTCAGTCGCCGAGCGAGACTGAGCAAGAACGCTGCGAGAGGGTCATCCGTGCCATTCGCACCGCGATCGATCGTAGCCCGAAGCTTAAGACAAGGCAGATCCTAGTCTTCCCGCAAGGCTCTTTCCGCAATCGCGTCAATGTTCGTCAGAACAGCGATGTCGACGTAGGCGTGATGCTCTACGAGTATTTCCTATCCCAGTACCCGGTCGGCAAGAGCCGCGCGGACTTCGGCAACGACGCCGTCGTCGAGTACGGGTTTGCTCAGTTCAAGAACGAACTCGAGGAAGCCCTTGTCGCGCAATTCGGCCGCTCGGTTGTCACGCGCGGCAACAAGGCATTCGACATCAAGGCGACAACTTCCCAGATTGAGGCAGACGTCGTGCCGCTGTTTGAGTTCAGACAGTATTGGGATCATGGAGGATTTCGGGCCGGCGTAGCGCTCATCCCGGACAACGGCGGAAGCCGGATCGAGAACTATCCCGAACGCTTGCTCGATACCTGGCCAAACACGCTGCTTCACTACGAGAACGGTGTCTCGAAGAACACGGCCACCGGCAGGCGCTTCAAAGGTATGACCCGCATCTTGAAGAAACTTCGCAACGAGATGGACGACGCTGGCAGCGCTGCCGCGCAAGCTGTCCCTAGCTATCTGCTCGAGTGCTTGGTGTGGAATGCTCCGAACACCTGTTTCGATGCCTACACCTGGGTGGACCGCGTGCAATCCGTGCTGCGTTTTCTCTGGCAAAACACCAAGGAGCAGGCGCTCTGCAGTCAGTGGTGCGAAGTGGATGCCATCAAGTTCTTGTTCCATGGCTCACAGCCATGGACACGTCAACAGGCTCACGACTTCATCAACGCTGCCTGGGACACGGTGGGGGTGAAACCGTGATCTCGCGTCTACATCTAATCCCGATCGTCTTCATCGTAGGACTCGTTTGGCTGGTCCTCCTCGTGATCGATGGAGCAGCCGTCGAGCTATCGTGGCTGCCGCGCCTCACAGGGGTTGTGCCAGTGCTGCTTGTCGCTCTTGGGATCTTTGATCGTTGGCTTTGGAAGCTGCCATGGATCAACGGCTGGTTTGCTAAGCGACCAGTGCTCTGCGGTACCTGGGAAGTCACGCTCCAGACCGAATGGAGGGACCCCGAGACGGGGGAGGTTCCGGGCCCAAACATCTGCTACATGGCCGTTCGACAGACCTTCTCCTTCCTCAGCATGCGTTTGATGACGAAGGAGTCAGCCTCTGAGCTTGTTGCAGAGCGCATCGTACAGGCCGAGGACGGGGTCTTTCGCATCCTGGGGGTCTACACCAACAAGCCGAGGGTTGCCGTTCGCCACCGGAGCGAGATCCACTTCGGAGCATTGTTGCTCGACGTTCAAGGCGAGCCGCCCACGTCGCTCGAGGGCGAGTACTGGACCGACCGTTCAACGCGAGGGTCGATGAACTTCACGCGCCACAAAACGGAGGTGTTTGGCAGCTACGACGAGGCCCACAAAGCCTTCTCGATGGAAATGGCCTGAGTACATATCATGCCGATTGGTTGAGGGCGCGCCGCAGGGTGCCTCTATCAACCTTCAACACAGACGCCATGCCGCCCCATGGTTTCGCGCCCCACCTTCCCCCGTGGTTCAGCGGTATCGCCCACTGCGGCTATTGCGGAAGCCGTATGCGATTGCGCACAGGCAAAGCCCGCCAATACCGCTACTACACCTGTGGATTGGCTGCCGACAAAGGCAAGGCTGCATGCCAAGGTCAGTGCGTTCCCGAAGCGATATTAGACGGCCTCGTTTTGGAGAGTTTTGCCGACAAAGTTCTTACGCATGAGCGTCTTCAACCAATGCTCGGCGCGTTGATAGAACGTACTTCGAAGAGCCGCGAATCATTGCTGGCTCGTACGCGCGATCTTCGAAGCGAACAGCGACGTGCTGCGCGCACTAGGCTAGGGCCCTCCAGAAAGTGGACCCCGAGAATGAGCGCGAAAAATCTGCACCTGACGAAGTCTCGGTTTCTAGCGGGTTTGCAACGCGGGATGCTGGAGGCGTCGACCTGTACGTCAATATTCGAGGAATTGACGCCGTTCCATGGCATCTGAGGCAACCGGGCACACAGGTGATCTACTAGGTGTCGTCAGGACGTGCTAGTGGCACGTTCAGAGCTGACGAAGTCAAGCTTGAGGAGTCGTAGTCGTTGCGGTCCTGGCTAGGTTTGCATTCGATGTTGCGAGCAAACCCGAGGACCAGCAATGAACGCGGACCGCTGCGCACGCCGCCGGCACAAACAAAGCAGCAGATCGCCCGCTCCCGAAGTCGGACCGTGCTGACAAGCGGCGGCCTCAATCTGTTGAAGACAAGAATAGGACAGCGCCCGCCGCTTTAAGAAATGAGTTGTGGTATGTCATGACAGCGAGAATTGCAGAAAAATGCGAATAAAGTACGCATTGATATACTCTAGAAGTGATATATAGATATGTATTAAGTTCACGAAATTAGCGAATTTATGTTTGTATGGTGTAGTGGGATGGATTCGCAGTTATCACTACCGATCGGAAGAGCCAGGCTTGCTAACGTGATTAAAGCAGCAGGTGATGTCGTACGCATCGCTGATGCCGCGCAAGTTCTTGATATATCTCGTAAACAGGCTGCCAAGCTCCTATCCCGCTGGACTGAGCAGGGATGGCTCAGGCGCGTTGGCACCGGGGCCTACGTGCCCGTACAGCTCGAAATGCTCGATGCGGCGCAGGTTGTCGAGGACCCCTGGATTCTCGTTCCGACGCTCTTTGCGCCTGCCTATATCGCAGGACGCACTGCTGCTGAACATTGGGATCTAACTGAGCAGATCTTCCGCGACATCGTCGTTTTTACGGCGCGCCCCGTCAGGGTCAAGACACTGGAATGTCAGAACGCAATATTTACGCTCAAACACATTCGGGAAGAGCTGATCTTTGGCACAAAGTCCGTTTGGCGCGGGCAAACTAAAATCGCCATATCAGATGTGCACAGGACGATCGTGGACATGCTCGACGATCCGGCTGTTGGTGGCGGCATTCAGCATGTGGCTGACTGCTTTCATGAATACCTGCGGCGTGAGGACATCGACCCCGCGAAACTGATGGCTTATGCCGACAAGCGTGGTAATGGCGCGATATTCAAGCGACTTGGGTTTCTTGCAGAGCGCCATCCGCGCGGAAAGCTCTTAGCGGAGGAATCCAAAAACCGACTGACCAAAGGTCATGCGAAGCTCGATCCAGCTCTGGATTGTCGCCGTCTGATAACGCGCTGGCGGCTGCGCGTCCCGAAGTCATGGACTAAGGGTGAGACTCATGATCGGTAAACGCGAGCTTCTCGATAGCGCCGCCATACTCGGCCTGAACCCACATGTCGTGGAAAAGGACTACGCCCTGGGATGGGCGCTTGCAGGCATCTTCGCACATGACGAAATCGCCGATAGTTGGGTGTTCAAGGGCGGCACATGCCTCAAGAAGTGCTTTTTCGAAACCTACCGCTTTTCCGAGGACCTGGATTTTACGCTGCAAGATCCTGCGCATCTTGATGAGGCGTTTTTGCAGCGGGTTTTCGCCCAAATTTCCGATTGGATTTACGAGCGCAGTGGCCTTGAATTTCCTGCCGATTCTCAGAACTTTGATATCTATAAAAACCCACGGGGCAATTTAAGTTGCCAGGGAAAATTGAGCTATCGCGGACCGATATCGCCAAGCTCTGGCGGTTTACCGCGCATCAAACTAGACCTGACTGCTGACGAGCGTCTTGTCCTGCCGCCAGTTCGTATCCCGATCTTTCATCCCTACAGCGACGCACCGAACGGGGGCATCGAAGTTCTCGCCTACGCCTACGAAGAAGCCTTTGGCGAAAAGGTCCGCGCGCTCGCAGAGAGGACAATGCCGCGAGATCTCTATGATGTCATCAACCTTTACCGAAATACCAATGCGCGCCCTTCGCCGTCCGTTCTTCTCGATGTCCTGAGACAGAAATGTGAGTTCAAGGGCATCGCAATACCCCGGGACGGCGCCCTTGATGACCACAAAGGTGACCTTGAGGGCGCATGGGAATCGATGCTGGCGCATCAGCTTCCCGCATTGCCGCCCGTTCCTTCTTTCTGGGACGCTTTGCCGGAGTTTTTTCGTTGGCTAGAAGGAGGCGAGGCTCCGGAAATTCCCGCAGCCTATACGATGGGCCGCGGGGAAACCGTCATCCGAGAGCGGACGTTCCGGCTTCCTCTGAGAGGCAGTGCGCAATCGCATCTCGAAGTTATTCGTTTTGCCGCAGCCAACCGCTTGTGTATCGATCTCGACTATCAAGGTTCGACACGGCGGATTGAGCCCTATTCATTGCGGCGTACTCAGGATGACAACATTATCCTTCATGCCTGGGGCGTAGATCGCGATGCGCATCGAAGCTACCGCGTGGATCGCATTGAGGGCGCGCGCACAACCAGCCAGACTTTCATACCGCGCTATGAAATCGAGCTAACGCCGACCGGCCCAGTCGCTATCCCTCCGACGCAGAGGTCGTTGTCCTCTATCGGAGGCGGTGGCGCTGGAACGCTCCGTCCGACCGTCCGCCAAGCGCGCCGACCGGCCAGGCGATCTGTCTCATCATTCCCGCAGGGACCGACCTACATTTATCAGTGCGGTCTTTGCAGTAAGAAGTTTCGCCGCAAAACCCAATCCAGCCGCCTCAACAAACACAAAGCCCCTGGCGGGCTTCCTTGTTTAGGTAGTACGGGCTACCTCGTTGACACCAAGTACTGATTACCATGCCGTGGTTTGAAGACGTTACGGGTTCACTTGAGCAAATTATGGGCCTTCACATGCCGTATATTTACCGGTGAGCTGAGCCAGTATTATTACCGCCGCGAGTGGAGCGCTCCCGGGATTCAAAGAATACCAGGAGATCGCGGACCGTCCGGCGATCGATCGCATCAGGTGCTGTCCGATCAGATGGGCGGAAGACGATCGTCGCCAAGGTAAAGGCTCTCGATTATTGGGCAGGCAGGAACGGTGCCTTCCTCGCACTTGGCGACTAAGTCCTTGAGCACACGCTCCATCCTGCGAAGGTCGTTTATCTTGCTGCGGATTGAAGCCACGTGAGCGGAGGTCATTGCCCTCACGTCGGCGCACGAGTCGTTTCCGCGATCTGCCAGCGAGAGCAGATTGCGGACCTGATCGAGCCTAAAACCCAGTTCGCGGCTGCGTAGAACAAACGCGACGCGGTCCGCATCATTGTCGCTATAGCGGCGGTGACCCGCGCTTGACCGCTTTGGCGGTGGGATCACGCCGATCCGTTCGTAGTAGCGAATGGTTTCGGCATTGCAGCCGGTCCGCTTTGAGATTTGGCCGCGAGTCATCCACTTCGCTCCCGATATCGTGACATCTGTCATGGCACGTAATCCTTGATCCTGTAGGTACTACAGGATCAAGGATTACCATGGATTAAGGGATCCGGTGCTGGAAACCGTCCCTCGATTGCTGGAAACCACTGAACGCGAACCGGCTTTTGCCGAGATGGACCGAAAATTACAATGGGCGATAAGTCTGCACGCCAGCGCTCGCGCGCCACGAACCTGCGAGAGTGGCCCACAAAATGATTGGCGGGCTCCTCTTTGCTTTCGTAGCCGGAGCGGTAGCGACGGCTAATCCTTGCGGGTTCGCGCTGCTGCCGGCGTTCATCGCCCGCCGGCTCGCCGCTGAAGATGGTGGTTCGGTTCCGATCCTGCGTGCGCTTGCCGTCGGCGGCGTCACGACGGTGGGTTTTGTTCTCCTCTTTGGAATCGTCGGTGGCGCGGTTTCAGCGGGCTTGAGCGGTCTTGGCGCGATCTTGCCGCCGGTCGGCTTAGCGATCGGCGTCATCCTCGTTCTTGTCGGCATCGTGACCTTCATGGATCGTCGGGTTGCACTGCCCTTTCCGGGATTCCTGTCGGGTGGCCCCACGACCGGCTTTCGCGGGGATTTCATGTTTGGTCTTGGCTTTGGCGCCGCGTCCTTGGGATGCACTTTGCCGGTGTTCCTCGCCGTCGCGGGCACGGCGATGACTGACTCTATTGGATTGGGCGTCCTGAGCTTCGCGGCCTACGCCATTGGTATGGGCACCGTACTCTCCGCCCTCGCTGTGGCCGCTGCGTTGACCCGCACCGGGATGGCGCAAGCAATCCGCCGGATCGTTCCGTACATGTCCCGAGTCAGTGGTGCCATCCTGGTGGCTGCAGGCCTCTACGTGACTTTTTACTGGCTTTCCGCTCTCGGATTGGTGCCGTCGACGTTGATCATTGTTGGCGACGGGCTGGCCGCAAAGGTGCGCGCCCTGATCACCAATCCGCTGACGCTTGGGGTCATCCTCTTAGCCCTGGCGGCAATGGCCGCCTGGGCGGCCAGCCGCGCGCGCGGTGGGTCGAATCAGACGCCCCCCCAAACAGCCGACGCACGCCCCATCACGATCAGTGAGGATTAACGGTGAACATCCATACGACGGCGAGGGAAAGAAAAGCGTCAGATCATTTTGACCTCGCCGTCGTTGGCGCAGGCTCTGCCGGTTTCTCAGCGGCGATTGCTGCCGCTGAGTTGGGCGCCCGAGTCGCGTTGGTGGGCCATGGCACCATCGGCGGGACCTGCGTCAATGTCGGGTGCGTCCCGTCAAAGACCCTGATTCGCGCGGCCGAAGCGATTCATCAAGTAAAGAAAGCAGGACGTTTCGCCGGGATCATGGGTGAGGCCACCCTCCACGATTGGCAGGCGCTGCTCGCGCAGAAGGACGAACTAGTGTCGGGCCTCCGCGCGGCCAAGTACGCTGACTTGCTGCAAGAATATGATGGGATTCATTACCGGCACGGTGCGGCGCGGCTAACTTCCGACGGTGTTCAGGTGAACGGCACGGCGATTCGCGCGCCTCGTACGATCATCGCAACCGGCGCCGCGCCGGCAGTGCCGGATATCCCCGGCCTGCAATCCGTCCCTTACCTGACGAGCACCGAGGCGTTGGCGCTCCCTGAACTTCCGCAATCGCTCATCGTCATCGGTGCGGGTTACATCGGTCTGGAACTCGCTCAGATGTTCAGCCGGTTCGGCACGAAGGTCACCGTCATGTGCCGATCCCGCATTTTGCCGGAGGCTGAGCCGGAAATCAGCGAGGCTCTTGAGGGCTACCTCTCCGATGAAGGGATCAAGGCGCTGAAAGGCGTGATTTATCGGCGGATCACCACCGAATCGAATGGCGTCAAGCTCGTCATCGAGCGCGTCGGCATCGAGGATGCCGTGGAAGCGCAACACGTCCTCGTTGCCACCGGGCGTCGGCCAAACACCGATGATCTCGGTTTGATGGAGGCCGATATCCGGCTCTCGCAGCGCGGCGGTATCGAGATCGACGAACACTTGCGAACCTCTAACCCAAATGCGTATGCGGTGGGCGATGTCACGGGCCGCGACATGTATGTCTACATGGCGGCGTACGGCGGAAAGCGCGCGGCTGAGAACGCGCTCAACGGAGCGAACCATTGTTACGATGCCCGCGCGATGCCGGCGGTAACCTTTACCGACCCGCAGGTCGCAACGGTTGGGTTAACCGAGCGACAGGCGTTGGGTCGTGGACACGATGTCAAAACGAGTGTTCTGCCGATGGAGGCCGTTCCGCGTGCGCTCGCGGCGCGTGACACCCGCGGATTGATCAAGCTGGTCGCCGACAGGAACGATGACCGGCTGCTTGGCGCCCACATACTGGCGCCCGAAGGCGGCGACAGTATTCAAACCGCTGCGATAGCGATCGCACAGCAAATGACCGTGAAGGATCTCGCCAGCACGATCTTTCCGTATTTGACGACCGTCGAAGGTCTCAAACTGGCCGCTCAGACCTTTGACAAAGACGTGTCCAAACTTTCGTGTTGCGCCGGCTAGGAGGGACAAACTGTGGATAACGACTCATTGAGAAAGCGAAACTGGGAACTCCCGGTGTTTCTGATCGCGCTAGCGGCAATTGCCGCCTGCTGCGGACTGCTCCTCCTTATTGTCGCTGCTGGGGCCGGGTTTTCCATGCCGGTGTTCGGTTGGCTAGGTATTTCAACCTGGATCAGCTTGGCCGTAGTCGCCGTTACGATTGTCGGACTGCTATGGCGCCGCCGCGTCTTGCGGGTAGCGGAGGTTGGGCGATGACTACGACGCCCGATAAGACTTCGCCCAGATTTCCGCCTTGGGCGCGCCGGGGCGCTGTTGTGGCGATTGGTCTCGCAATTGCTCTCGCCGCGATCATTTACGGTTTGCAAACACCCTCGACGGATCGTGCAGGCCAATCAACCGTCGATGGGACCGAACAAGCCACACTCGGTGCAAAACTTTTAAACCCAGAGGAGCAGCGGGCGTCGGCGCCGCTATTCAAAATGCAGACAGCATCTTTTGGTGACGGAAGTGTGTTCGATCTTGAGGCGCAACGCGGCAACATCGTCGTCATGTTCTACATGGCCGGATGGTGTCTTTCATGCATTCCCGAAGCCCAGGCGCTTGCGCGCCTCCATCGCGAAAGTTCTAGCCAAGGCGTGACGATCCTCGCGATCGATATGGAGCCAGGCGAAAGCGAATCCGAACTCGCCTCTTTTCGTGAACAAGCTGGCGGGGGAGAACACCTCTGGGCGGTTGATCGCGAGGGGGTGGCGATTCGCTCCTACCAGGTTCAAACGCTGGACACGACGGTCGCGATTGATCGAAAAGGCAGGGTCGCCTATCGCGATGAACGGATCACCGACTATGAAACGCTTGCTGCTGTCGTTACGGCGTTGATGAGCGCGGAAACGGAGAAATAGGGTTTACCAGTCTATGCTCGATTAGGGCCGGGTTGGGGTGTCCGTTAGCGTGTCGTCCGAGTTTGGCACGCACAAGTTTGTGCGAAATCTCAGATAAGGAGCGATCAGAGCTTGAGATCGGCAAAGAGGGAAGCAAATTCCGTTGTTAGATTGGTCTAACAACGGGTTTTGGGTTGCGTACTCTTGCACTCTCGTGGACCGTAGGAACTGTGGAGGCACGAGGTGTGCCCGGAACCAGTCTTTTCGCCAGTACTCTGATCCAACCTGAATTGGCTGACGTCGTCGTGGTCTATCTCAATGAGGGATAAGGACCGAGCGGGGCACCACCAGCATTGCGGTTCGGATGCTGGTTTATGCGCCTTTGCAGGTATTGCAGTGAACATGCGTGCGTCGGGGACAGCTTCCACGCAACTTCGTCAGTCATCGACTGGGTTGACGGCCGTTGCTGAAGCACCGGCGCTTGGTCTCGTTCACGATCCCCGACGGTCGACACTGGCAACCGGTTAAGCTTGCAGATAACCATAGGATATCCGAAGCTCTTTGACAGCGTGCGGGACCCGTCCACTAGCAACCTTCGTGTGATACAGGCCGCGATCGTTTCGCTCCGTTGCTGAGGAGATCCATGCCGGTGACGCGGCGCAACCGCAGAAATTCCGACGACCGCGGCAAAGCGGTCAATGGACGGGTTTGCCCGTCCTGCGCAACCGCTACCATGCCGGAGGCCGGGTTCTGTTATGCCTGCGGCGCAGCGTTAGACGGCCGATTGCGCGGCGGCAAATGGTCAACCGGTCGGTGGGCCGCATGGGGTACGTTCGCCGGTCTGATTGCCGTCGCTGTATTGGTTGGAGTGATGTACTCGAAGCGCGACGCCGCCCCACCGCTGCTCTCGGTGCTACCCGCGCCCGTGTTCGACGCTCCGGCCAGCGCATCGCCGAACGGACCGCTCGACCTTTCGCGGATGACGCAGCGACAGGCCGCAGATCGTCTGTTCAACCGCATCATGACGGCCAGCGAACAGGGCAACCTCGCCGAGGCGCTTCGCTTCGTCCCGATGGCGGTTCAAGCCTATGGGGGTCTCCCGGCATTGGATCGCGACGCGCGCTACCATCTTGGCCTGATCCACCGGGTGGCCGGCGACCGTGCCAACGTCGATCGGCAGATCGCCGCCATGAGGTTGGGCGCGCCAAACCATCTGTTGGCGCTGGCGCTGGAATACGATGCCGCCAATCAATCCGGAGATCGCGCCGCCGTTTCGCGCATTCTCGCGGCATTCGCCGCGGCCTATGACACCGAGATCGTAACGGCAAATCCCGAATACGAAGGCCACCGAAATTCGATCGAGAGGGTTCGCGCCGAAGCCAAAACGTTCGTCACGCCATTGCCAGCCCCTGACTAAAAAGGCACCAGTCGGCGCCGGGGCAAAATATGCACCAAGTAATGTGACGTTTAACACGATGCTGCGGGTTGTCCCGGTATTTCATAGGAGAGACCCGAGCTGTTTAGAGCACCGCGTTGCGTTACCCGAAGCAGTACGGGAGGCAGTGTCAACATTGGGGCCCTCCAAAATAGTCTAGGAAATTGGAAGCCCTGGCCCGATCAGTCGCCCTAAACGGAATTTCCGAGCTTTGGGTGCGCGGCCGCAATAGGTCGCTCTTCACGCCTTTTGTGGTTGAGCAAAACCGGGCCGGAATTCGTCGAAAGTCGTCGCCCACCGCTCAGAAGAAGCGAGGTACATCCGCCCTATAAGTACGATATTCGTCGCCATATCGTTGCTCCAACCATGGCTCTTCTAGGAGCGGTGCCAAGGCGTAAAGGGACGCCCATGTCGCGAGAAGTACCGCGACCATCCACGAGTTCGCGACCAGCGCCCAGCCAATTAGTCCCAGCCAGGTCGCCACGTAGACAGGATTGCGACAACGAGAGAACCAGCCGGTTGTCTTTAAGCCTTGCCTTTCGCCGAAAGCGTTGCGCCATCCCATCTGGAGAGTGATCAAAAAGGCCACCCCGAAGCCAACAATAAACGCCAAAGCCCCGACGCTGTACCGAACCAACGCCCGCACCCCGACCACGGCTTCGAACTCAATAAATGTCAAAACAACGAGTGGATACACGAACAGCCGAAACAGCCATCTGAAGCTTATGTGTTGCCAACTCCCTACGCGCGGAGGCGGCCAGAATTGAAACTTACGTTTTTGCGCGCTCGTCGCGCAGAGCACGGCGACGATAGAGGCGGCCAGGAGAGAAACGCCAAAGAGGAGATCAGATAACATTGCGCGGAGACGACCTCCTGGGAATGGTCGATGACCCAAATGGGATCAAAAGGGAAATCACCCCGAAGAATATGGCTATATCTGCGAAGTTGAAGGCTGGCCAATGGTACTGGCCAACATAGAAATCCAGGAAGTCGGTCACCCCGCCGTCGCGGAATCGGTCCACAACGTTGCTAAGAGCGCCGCCGATGATCGCGGCGAACCCCGCTGCACGTATGAAATTGTCTGATCGCCAGAGTGCGATCGAGAGGGCGACGATGATCAGGAGTGCGAAGACGATCAACGCGTAAGTGGTAGACGGATTATCTGAATTGAGCAGGCCAAAACTTACGCCCCGGTTATGACCGATCACGAGATTGAAAAAAGGCAGTACCGGGATCACGCGCGGCGGGTTCATGACGACCGATTCGATGAGCCATTTCGAAGTCAGATCAATGACTAGAGTCGAAAATATGATTCCGAATGAAATTACAAACCGCATGGCAGTTCACCCTCTCAGCATTTGCAGAGCGCTGCCGATCACGCGGAATTTCTGCGATCTGATTCAATGCTCATGGTTGCGTGATGCCCCTGTCAGCGAGGTGGAGGCAAGAGGTGCGCGCAATCGAGGGTAGAATCGCGTGGCCACCCTTGGGTCGGCCGCCGGCTGCACGCCTGTTGCGCCCCGCAGCAGCCTCAGTCCGTTCATCACGACAAGAAGAGATGCTACGACGTCGGCAGCGATCGCCCCCCAGAGACTGGACATACCGACAAAGGTAAGGACGAAGAACACGGTCTTCACGCCGAGTGCAAAGGCGATATTTTGGCGTATCACCGCGAGTGTGTGTTTGGAGTGGCGCACCAACCACGGAAGCTTCGAGATATCGTCGGTCATTAGGGCTATGTCGGCGGTCTCAATCGCGGCATCAGAGCCGATCGCACCCATCGCGATACCGAGACTGGCGCGCGCGAGAGCGGGCGCATCGTTGACCCCATCGCCGACCATGGCCACGGTGCGATAGCGTGCGACGAGTTCCTCGACCTTGATCAACTTGTCCTCAGGGAGGAGCTCCGCATGGACTTCGTCGATGCCAATTTCTCTGGCAATCGCTTCCGCGGTAACGCGGTTATCGCCAGTCAACATGACGACGTGTCCGACACCGGCGGCGTGCAACTGTCTCACAACCTCGCGCGCCTCGGGTCGAATGGTATCGGCGACGGCGATCAGGCCGCAGACGTGGCGGGAATTGCCGATGACGATAACGGTCTTGCCGTCGGCCTCGAGAGCCTCCGTCTCGCGCGTAATTTCCGGAGTCTCTTGGCCGCGTTCCAGGACATAGCGATGCGAACCAAGCCAGTAGGGTTCGCCTTCGAACATGCCCGTCAGGCCCTTGCCCCGCAAGACCTGCACGTTCGTAGCTGGCTCTGGTTCAATCCCTTTGCTCTCCAAACAATGAAGGACAGCACGCGCGAGTGGGTGCGTTGAGTGCGCCTCGAGCGCCGCGGCGCGAAGAAGGAGCTCAGTTTCGGTGTGATTCCCGAACGCTATCAGGCGCACCACTTCGGGCTTGCCTTGGGTGATGGTTCCTGTCTTGTCCATGGCGATCGCTTGGAGATGAGCAGGCAGTTCGACGAAGGCGCCACCCTTGACCAATACGCCGGCACGGGCTGAGGCAGCCAATGACGCGACGATCGAGATTGGCGTCGAGATCACCAACGCACAGGGACAGGCGATGACCAAAAGAACGAGGGCCCTGTAGAGCCATTCGTGCCAAACCCCATCGAACAGCACCGGGGGCACGACGAAAACAAGCAACGCCAGGACCATGACTACCGGCGTGTAGATGCGGGCAAACCGCTCGACCCATTGTTCGGTAGGTGCGCGCCGGGAATGCGCCTCTTCGACCATCCGGATGATGCGCGCGAGAGCGGTGTCTTCCGCGGCCTTCGTCGCTTCGACTGTAAGCGTGCCATCGCCGTTGATAGTGCCGGCGTAGACCTCGCTGCCGGCTTCTTTCTCCACTGGGATGCTTTCGCCCGTGATCGGCGCCTGGTTGACGGCGCTGGTTCCGGACACAATGCGGCCGTCCAACGCGATGCGCGCGCCCCCGGGGACGATAAACCGGTCACCGGGCTTTACCGCCGCCACCGAAACCTCGGTTTCCGATCCGTCCGAACGCACGAGGCGCACCGTCCGCGGTGCGAGGTCAAGGAGCGCCGCGATTGCCTGACGGGCGCGACCGACGCTCCACCCCTCTAACGCAAGCGATAACGCGAATAGAAAGGAGACGGTCGCGGCCTCGAACCACTCACCGATCGCCATGGCGCCGAGTACGGCCACCGTCATTAGCAGGTTCATGTCCGGGCGCAGGTTGCGCGCCGCGTACCAAGCCTTGATGACGACGAAGCGGCCGCCAAGCACGGCCGCCGCGAGATACGCCGCAATCTCTGGCCAGGGCATCGGCTGGCCCGCATGACTCCCAAGAAGCCGCCAGGCTTCCGCGAATCCTCCGGCGAGGATCACGTGAACGACAAGGCCGATGAGGATGCAGGTGCCGCTGGCCGCCGCGAATAGAACCTGATGGCGGCGATGGTGATCGGTCTTGCCCCGGTCGGCATGTGCCTCCCAACGGACCGCGCTCATGCCGGTCGCCCCGACGGCCTTGACGATCGCGTCATCGTCAACGTCTTCGGCAGCATGGGCCACGGTCATGCGGCCATTCAACACGTCAAAGGCTAGTCGCTCCGTTCCGCCGACGATGGGTCCAACTGCCCCTTTCAGTACCGATATCTCTTCCGCACAATCCATGCCCCGTACCTTGAAGGCGCGAGCGTCGCGGAACGAAATCTCCGGAGGATCAATTTCGCTCGGCCCGCAAGACGCCGCTTCGCCATGGGCGTGCTCGGAAGAGACTTCGTGGGTATGCGAATGCGCCATGGAATGCTCCGACCGTGGACTCCGTAATCTGTTGATGACAGGATAAGACCTACAGTCACTGTAGGTTCAAGGGGTACATTGTGGCGCAACGTGAATTCACCATCGGCCAGCTGGCGGGACGGACGAGCTGCAAAGTGCAGACAATTCGCTACTACGAGCAGGTCGGCCTAATGCCAGAACCGATGCGCACCGAAGGCAATCAGCGCCGTTACGGCACGCCGCATTTAGATCGGTTGTCTTTCATCCGCCATAGCCGTGAACTTGGCTTCTCGTTGGAGGTGATCCGCGAGCTTCTCAATTTGGCCGACGACCCTGACCGATCCTGCGAGGCGGCTGACGGCATTGCCCGACGCCAACTTCACCAGGTAGAAAGCCGCATAAAGCGCTTACAGGCGCTCAAGCGTGAACTTAAGCGCATGATTGTTCAGTGCCATGGCGGCAAGATCGCTGAATGCCGTGTCATCGAGGTGCTGGCCGATCACGGTCTGTGTGCTTCCGACCACAGGGACTTGTCGGCCGAAAAGGCAACCGCGAGCCTGTAGCCGCCCATTTTCGACTTGCGTGGCGATATTCTTTCGTCGGGGCAAGCTCGATTCGGTTCATTTATTCTTCTTTCCGCATGAGCATCAGCACGCCGACGAGCGTGACATCGGAGAATCTCGCGCCGGCCAAGAAGGCTCGATGAGTAATCCTCAGGCCGACATCGACAACTCAGATGCCGGCGGTGTTCACCAATCTCGTCGCCGTTCCTCATGAAGCAGCAACTTCTCACGCGGGCAGACCGCTGTCAGGCAGTGACGAGGAACTGCCCCATCATACCCGCGTCCTCATGTTCGAGAATATGGCAATGGTACATGTAGGGCCTTTCTAGATCGGTATAGTCGGAAAACCTGAGAAGGAGGCGGACGCGCTCGTTCGGAGCCACGACGACGGTGTCCTTCAGCCCCATCTCGCCGGGCGCCGGCGGCACCCCATTGCGGTCGATTATCCTGAACTGCACATCGTGAATGTGGAAGGGGTGGGCCATCATCGAGGCATTCTCGATTTGCCATATCTCTGTAGTGCCGGAACGCACCGTCTCGTCGATACGGTTCAAATCCATCGCCCGGCCATTGATCGTATGCGGGCTGCCACCCATCATCATCCCGCCCATACCCATTCGCATAACGAACCGGCGCGTGCGCACCACGCCGGACAGATCGAGGCGCTCCAGGCTAATGAGACGGTCGGGCAATGACGCCGATTTGCCGCCCGCAGCGTTCGGTCTGACGTCGAGAACGTCGAAGGTCAAGTCGTCGCCCATCATCCGTTCCATCATACCGCCCATCATACCACCGCCCCTGGTGCCAACATCCGCCGTTTTAAAAGTGCGCAGCAGCGCAGGCCGGCCATCGGACACATCGACAATGATTTGCGCTCGTTCGCCGGGGGCAAGCGTCAACCGAAACGTTTGATGGGGATGCTCCAGCAGACCGCCGTCCGAACCAATTTGGTGGAATGTTCGCCCATCGGCGAAACCGATCGTGTAGAACCGGGCGTTAGAACCGTTGAGTACCCGGAGCCGCAGCCTGTTTGTACGGGCTTCGAAATAGGGGCGTATTGTGCCGTTAACCAGCAGAACGTCGCCGCGCATGCCCATCATCACGGTGGACATGGAGGCGCCGTACAGCAGCGCACCGTCGGCGTCAAAAGCGCGATCTTGCAAGACCAAGGGGACATCGTCGACGCCATAGTCGTCGGGCAAATCGAGGGTCGCGGTTTCATCGTCGTCCACAAAAATGAGCCCGGCCAAACCGTGATAGACCTGAGGACCGGTGCGTGGGACCATGTGAGAGTGATACCAGAACATGGCGGCGCGCTGCTTCACGGTAAACTGTGGCGACCATGTCTGTCCGTCCCGGATGATTTGGTGGGGTCCGCCATCGGCGCGAGCAGGAAGATGAAACCCATGCCAATGAATCGTGCTGGGTTCGCCGATACGATTCGTTACGTTTAATCGTACGTCTTCGCCCGCCTTCATTCTAAGTGTCGGCCCCAGATATGCGCCGTTGATGCCGAGCGTCCGGGTCTCAGCCCCGTCGAAGAAACGCGAAATGCCTTTCTGCAGGCCGAGATCGTAGGTGCGTACGCCGTGGCGCATCACGCCAGCCATGGTCTCCGGGATTGCGAGCGGCCGGGGCTCTGCGGCAAAAGCTGCCCGCGCGAAGAGCCAACGGCGCATATTCTGGCTCGACAGCGCACCAGCAGTTGCTAGGCCCGCACCACCCAACAAAAATCTTTCAAGAGCGGTTCTGCGCGAAATCATTTGCTTGCCTCCATGTACCACGGTGACCGCTGCCTGAACTCCGCCGCCCCGAAAGCGAAGCATGTCTCACCGCCATCGGCGCTCTGTTTGACGATGTTGCCGTCGATCAATGTTTCAGTTTGTCGCGCATAACCGTGTCCAGTCACCGCCGGTGGGGCCGTAAACAAAGTGGTGGGCCAGACCCCGAGCGGTCCCAAGGGCGCCATAACACATGTGATCCCTTTTCATTGCGTTCGTAGCTCACATCCTACCGCTGCGGCGTTGGCAAACACGCCGACCTACTCTTGTCGACTCTCTATTTGCCGTTGGCGGAGACGGATCCGCTCGCTCCACTTGCTTTTGATAAACGCGATGGCCGCCCAGATTTCATCGTCGGTCAGAATTTCCTTGAACACCGGCATATCCGTCTTGTAGTCCGGCCCAACGATGTCCTGCACCCCGTTCTTTGTAATGCGGAAGAGGTCGACATCAAGGTGATGCCAAGTGTGCCCAGTGTCATCATGGGGCGGCGCGGGCAGGCGGCCGTCAGGTTGCCTCCTGCGCCAGTCGGGCTGCCCCTCGAGGTTTTCACCGTGACAACTTGCGCAGTTGTTCGCGTAGACCTCCTGCCCGAGCGCCACCACTGCTGGGTCGCGCAAATTCGCCCCGCTGTGGACGCTCCCAACCTGCTCGGACCGGAAAACAAAAAAGATCAGAGCCGCCGCGAGCGCGATGGCGCCGATTGAAATCGCCAGAATCAAGTTTCGTCGCATTTACATCAATCTCCTTAGGCGAGCTTCAAGCCGTACCGATTCGCGATCCACGGCATATATGGTGCAACCACGGGTGCACCTTTAGTCCGGGCCGGTTGGTGCGAATCCACAGTCGACCTACTTCAATCCCAAGGTCTCCCAGGACGCGCCGCCATCGTCCGACCGAACGATCGATGGGCGTTTGGACGTCGGATCGAAAGCGACCGCGAAGAGTTTTTCGGGGTTGGTCGGATGTTCTGCAAGGTGAAGCAGATAGCGCGCATCCAGTCCTGCGTTCAGGACTGTCCAGCTGTTCTCACTCTCGGTCGATCGGACGAAACCCTGGCCGATCACGTAGGCATAGACGGTGCCGGTGGCCGTGATATGGATGAGCGTGGCGGGTGCCCCGTTGGCATAGCTCGGCCGCCAGTTTCGTCCACCATCGCCGCTACGTAAGACGCCAGTCTCCGTGGCGGCATAGAGCCAACTCGGACGCAACGACGACGCGGCGAGGTCAATCAAACCCTCGGGCGCATTGCCAACCCGGCGCCAGGTTTTGCCTGCGTCCAAGGAGGTCTGGATGCCACCAAATACGCCATACATCACGTTGGGATCGGCGGGACTGACCGCGAGTTGGTGAAAATCAACCGGACCGCCGGCCCCATCTGCCAGTTTCTCCCATTTTCGACCGCCGTCACGCGACACGATAACTCCTAGGTTCCCGCCACCGGCCGGATGCCCGCTCGCTATGAGAAGCGAACGGTCATTCGGGTGTGACGCGAAGCCCATGAAGTCGTCGCGATTGCGTGACACGCGTTCCGCGCTGCCATCGTCGAGGAGGAGGTAGATCCCGTGGTGGGTCGCAAGTAAGAGGCGATTGGGATTCTCAGGGTCGACGGCCAAGCCGTGAAAGTGAGTGGTCGTGGCAAGCTCTGACACCGTCGTTCGCGCAGACTGCGCCTGTAACTGGTGTAGGCCGGCGCCAAACACGAAAACGATAGCTACGGCGATTAGGAAAAACTGTTGCCATCGGCCCAATGCACTGCCCCTTCGGAAATCGCACGACCTTCGTATCGCGCTATGAAAGCGATTCATCGCGAGTCCTCCCGCGGGCCAATGCTCGTTGAAGAGATGTATTTGGCGAGAACGGCGATCCCCAACACGAGAAGGACGATCAGCAAAAGACCAATAGAGGCTACGATCCACATCATGCCGCCGCCTCCCATCATCTGATTCATCATGGCCGAACTCTCGATCGTGAAAAGCCGTTGCCGCCAAAGCGATGACGCGACGGTGTGTTAATGAAATGCATGCTGGTGCCCCCAAAGGTCGGATTGTTTTGAAGAGTAAAGACGAGGATCCCGAGGCCGAATCGGCCCACGCAAACCCCAGCCAGCGATCCGAAGCGCTAGTCGTTAGGCGCGGGCGGCGTCGACCGGAACGATCTGATGGGGTTTCGGCGGGTCAGGCTCGAGCGTACCCCGCCAATCAAATGCACGAGACTGGCTTGCTTCGTACAACAGCGACGCGCCCACAACCAATTCGTCGTTGGTCGTTGGTAAAGCGCAGCTCGCGGTAGAGCAGGAGGCACTGCAGACGGCGCCCTCGACACAACCGCTATCGATCTGCGTGGAGTCACATGAATCGCAGAGGCTCGCTTCCGGGGATAACGCGTGCGCGCAACTCACGATCTCGGCGTTTCTGGCCAGCCCCGTGGAGACGTTTACCCCGAAGGCAAACCAGGCTCCGAGAAGAACTACCAACAGACGAGTTGCCAACGAACGTCCCATGGCCAAAACGATATCAGGTGCCTGCGGGATCGCAAGGCGGTTGTTGCCAAAGAAGTCCACCCTGCGCCAGATTGCCGCATGGTCGGGTCGTGCGGTTGGGATCAGGATCGCTGGCGATCACCAGTACCACGGGACCCTCGCTATGCGATTCATCACGTGCGCCATTGCCGCCTTGATCTATGTTGCGGCGTCCGGGCTCTCGGCTGGCGCGCACTCCCTGGAGGAGGTCGAGCAGCAGCAGCTAGCCCGTGAACCTTACGTTGAGATCGACAATCGCCCCGCGCCAGCCTTCGTGCTTGAGGATTCGACCGGCCGCGCGGTTTCTCTGGCTGATTCCCGGGGCAAAGTCGTGGTCCTCTATTTTATCTATGCGACCTGCCCGGATATCTGTCCGCTCCACACCCAAAAAATTGTCGAGATACAGGAGCGTGTTAACTTGACTCCCATGCTGGATCAAGTTCAGTTCGTGGCGATCACGACGGATCCTGCGCAGGACACGCCCGATGTGCTGGAACAGTACATGGCGGACCAAGCCGTGGATCGTCGCAACTATGTCTTTCTCACGAGTGGCGCCGACCGGCCCGATCTGACCCGCGAGCTCGCGGCACAGTACCGCCTCGCTTTCACACCGACGGACGACGGAAATCAGGTGCACGGGGCGGTCACAAACGTGATCGACCGCGAGGGCAATTTGAGAGCGCGGTATCACGGACTCAATTTCAACCCTACGAACGTGGCCCTGTTCGTGAATGCTCTGACCAACGATGTCGATGTGCACCCGGCGTCCGCGGGTGCTCGGGATACTCAGCTCGTGGCTCCGAATCGCGCCTGGTCGGCGCGCCAACTAACCCAAGGCACCATTGGTCTCGCTGGACTCTTCGGTGCGGCGGCGTTGGTGGGTTTCGTGTTTTGGCGTCGGCGTGGACACAGAAACGTGCGCAATTAGCCTGCTTCACTCACTGAGGTTTGATGCCGCGGTCATTACGGCGTTTCCACATCGCGCGTAGCCTGCATTTCGTTCATTCGCGAAGAAGGACCGTGCCATGACAAGACCAAGTCGCGCATTCGCCACAATTCTCACGGTGTTCATGTTGACCGGCACTGGCGGCTAAGCCCAGGCCAATCCCGACGTTTGGCGGTCCGAATGGCCACAAACCAACTTCGACAAGGCCTCCGTACCCTTTGATGAAATCCTGTCGGGTGGCCCTCCAAAAGATGGGATACCGGCGATCGACGACCCGGCGTTTGTTTCGGTTGCCGACGCAACGGCGCTCGCCGATACGGAACCCGTCATTAGCTTCAATATCGAAGGCGAGTGGCGGGCCTACCCTCTACAGGTCCTGATGTGGCACGAGATTGTCAATGACACGGTTGGCGGAATTCCGGTGGCGATCACATTCTGTCCATTGTGCAACAGTTCGATCGTGTTTGATCGCCGGGTTGAAGGACAAGTCCTTGATTTCGGTACGACCGGAAAACTCCGGTTTTCCGATCTGGTTATGTATGACCGTCAAACTGAGAGCTGGTGGCAGCAGTTCCTTGGCGAGGCCGTCGTTGGCGACATGACCGGCAAGCGCCTCAAAATCATTCCCAACCGGATCGAGTCGATCGCAAGATTCCGTGAACGGGCGCCGCCAGACGCTAAAGTTTTGGTGCCGAATAACCCGCGGTCGCGTGCCTATGGCCGCAACCCCTACGCGGGATACGATTCGCGTGACCGACCCTATCCGTTCTTTGAAGGGGAACTGCCGACCGAGGTTGCCCCGCTTGCACGAGTGATCACAATCGACCGAAGCGGCAACGGCACGAAGGAAGCGTGGGCCCTTGACCTCCTGCGAGAAAACCGTCGGATCGAGACGGAGGACGGTTTTGTGATCAGCTGGGAGCCCGGCCAGAACTCCGCCATGGATGCAGGCGTGATCTCGCAAGGCGTCGATATCGGTAACGTGGTGGTGCAGCGTCGTGAAACGGATGGGACGTTGGTCGACTGGCCGTACGGCGTCGATTTCGCGTTCGCGTTCAAAGCTTTCTTTCCGGATCAGCAGATCAACCGGTGAAGGGGCCCTCCTATGCTGAAGCTCGCTTTAGGAGGCACGGCTGTGACAGGGCTGGGATGTTTAGGGTTGCCGTTCCTCAGCGCGATTGGCCTCTCGGTAGCGGAGCCATTCACTGATTCGTTGGCCTACCTGGTCGCCGCTTTCTTCGTGTCGCTCCTGGTCAGCATTGTCTGCTTGGTGCGTCGGTGGTCAAGGAGTTAGCAATGAAACGGCATCGTCGTGGGATCGTCTTGGTTGTCACGCTGGCGGTCGTGGCGACGGCTGCAGTCCTTTTCTTGCGGCCGCTCAACGACGCGCCACTTGGCGGGCCGCCGATCGAGGGTCAGGTCCAGAACTTCGCCCTCGCCGAGGGACGAGGCGCGGGGCCCGTGACTCCTTGGCGCGATTCCCAGGGTGGCCTGGTGAGGCTTGCAGACTTTCAAGGCAAGGTCGTGATGGTCAATTTCTGGGCGACGTGGTGCGCACCTTGTATTCGTGAGCTGCCGTCCATTGATCGTCTTCAGGCCGAACTGTCCGGCGGCGACTTTACCGTTGTGGCGGTCAATATCGACAAAGGCGGCAAATCCATTGCGGGCCCATTTGCGGAAAGGTTGGGCCTTAGAAATCTAGACTTATACCTCGATGCCCAAAGCGCTCTCGCTCGCGCCGTTCGGGTCACGGTTATGCCGACGACGATTATTTACGATCGCCAAGGACAAGAGCGCGGAAGGCTCGAGGGTGGTGCCGAATGGGATACACCGGAAGCCTTGGCGCTGCTGCGCTGGTTCATCCAGGATCAAAGTTGACAGGAGTCGCGCCATGAGTGTTTCCTTTCCTGCAGGCCTGAATGAATAAGCCGACGCAACGATCCAGTGGCCGCTGCCTGGCCGTTTCAAAATCTTCGGGATCGATACCTTTGGATACAAGGACGAGGTCGTCCTGCCGATTCCGGCGCGGGTCACCAAACCCGGCGGCGCCACCGACATTCGCGCCGCTGTAAACTTTCAGACCTGCAAAGAGCAATGTGTCTTGCACGATGTCGTCCTGAACCTCGGGCTTCCGCAGGGCGGCGAACCGTCGAACCTCAGTTCTTTGATCGGTCGCGCCATGGCCAAGGTTCCAACACGAGGGACCGGTTTCGGCCTTGCTGTCGAAAGAGCCGAAATAGTCGAGGTCGGTGGCGCTCAGCGGCTTCAGGTCGCGGCGACCTCTGCATTTCCTTTCACCGAACCCGACGTTCTTGTGGAAGGACCGAAGGACTATCGGTTTCTTCCACCCAAGGTGCGTATCACTGGAGATGGAACCCGCGCGGTAATGCAGGTGCCGGTGGAATTGTCGCTGCTTGGCAATGAAGAGACGAAGCCGCCATTGGTAGGAAACGAACTTACCATGACTGTCGTTGATGGCGGTCGGGCGGTCGAGCAAGTGCTCGTTGTCAACGTGGGTCAGCCTGAGGACGTTTCTTTTCTTCCGCTCCCCGTAGTTCTCGCCCTTGCCCTGCTCGGTGGTTTGATTCTCAATATCATGCCATGTGTGCTGCCGGTGCTCTCCGTCAAGCTGCTCGGCGTCGTCAAACATGGTGGTGGTGAGCGCGGCCCTGTTCGCAGAAGTTTCCTGGCTTCAGCCGCTGGGATCTTGTTTGCGTTCGTGGTCCTTGCGACGTTTCTCGTCGGCCTTCAAGCGGTGGGTGTGGCTGTTGGTTGGGGCATTCAATTCCAGCAGCCGTTGTTCATCGTCGCCATGACGCTGCTGATCACGCTGTTCGCAGCGAACATGTGGGGCTTGTTCGACGTTGTTTTGCCATCGCGTTTGGCTGCGCTCGCCACCAAGCTCCCGGGCGGACGGTCGACTGACGGTGAGGGGCTCGCGGGGTCCTTCGGTACGGGCATCTTTGCGACCATTTTGGCGACGCCCTGCTCGGCGCCTTTCCTAGGTACCGCCGTTGGTTTCGCGTTGACCCGCGGGACGTTCGAAACCTACCTCATCTTCTCAGCGCTCGGCGCCGGCATGGCTATACCCTATTTACTGGTCGCGTCGGTTCCCGCTCTCGCAACCAAGCTACCGAGACCAGGCGCCTGGATGGTGACCGTGAAACGGATTCTCGGACTCGCGCTGATCACGGCGCCGAGTTGGCCAGCGAGGATCGACAGCAGCCACGCGGCCGTCCCAGCATTGCACTTATCGTCGGCGGCCTGATGCTTGCGGCGGTGGCGGTCTTGTGGGCAAGGAACCGCTATCCGGCACAGTCGATCCGACGTGTCGCTCCGGCGGCCGTGCTTGCGCTTGGCATTGCCGCCATGTTGACCCCGCAGTGGGTGGATGCACGGACCGAAGCCGCGGACAAAGTAGATGGCGCAATTTGGCAGGCATTCAGGCCGGAAGCCATTCCGGGGCTCGTCGCTGACGGCAAAGTTGTCTTCGTCGATGTCACGGCGGATTGGTGCGTGACCTGTCTTGTCAATAAGAAACTTGTGCTTGATCGTGGCCGTGCTGCCCTGATTCTGCGCCACCCAGATGTAGTAGCCATGCAAGGCGACTGGACAAATCCTAACGAGCGCATCGCCAGCTACCTCACGTCCTTCAACCGGTTCGGCATTCCCTTCAACGCCATCTACGGACCAGACGCCCCGAACGGTTTGCTGCTGCCCGAATTGCTCAACGAAGCGCGGGTGCTCGAAACCATTCGAAAGGCGGCTGGGCGCGACTTACTAGCCGACGATGTCGCCACGCGGTGAGGCGCAGTCGAGAGGCGGGCTATTCCTCGCCGGCGCCCGCCATTGCCGCCGCTTCCCGTTGCAGTCGGCGGACCATCGGAAGAATGGTTTTCTCCACATCCTTGGCCGTCATCTGTCCAATATGCTTGTGTGCGATAATGCCTTTTGCGTCGATGACGAAGGTTTCGGGTACGCCGTAGACGCCCCATTCGATCGATGCACGGCCATCGAGGTCGGCGCCGGTTCGTGTGTAGGGGTCGCCAAATGTGGCTAGCCAGCGCTCTGCATCCTCTGGGTTGTCCCTTTGATTGAGGCCGAAAATGGGAACGACGTTGCGGCGGGCGATTTCCATGAGAAGCGGATGCTCTGCGCGGCACGGGACGCACCACGAAGCAAATACGTTCACGAGGGACACCTGCCCCCTTAGATCCACCGTCGATAGCCCAAGGTTTCGCCCTTGCACGGGAGGGAGCACGAACTCGGGAACCGGCTTGCCGATCAAGGCCGAAGGAATCTCTCGTGGTCGCAGAGTCAGCCCGATTCCTAGCGCAACAGCGATGACGAAAAACGCGGCTACGGGCACTAGGTAGCGCGCGCGTCCCAAAGCCAACGCCGGTTTTTCGAGGGCTGTACCTCGATTCGCTTTCGTCTCCTCTTTCATTTCTTACCCCGCCAAAATCCCTCCACCAGGCGATCTAACGCGTTGTCTATCGGGACAACGCGGAGGACAACTTGTGGACCCGCTAGGTGGTACTCCTTACTCAACCGTCCATCCCCCCCCTTCGCAGATTCGACCGCCTCATTCCTTGTAGCGTCTGCGTCAGCCCGATCGTTGGCAGGAGCCCTCGCGGATTTCAACGACGCTCGAAGGTCGGTTATGGCCTGTAAAAACCGTCCCTTCTCTTCGCCATCCAAGATGCGACGTGTTGGCAAGCCTAATGACATCGGGTTGACAGGGATGCCATCGGCTAGCACTGCGTAATGCAGGTTTGGACCGGTCGCCAGCCCGGTCGTTCCAACATACCCAATGACATCGCCTTGTCGTACGAGGGCGCCGCGCGCGAGCCCGTCTGCGTAACGATCCAAGTGTGCGTAAGCTGTCGCGTATTTTGAGTCGTGTCGGATTCGTACGTATTTCCCAAAACTTCCGTTCCGACTGCGCCGCTCAATAATACCGTCGCCGGCGGCAAGGATTGCTGCGCCACGGGGGGCCGCGAAATCCAGGCCCTTGTGCTTACGCGTGTAGCCGAGGACGGGATGGTCACGCTGTCCGAACAGGGAGGAAAGCCGCCCGCCTTCGACCGGTGTTTTCATCAAACTGGCCTCAATGCTACGGCCCTCGGGGTCGAACAAACCGGTGTAGCCGTCGCTGGTCGTGTATCGAAAACCGCTGATCGTTCGGTCTCCCAATGTGAGTAAGGCATAGACGAGATTGCCCGGATGGCTGCCGCCATCCTTGCCGTCGTCGAGTATCTCGTAGCCTAGTACGAACATATCGCCCGCGCGGATGTCGCGCTGAAAATCGACGATGTGGCCAAGGCTACCGTATGCTTGTCGCAGGATAGACGTTGGTACGCCCCGAGCACGTGCGGCGTCGTAGAGGCTCGTTGCAATATAGCCCACCACCGAGATGAGCCGCGGCGCATGCTCGACGGCCCGTGGGCTGGCGCGAAACCGTCCCTTCTCTTGATGTTCGACCAAGACCATGCGGTCGGTTTCGGGGACCAGGGCGAGGCTCTCGAGATGCACCTCCCGCGCCTCTTTGCCGCCGATTCTTAAGGTCAAGGTGACGACCTGGCCTGCTTTCAGCTTTCTCAGATCGAGAATGGGCGCGAGGGCTTTACTCGCGCCGTAGGCCTCTTGGTAGGGAGTTCCTGCTTCCCTCAGCTTGGCGATGAGAGTGTCGCCGACGTCCAGCACAAGGCGCACGGTCCGAAGATTCGAATCCTCCTTAATCGGTAACGGGCCCGACAATCCTTGGTCCGACCTTGGCCGTTCTCCTTGTATTCCTAGGTCAGAGCTCCCTACCGTCGGATGTTTAACGATCGGCTCGCGGCGCTCTGCATCCAGGAAAGCTAGTCCCGGGACCGTTGCCACGGCGAACGCAAGACTCAGTCCTACTAGCGGAAGCGCGGTCCAGGAAGTGCCGCATCGGTTGGCCCACGACAGATGGTGTTGCGTCCGGTGCGGTATTTTATCATTCACCCTGCAGAGCGACCTTCACAGCATCCAAAAGCGGACCTTCAAGGTCGCCATGAACGTGAAGTTGCCGACCGTTGACGAAGAACGTTGGTGTGCCCGAAAGGCCGAGTGCAACTGCTTCGGCGAAGGAGTTGGCAACCCTGGATTCGGTTTGAGGTGCGTCTAAGCATTGCTTGAACGCTTGTGTATCGAGCGATAGGTCACGGGCAAACGCTGCGGGGGAGTCGGTCGCGAGAACATCTTGATACTCGAACGCGAGATCATGATATTCCCAAAAGCGACCCTGCTGATCCGCGCAGGAGGCGCCTTTCGCGATCTCCCGAGAGATTCCGGAACGGTTGACCGGGAAGTCTCTGTACACGATGCGGATGCTGTCGCCAAATTCTTTTGCGAGCCGTGAAAGGACCGCTATCGCTGCCTTGCAGTGGGGACACTGATAATCTGCGAACTCAACGATCGTTACCTTGGCCTCCGGATTGCCTCTATAGGGAAACCCTTCTGTAGCAATCTCGAACTGTGGCTGCTTCGGTGTCGGCAGGATGACCTCATACTGTTTTTCGGCCTTGATTCGACCCAACAGGATTTGGGTTTTCGCCAGCTCTCTTTGTCCCTTAATGTAGTCGGCAATGTCGTTCTTGCTTTGATCGAATGGCCGACCAATTCGTTGTTTGTTGTTTTCGTAGAACGCTCGGACCTCTGCATCGCTGGGCACTGGGACCGAAAGCAATTGTTGACGAACTTGACTAGCGGACAGTCCTTGCAACGCTGCGCGTTCCGCCAAAAACTTTTCGACGATAAACTGGTCGATCGCTTGTTTGCGCTGCTCGTTCGTCTCGAGATCGATCTCGAAAAGTTTCTGCCTTAATAGAGGTGGTAGTTCTTCGCCAAGAAACGCTTGGCCCCCGTATTGGTAACCTGCGTCGCGGTCTGCAGCGCGGGCTCCAAATGGCGCCGGCGCGATTAGTACAATCGCTATGAAGATTCCTACAGTTCTCATCTTCTATATCTCCACGTTTAGACGTGCTGCCTGGGGGTCACGTTCCTGTAGTTGGTCTATGAGCGGCACCTCCAGTAACCCGGACGCGATCGCTGCTGGACGTAGGCAAGACGCTGAGTCTTGAAGAAAAGAGGTGGCGCGGTTGTGCACGAGACCTCGAAGATTTGCGACGAGCCGATCTAGTCGGGGGAGTAGACGCCAGGGGCAAGTTGGCGGCTCTGGTGCGTGCGATCTTGATCCACGGAAGTTCACGATCTCCCTCCCTTTGCCGAGTGAAGGAGTGCTTTGACCGAGCCCTCGAATCGACAATTTCATTCGGACTTATAGGACCTACAGTTACTATAGGTTTAAGCGGTATTTGGTTGATCGGGGTCGCAGTTGGCTGGGCGGGATCCTCTCGAAACCCTCCAGGACGATCAGATGGTCATTTCGAATTTAGACCGCGACGGTTTGGTGGCTGCCCGTCGGCGCAGCAACCGCCCCGCACATCTGATGATCCCGCTCCACCCCTGCCGGAGGTTATCCGGAGCGGTCATTGCGAGAGGCCTAGGGCCCACGGCCGAAATCGGTGCGCGGCTGAGCTACAGGGACCAGCTTATCTCCCCATATTTAGGCGTGCACTACGAGCGCGCTTTCGGCGAGACATCGACATTACGAAAAGCTGAAGGCGAAGATGACGACGCATTCTTTGTCCTGATCGGCACTCGGATATTGTTCTGATATCCGTGGCAGGGTGTTTGGTCGATCGAGAGGGCTGGAGCGGCGTTGGATGTAGAAGTTCCCATGAGCCGGCTGGTTGCGGCCGGCTCCGGCACTTGATAGCTGCGTTGTTATGGCTGCCAGGTTTTGGCCATAGTCCGGATCTCAGTCGCTTCGTCCAGGATGTCTATGGGGCGAACATGGCGATAAGTTTCAGAGGGGCCTCGCCCACGTTTCGCTGCGAAATACACGTTCCACAAATCAAGCCTAATCGCTGTCTCGTGAGCCAGTCCTCTCTAGAACGTCGCGGGCGCACAAGCCGTCACGACTCGTGTCGCGTGGTACCCCAAATGGTACCCCGACGCGTGGTGCGGCTAAAAAAGTGGCGCGCCCGGCAGGATTCGAACCTGCGACCCCAGGATTAGGAATCCTGTGAGTTATTAGGGGTACTTTAAGGGTGACTTCGACAGCTCCAGGGGCCGGGCCGGGCAGCTGATTCCGAGTAAACAAGGTCATTAGCAGACCTCATTCGCCTGAGATGTGCTTACCCAGTGCTTACCGCGAGGAAATTGGAATTTTCTGAATTGAGCTAAGTAGCTGAAAAGATTGGCGCACCCGACACGATTCGAACGTGTGACCTCTGCCTTCGGAGGGCAGCGCTCTATCCAGCTGAGCTACGGGTGCGTGGGGCGACCTTACTTGATTCCCCCGGCGCACGCCAAGCCCGCCCGGCCCTGCGCCGGATGCCAAACGACCCAGGGCCGAAAAAAATAGCCGCCGACCATGTCACATCGTCCCGGTCTGCCTCGTAGAGAGGGAAACAGGAGGAAGAACATGCGCATCTTGCTCGCCCTACTGGCCGTCTATTGGGGTTTCAACGGGGTATTCATGCTGATGGCGCCCGCCGAATGGTACGCGGCGACGCCGGGAGCCGACGAGACCGGCGCCCTCAATCCACACTTCGTCCAGGATACCGGTATAGGTTTTTTAGCGGCGGCCGCAGCGCTGGCCCTCGCTGTGGTGCCACGCCGTGTCTCCCTGAGCTTGGTCGTGGTCGCCGCTGTCTTTCTTGGCGGCCATGCTTTCCTTCATCTGTGGGACCTGCTGGCCCACCATGCCAGCCTGTCGCTCACGCTGGTCATCGTCGCGACGGTCGTCCTCCCGGCGGCGCTCGGTATGTGGCCCCTGTTCCGCGCCCGTACCGTTGAGAGGAGTACATGATGCTGCGATACATGATTCGGCTGGCGCTTGCAGCGTTCGAGCGGCGCTATGCCTACAACGTCGACCATCTCCGTGCGATCGCCGATGTCGACGCGCCGGGAGCCATACGGATCCAGATCGCGCAGGCGCTCGCCGCCCACCGCTTCGGCCTGCCGGTCGAGGTTTACTTCGCCGGCCTGCTCGTCGCAGTGCGCCAAGCCGACTGCGGAACGTGCCTCGACCTGGTGATGAAGATGGCGCGCCGCGCTGGCGTACGCCGCGAGACCGTCCGCGCGGTGTTGCTCGAGAGCGTCCCTGAGGACGAGCCGACCGGCGTCGGCCTCGCCGCTGCGTTTGCTTCTGCCGTCGTCACCTGGGATCATCGCCTCAATGAATTGGGCGAGGCGGTACAGCGCCGTTGGGGCGTGCGTGGTCGGGCGGGGCTGGCGGCGGCGATTGCCGGGGCCGGGTTCTATCCCTCGCTCAAGCGCGGCCTCGGCGTGGCGCAGGCCTGTGCGCCGGTGAGCGAGCATGTGCGTCGCTTCGATGCCGTCGCCGCGGACCGTCCCTGAAATGGCGTTGCCGGACGATCCGCATCTCGCCGCTTTCCTTGCCGTGCGGCCGCGGCTACTGCGCCTCGCCTATCGTTTCCTCGGGTCTACCGCCGAGGCGGAGGACATCGCGCAGGAAGCGTGGGTGCGCTTCTCCGCCATGACGCTCAAGGGCGAGGCGGCGCGCCCCCTCGCGCGCATCGTCACCAACCTCGCGCTGGACCGCCTCAAGTCTGCCCAGAAACGGCGCGAGACCTATGTCGGTGCGTGGCTGCCCGAGCCGATTGCCGGCGCCGCAATGCCAGACGAATACGGGCTTGATCTGTCTTTCGCGATCATGCGCGCGCTCGAGCGCCTGTCGCCGGCCGAACGCGCAGCGCTGTTCCTGCACGACCTGTTCGACTTCACTTTCGACGAGATCGCCGATACCTTGCAGCGAACGCCCGACGCTTGTCGCCAGTTGGCGGCGCGGGCGCGCAAAGCGCTTCAAACCGACAAGCCGCGCTACGCTCCTTCGGTGGCGCAGATCGAAACGTTCCGTGCCGCGTTCGATTCGATCCGCGCCACCGGCGACGTCACCCCCATCGTCGATGCGTTGGCGGCGGATGTGGTGCTGATCTCGGACGGCGGCGGCAAGGTACCCGCGGTGCGCGATCCGCTGGTCGGCCGCGACCGGGTGGCCGACGTGCTGGGCGGTATCCTGCGCAAGTTGTACGTGCCCGACAAGCTGCGCGCCACCGTCGCTGAGATCAACGGTGCGCCGGGGCTTCTGGTCTTCGTCGGCGACCGCCTCGAACAGACCGTCTCGTTCGACCTCGACGCAACTGGACGCGTTGCGGGAATCTATATCGTCCGCAACCCCGACAAACTCGCGCGCTTCGCGGCCGCGCAGGCGCAGATGCGCACTATCCAGCTGAACTAGGGGTGTGTTAAGCGACCTTTCTTGATCCGGGGCGGTCGCGCCAAGAGCGCGCGACACAATAAGCGCCAAGAGCGCGCCGCCCAGTAAGTGCGAGGGGCGCGGTGCCGTCCGCGCCCGGAATGGTCCCAACCGCCCCCACCCCCCGTTGCACCTATCGCCGCAACCTGCGAGAAGCGAGCCCGTCTCCCCTGCGGTCTGCCATCCCCGGCGGCCCGCTCCTCGACTCTGGCCCCCCATGCACGCAATCCTCACCGTCGTCTTTCCCGTCTTCGCCATCATCGCCGTGGGCTACCTCGCGGGCCGGCGCGGTTTGCTCGGCGCGGCCAGCAGCGAGGCGCTCAACCGCTTCGTCTATTGGGTCGCGCTGCCGGCGTTTCTGTTCCGGGCGATGGCTACGGTCGATCTTGCGGCGGTGTTGAACTGGCCATTCATCGCGGGTTTCCTGGGCGGGGTGCTGATCATTTGGCTGGCGGCAATCGTTTTCGCGCGCGTCGCGTTCGGCGCCACATTGCCCGAGGCCGCGTTGCATGGGATGAACGGCGTCTACGGGAACTCGGGCTACATGGGTATTCCGCTCGCGCTGGCGGCGTTCGGCCCGGCGGCGGCGCTGCCCGCGGTTGTCGTCGTCGTCATCAACTCCGCGGTCATGGTGGCGATCGCGGTGGTGCTGATCGAATGGGGCCGTAGCGGCACCAACGGGCCGGCGGGCGTCGCGCGCCATCTGGCCCGGACGCTGGCGCGCAATCCGTTGCTGGTGGCGCCGCTCGCCGGCCTCGCCCTTGCGCTCACCGGCTGGGGCCTGCCGGTGCCGATCGAGCGGTTCACTAGTCTTCTCGGTGCGGCGGCGGGCCCGTGTGCGCTGTTCTCGATCGGTCTGTTCATGGTCGGCAAGCAGTTGTCCCAGGGCAAGGCCGAAGTCGGCGCCATGACTGTGACCAAGCTCGCGGTTCACCCGTTGCTCACCGCGCTCATGGTCTTCGTCGTTTTTCCCACCGAACCCCTATGGGCGACGGTGGCAGTGATGATGGCGGCGTTGCCGACCGGTACAGGCGGGTTCGTGCTGGCCCAGACCTACGGCATCTACGTGTTGCGCACGTCGTCGGTCACGTTGGTTTCGACGGTGCTGTCGGTGGCGACGATCTCGCTTTTCTTCGTGCTGTTTCCGCCGGGCTTCTAGCGCGGTTCACCGGCGGCGGGCGTCGGCTTCGCGCAGATCGCTGCGCCAAATAAACAAGATCAACACCTGCACCGCGGCGGCGCCAAAGGTGTGCCACAGCCAGTGCGTGCCCATCGGCAGCACTGCCACGAACATCCGCCCGTCGACCGAGCGGAACGCCACGGCGACCGTGAACAGCGCCAGCGCGGCCACCACCAAACGCCATTCGGCGCCGCCGGTCTGCCACAAATAGCGCAGCACCGGCAGCAGGATCGATATCGCCAGCACCGGATAGCCCGCGATGGGCCGCGCCGAGTCCGGCATGTCGAGGATGCTCATCGCCGTCATCACTGCGGCGAATGGCCCGAACACCAACAGCGGCACCCACCCCCAGCGCACGCCTTGGCGACGCCAGAAAAGGATCGCCACCGCCATCACCAGCAGCGCAATCGGTACGAAGTCCATGAACAGCCAGACGTTGGCCGACCGCGTGGCGTGATAGATCGTACCGCCGACCCAGCCCACCACCAGCACGGGCAAGCTGTAGGCGATGAAGCGGTGCTGCCGGACCTCGCCGCGCACGCGCACAAACCAAAACACGATGATCGCCAGGAACAACAGGTTAGAGGCGGTATTCCACGGCTCGACCGGAAAGCGGCCCATCATGGTTTCGAGGTAAATCGGGCCTTGGTCGCGGGGCATCACGGGGCGGGGTGTCCTTTACGTCGCGGGCCTGGCACCAACTAAGGATGGCGCCGCGCCGCGTCAAGCGTTGGCGCGATCACGGGGCGGCGAGATCAAACCGGGTCGCCGCGCAGTTGCGCCTTGACCGCGGCATAGCCCGGCGCCTGCGCCAGCTCCGCGGCCAACGCTAGAGCGTGATCCAGAATTTCGCCCGCCGGCACCAACGCGTCGAGGATGCCGCAATCGGCGGCGCGGTGCGGATCGATCGGTGCGCCGTCCAGCACCAGCCGGCGCTTGGTTGTGACGTCGAGTTCGGCATCGACGATTGCCCAGGCCGCGTCCGGGTAAGCCACCCCCACCCGAATCTCCGGCAGACCGAGGCGGTAGTCGCCCGGCACCGCGAGGCGCCGGTCGCAGGTCAGGGCCAGCACCAACCCACCGCCGATGGCATGGCCCGGCAGGGCCGCGACGGTCGGCACCGGCAGGCGGTGCAGGGTGCGAAAGGCGGTGCCCGCGGCGGCGCTGAGTTGCGCCCGCTGGGCCGCGTCGTAGGCCGGCACTTCCTTCAGGTCGGCCCCGGCCGAAAACGTGCCGTTGGCCCCGGTGACGATCACCCCGCGCGGCGGCGGGTCGGCCGCCAAAGACCGCGCCGCCTCGGCCAGCGCTTGCAACAGGGCAAGGTTCATGGCGTTCACCGGCGCGCGGTCCAGGGTAAGAACCGCGGCGCCCGCGGTGCGTTCCAAACGAATCGGGGTCATCCAATCTCCTTCGGTTTCGGAGGCTACCCTACGCGAGCGCGTCCGAACTGTTCAACGACCGCGCGCCGCCCCCAAAAGACCCGTCGGGCCTCCGCTTTTGTGGCGATTCGGTTGCGCGCAAAGCGCAATCGCCTATCATTCGGGCGGGCGGCCACCGCGCCGTCCCGATCCGCGTACCAAGAGGGCCCCGCAGCGATGTCGACGATCAACAGCGACGCACCGGAAACGGTCTACGTCGATACCGAAACCGTGCGCTGCGACGGCGGCGACCTGGGCCACCCGCTGGTTTACCTCAACCTCGGCAAGGACGGCTGGATCGACTGCCCCTATTGCGACAAACGCTTCATCAAGGGCAAGCCCCCCGCCGACGCCTAGGCGGCTCACTCTCTAGTCCTTCCCGCACGCCCAAAGAAACCAGAAGGAAAAAGAGCTCATCCTCAGGAGCGCCCCGTGAGGGGCGCGTCTCGAAGGACGCTCTGGCCCCCGCATAACCCACCGTTATGCAATGCTATCTCTACGTCCTGCGGTGCCATGACGGACGCTACTATGTCGGCAGTGCGCGCCACGATCTCGACCGCCGCTTGGCCCAGCACCACGCCGACGAAAGCACCTACACCGCCGCGCGCCGCCCACTCGAACTGATCTATGTCGAGGAGTTCGAAGACCCCCGCGATCTGATCTTCATGGAGCGCCGCCTCAAGGGGTGGAGCCGGGCCAAGAAAGAAGCCTACATGGCGGGCAACGCCGCCGCCCTACGCACTCTCGCGCGGCGTCAAACGTCCTTCGAGACGCCCCGCCCTTCCGGGCGGGACTCCTCAGGATGAGCAGGTCGGTGCCCGCTGAGGGCGCGACAACGCAACCCACCGGTCGAGAACGCTGCAAGAACAACCATGAGCTCATCCTGAGGAGCGCCCCTCAAGGGCGCGTCTCGGAGGACGGAACAAAGCCAACTGCCGCTGTTTGCCTAGGGTTTCATCGGGCCTCCCCAGTGTGTGCGTCCTTCGGGACGCATCGCTGGCGCGATGCTCCTCAGGATGAGCAGATTGGTGGCTGGTGGGGGCGCGCCTCGCCGATGGAGGGCACCGCGTGTCCCGGCGCGTCATGAGGTGATGACCGCGAACGAGCCGTCGGGTTCGACGATGGCAAGGTCGATGCCGGTGTGTTCGCGCAGGGCTTGCAGGTAGCCGCACATCACCCCTTCGCGTTCGGACTCTTCGTGCCGGTCGAGGTTGGCACCGATTTCGTACATCAGGTCCTGGCTTTCCTGTTCCAGCGACTCTTCGTGGGACAGATCGCTCGGGGCGTCGCCGACGCGCAGCGCTTGCAGGGCGGCGAGCGTCTCCAGGGTGCGCTTGGCCATGCGCTGGAGGTGCGCCTCGTGGCGGTTGATCCGGGCCAGCGCCGACTCCATTGCGCCGGCGCCGTGCGCCCGGCCCCACAGGTCGGGCAAGTCGACCGCGATCTCGGCACCCGAATCGTCGTCAGGCACAAAGTCCTGTTCGTGCGCGGCATAGACCGCGTGTTCCGCCCCGGGCACCCGCGCCAGGCGCCACATGATCGAGGCAAGCCGCGCGACCAGCGCGTCCTCGGCCGGGCCGCGCGGCAGCAGACGGTCTTGGTAGTCGAGGTGGAGCCGGGAAAACGCATCGCCGTCCTCGCCGCGATCGGGCGCGGTGGCGCCATAAAGCCCGTGGGTGCAGGCATTGCGCCGCACCCGGGATTTGCCCGCGGCGGTGCGCGGCCCGGTGGAAGCTTGCGCGTTGGCGCGGTTGGCAGCGGCCTTGGCGTCGGAGACGATCATGGGACATTCCCTTCGGATTGAAATGGATGGTCCGAGAGAGATGGCGTCTAGGGCGCGCGCGTTCCAATCACAGTCTCTGTCCCCATGATCACGTTTGGCGGTCCCCACATGCGCTGCAAGAGGCGCGCCGCTGGCGCGGCGCAACGGGGGTTGGGCGAAACGCTGCATGTCAACCAACCCGCCGTCGCCAAGATGGAGCGGCGCCAGGACATGTACGTCTCCAACCTGCGCGCCTACATCGAGGCGATGGGCGGATAGTTGGGGATTGTTGCGGATTTTGACGGGGACGGGAGGGGTGGGGGAGAAGAAATTTCAGATGCTCGCGTCTCAAGCAGCGCTATGCGAATGTTGGGCACGATTCTATAGGCGCGTTGCAAAGTCATCAAAGAGGTCCTGCTGATCGTTGCCGAGAATTTCTGCTCTCAGGATTTCTTTGGCCCTAATGCTCCTAAAGAAACGGTAGAAGGATTGAGATCGGTACTTGTTAGCTATTTCCCGCGTTCTGGAGATTGCTTCCTCAAGTTTCTCCTGGGCGCGAGCGAAATCATCTAAGGAAACGCCATCCCGTCTACATATTAAGCCAGCCACAAACAAAACATGAAAGAGACCCTCGACGATGAATTCATCTTCATGAGGTGTGTCGCTTGAGCGACCTCTCAAGCTCCTCTTCGTTTCGCTCTTCTTCTCTTCGAGTATCTTGCCAAGAACGGTGCTCGTGTAGATGCGTTCCGGCGTCATTAAGCTGTTAAATATCTTCTCGTACCACTCGCCAAAGACACGGTCCGATTGTGTCTTTGCCTTCTCTGGTTCCCCAACGAAATAGGCAATGTAAGTCTGAGCTGCTCTAAGGGCGTCGATTCTCTTGTCAGCCGGCTCCTTGCTGTATTGGCCCTTCTTTCGCTCATAGTAGAGCCCCATCGAACGAAGCCCCTCCTCCAAGCGTTTCTGAATTGGCTCATTTGAACGAAGGTCGCGACCCTTGATAGGTGTCTGGGTGTTGGTTGCAGCGGCGATCTTCAGCTTGATCTCGGGGTCTTCGGCTTCGTAAATCCTCACCAAGAGGTAGACCTTGTCCATCTTTCCTGGGTCGCGCTTCCAAGCCTCATACAGCGCGTTGGAGGTCTGACCGCCGTTGACGATCTGGAAATTACGAAGATGGACTATGGGACTCGCCAGTCCGGGGTTGTACTGGAACCGCTCACAGACGATTGTCACTCCATTGTTGAGGTACCAAAAATCGTTGGAACTTTCCAAAGCCGTGGCGTAGATGCTTCTGTTTACAGCGTTTGTGATCCCCAGAAACACACGAATGTTGTCGTTGAATGCGTCGAGGTTGATTTGGCCGAGTTCTCCCTCACGGCTGACTAAGCGAACAAGCTGTGTTGCCGTCGAAGTACCAACGAGGCCACGAAAGGCGCCATCTATTCGAGCAAAGCTCTGCTCCCCGAAAATCTGAAGATTGCCAGAAACAGTGCGCTCAGACTTGCGAACAAGCTCGTCGACGATCCTGGCAAGAGGGTATTCGTGGAACGAAATGAATGAGTACTTCCGGAACTTCTCTCTGCAACGCCTTTCCTCGGCCACAGCGAACTCTCGCTGGTTCGAACAAAAGTAGATATGGATTCTGAAGTCGGGCCTTGCGAAATGCTTCCAAAGGTACTGAACTTTGCTGAACAGTTCTGGGTGGCAGCTCGCTTGAAGGGCTTGCGTATTCTTTCCCAGCAAGTCCTCGACAAACGAACTAACTTTGTCGATCTCGTTACCTGGAAAGTTGCGTATTGACCTTTCTGGAACCCTCACATACTTGCAGTTAAAAAGATGAAGGACACACTGGCTGTCACGTTCATCTAGAAAGAACGCGTCAATTCCGCGATCACCAGACTGATCGGTTCGGCAATCTCCAGCTTCTTCAATAGTCAGGTCGAGGAGTTGATGGATCAGAAAGGCAGGAAGCGCGTCCTTTGCCTGCGTAAGGCCGAGTTCCTTTGCTTCGAGAACGAGTCGTCCATCTAGGATCGACCAATCGAGAGTATTCACCATACCGCAATTCTAACGACCGGCCGTTTCATTCCACAACTAAAGCGTGTCAGCTAACGAGTTCTCGCCTTCGAAATCGATTCGCTTGGTATTCGATTCGGTAAGATAGTAGCGCGTGCCAACGTTCTGGCTAGTGCGCCTCGTCCCAGTTTTGGCCGGTGCCGGCTTCGACGACCAGCGGTACCGTGAGGTGCACCGCGCTTGCGGCGTGTTCCATGACGTTCTTGACCAGCGCGCGGGTGTCGTCGGCTTGCGCCTCGGGGACTTCGAAGACCAGTTCGTCGTGGACTTGCAGGAGCATCTTGGCGTTGAGCTTCGCCTGGGCTAAGGCGCCTGGCAGGACGATCATCGCGCGTTTGATGATGTCGGCGGCGGCGCCTTGGAGGGGGGCGTTGATGGCTTGGCGTTCGGCGAAGGCGCGGTGGACGGGATTTTTCTCGGCGATGGCCGGGAGGTGGATGCGGCGGCCGAACAGGGTGGTGACGTAGCCCTGGGCGCGGCACAGCTCTTTTTGTTGGTCCATGTAGCCGCGGATGCCGGGGAAGCGTTCGAAATAGGCGGCGATGTAATCGCGCGCCTCGCCCTGCGGGATTTTGAGCTGGCGGGCGAGGCCGAAGGCGGAGATGCCGTAGATGATGCCGAAGTTGATCGCCTTGGCGCGACGGCGCACCGAGGGGTTCATCCCTTCGACGGGGACGCCGAACACCTCGGACGCGGTCATCGCGTGGATGTCGATGCCGTCCTTGAAGGCTTTGTCGAGCTGCGGGATGTCGGCCATGTGGGCGAGCAAACGCAATTCGATCTGCGAGTAGTCGGCCGATAGAAGGACATGGCCTTTGTCGGCGACGAAGGCCTGGCGGATCTTGCGGCCCTCTTCGGTGCGCACCGGGATGTTTTGCAGGTTGGGATCGTTCGACGACAGCCGGCCGGTGTTGGCCACCGCAATGTCGTAGGTGGTGTGGATGCGGCCGGTCTCGGGATTGATTTCGCCCGGCAGCTTGTCGGTATAGGTGTTCTTGAGTTTCGAGATTTGCCGCCAGTCGAGCACCCGCTCGGCGAGGTCGATGCCCTGTCCGGCGAGGTTCTCCAGGACGTCGGCGCCGGTGCCCCAGGCGCCGCCCTTGCCCTTTTTGCCGCCTTCCAGGCCCATGTCCTCGAACAGAATCTCGCCGAGTTGTTTGGGCGAGCCCACGTTGAAGTCACGGCCCGCGAGTTTGTGGATTTGTTTTTCGAGGTCGGCCAGGCGGCCCTCGAAATCCTTGGACATGGCGTGCAGGGTTTTCGGGTCGGCCTTGATGCCGGCGCGCTCCATCGCGGCCAACACCGGCACGATGGGGCGGTCGAGGGTCTCATACACCGCAACGACGCGGCTTGGCACGAGGCGCGGCTTGAGGACGCCGTGCAGGCGCAGCGCGGTGTCGGCCTCTTCGCCCGCGAACGCGGTGGCCTGGTCGAGCGCGACCGCGCCGAAGGTCACCGCGGCCTTGCCGGTGCCGAGCAGGGTTTTCATCTCGGTGACCGGGCGGTCCAAATACTCGGCGGCGATGCGCCCGAGGTCGTGCGCGTGCAGGCCGCCTTCGAGGTCGTAGGACAGGATCATCGTGTCGTCGACCGGGCCCAGCGCGATGCCGTACCGCCCCAGCGCAATGGCGGCGCGTTTGACGTCCTGGCCGATCTTGAGGACCGCGGCGTCCTCCAACAACGGTTTGAGCGCGGCCAGTACGGTGTCGCGTGGTAGGCCCGGGCCGTCCTCGCCGGGACCGTCGAGCAAATCGCGCTGGCGCTCGGTCGGGTTGCGCATCGGCACCCAGGCGGCCGTGCCCGGATCGACCGCAAGGCCGATGCCGACCAACGGATCGCGCACCGGATGACCCGCCGCGGTGTGGGTGACGATCGCCACGCGGCCGCGGGCGCGGGCATGGTCGATCCATTGGTGCAGCGCGGCCTCGTCGGTGAGGGCGGTGGTGACGGTTTTGTCGGGGGCGACCGCGGCCGCAGGCGGCGGCGGCGCGGTCTCGCCGTCGACCCCGAACTTGACCCGGACGCGCTTGGCGATGGCGGTGAATTCCATGTCGTCGAGGAACGCGAGCAACGCATCGACATCGGGCGTCTTGAAGGTGAAGTCGTCGAGCGCGTGATCGACCGCGCAGTCCTCGCGCAGGGTGACGAGATCGCGCGACAGACGGGCCTGGTCGGCAAACTCAATCAGGCTTTCGCGGCGTTTGTTCTGTTTGATCTCGCCGGCACGCGCCAGCAGCGTATCGAGATCGCCGTATTCGTTGATGAGGAGCGCCGCGGTCTTGATGCCGATGCCTGGCACGCCCGGCACGTTGTCGACCGAATCGCCCGCGAGCGACTGCACATCGATCACCCGGTCGGGCCCGACGCCGAATTTCTCCTGGACTTCGTCGGGGCCGATGGGGCGCGACTTCATCGGATCGAACATGGTGACGTGGCCGCCGACGAGTTGCATCAGGTCTTTGTCGGACGACACGATGACGACCTCGTCGCCGTGTTCGCGCGCGACCCGAACGTAGGTCGCGATGATGTCGTCGGCCTCGAACCCGGCTTCCTCGACCACGGGCACGTTGAAGGCGCGCGTCGCCTCGCGGATATAGGCGAATTGGGGGGCGAGGTCTTCGGGGGTTTCGGCGCGGTTGGCCTTGTACTGGTCGTAGATGTCGTTGCGGAAGGATTCGGCACCCTTGTCGAAGATCACCGCGATGTGGGTGCCCTCGCCGGTGACGAAATGGTCCTCCAACAATTTGTTGAGCATGTTGGCGAAGCCCACGACGGCGCCCACCGGCAGCTTGTCGCGCTTGCGCGTGAGCGGTGGCAGCGCGTGGTAGGCGCGGAAGATGTAGCCCGAGCCGTCGATCAGGTAGACGCGGCGGCGGTTGGCGGGATCGGATTTTTTGGCAGGTTTTTGGGCGGCGGTGGGGGACATGGCCGCATGATGCCACGCGCGCGCCGCGCGCGGCACCCGCGCGCGGCGGTTATCCACAGTTAGATTTGCCCGGGCGGGTGCGCTTCAGGCGGCTGCGAGGCGCTCGCCTAGAATCCGTCCGAACGTCACGGTCGGGCCCACGCCCATGCCCGAGATATAGGCGTTGCCCATCAACCGGGTGTTGCCGATCATTTCGCCGGCGGCAAATAGGTTCGCGACCGCGCGGCCCTCGGTGTCACGCGCGCGCAAGGTGTCGTCGACCGCGACCCCGGCCGGGCTCGGCATCGCGAAGGCGACCGACTGGATCGCGTAGTAGGGCGGGGTATCGATCGCGCGCGGCAAACTCTCGCGCCCGAAGGCGCGGTCCTCGCCCATCGCGACCACTTCGTTGTAGTGGCCGATGGTGTTGGCGAGGCGGTCGGCGGGGACGCCGATTTGGCTGGCCAGCGCCTCGATCGTGTCGCCCCGCGCGTAGGCCGGGTTGCTGGCGATCAGTTGTTTCAGCGCGGCGTCCTTGGCCATCGTGATCGGCGGCGCGTTCTGGCGGACGCCTTCGTCGAACACGATGAAAAACGTCAGCCCGTCCTGGGCGTTGACGGCATGCTCGCGCCGCGTCGCGCTCGGGTGGTCCTCGCGGGTGAAGCGTTCGCCCGACCGGTTGACCCAAATCTCCCAGGGCGGCCGGTCCTGCGGCACGGTGTTGAGCGCGAAGGTCACCGAGAGCGGGTCGTTGGGATCGGCCAGCACGCCGCCCAACATGCCCATATAGAGGTCGCCGCCGTCGATGCGCAGACCGGCGGCCTGCGCCACGCGCAGCGCCTTGCCGGTCGAGATCGGGATTTTGGCGGCATAGACCGGCTTCTTCGGCGTCAACGCGCGGAACAATTCGGGGTCGTTGGTGTAGCCGCCGGCGCACAGCACATAGGCGTCGGCCTTCAGCGTGGTATCGGCTTTACCGCGGTCGCGCACTGTCATGGCGGTCACGGCGCCGTCGCCCCCGCGCGCGATGCCGGTCAGCTCGGTACGCAAACGCAGATCGATGCGACCTGCCGCAATATGCGCGTCCAAGAGCGGGCGCAACGCGTCCAGAATCGATTGGCCCTTCTTTACCGGCCACTGATAGCGCCGCGTGCGATAGACGTCGTGGTTGTAGCTGATCACCGGATGATCGGGCGGGAACGGCACGCCGATGTCTTGCAGCCAATCGACGGTTGCGGCGGCATGGTCGACCGCGACGCGCACGATGGCGGGATCGGCGGTGTCGTGGGAAATGCGCATGACGTCGGTGAAATGTTCTTGGGGCGTATCGGCGATGCCCTTGGCCTGTTGCAGGCGGGTGCCCGCGGCCGAGATTTGCCCCGACGAGCGCGGCAGCTTGCCACCGACATCGTCGGCGGCCTCGATCAGCGTGACGTGCGCGCCCCCGTCGGCGGCGCGGATCGCGCACGGCAGGCCGGCCATGCCGGCGCCGATAATCAGAATCTCATTCATGTGATGTTGCCCCGGTTCGCGTCGTCGTCTTGGTACCGGTGCAGTACGGCAAGACTGTGGCGCTCAGATGCCGACGATGGTGTGGCCGCCGTTGGGGCTGATGGTCTGCCCCGAAATGAAGTCGCTTTCGGGGCCCGCCAGGAACGCGACCACGCCCGCCACTTCGTCGGGTAAGGCCAGGCGTCCGAACGGCGCGGCCTTGGCCTCGGCTTGCAAGAAGGCGTCGCCGACGCTGGCGCGGGTCAGCTCGCTTTCCATCAAGCTCGGCGCCACCGCGTTGACCCGGATGCCGAAGGGCGCGAGTTCGCGCGCCCACGACTTGGTCAGGCCCAGCAATGCCGACTTCGCCGCCGTGTAGTGCGATGCGGAGGGGCTGCCGTAGAGGCAAAATTCCGAGGCGACGTTGACGATCTTGCCGTAACCCTTCGTCTTCATCGCCGGCACCACGGCTTGGGTGATGAAGAACGAGCCCTTCACATGCACATTCATCATGCGCTCGAAGAAGTCTTGGTCGATTTCTTCCAGCGGTGTCGATAGCCCGCTGATCCCGGCGTGGTTGACCAGGATGTCGATGCCGCCGGTCGACGAGATTGCTTCGGTCAGGCGCAGTAGAAAGTCGTCGAGTTGGGTGATGTCTCCCGCCATCGCCTCCGCCGAGCCACCATGGCCATGGATGTCGGCGACCACCGCCGCGGCGTGGTCTTCGCGCAGGTCCTGGACGATGACGTGGGCGCCCTTGGCCGCGAGCGCGCGGCAGTGGGCGCTGCCCATGGCCGGGCCGCCGCCACCGGTGACCAACGCCGTTTTCCCGTCGAGGGGTTTGCCCATGTCATCGCTCGTATCGTTTGGGACTAAAACGACTGTGGCCGGGCGAACCCCGGCCACAGGTTCAAGAGGACGATCGCGTTTATTCCGCAGCCGCCCGGGCGCCTTCCCAGTTCAGCAGGCTTTCCCCCAGCAACCGCCCGAAGGTCAACGCCGGCATCAGCGACATGCCGTTGACGAAGGCGCGGCCCGACAGGCGACCGAAGCCCAGCACTTCGCCTGCGGCATAGAGGTTGGGGATCGGTTTGCCGTCGGCCTTCAGGACCCGCAAGGTGCCGTCGGTCTTCAGCCCGGCCGGGCTGACTACGGTGATCCCGCCGGCGTGGATGGCGTAGAACGGACCTTTCTCGATCTTGCGGAACATGCGGATGCGTCCGAGCTCCTTGTCCGTGCCGCTGTCGACGGCGGCGTTGTAGGCCTTGACCGTCGCCTCCAGGTTGGCAGCGTTGACGCCCATCTGTTGGGCCAGCCCGCCCAAGGTATCGGCTTTGCTGTAGTGCGGATGGTTGCCGAACTTCTCGTGCAGCTTGGGGTCGAGCGGATTGAGCGCCGGTGCGTTTTGGCGAATGCCGTCGTCGAACACGATGAACATTTGCTGGTTCTTTTGCGCCAATAGAGCGTGCTCGCGGTGATCGACACTGGGGTGATCCTCGCGCACGAACCGCTTGCCGTCGGTGTTGACGTAAATCTCCCAAGGCTCGCGGACCTGCGGCGAGAACTGCATCCCAAGCGCCGTCGAGTAGGGGTCTTTGGGATCGTTCAACACACCGGCGAAAGTGCATAGGAACGTGTCCGCGCCGTCGACATGGGCGCCGATCTTGCGCGCCGCGATCAAGCCGTCGCCGCGCGAGTAGTCGTTGGTGTAGGCGCGCAGCGGGATGTCCGGCGTCATTTCCTTCCACAGCTCGGCGTTGTGGGCGTAGCCGCCGGTGGTGACGACGATGTTGCGGCCGTGCAGGGTTTCGCTCTTGCCGCCCGCCGTTTCGACCGTGACGCCGACGGCGGCGCCCGCCGCATCGGTCACGATCCCGGTCATCCGGGTATTCAAGCGCAGATCGATCTTGCCGCCCGCGACGAGTTTGTCGTGGACCGGTTTGAGCACGTCGTGGATTGCGACGGCAGCGGTTTCGGCCCAGTAATAGCGCTTGGTCAAATAGGGTTCGTGCGCGCCACCGGCCACCGGCATGTGGGGAAAGGGCTCATAGCCCAAGGACTCCAGCCAGTCGTAGGTCGCGCCGGCGTTGTCGGTCGCGAGCTTGCCCAGGGTCGGGTCGATGGTCCCTTCGGCAATACGCTGGGCGTCGTCGTAATGGTCCTTCGCGCTATCCTCGATGCCGAGCTTTTTCTGCCGTTTGGTGCCGGCCGCGCTGATTTGGCCCGACGACAGGAAAAGAGTGCCGCCGATCTTGTCGGCAGCCTCGACCTGCAACACCCGGGCACCGCGCTCGGCGGCGCGAATGGCCGCCGGCAAACCGGCGCTTCCCGCGCCGACGACAATAACGTCCCACTGATCGGACATGGTGATCTCCTCCCTTTCAGGCGGCCCCTTTCGGGCCGCGTGTTGATGTTATTCGGCGGCCTGGGCCGCGCGGTCCCCCCAAGTCAGGAGGTGTTGGCCGAGCAAGCGACCGAAGGTCATTGCCGGGGTCGCCATCATGCCGCCGCAAAACGAATCGCCCATGGTTTGCCCCGACCCGAGCAGTTCGCCCGCGGCATAGAGATTGGCGATCGGTTTGTTGTGCCGGTCGATCACCCGCAAGTTCCCGTCAACCGCCAGGCCGACGGTGCTCGAAATCGAGGTGCCCTGCACCCGGACTGCGTAGAACGGTGCCTTGGCTATGGGGAGCGGGCGATGTTCGCGGCCCATCGGATCGGGTGTGCCGTTTTCGACTCCGGCATTGTAGGCCGCGACCGATGCGGCAAGGCCCTTGGCGTCGATCCCGGCGGCCGCCGCGAGAGCGTCCAGCGAATCGGCTTTGGCGAACATCGGATGGGTGCCGAAGAAAGCCATCTCCCGGTCCTTGGTCGTGTCGGCAAATTGCGGCGGTGAAGCTTTGGCGATCGCGTCGTCGTACACGACCCAGCGGCGCAGGTCGGGTTGTTTGACAAGGGCGTGTTCGCGCACGTCGACGCTGTCGACGTCTTCTTTGACGAACCGCTCGCCGCGCACGTTGACGTGGATTTCCCACGGCGCGCGCACGTCGGGATGATGGATCGGGCGCGCCGTGAGCTTGGCCGGGATCGTGTCGGCCTCCAATACGGCGCCATAGCCACACAGGTAATACTCGTGGCCGCGGAGCCAGCCCCCGACCGACTCGCCCAGGCGTAACCCAGCACCTTGCGAATGGGGGTAGGCGCCTTCGAAATATTGCGGGACGCCGTTCAGTTTCTCGAACATTTCGTTGCTCGACGAATACCCGCCGCAGGCCAACACGACATTGTGCCCGTGGATGGTTTCGTCGCCGCCCGGCCCCTTGGTCTTGACGCCGACGACCGCCCCTTCCGGGCCGGTCACCAGCGCGGTGACTTCGGTCGATAGCTTCAGGGTGACGCGGCCCGTGTCGATCTGCTTTTGCAGCGGTCGGCGCAGCGTTTGAAGAATAGTCAAACCGCCGTCGATTCCCCAGTAGTAGCGCCGCTCGCTGTAGGGTTCGTGGGCCTTGCCCGGCACCGGGTGCTCGTCGAGGGGCACGAACCCGTTGTCCTGCAACCAATCGAAGGTCTCGGCGGCGTTGTCGACAGCGAGCCGCACCAAGGTTTTGTCGGCGGTGTTCTTGCTGATCCGCATGACGTCGTCGTAGTGCGCGTCGGTCGAATCGGTGACGCCCTTCGCCGCCTGCAGCCGTGTCCCGGCGGCGCTGAGCTGGCCGGTCGACAGATGGAGCGTCCCGCCGACATCGGCTGCGGCATCGACGACGAGGACACGCGCGCCACGCTCGGCGGCAAAGGTTGCAGCTGGCATCCCTGCCGTGCCGCCGCCAACAACGATCACATCCCACTGCTGAGTCATCTTCCGCCTCCCCGATTTGTCGTCTTTGGCGGGCATCATAGCCCAGATTGGCCGCCCCCCGTCACGCCTTCGATGGGGCGGTGATGTCCTATCTAGGAAGGACAGGACCGATGGGGCGCGCCGATTCCGCGCCCTCATCGGCGGCGAGGCGGGCCATCACGCGGTTGAGCTCCTGTTTGAAGGTCGGCGCGACCCCAAGACCGAAGCGTGCGACGAGGTCGGCATGCGCTTGCAGCAGCGACCCGGCATCGCGGGCGATCTCAAGGGGCGGGTCGACCGGCGGGACCGGCAACAACATGGGCAGAGGCCTCCCAAGGCCTTATCAATGGACAAACACGCGCGGCCCTCTTTCTTGGGGCCCTTTGGCGGTTATGGCCGGTCCTTCGGACCGGTGGCTCTTTCTGAGGGAGGTTGGGCGCCGCTTCTAGCGCTCGATTTTCACCACGACGCGGCGGTTAGCTTCCCGGTTTTCGGGAATGGGCTCGCCGGTGCTGCGATTGACCAGCGGGGCGTTGCGTGGCCATTCGGTGTCGGCCAGGCCGACCGCACGGAACCGCTTAGGGTCGAGGTTACGCGACAGGAAATACCGCACCACGGCGGCGGCGCGGGCCGACGACAGTTCCCAGTTCGACGGGAACGTCGCGGTATTGATGGGCACATCGTCGGTGTGCCCTTCGACGATCACGTTGTAGTTTGTATTACCGAACAGCGTGAGGTTCTGGGCGACGCGGTCGAGCAGCGGAAACGCTTCGGGCAGAATCTCCGCCGAGCCGGGAGCGAACATCTTGCCGCTCTGAAATTGGAACGTCAGGCCGCGCGAGGTGGTGTCGACCTGAGCTTGCTCGCCGGACTCGGCCGCCACCGAGTTCAGATCCTTGCGCAAATCCGCGAAGGGGCTTTGGACCTCCTGCCGCGACAGCGTCTCGACCATGCCCTTGGTCACTTCCTCGAATTTGGCCGTGTTGGGCTCGGAGATCGAGAACATGATGACGAAGAAGGCCATCAATAGGGTGATGGCGTCGGCATAAGTTATTAGCCAGTCGTCTTCGCTGGCGTCGGATTGTTTGATCGGTGGCGGGGCGGCGGCCATGGGGATTGCTTCTACGCGGCCTTGCGCTGTTGTTGTTTGCGCTGGCCGCCCGATGCGCCGCCCTTCTTGTCGATCGAATAGTGGATCTCAGGATCGAGGTAGCTGTTCATGCGGTCCTGGATGTAGCGCGGACTGCGGTGCTCGGCGAGCATCGCGAAGCCTTCGGTAACCAAGAAGTTGCGGAACCGCAGGATGCCCGCCTTCTGTTCGACTTTGCTTGCGGCGGGCGAGAAAACCAGACGCTGCATGATCACGCCGTAGAGCGTGGTGATCAGCGCCAGCGCCAACCCAGGCCCCAGCCCTTCGGGGTCGGACACCAGCTTTTGCAAGATGATGATCAATCCGATCAACGTCCCGATCATCCCAAAGGCCGGCGAAACCGATGCAAGGGTCTTCAGGATATTCGCACTAACCAGCTTGCGCTGCATCGTACCGTCGGCGGCGGCGGCCAACATGCCGCGCACTTCGTCGCCCGAATATCCGGTGATGACCAGTTCGACGCCGTAGTTGAGGAAGTGGTCTTGCTGCTTGGCCGATTTGATTTCGCGCTCTAGCGCCAAGATGCCGTGTTTTTTGACGAGGTAGCCCCAGCGGATGATCTTGCCGGTCTCGACGGTCAGCATCGCCCGGTTGATCTTCTCCTTCACCAGGAGCTGGCCGATTTCCTTGATCGACAGGATCACATAGCGGGCTTGATAGCCGATGAAGCCGGCGGCCAAGGTTCCGCCGATCACGATCATGGCGCTGGGCAAGCTGAGAAAGGCCGTTGCGCTGCCGCCGGAGAGGACGATAGCGCCCGCGACCAATCCGAGGCCGAACAGCAGGCCGATGATTGTTGGTATCGACATTAGCGAACCCCCGACATCTTCGTCTTTCGCCGTTAAACGAGGGTCGAACTATAGCGCAACAACCCGTTGCGCTGGAACGTTTTTATGCCACGGCGTGGGCCGAAACCCGCGGAATCCGGTGCGTATGACCGGATTCCGGAGGCTCCATTGGTTAACGGCGCGCGCTAATAGCGGTAGTGCTCGGGCTTGAACGGACCCTTCGGCGCAAGGTTCAGGTACTTGGACTGCTTGTCGTTGAGCACGGTGAGCTGGGCGCCAAGCTTCGTCAGATGTAGGGCCGCAACCTTTTCGTCCAAGGCTTTCGACAGAACGTAGACTTTGTTCTGGTAGTCGCCGGTGTTGTTCCACAACTCGATCTGCGCCAGCACTTGGTTGGTGAACGACGCGCTCATCACGAAGCTCGGATGACCCATGGCGTTGCCGAGGTTCACCAAACGGCCCTTCGAGAGGATGATCAACTTCTTGCCGTCGGGGAACTCGACCTCGTCGACCTGCGGTTTGATTTCATCCCACTTGAAGTTGTTCAGGGCGCTGATCTGAATTTCGGAATCGAAGTGACCGATGTTGCAGACAATGGCGCGGTCCTTCATTTCCCGCATGTGATCGAGCGTGATCACGTCCAGATTGCCGGTGGCCGTCACGAAGATGTCGCCGCGCGGCGCCGCACCTTCCATGGTGACGACTTCGAAGCCCTCCATGGCCGCTTGGAGCGCGCAGATCGGATCGATTTCGGTGACCAGAACGCGGCAGCCGGCGTTGCGCAACGACTGGGCCGACCCCTTACCGACGTCGCCGTACCCGGCAACGACGGCGATCTTGCCGGCCATCATCACGTCGGTGCCGCGGCGGATGCCGTCGACGAGGCTCTCGCGGCAACCATAAAGGTTGTCGAACTTCGACTTGGTCACCGAATCGTTGACGTTGATGGCGGGGAACAACAGCGTGCCCTTCTTCTCCATCTCGTAGAGGCGGTGGACGCCGGTCGTGGTTTCTTCGGTGACCCCGCGGATTGCGTCGCCGAGCGTGGTGTACCAGCCCGGCTTTTCGGTCAGGCGGCGTTTGATCGACGCGAAGAGAACCTCTTCTTCTTCGTTGGACGGGTTGTCGAGGACCGAGGCGTCCTTCTCCGCTTCGCGCCCGAGATGAACGAGGATGGTGGCGTCGCCGCCGTCGTCCAGAATCATGTTCGGCGCGCCGCCGTCGGACCATTCGAAGATATTGTGGACGTATTCCCAGTATTCTTCGAGCGTCTCGCCCTTCTCGGCAAAGACCGGAATGCCGCTGGCTGCAATCGCCGCCGCCGCGTGGTCTTGGGTCGAATAGATATTGCACGACGACCACCGGACGTCAGCGCCCAGCGCAACTAGGGTCTCGATCAACACGCCGGTTTGGACGGTCATGTGGATGCAGCCCGCGATCCGCGCGCCCTTGAGCGGCTGGCTCGGGCCGTATTCGTCGCGGACGGCCATGAGGCCCGGCATCTCGATTTCGGCGATCGTCAGTTCCTTACGGCCCCAGGCGGCAAGGGACATGTCTTTAACTTTGTAGTCGGTGAATTCTGTCATTTCGGCTCCGGCGCGGCGGCCCGTCCGTGGGGGACTCCACGGCCACAGGGCGTTTCTTCGGGAAGAGTGAGCGCGCTACATAGCAGGAAGGCCGGAAGAAATAAAGATATCTTTATATCGTAATCTTTATTTGGCCTCATCGAAGCGGTTTTGGACCAATGCTGCGACTGCGGCGATCGCTTCTGGGGCGTCGTGGCCTTTGGCGGCGAGGGTTATCGATGATCCGAGGCCGGCGACCAAGAGAAGTAAGCCCATGATCGAGCGGGCCGGGACCGTGTGGTCGTCCTTGGAAACGGTTATGTCGGCATCGAATTGGCCGGCAACCGTGACAAGGCGGGCGGCAGCCCGCGCATGCAAGCCGCGTTCGTTGACGATCTCTACTGCTTGGACGAGCCAGCCTTCGGTATCGGGCATCGGCCTACGGGGCACCGACGCGTTTGATGTGCGTGCGTCCGGTTTGTTCGACGGCGGCGGCGACGCCGGCAACGTCGCCGCCCGCCCGAGTGGTTAGCAGCTTGAGAAGCATCGGGAGGTTGAGCCCGGCGATCACTTCGACGTTCGGGCTTTTCATTTCGGCGACGGCCAAGTTGCAGGGTGTCCCGCCCATCATGTCGGCCACGATGATGACACCGCTGCCGCGATCGACCTGGGTCACGGCGTCATGGATCCGGTTGCCGCACTCGCCCACTTCGCTGTTCCAGTCGAGACAAACTGTGGCGATATTTTCCTGGGGTCCGACAACGTGCTCGGCCGCCGTCACGAACTCTCGGCTGAGCGCGCCTTGCGAAACGACGACCACGCCAATCATCGACTCACGCGCCGGTCCGATCGACGTCGCGGTGACGCAGATTGATCGCGTGACCGCCGGTTTCTAGACGGGCCGCAAGTTGTTCGGCGATATAGACCGATCGATGTTGGCCGCCGGTGCATCCAACTGCGACCGTCAGGTAGGTTTTGCCTTCGCGGGCGTAACGCGGCAACAAATCGACCAACAGGTTTCCCACCGTCCCTAGAAATCCCGCGGCCGCGGGATCGGCTTCGATATAGGCGGCGACGTCGCTGTCCATTCCAGATTTTGGCCTTAGTTCCTCGACGTAATGGGGATTACGCAGGAATCGGACATCGAACACAAGATCGGCTTCGCGCGGCAACCCTTTGCGGAACGAAAACGAGACGACCGTGGCGGTGAGGACCGGACTCTCGGCCAGTTGGAAGTGACCGGACAGAACCTCGCGCAGGTCGCCCGCAATCATCGCGGAGGTGTCGACGACGAGATCGGCGTGCTGTCGTAGGCCGCCGATCATGTCGCGCTCCATGCGAATGCCATCGAGAACCGGGCGGTCCTCGGCGAGCGGGTGACGCCGCCGGGTCTCGGTGTACCGGCGCGACAGCACCTCGTCGTCGCAATCCATAAATAGAAGAGAGACGTGCATGTCCGCCCGTTCGCGCAGCGGCGCGATCCGTTCGACAAAGTGTTCGACATCGAAGTCGCGGGTCCGGATATCGATGCCGGCGGCGATTGCGCCGTGGCGCGTCAGCAGAGTCGCCGGATCGGCGGCGAGGAAACCGATCAGCAGATTAAGCGGGATGTTGTCCATGGCCTCATAGCCCGCGTCTTCAAGCAGCTTGAGCGCCGTGGACCTCCCGGCACCGGAAATACCGGTGACGAGGAGAACCCGCAGCTTAGGCGGGGGTTCCTCCGCGGATGTCGTGGCGGGGCGGTCAAGCATCGTTGAGGGCTTGGGCGTTGCGTCCGGCCGCACGCCAGGCGTGCAACGCCAGCCGGATTTTGGCCGGCGAAGACGCTTCGAAGGGGGCAACGGCGATCAGGGGAACGTCGATGGACTCAAGACGGCAGGAGGTGCGGTTCGGCAGACGGGCGACATCCGCACTGGGGCCTAGATCGGCCACTAGAACGACCCGCGCGCGCGGCGAAACGCGTTCATCCGCAAGGTCGAAAATGCCGATGCCGCGCACCTCGATTTTGCCGGAAAGTTGCACTGGGGCCGACGCGATGAGTTCCCCCCGGACCGCGGTCAATTGAACTTGGTCGTCGGCCACGAGTTTCGCACCTTCGTCGATGAGTCGCAGTGCCAGATCGGATTTTCCCGCCGCCGAGGGCCCGCGTAGGAGAACGGCGCCGCCGCCGACTTCGACACATGTTGCATGGACGACAATCATGGCGCCGGGAGCCTGCGCTTGGCGTTAGGTCGAGTCAACGCCCGGATCCAGCGCTGGAAGCACGATCGTGACGCGCGCACCGCACGTTACGCCTTGGTCGTCGACGCGGTTGGTCGCCGCGATCGTACCGCGATGGGCGTCGACGATCTGCCGCGAAATGCTTAGGCCCAGGCCCGAGTGGGTGCCGAATGCTTCGCCATCGGGTCGCTGGGAATAAAAACGTTCGAAAACCCGGTCGATGTTTTCGGTGGGAAATCCCGGGCCATCGTCTTCGCAGGCGATTTCTACGGTCTTACCGGTCCGGTATAGGGATAACGCGATCGTCGAGCCTGGGGGACTAAACGATCGCGCATTGCCGACGATGTTGCGCATGACCTGTCCAAGCCGGTCCTCGATCCCAAGTACAAAGAAGGGGCCGTCCCCGGCGATCTGTAGCTGAAACCCGATGTCGCCAGCCTTTCCCGTAGCCTGGTGCACCTCGACGATGGTTTCCAACAAGCGCCGCAAATTAACGGGTGCCATCTGGGTTCGGGATAATTCGGCGTCGAGCCGCGAGGCGTCCGAGATGTCGCTCAGCAATCGGTCGATCCGGCCGACGTCGTCGCGCACGATATCGAGGAGCTGTTGCCGCTGGGCGTCGTCGCGGGCCTTGTCCAACGCCTCCACGGCGCTCCGTAGACTGGTCAACGGATTCTTGATCTCGTGGGCCACATCGGCGGCAAAGGATTCGATGGCATCGAGGCGCTTGTAGAGCGTCGATGTCATATCGCGCAATGCCCCGGACAGCTCGCCGATCTCATCCAAACGGTAGGTGAAATCGGGAATCTCAGTCTCCCGGCCGGGGCCGCCGCGCACGCGTTCCGCGGCGGCGGCAAGGCGTTTCACGGGACGGGCGATGGTTCCGGCGAGGTACAGCGACAGAAGGACGGTGATCGCGAACGCGATGCCGGAAACTTGCAAGATCGCGAGCCGGAACTCTCTAACCCGGGCATCGACGTCGGCGGTGTCCGCGGTCAACATCAAAACCCCGAGAACCCGCTTGAACGACTGGATGGGTAATGCGACGGACAGGATGACCTCGCCGTTCCTTGCCCGTTGCGCCGAACCGAACTCGCCCGCCAGGGCGCCGATCACCTCAGGGTAGTCGTGCCCAGCCTGATCGCTTCGCTCGATATACGCCGGCAGTCGAGGCCCGCCGGTGATCGTTCGCCACAGATCGCCGGTGGCGTCGTAGGTTTTTTCGGCAAAGGACAGGTCGGCGACAGGCGGTAGAATCTCGAACTCTACCTCGCGTCCGGCTTCGAGAAGGCTGCGGCTGTCGGCAATCAATGCGCCGTCCGGATCGAAGACGCGGGCGCGCTCGTCGGTCGGTTCGATGAGCCGGCGCAGAAGTTGCCGCGTGGCCGTGGGGTCTATCGAGGGGCCCAGCGATTGGGGCTCCAACGCGGATTCGCCCAATGCGCCGGCGATAATCTCGCCTTCGGTCCGCAGACCTTGGATTTTTGCCTCAACCAAACCGTCGCGGAATTCGTCGACATAGAAAAGACCGAATACCAGGAGCATCAGGGCGAGCAGGTTGAGGGTCAGGATCCGTGCAGTGATCGAACCCAACCGGCGCCGCGCGCCCTTGACCGACCGGTACCCGACAGCGCGGCGGTTTGTCACGAACGCGAGACCGCCCCGGCGCTGCCGGGGTTCCGGTTGGCGTACCCTCATGCGGCGCTATCTCTCGCGAAACCGGTAACCCAGACCGTAGAGGGTCTCGATCGAATCGAACTCGGCGTCGACCTCGCGGAACTTTTTGCGCAGTCGCTTGATGTGGCTATCGATGGTCCGGTCGTCGACATAGATCTGGTCGTCGTAAGCGACGTCCATGAGCTGGTCGCGGCTTTTGACATGGCCGGGGCGGTTCGCCAGCGCCTGGAGAATGAGAAATTCGGTCACGGTGAGGCGAACCTCTTGACCGCGCCAGGTGCAGGCGTGGCGCGCGGGATCCATGGTCAGCGACCCGCGGGCGATCAAATTGCCTGCGCCGGTCTCGGCGTCCCCCTTTTGCGGGACCGGCTCGGCCCGGCGCAGAACCGCCCGGACGCGCTCCAGCAACAGGCGCTGGGAAAACGGTTTGCGAATGTAATCGTCCGCGCCCATCTTGAGGCCGAGCACTTCGTCGATCTCGTCGTCCTTCGAGGTCAAGAAAATCGCCGGCGTTGCGCTGGTCCGCCGCAGCCGGCTGAGAAGTTCGTGGCCGTCCATGCGCGGCATCTTGATATCGAGAATTACCAAATCGACCGGTTTCTTGTTGAGGCCGTCGAGGGCCTCTTGACCGTCGGCATAGGTATCGACGGCAAAGCCCTCCGCCGCGAGGGCGATGGACACCGACGTCAAAATGTTTCGGTCGTCGTCGACGAGTGCGATTGTCGCGGCCACGCGCGTCCCCGGCCCAATGAGAGAAAGCCTCTCTGTGTGACCGAATCTAGGCATTAGTAGGGCGAATTACTATGAAAGCATCCCACCCAGGCAATAAAGTCGTCACTTAGGGTCGTTAGCGACCGAAACCGTGCCGCCGCGCGGTATTTTAGACAGGCGCACAAACCACGAAGGACACCTAACCGATGTCGCTAGATCCGGTTGTTGTTGCGCGCCAGGCGATTCGCCGGACGCTGACTGGCGGCCTTGCCACGATGACCCGGCCGCCGGGGACGGGTGTGCCCTATGCGTCGCTGGTTCTGGTCGCAACCCAAAGCGACGGCCGACCGGTCCTTCTTCTGTCGACCCTCGCCGAGCACACGCAGAACGCGCTGGCCGATGCGCGCGCCAGCCTTCTCTTTGACGCGACCGCCGGGTTGGCCAGTCCGCTGACGGGGACGCGGGTGACGCTGCAGGGAACGTTGGTGGCGACCACGGACGACCATGCGCGCTCGCGCTACCTTGCGCGCCATCCCGACGCGGGCGACTACATTGCCTTCGCCGATTTCGGGTTGTACCGGTTCGAGCCGTCGCGCGCCCATCTGGTGGCGGGGTTTGGCATCATTCAATGGATCGACTGGAACGAGCTGGCGACGCCGGTGGGGGCGGACGCCGACATCGTCACGGCGGAATCGGAGATTTTGGCGCATATGAATGCCGATCACGCCGATGCCGTGGCGCTCATCGCCGCGGCAAACGGGGGGGCGCCTGGCGCGTGGATCATGACCGGATGCGATCCCGACGGCTGCGACTTTCGGCTGGGCGCGGCCACTTGCCGGGTCGATTTCGCCCAGCGGGTGTATACGCGGGACGCCGCCCGCCTGGAACTGGTTCGTCTGACCCGCGCCGCCCAAAAGTCGTGATTTATCCCCAGCCAATTGGACATTGGGCGGGCCTAACAGGTTGCGCCCGATTCTTGGGCTATCTACGGTTGGCGATCCTATGAAAGGCGCAGGAGGTTTGGGTGCGGCGCAGTCTTGAGGATATCGGCATTCGAAATACCGGGACGGTCCATTGGAACCTAACGGCTCCGCGTCTCTACGAAGAAGCGATCCTCCGCCGCGAAGCGAAGTTGGCCGAGGGCGGCGCGCTGGTTGTCCTAACAGGCGAACACACCGGCCGGTCGGCCCAGGACAAGTTCATTGTCCGCGAGCCGGAGAACGAAGCAAATATTTGGTGGGGCGCGGTCAACAAAGATATCGACATCGCCCACTACACCACGTTGCGCCAACGGATGCTGGCCTACCTGCAAGGCCGCGACCTTTTCGTCCAGGACTGTTGGGCCGGCGCCGATTCCCGGTATCGGTTGGGGGTGCGGGTCGTGACCGAAGCGGCGTGGCATAATCTGTTTGCGCAGAACATGTTTATCGCCCCGACCGCCGATGAACTGGCGACCTTTTCGCCGCAGTTCACGATCATTCAAGCGCCGGGCTTCGAGGCCGATCCCACGATCGACGGGACCCGCAGCGGGACCTTCATCATCGTCAACTTCGCCGACAGGACGGTCTTGATCGGCGGGACGTCCTATGCCGGCGAAATCAAAAAGTCGGTGTTCTCGATCCTGAACTACCTGTTGCCCGACCGCAGCGTGTTGCCGATGCATTGTTCGGTCAATGTTGGCGGGCAGGGCGATTCGGCGATCTTCTTCGGCCTCTCCGGAACCGGGAAAACTACGCTTTCCGCGGACCCCAACCGGCGCTTGGTTGGCGACGACGAGCATGGGTGGAGCGATAATGGGCTCTTCAACTTCGAGGGCGGTTGTTATGCCAAGGTGATTCGTCTCAGCGCCGAGGCGGAGCCGGAGATTTACGCGACGACCGGACGGTTCGGCACCGTGCTTGAGAATGTCGCGGTCGATGACGCGACCCGCGCGCTCGATCTCGACAGCGCCCACTACACGGAAAACACACGCGCGTCCTATCCGATCGATTTCATTCCCAATACCATCGAAGCGGGCACTGCCGGTCATCCGCGTCACGTCATCATGCTCACCGCCGATGCCTTTGGCGTGCTGCCACCGATTTCCCGGCTGACCCCCGAACAGGCGATGTATCACTTTCTGTCGGGCTACACCGCGAAGGTTGCGGGGACGGAAAAAGGTCTCGGCAACGAGCCGCAAGCGACGTTTTCAACCTGTTTTGGTGCGCCGTTCATGCCGCGCCATCCGTCTGTGTACGCCAAGCTTCTGGGCGAGAAGATCGTTTCCCAGGGCGTCACCTGTTGGTTGGTGAACACCGGTTGGACCGGTGGCGCCTACGGCGTGGGCGAACGGATGTCGATCAAGTACACCCGCGCCCTGCTCAACGCGGCGTTGCATGGCGGCCTGGACTCGGTGCAGTTCGGGGTCGATCCCTATTTCGGTCTCAGTGTGCCGCAGTCCTGCCAAGGGGTGCCGGCGGCGGTTCTCAATCCGCGCGAAACGTGGTCCGATAAAAGCGCCTACGAGAAAACGGCGGCGGGTCTGGTCGGTCGCTTCCAGCAAAACTTCGTTCAGTTCGAATCCTACGTCGAGGGCGACATCCGCGCCGCGGCCCCGCGCGCGGCGGCCTAACAACCGCCACTGCGGCGGTCGAGGAAACGCGCCGACCGGTGGGCGCCGCCGGCGTCGGCACCGGGGAGACGCGTTATTCAAGTTCGCCTTGCCGATCTCGCGGCGACCGAAGCGTTCGCCGCTAAACTCGCCCGATTTTTGCGCCGGGGCGATTTCGTGGCGCTGCGCGGCGAACTCGGCGTCGGCAAGACCGTGGTCGCGCGACAGGTCATCCGCACGATCGCGGGGTCGCCGACCGAGGAGGTTGCCAGTCCCACGTTCAATTTGGTGTTGGTGTATGGCTATCCGCACATGATCGTCTGGCATTTCGATCTCTACCGCATCCGCTCGCCCGAAGAGACGTGGGAGTTGGGCCTTGAGGATGCATTGGCCGAGGGGATCGCCTTGGTGGAATGGCCGGATCGCTTGGGGCCGTATCTTCCCGATGATCGGATCGATATCGCCCTGCACCATGACGGCGACGGGCGCATGGTCGAGATCTCGGGAAGCGGCGCGCTGGCGAACCGCGTCGACGCCGAGGATTGGTCCTCGTGAGCGACCGCGAACAGGCGGCGGCGCAATTCCTTGCGGTGTCGGGGTGGGGCGATGCCCGAATCGAACCGCTGAGCGGCGATGCCTCGTTTCGCCGCTATTTCCGGATCGGGGCGGCGGCACGGTCCGCCATTTTGATGGACGCGCCGCCCGGGCGCGAGGACGTCCGCCCGTTCCTGCGCGTGGGAGCGGCGCTCCACGGGTTCGGCTATAGCGCGCCGCAGGTTCTGGCGGCCGATCCCGACAGAGGATTCCTGTTGCTCGAAGACCTGGGCGACGATCTTTACAGTCGGGTCCTGGCGCGCGGCGCGTCCGAGCCGGCGCTTTACGCTGCCGCGATCGCGCTGCTCCGCGATCTCCATGGGCGCGACGTGCCGCCCGACACGCCTGTCTTCGACGGCGCGCGCGCGTTGCGCGAAGTGCGGCTCTTCCTTGAGTGGACGTTGCCGGTCCTCCTCGGCGACCGCGTCTCCGAGACCGCGGCCACAACGTTCGACGAATGCTGGCGCGAGGTCCTCGCGCCACTGCTTAGCGAACCGCCGGTGCTCACGTTGTTCGACTATCACGCCGAGAACCTTATTTGGCTGCCCGATCGAACCGGCCTGCGCCGGGTCGGCCTCTTGGACTACCAAGACGCGGTTGCAGGGCCGGCGTCCTACGATGTGGTGTCGCTGCTCGAGGACGCGCGGCGCGACGTGACGCCGGGCGTGGTCGAGGCGTCGCTCGCGCAGTACTGCGCGGGGATGTCCGGTGCCGAAGAGAGCCGGTTTCGGGTGTCCGTTGCCGTGGCCGGCGCGCAACGGAACACGCGCATTCTCGGCGTGTTCGGGCGCCTGTTTCGGCGCGACGGCAAGAGCGGTTATCTCAAGTTGATGCCGCGAGTTTGGCGGCACCTCGAGGGCGACCTGGAATCGCCGCCATTGGCACCGCTGCGGGACTGGTTCGATCGCCACGTTGCCCTTTCGTTGCGCCGCACCGCCCCAACGCCGGAAACCTTCACGCCGCCGGCGGGTGGGCCGTGACCGGTCGGGCCCGCGCGGCGATCGTGTTGGCGGCGGGCTATGGCCGACGGCTCGGCGCGCTCGGCGAACGTACCCCAAAGCCGCTGATTGAGGTTGGCGGCAAAGCATTGCTCGACCACGTCCTCGACGAGTTGGCGGCGGCAGGCGTGGGGACGGCCGTGGTCAACGTGCACCATTTGGCGACACAGCTGCGCGCCCACCTGGGGCGGCGCGACGATCGTGCGGCACCTAAGGTGACGATCTCGGACGAAACCGATGCGCTGCTCGATACCGGCGGCGGGGTTGCCAAGGCGTTGCCCTTGCTCGGGCCCCAGTCGTTCGTTGTCGCCGCCAGCGACGTCGTGCGCCGGGGCAACGGACTTGGACGTCTCGCGGCCGTTTGGAACGATGACACGATGGACGTTTTGATGCTGGTTCAACCGCGCGAAACGGCCACCGGGTTCGACGGACGCGGCGATTTCTTCCTCGGCCCGGACGGCCGACTTGCGCGGCGCGGCGCGGCGGCCGAGGCACCCTTCGTCTATGCCGGATTGCTGATTTGCCACCCCCGCGCCTATTCGGACGTTCCGGTGGGACCGTTTTCCAACAATGTCGTGTGGGATCGGGCGATCGCAGCGGGGCGGCTTTTCGGTGTCGTGCACGATGACGACTGGTTTCATGTCGGCACGCCGGAGGCCATTTCGTTGACCGACCGCGCGCTCGGGGGCTGAGTGGGCAACGATCTACAAGGCGATCTTTTTGGTGGCGCAGCGGATGTGCGCCGCCATGCGACGACTGTCTTCACCATTCAGTCGGGGACGTCGTTCGTGGATTCGCTCGCGGCCGGGCTGATCGCGCGTTATGGCGACACGCCCGGATTGAGCCGCGTCCGTGTTCTGTTACCGACCCGCCGGTCGGTGCGGGCGCTGCAGGAAGCCTTTCTGCGACAAAGCGGCGGTCGTCCCATGCTATTGCCGCACATTCGGCCCATCGGCGACATCGATGTCGAAGAACTGGCGCTCGATTCGCTGATTGCCGACGCGTTGGGGAAAGAAGGTGGTGGTATTGCGCAAATACCGCCGGCGATCCCGGCGGTGCTGCGCCAGTTGTTGCTCACGTCGATCATCATTCGCTGGAGCCATCGCTACGATGCCGCGCCACGCGAACCCGGCCATGCCGCCGGTCTTGCGCGCGAGCTGGCCCGCCTGATCGATCAAGTTCAAACCGAAGGACTGTCGTTCGAGGGCCTGAAATCCTTGGTGCCGGATGGGCTGGCCCACCATTGGCAGAAAACGCTCGAGTTCCTGCAGATCGTTACCCACGAATGGCCCAACGTTATCGCCACCCAGGGGTTCGTCGACCCCGCGACCCATCGCAACCTGCTGCTTGCCGCCTTGGCCGATCACTGGCGGCGCGCGCCGCCGAATAATCCAGTGGTGGCGGCGGGATCGACCGGGAGCGTGCCAGCCACTGCAAATCTTTTAGGGGCCATCGCTGCGATGCCAAACGGCGCGCTGATCCTGCCGGGCTTGGATCAACGCTTGGACGATGCCGCCTGGCAGATGATCGAACAGACGCATCCGCAATTCGGGATGAAACAGCTTCTCGAACGTCTCGGGGTCGACCGCGCCGATGTCGCGCACTGGGACCGCGGGGCGGAGGATCATGCGCGCTTCCAGTTGTTTTCGGAGGTGATGCGTCCGGCGGGGTCGACCGACCAATGGCACCGCATGCGCGGTCTTCCTGAAGAGGCGATGGGCGGGATCACGCGGATCGAGTGTCCGGGCCCGCGCGAGGAGGCCGGCGTGATCGCGCTGTTGTTGCGCGAAACCCTCGAGGTGCCCGGTAAGACCGCCGCGCTGGTGACGTCCGACCGCGCGCTAGCGCGCCGGGTGGCGGCGGAACTTCAGCGCTGGCGGCTGGAGGTCGATGACTCAGGCGGGGCGCCGCTCAGTCAAACGGCACCGGGGGCTTTCGTACGACTCGTGGTTCGTATGATTGCGGACGACCTTGCGCCGGTGCCGTTGCTCGCGGCACTCAAGCATCCGTTAGCCGCCGGGGGAGAGGCGCCGGGGCGGTTTCGGGCCATGGTTCGGCAGTTGGAGCTTGCGGTTCTGCACGGGCCCCGGCCCGGTCGTGGGTTCAAGGATCTCCAGATGGCTTTGGCGCGGCGCGGCGCGCCCGAGGCGTTGCGCCAGTGGTTGCGGCGCTTGGAGCGCGCGGCCAAGCCGTTTGCTGCAATTCTGCGGCGGCCGAATGTCCCCCTTGGCGAGCTGGTCCATGCCCACGTCGAATTTGCCGAAACCCTCGCCAAGAGCGACGCCGAGTCCGGTCGCGATCGCCTGTGGCAAGGCGACGCGGGCGAGGCGCTTTCCGATCTCTTTCGCGAAATCACCGAAGGAGCCGCCGGTCTTCCAAAGATATGGGGTGGCGACTATCCCGCGCTGGTCGAAGCGCTGATGGCCGACCGCGTCGTTCGACCCCGATTTGGCGGCCACCCGCGCCTGTCCATTTGGGGTCCGCTGGAGGCGCGGCTGCAACAGGCCGATCTATTGATCCTCGGCGGCCTGAACGAGGGCAAGTGGCCGCCCGAAACCGATGCCGATCCGTGGCTCAGCCGGCCCATGCGTCAGCGCTTCGGCCTGCCGTTGCCGGAACGGCGGATCGGGTTGTCGGCCCATGACTTCGTGCAAAATGCCTGCGCGCCGGAGGTCGTCTTGACCCGTGCGCTCAAGGTCGAGGGGACGCCGACGGTTGCATCGCGCTGGTTGTTGCGACTTGAAACACTCGTGGGTCCGCCCCAGGAAGCCGAAGCCGTGCGCGCCGCGCGGTATGTCGGCTGGATGCAGCGTTTGGATTGGGACGGTGTCGCTCATCCAGTCGCACCGCCGTCGTTCGCCCCGCCGGTGGCGGCGCGGCCGCGCGAACTATCGGCCACGGACGTCGAGTTGCTGGTGCGCAATCCTTACGGCGTTTACGCCAAGAAGGTTCTGGGTCTACGGGCTCTCGACCCGATCGACACGTCGCCGGGCGCGGCGGATCGTGGGTCGTTCATCCACCAAGCGCTCGACGATTTTGTCACGGCGTATCCCGACGACTTGCCGGGCAATGCGCTTGAGGCGTTGCACGACTTTGGTAAGAAGGCCTTCGGCGATACGCTGGACGAGCCGATCGTCGCGGCGTTCTGGTGGCCGTGGTTTGAACAGATCGCCGATTGGTTCTTGGGGATCGAACGCGAGCGGCGACAAACGACCAAAACGGTCCTGAGCGAAGCGCGCGGCCGTTGGACCTTTGCCGCGCCCCATGGGCCGTTCACCCTGACCGCCAAAGCCGACCGGGTCGATCGTCTCCCCGATGGATCGCTTTCGGTCATCGACTACAAGACCGGCGCGGTCCCCCGCCAGGAGGACGTCAAGTTGGGGCTTAGTCCCCAGTTACCGGTTGAGGCCGTGATCGCCGAGGCGGGCGGTTTCGAGGGGGTCGCGCCGGCGCCGGTGAGCGAACTGGCCTATTGGAAGTTGGGGGGTGCCGCCGCCGGCAAACTGCAACCGGTGCGCGTCGATGCCGAAGACGGTGGCATCGCGGCCTTGGTTGCCGCCGCGCGCGACGGCATCGAAGCGATCGTCGCCGCCTTCGATAACGCCGAGACGCCGTACCTGTGCCGGCCCAGGCCCTTCGCCGCGCCGCGGTTCGACGATTACGAGCATCTCGCGCGGTTCAAGGAATGGGCCGCCGAAGGCGAGACCGAAGGATGAGTGCCCCGGCGGTGAGCGGCGCCCGCGTCAAGAGCGACGCGCAATATGTCGGCGGCGATCCGAGCCAGAACGTTTGGGTGGCGGCATCGGCGGGGTCGGGCAAAACAAGTGTGTTGGTCGACCGGTTGCTGCGCCTCCTCCTCGACGGGGTCGAGCCCCACCGGTTGTTGTGCCTGACGTTCACCAAAGCGGCGGCGGCCGAAATGTCGGACCGCCTGTTTCGGGAACTAAGTCGCTGGGTCGTTCAGAGCGACACTGAGTTGACCGCCACGTTGCGCCAAACCACCGGCGGCGCGGTCGATGCCGCGATGCTGGTCTTCGCCCGGCGGTTGTTTGCGCGCGTCCTGGAGACGCCCGGCGGTTTGCGTATCCAGACGATCCATGGGTTTTGCGAATCGCTGCTTGCGCGCTTTCCGTTGGAAGCGGGCCAGCCGCCGAACTTCGAGGTGTACGACGATCGCCGCGCGCTCGACCTGTTGGCCAGCGCCCGCGATGGTGTTCTGCTCGATGCGAGCGAAGACGAAAGCCTGAGCCGAGCGTTGTCGACCGTCAACGGCCGGGTCGGCGAATCGCGTTTTCTGGAGGTCGTCAACCGGATGGTGGGCGAACGCGGCCGCATCGACCGATTGATCGCTGGCCGGGGCGGGATTGCAAAACTGATCGATGCGACCTTCGCGGCCCTGCATGTCGCACCGGACGAAAGCGATGAGACGGTCGTCGCCGCGGCGTGTACCGGCGGTTTCAACGAACCCGGTTTGCGGGCGGTAGCGAAGCTCCTGCTCCGCGGTTCCAAGACCGATGTGCGGCGCGGCGAGACTCTGGCGTCATGGTTGAGCCAAGATGCAGGCGCGCGGGCAGCTGCCTTCAGCGAGTACGTCGCCGCCTTCCTGAAGAAGAAGGACGGCACCATTTTTGAACGACTTCTGACCAAAGCGTCGCGCGAACGGATGCCGGACGCAGAGGACATTCTCATCCGCGAGGCCGAGCGCATCGTCGCGGTTTCCGAGCGGCGCCGCGCCGTCAATGTGGCGTTCGGCACGGCGGCGCTCCTGGAACTGGGCGATGCCATTCTCACCCGCTACCAAGAGGCCAAGCGCGCCCGCAACGCGCTCGATTACGACGACTTGATCCTGCGGGCGCGGGCGCTTCTGACCCAAAGCGCCATCACGCCGTGGATCCTGTTCAAACTGGACGGCGGGATCGACCACATCTTGGTTGACGAAGCCCAGGATACGAGCCCCGAGCAATGGGAGGTCGTTTTCGCGCTGGCCGAAGAGTTCTTTGCCGGCGCGGGCGCCCGCGACGCGCTGCGGACGGTGTTCGTTGTCGGCGACGAGAAGCAGTCGATCTACAGCTTCCAGGGCGCGGACCCCAAGGCGTTCGAGGAAATGCGGCACCTGTTTCGCGATCGCGCCGCCGGTGCCCAGGCGGGGTGGCAGGAAGTGCCGCTGCTGACGTCCTACCGCTCGGTACCGAAAGTGCTTGAGTTCGTCGATCGGGTTTTCCGCGACCCGGCGGCCCGCGCGGGCGTGACGTTCGAGGATACGTGGCAACCGCATACGGCCTTTCGCCAGGGGTTTGGGGGTTTGGTCGAAGTGTGGCCGACGATCACGGCGACCGAGCCGGAAAAGGTCGCATGGGATGCACCGGTCGGGCAGGTCCTGGCGAGCAGCGCGGAGGCGCGGCTGGCCACACGGATTGCGCGGACGATCAAGGCGTGGATCGACCGCGACGAAATCCTGGTCGCGCGCAACCGGCCGGTGCGGCCGGAGGACATCATGATTTTGGTCCGGCGCCGCGGCCTGTTTTTCGAAGAAATGGTGCTAGCGCTCAAGAAAGAGGGCGTGCCGGTGGCGGGTGCCGACAGAATGATCCTGACAAAACAACTCGTTGTTGAGGATTTGATCGCGCTGGGTCGGTTTGTCCTGTTGCCGGAGGACGACCTGACCTTGGCCGCCGTCCTGAAGGGGCCGTTTTGCGGGTTCGACGACGCACAGCTATTCGATTTGGCGGCTGCGCGCGGGGAAGCGCGCCTATGGACGACATTGCAAGAACGGCACGCCGAAAACCCAAATTTTCTGTCTGCCTACGAATTCCTCGTCGGGGTCATGAACCTCGCCGATTTTGTTACGCCCTACGATTTCTACGCGGCGGTTCTGGGCGGCGGTGGCCGCGCGAAACTTTTGGGCCGTCTGGGCCGCGAAGCCGAAGACCCGATGGACGAGTTCATGTCCCGCGCGCTGGCGTTCGAGCGCGATCACGCGCCCTCGCTGGAGGGATTCTTGCGTTGGATCGAGGTCGACGAGGCGGAGGTCAAACGCGATCTCGAGCAGGCGCGTAACCAGGTCCGGGTCATGACCGTGCACGGCGCGAAGGGATTGCAGGCACCGGTCGTCATCTTGCCCGACACCTGTACTTTGCCGCTGGAGGAAAGCCCCTTCTTTTGGACCGACGATACCGACGAGGCGCTTTTACTGTGGCCCGCGCGCAAAGAGGCCGACGACGCATTGTCGCGCGACGCGCGCGAGCGCACGCGCGAGGCCCGCGACCGCGAATACCGGCGCCTTCTTTACGTCGCCATGACCCGGGCCGAAGACCGCCTTTATGTGTGCGGTTGGGAAACGCGCAACCGGCGGGCCAAGGGATGCTGGTATGACTTGATGGCCGAGGCCGCAGACGAATTGGGTGCCGACGTCGAGGTCGATTTCGGTGAAGATGCCGGGCCCCAAACGGTCCGGCGGTGCGTGGGTATTCAGGTCGCGCCGGTTGCGGCGACGCCCACGCAACAGGACCTGCCGTTCGCACGACAACCGCTGCCGGCGTGGGTCGACCAAGCGCCGTCGCGCGAACCGTTTCCACCGCGGCCCCTGTCGCCGTCGCGCCCCAGCGGCGACGAGCAAACCGTCCGATCGCCGATCGACGACGATCCGGTCCGGTTTCGGAGGGGCAATGTCGTGCACCGGCTCTTGCAGTTTCTGCCCGAGGTCGCGGCGACCGAACGCGCGGCGGTTGCCGCACGCTTTGTCGCGCAATCGGGCACGCCGTTCGAGCCGCAGGTCCAAGAGGCGATCGTTGCCGAGACGTTGGCTGTTCTCGCGCACCCGGACTTCGCCGAGGTCTTCGCGCCGGGGTCCATCGCCGAAGCGCCAGTCGCCGGGATGATCGGTGAGAACGTCGTCTCGGGGCAAGTAGACCGCCTCGCGATCACCGATGACGAGGTCTTGATTGTCGATTTTAAAACCAATCGCGCACCGCCAACCGCGCTCGAGGAGGTCCCGGCGGGCTATATCCGGCAGATGGCGCTTTACCGTGCGGTGCTCTCCCGCATTTACCCGAACCATGCCATTCGCAGCGCGCTCCTGTGGACCGATTCGGCGCGCCTGATGACGATCCCCGAAGCCTACCTCACGGCGGTCGTGCCTTGACCGTCCTGGGGGGCGAACCTACAGTTTGATCCAAGCCCTAGGGGCACTTTCCGCACTCCTTCGAAGGATTTTCACTATGCCGACGACCAAGGTTACCGATTCATCGTTTGAAACCGACGTACTCGGCGCGAGCGGGCCGGTGGTCGTCGACTACTGGGCCGAATGGTGCGGTCCATGCAAACAAATCGGTCCGGCGCTGGAGGAAATCTCCAATGAAATGGCGGGCAAAGTGACGGTCGCCAAACTCAACATCGACGAAAACCCGCAGGTGCCGGGGAAATACGGTATTCGCGGCATTCCGACCTTGATGTTGTTCAAGGACGGCAAGGTGGCATCGACCAAAGTCGGTGCGTTGCCCAAGAACAAACTCATGGAATGGATTCAGTCCGAAATCTAAACCGGACGAAAGTGCACGGAAGGGCGGCGCATGCGCCGCCCTTTTTCATTAGACGATAGTGTTGCCGTTCTCGCGCAAGACGGTGCCCGCGAGATAGAGCGAACCGCAAATAAGAACGCGCGGTCGGGAGTCGGTGCGGGCGACAACGGACAGTGCCGCGGCAACGCTCTCGCAGGGTCGAGCGGATAGGCCCGCAGCACTGGCCAAGTTTGCGATCTCCGCCGGCGCGAAGGCGTTTTCCTCACCGGGGATCGGGACGCACAGAATCTGCGCCGGGGTGCCGCGCAAGTTCGTGAAGAAACGTGCGGCATCCTTTGTTTTCATCATGCCGATCACGGCATAGGTCGCGCGGCCGTCGGGTGCGTTTGCGGCGATCCAATCAGCCAGCACCGTCGCGGCCCCTTCGTTGTGGCCGCCGTCCAGATAGAGGTCGGCATCGTCGGGCAGCAGATTGCGCAACGCCCCCGCGTCGAGATGCTGAAGCCGGGCCGGCCACACGGCCGCGGCAAGGCCGCCCGCCAGGGCTGCCCGGTCGATCGCCGGATCGCCCAGCAGGAGAGCCGCCGCCGCCGCAAGGCCGGCATTGACGTGTTGGTGCGCACCGGCGAGGGCGAGCGATCCCATGGCGTAGTCGACGTCGCCCAGTCGCACCCGCAGCGGCGGGCCGTCGGCGTAGGACCAGTCGCGTCCGTGCACATAGAGCGGCGCGCCGACACTTTGCGCGACCGCGGCGATTGCGGTCTGGGCCTCCAGCGGTTGCGGCCCGACGATCGCCGGGATGCCTTGGCGCATGATCCCGGCCTTCTCGCGGGCAATCGCGTCGAGGGTGTCGCCGAGGAAGCGTTGGTGGTCGTAGGAGATCGGTGTGATCACCGATAGCGCGGTCGTCTCGCAAACATTAGTCGTGTCGAGCCGTCCGCCCAGGCCGACTTCGAGCAGGACGTAGTCCGCGGGGTGGCGCGAAAAGGCGAGAAACGCGGCGACGGTCGTGATTTCGAAGAAGGTAATCGGATCGGCACCGTTCGCGCTGTCGCATTCGTCGAATAGGGCTTCAAGTTCGCGATCCTCGATCAGGCCGGTTGTCAGTCTGATCCGTTCGTTGAAACGCAAGAGATGCGGTGAAGTGTAGCAATGAACCCGGCGGCCCGCGCATTCCAGAATGGCGCGCAGATCGGCAACGACAGACCCTTTCCCGTTGGTGCCGGCAACATGCACGACCGGCGGCAAGGTGCGCTGGGGATCGCCGAGGCGGTGGAGCAGGCGGCCGATACGCTCCAAGGAGAGGTCGATGGATTTGGGGTGTAGCTGCGTGAACCGCAGCAGGAACTCGTCGATTTTCAAGGCGGCGGTCTAGGACGCGTCTGTGTCTGCGTCGGCTTCCTTGTCCGGTTGGCCTGCGTCGCCGGGCCGGTTCGGGTTCATCAGCAAGTCGAGAATCTGAGAGAGTTTCTTTTGCAATTCGTGGCGATGGACGACCATGTCGATCATCCCATGCTCAAGCAAGAATTCCGCGCGCTGGAAGCCATCGGGGAGTTGTTCGCGAATGGTCTCTTCGATCACACGCGGTCCGGCAAAACCGACCAACGCGCCGGGCTCGGCGATCGACACATCGCCCAGCATGGCATACGACGCCGTCACCCCGCCGGTCGTGGGGTCGGTCAGGACGACGATGTAGGGGAGACGCGATTCGCGAACCAACTCGACGGCAATCGTCGTGCGCGGCATTTGCATGAGCGACAGGATGCCCTCTTGCATTCGGGCGCCGCCCGCGGCGGCAAAGACGATGAGCGCCGCCTCCTGCAACACCGCCAAACGGGCGGCCGAGATCAACGCCTCGCCCGCCGCCAGCCCCATCGATCCGCCCATGAAGGCAAAATTTTGCACCGCGATCACGGCCTTTTGCCCGCCAACGGTGCCATGGGCGACGACGACCGCTTCGTCCTCGCCGGTTTTGGCGCGGCTTTCCTTCAGCCGGTCGGTGTAGCGCTTTTGATCGCGGAACTTGAGGGGATCGACCAGGACATCGGGCAATTCGATCCGCGTGTAACGGGCATCGTCGAACAGAGCCTCAAAGCGCTGGGTCGGGCCGATTCGTAGGTGATGATTGCACGACGGACAAACGTGCTGGTTCTCCAACAGATCGCGGTGGAACAGCATTTGGCCGCAACTCGGACATTTGGACCAAAGGTTCTCCGGCACGTCGCGCTTGCGGGAAAAAGCGCGCATCTTGGGGCGGACGAAGTTGGTGAGCCAGTTCATTGGACGCTCAATCTACCATTCCAAAGGCGAACGGTCACGAGCCGCGCGCGCCGTGGACGCCCGCGGCGATTTCGCGGACCAGAGCGAGCGTGCGATCGACCGTTGCGGGGGTCGCGCGTCCACCGGCGTCGAGGCTTTCTTCAATCGTCGTGACGATGGCCGAACCGACTACGGCAGCATCGGCGGTACGGGCGATTGCTGCAGCTTGTTCGGCGGTTCGGATGCCGAAACCGACCGCGATCGGCAATCCGGTGTGACGCCGGAGGCGGGCGACGGCCTCGGCCACCTGCGCGCTATCGGCGCTTTTCGTTCCAGTGATTCCGGTGATGGACACGTAGTAGACGAAGCCTGACGCATTCTCCAGAACGCGGGGCAAGCGCACATCGTCGGTCGTCGGTGAGGTGAGCCGCACGAAGCTGATGCCGCTTTCGACGGCGGGTAAACAAAGCTCGTCGTCGTGCTCGGGCGGTAAGTCGACGACGATGAGTCCGTCGACGCCCGCGGCCGTCGCGTCGGCGAGAAATTTGGCGACGCCGTAGCTGTAGATCGGGTTGTAGTACCCCATCAGGATGATCGGGGTGTCGGCGTCATCGCGGCGGTGGCTGGCAACAAGTGCCAAGACGTCTTTCAAGGTTGTTCCCGCGCGCAGGGCCCGCAGGCTCGCGGCTTGCACGGCTGGGCCGTCCGCCATCGGGTCGGAAAACGGCATGCCCAACTCGATGATGTCGGCGCCGGCGGCGGGGAGCTGGCGCAGCAACGCCGCACAGGTATCCGGGTCCGGATCGCCGGCCGTGATGAACGGCACAAACGCGGCGCGGTTGGCGGCGCGAAGCTGCGCGAAACGGCGGTCGAGGCGCGCGCTCATTCCAGATCCACGCCGATTGCCGCGGCAACGGTAAAGACGTCTTTGTCGCCGCGTCCGCACATATTCATCAGAAGAATGTGGTCCGCCGGCAGCGTCGGCGCCACGCGCATCACGTGCGCCAGGGCGTGGCTCGGTTCCAGGGCCGGGATGATGCCTTCGAGTTTGCAGCAAAGCTGGAACGCGTCGAGCGCTTCGGCATCGGTGGCCGAAACGTAGGTCACCCGGCCCTGATCCTTGAGCCACGCATGCTCGGGTCCGATGCCGGGATAATCGAGGCCCGCCGATATCGAGTGAGCCTCGGTGATTTGGCCATCTGCGTCCTGGAGAAGGTAGGTGCGATTGCCGTGGAGGACGCCCGGGCGTCCCCGCGTAAGCGAGGCCGCATGTTCGTCGGTATCGATGCCTTTGCCGGCGGCCTCGACGCCGACAATCGCCACATCTTTGTCGTCCAGGAAGGGATGGAACAGCCCGATCGCGTTGCTGCCCCCGCCGACGCAGGCGACCAGCGTGTCGGGGAGTCTGCCCTCGCGTTCGTGCATTTGGGCGCGCGCTTCGCGCCCGATTACCGATTGGAACTCGCGCACCATTTCCGGGTAGGGATGGGGGCCGGCCACCGTGCCAATGATGTAGTAGGTGTCATGGACGTTGGCGACCCAATCGCGGAGCGCCTCGTTCATCGCATCCTTCAGCGTGCGCGACCCTGAGGTCACCGAACGAACTTCGGCACCCAGCAGTTTCATGCGAAAGACGTTCGGTTGTTGGCGCGCGATGTCGGTCTCGCCCATGTAGACGATGCACGGCATCCCGAAGAGAGCCGCAACGGTGGCGGTGGCGACGCCGTGCTGCCCGGCACCGGTCTCGGCGATGATGCGCGTCTTCCCCATGCGCCGCGCGAGCAAAATTTGTCCCATGCAGTTGTTGATCTTGTGGGAACCGGTGTGGTTGAGCTCGTCGCGTTTGAAATAGATCTTGGCGCCGCCGAGATGCTCGGTCAGGCGTTTGGCGAAGTAGAGCGGGCTTGGCCGGCCAACGTAGTCGCGCAGGTACTCATCGAGTTCCGCGCGAAAGGCAGGGTCGCGCGACGCCGTGTTCCAGGCCTCTTCGACCGACAGAATCAACGGCATCAATGTCTCGGCGACGTAGCGGCCGCCGAAAATGCCGAAGTTCCCGCTTTCGTCGGGGCCGGTGCGGTAGGAATTGGCCGTGGTCATTCTTAGAGCCTGTGCGCGGTCATCAAGAAAGCGGCGATCATAGCGGGATCTTTGGTGCCGCGCGTCGATTCGACACCGGAGGAGACGTCGACCAGACGGGCACCCGTCGTCCCGACCGCATCGGCAAGGTTATCGGCGGTGAGGCCGCCGGACAAAAACCATGGTAGTTCCATCTCGATACCGGCCAGGAGCGACCAGTCGAAGGATCGGGCGTTGCCGCCCGGCACCGGGTCGATGGCGCGTGGCTTGGCATCGAACAGCACCATGTCGGCGATGCTTTCGTAGCGCTTTGCCGCGACGACATCTTGGGCGTCCGCGACCGAGATCGCCTTGACGATCCCACAGCCGAACCGGTCGCGAATGGCGGCGACCCGTTCTGGCGATTCCTGTCCATGGAGTTGCACCAGGTCGGCGTCCAGCGACCTGAGGACCGTATCGAGCTCGTCGTCGGTCGGATCGACGACGACCGCAACCTTCTGCGTCGATCGCGGCACCGCTTGCGCCAGTTCGGCGGCTTTTCCCGGGGTCACGTGGCGGGGGCTCGACGGAAAAAAGACGAAGCCGACAAAAGCCGCGCCGCCGGCGACCGCCGCGTCAACAGCATCCGGGGTGGAAAGCCCGCAGACCTTTGCGGCGACCGACACCCTAGGCGACCGATACGCCGAGGTCGCGCGCGATCGCTTGGGCAGCGGCGGCCGGATCGGCGGCCGCGGTGATGGGGCGGCCGATAACGAGAACGTCCGCGCCGCGCTCCAGCGCTTCGGCGGGTGTCATGGTTCTCTTCTGATCGCCGGTGGCGCTGCCTGCCGGGCGAATGCCGGGGACCACGAGCTTAAAGTCGGGGCCGCAGGCGGTGCGCAGGGCCGAGATCTCGGCGGCGGCGCAAACCACGCCGGTCAACCCGGCGCGTTGCGCGAGGGTTGCGAGGCGAACCACCTGATCTTCGGGCGAGCCCGTTACGCCGATGCTTGCAAGGTCCTGGGCATCAAGGCTCGTGAGCACGGTCACGGCGAGAACCCACGGCGGCGTCGCCGATTCCTGGGCGGCATCGCGCGCCGCCTCCATCATGGCGGTGCCGCCGGCGGCGTGGACATTCAACATGACCGGGTTCAGGGCACACGCGGCACGGACGGCACCGGCCACGGTGTTGGGAATGTCGTGGAACTTGAGGTCGAGGAAGAGCGGTACACCGCCCGGGAGGACCCGGCGGACGCCGTCCGGACCGTGGGCGGTAAAGAACTCCTTGCCGATCTTGAGGCCGCCAACGCTTCCCTTGAGGGTGCGCGCGAGCGCGCGGGCGCGGTCGACATCGGTGGTGTCGAGGGCGCAGTAAACGGGATTTGCGTGTCGCATTGGGGCCCCCGGGGGCTCAGTTCGCTGCGGCTGTGTAGCACCGCGGTTCGACGCTGGCAAACCGCGTCACGGTGTCGACGACGACGATATCTCGTAGGCGAGAACGGCGGCGGCCCAGTCTTCGACGGCCGTCCCGACGGATTTGAACATCGTGATGTCGGTGGCTGATTCCCGCCCGGTCGTTGCGCCGCGGCAGAGCGAAAAGAGATCGCCCCGGATATCGGAGTCGGCAATGACACCGCGTTCTAGAGGCAGGAGGATGTCGCCTGCCTCGGCATGCGCACCCTCGCGGGTATCCACGAAAATACGCGCCCGCCGTACCGTGTCGTCGTCGGTTTCGCGCATGTCGGGGCGATAGGCACCAACGACGTCGACGTGGACGCCCGGTTTGAGCAACGCGCCATGGACCAACGGTATCGGCGACATCGTTGCGCACGAGACGATATCGGCGGTCCGCATCGCGGCGTCGGGCTGGGCAACGGCCGCCGCCTCGAAGCCGTCGCGCCGGAGGTCGTCGGCCAGTTTTTCGGCGCGCGCCGGCGTTCGGTTCCACACGCTGATTTGCCGGATCGGCCGGACTGCGCTGTGGGCACGGGCCAGATGTCCGCCCAGCGTCCCGGCACCCATCACCAGCAGGTGGTGCGCGTCGGGGCGGGCAAGGTAGCGGGCGGCTAGCGCGGAAGCCGCCGCGGTGCGGCGGCCGGTGATCTCCGGCCCGTCGAGCGTCGCCCGCGGCTGGCCGGTCGTGGCGTCGATCAGCACGACGATACCCTGCACCGAGGCTAAGCCGCGGTTGGCATTGTCGGGGAAGACGGACACCATTTTCACGACGATGTAGCGCCCGGCTTTCCAAGCGGGCATGACGAGCATGGCGCCGTCGGTGCCGCCCGGTACCGAAATTTCATGGTGGCCGCGGAGCGGTGTCGTCACGCCGTCGCGGAACGCGGTTTCGAGGGCATCGACGAGCGCGTGGTAGGGAAGGGCTTTCGCGACCGCGGCGCGATCGAGGTGGTGCACTAGCCCGAGCGCCCGAGGGTTGTCGGGCTCGTGCCGGCCGGTCCCTTATCCCGCACGGTATCGAGGTTCTGCTGGAGTTCGTCGCGTTGCCGCTCGGCGCGGCGCAGCCGCGCCCGCCGTTCGCCCGCGGCACGCAAGGAAATAAGGCCGCCCGCGAGCAGGCCGAGCAGGACGGCGATCAAGATCGGCAGGAAGAACGGGAGCTCGATGGATAGCGGGAGCGGGTCGAAGGTCAGCGGGACGATGTGACGGTTGGCAATCGCGAACCAAACCACGATTGCCGCGATAACGATGGTCAAAAGACTGGAGAGGGCGCGCATGGGGTGATCGGGGCGCGCGACGCGGCTCGCGGGCTTAGACCGCCGATTCGGTCGCGTCGTCGCCGTCGCCGTCGTTGAGGCTTTGCCGCAATTCTTTGCCGGTTTTGAAAAACGGGACATGCTTTTCGGTCACGCGCACCGCTTCGCCGGTCCGGGGATTGCGAGCAACCCGCGCCGCGCGCTGTTTGACTGAAAAGGCACCAAAACCGCGCAGCTCTACCCGGTCGCCGCGGGCGAGGGCGTTCGAAATTTCGTCGAAGATGGTCGACACGATGCGTTCGATATCGCGCTGATAGAGATGCGGGTTCATTTCCGCGAGACGCATGATGAGTTCGGATTTGACCACCGCGTCACGCTCCTTGATTTCGCATAGTGCGCTGATATTGCTGGCTAATTTTCGCCAGGGTGCCAAACCGACATCAGGCCGTCAAGCCTAAGTCGTTCTGAGAGAAGCGTTTTTTTGGCCAAGCCCGTGACGAGGTCGAAAAATGTCTCGGGATCGTCGTCGCGGTCGAGGTCGATCACCGGGACGTCGGCGGGGATCCCGCGCGTCTCGACCAGCCACGCCAAGGCTTCCCGCTCGCCGCCGATCGCATCGATCAAGTCGAGCGCGAGCGCTTGTCGTCCGGTGTAGGCCCGGCCATCGGCTAGGCCCCGTGCGGTCTCGACCGGGAGCCCGCGGCGTTCGGCAAAAATCTCCAGAAACCACGCGTAAACGTCGTCGATCAGGGATTGGGTCGCCACCCGGGTGCGTTCGTCCAGCGGCTGGAAAGGAGACGGTTGACCCTTGAGCGGCGCGCTGCGGAAGGTCTCGGCGGATACCCCGAGGCGGTCGAGCAATCGGCTGACCTCGGCGGTCTCCAGCAGAACGCCGATCGAGCCGGTGATGGAGGTTTCCAGGGCATAGATTCGGTCCGCCGCCAACGCCACCATGTAGCCCGCGGACGCCCCCACGGTTCTGATGACGGCGACGACGGGTGTGCCGTTCTCGCCGATCCGCCTCAGTTCACGGTAGATCGATTCGCCGCCGGTTGTCGTGCCGCCCGGCGTGTCGACGATGACGAGAACGGCGAGGGTCGCGTCATCCTCGGCGGCTTGTTCGAGGCCGTCCAGAATCGAGGGATCGTCGAACACGATGCCGCTGACGGTCACGCGCAGGATGTGCTGGCGGTCGCCGATCGGATCGAAATCCGTCACGACGGCAACGACCGCAAGGATAAGCGCGGCGCCGGCAACGAGTGCCGACACCCGCCAAAAGGCGAGCCACCGACGCAAGCGGCGTCGGGCGACGATCCCGTCCGCGTCGGTGGTCATTGCCTCGTCCTATTTGTCGCCGGCTTTTTCCTTGTCGCGCAACGCGGCACCGAGGATGTCGCCAAGGCTTGCACCGCTATCGGACGAACCGAATTGGGCCATCGCCTCTTTTTCATCGGCAACTTCGAGCGCCTTGATCGAAACGCTGACCTTGCGGTTCTCGGGATCGACCGACATCACCTTGGCGTCGACCTTGTCGCCCGGTGCGAATCGGTCCGGGCGTTGGTCGGAACGGTCGCGCGACAGGTCGGAACGTCGGATGAAGGTCGACCAGCCGGTCGGCAAGGTCACTTCGATGCCGCCCTCTTTTACCTCGGAGACCGTGCAGGTCACCGTGCTGCCCTTGACGACGCCGTCGGAGACTGAATCGAACGGATCGTCGGTGAGCTGTTTGATGCCGAGACTGATGCGCTCTTTCTCGGTGCTGACATCGAGGACCTTGGCTTTGACGATCTGGCCCTTTTGGTACTGGGCGGCGGCTTCTTCGCCCGATCCCGTCCAGGTGATGTCGGACAGATGGACCAAACCGTCCACGCCGCCGTCGAGGCCGATGAACAGGCCGAATTCGGTGATGCCCTTAATCTCGCCTTCGACCAACGTGCCGACGGGATGGGAGGCCTCGAACGCTTCCCACGGGTTGTCCATCGTTTGCTTCAGACCGAGGCTGATCCGCCGTTTGGCGGCATCGACGTCGAGAATGACGACCTCGACCTCTTGGCTGGTGGAGACGATCTTGCCCGGGTGGACGTTCTTCTTGGTCCAGCTCATCTCGGAGACATGGACCAGTCCTTCGACGCCCGGTTCCAGCTCGACGAATGCACCGTAGTCGGTGATGTTCGTGACCCGGCCCGTGAACTTGGCATTGACCGGGAATTTCACCTCGACGCCATCCCATGGGTCGGATTCGAGCTGCTTCATCCCCAGCGAAATGCGCTGGCTCTCGGGGTTCACTTTGATGACCTGAACTTTGACGGTCTCGCCGATATTCAGAACCTCGGAGGGGTGCCCGATGCGGCGCCACGCCATGTCGGTGACATGGAGGAGGCCGTCGATGCCGCCCAGATCCACGAACGCACCGTAATCGGTGATGTTCTTGACGACGCCATCGAGAACTTGTCCCTCGGAGAGGGTGTTGAGAAGTTCCGAACGGGCCTCGGCGCGGGTCTCTTCCAAAACCGCGCGGCGCGAGACGACGATGTTGCCGCGGCGGCGATCCATCTTGAGGATTTGGAAGGGCTGCGGCGAATTCATCAGGGGACCGACATCGCGGACCGGCCGGATGTCGACCTGGCTGCCCGGGAGAAAGGCGACGGCGCCCGAAAGGTCGACGGTGAAGCCGCCTTTGACGCGACCGAAGATGTGGCCGGTGACCCGCTCGGTCTTTTCGAATGCTTCTTCGAGCTTTTCCCAGGATTCTTCGCGGCGCGCCTTTTCACGGCTGAGTACCGCTTCGCCGTTCCGGTTTTCCATCCGTTCGAGGTAGACCTCGACAGTGTCGCCGACTTTGATTTCGGCCGGCTGGCCCGGCAGTGCAAATTCCTTGAGCGCGACCCGACCTTCGGACTTCAGTCCGACGTCGACCACCGCGTCGTCGTTTTCAATCGCAACGACGATTCCCTTAATTACCGACCCTTCGAGGTCTTCGTTGGCACCGAGGGATTCTTCGAGGAGGGCGGCGAAGTCTTCGCCGGTGTTGGGCATGGCTTCGTGTGTCGTTGCCGACATAGGTTCACATCCTTTTCTGTCTGGCCAACCGTTCGCCATGAACGGGTTAGATGCCTCGAGCCGCGGGATGCGGACTTCCAGCACACGGGATTGAGACCATACTTTCCGCTGGTAGTGTTGCCGGACGGGTTAGCGCCCCTGCAGCTTCGCGACGTTGCCAATAAGGCGCATGGCTGCCGCGAAAACCCCGTCTATATCCAAATCCGTGGTATCGAGCAAGTGTGCGTCCGGTGCGGGCCGCAGTGGGGAATCGGCGCGTTCGCGGTCGCGCGCGTCCCGCGCGGCCATCTCGGCTTGCACCTCGGCGAGGGCGATCCCGCTTCCCTTGCCGGTGAGTTCCCCGTGACGCCGCTGGGCCCGGACCGCCAACGCGGCGTCGATAAAGAGTTTGATATCGGCGTCCGGGCAAATAACGGTGCCGATGTCGCGGCCCTCGATTACCGCGCCGGGGGCCCCGTTTGGCGGGGTTTTGGCGAAATTCCGCTGGAAATCGAGCAGGGCGGCGCGCACCGCCGGGTAGGCCGAGACCATCGATGCCGCCGATCCGGTCGCTTCGTCGCGGAGTGCCGGATCGGACAACTCGCTTGGATCGAGGGCGCGCGCCGCGCGCAGCGCCGCCTCGGGGTCGCTGGGATCCTGGCCGGCCCGGAGCACCCGTAGCCCCACGGCGCGGTAGAGCGCGCCGGTATCCAGGTGGGCAAAACCGAGGGCTCCCGCGATTTTGCGTGCCAACGTCCCCTTGCCGGCGGCAGCCGGTCCGTCGATCGCCACAATCATTGGTTCAGCGGCACCAGCGATGCGCCGAGCCGCTGGGCCAGCGGCATAAAGGTGGGGAAGCTCGTGGCGATCATGCGGTCGTCGTCGATCGTAACGGGGTGCCGCGCGGCAAGGCCCAGGATGGCAAACGCCATGGCAATGCGGTGATCGTGGTTGGTCACAACGCGTCCGCCGCCGTTTACGGCACCGCCGCAGCCGTGCACCACAAGACCGTCGGCGGATTGCGCGACGCCCACACCGCAGGCCTCAAGTCCCAGGGCGATCGCGCTCAGCCGGTCGCTTTCTTTGACCCGCAGTTCCTCCAGGCCGCGCATCACCGTGTCGCCCTGGGCGACGGCGGCGGCGACGGCCAAGATCGGGTATTCGTCGATCATGCTGGGTGCCCGTTCGGGCGGGATGTCGATCCCGTGCAGCGCGGCGGACCGAACCCGCAGATCGGCAACCGGTTCACCGTTGATTTCCGTTGCATTGGCGACGGCGATGTCGGCGCCCATGTCGCGCAGCACGTCGAACAGGCCGGCACGCAGCGGATTCATGCTGACCCCTTCGATGAGGACATCGGAGCCTTCAATTAGCGTCGCGGCAACGACGAAGAACGCGGCCGACGACGGGTCGGCGGGCACCGTGACGGGGGAGGCGCGAAGTTCCGGTTGGCCGACCACGGTGATTCGCGTGAACGCTTCATCGCGGTCGATCCGGATATCCGCGCCGAAGGCACGCAGCATGCGTTCGGTATGATCGCGCGTCGCGGCGCGTTCGAGAACGCTCGTCTCTCCCGGTGCGTTCAACCCCGCCAGGAGGATCGCCGATTTTACCTGGGCGCTCGCCACGGTCATTTCGTGCTCGATCGGAAGCGGGCGCTGCGCGCCGACGACGGCACAGGGGAGTTGGCCGTCACGGCTGACAAAGGAGGCACCGAATTTTTCAAGGGGCGTCATCACCCGGCCCATCGGGCGCCGGCTCAGCGATGCGTCCCCGCCGAAGAAGGTGACGAACGGATGGGTCGCCGCGACTCCCATCAGGAGCCGGACGCCGGTCCCGGAATTGCCGAGATCGAGGACTTCGGCGGGCGCGCGCAGCCCGCCGACACCGCAACCCTGGACGCTCCAACTGCCGTCGTCGCGTCGGTCGATTGCCGCGCCGAGGGCACGGAGCGCCGCGGCGGTGCGCAAGACGTCATCGCCTTCCAGCAGGTTGGCGATTGTCGTTTCGCCGACGCTCAACGCGCCAAAAATCAACGCGCGGTGCGAGATCGATTTGTCGCCTGGGATGGCGATGGTGCCGCGGAGCGGCGTACGAAGAGGATGCGATTGAAAGGCCGTCATTCCGACAGTGCGTTATTGCGGCGGCAAAGGGCCGTCAGGGGTTGTCTAGCACAGCGTTTGTCCGTGCCAAAGGACGGCGATTTTTCGGCGGCAGAATGGGCGCAAAAGCTTTTGACAGGGCCCGGGGATCGTGGCATTGCAGGCCGCAATCGAACGTAGAGAAATCAGGGTTCCTGGAGAGCGGAGGCTGGCGATGGCGAAACCGGAATGGGGAAGCAAGTGCCAATGTCAGAGTTGCGATCTGAAGTTCTACGACATGGGCAAATCGCCTGCTATTTGCCCGGGCTGCGGCACCGAATTCAAGGTCGTCGTGGCTACGCGTCCGGCGCCCCGAGCGGTCGTCAAAGAAGCGAAAAAGCCACCGCCCAAACACGACCGTCGCAAGCGTCCGGCAGGGGGCGAGGACGACGGCGACGAGCTCGTCGACGATCTCGACGATGACGATGTTGACGACGACGATGTCGACGACGCCGTCGATCTCGACGATGACGACGACGACGACAATCTCGACGAAGTCATCGAAAGCGGCCCCGGTAACTAGGGGCTGGCGCGCTTCTCGGAAGCCGGCCGCTAGGGTTTAGTCGCCGTTGCGAGGTACCAATGGCCGGGACGGGAGTCGGCGGTGGTGCTGAATCCGGTCACCCCCCGGCGCGGGTCGAGAGTTTGTCGTTGGTATCCCTCATAGGCGTCGCGGAAGCCCGCTTGGGTTAGCGCCGACACCAAATCGGTTTCACAAACACGGCCCCAGAACGGTTCGTCGTTGTAGTAGGTCTGCCAGTCGCGCAGGACTTGCTCCATCAGGTTGGGCATGTGCGCGTAACGCACCGGCACCTCAAGATGGACGACAACGCCCCCGGGGCGTAGCACGCGGTAGCACTCGTCGAGGATCTGGGGCAACGCTTTGGTGCTCGTTTCGTGCAGCATCACGAGCGACACCACGAGATCCATGCTGGCGTCCGGGTACTTCAGATCTGCCGCATCCTGTTGCGCATAATGGATCGGTATGCCCATCGCTTCGGCGCGGCCATGGGCATACCGCAGCAGCGGCGCGCCAGTATCGATTGCGTGGACGCGGGCTTTTGGGAAGTACCGCGCCAGCGGCACGGTACTCGCGCCGACCGAACAGCCGAGATCGAGGATCTCTTTCGGATTCAGGCTGGGATACTTCTCCCACAGGAATTGGACCAGCGTGCGGCCGCGGCCCTCCATCCCAGCCCCGCCGGCCCGGCCGAAGTGATAGATCGATGCGCCGCGGTCGAGGACGGCCCCGGCGCGCACATCGTCCGCGCAGGTGTCCGTATAGTAGCTACCCGGTTGGCCGTGCTGATCGACCGCCGCGAGGTAGCGCGGCTGTTCGAGCGTCGGGTCGAGCGTCAGGGTCCCAACCGTCCGCTTCGGCTTGGCGCGCACGATCAGACCGTCGAGCTGGCGATCGACACTGTCGATCACGGTGTCCCACATCAGTTCTTGGCCGAGGCGCATCAACGATCCCCACATCTGGTGATAGGGCTCGCGCTCCATCAACCGCCGCACCTCGTGGCGCGATTCTGGCGGCCGCCGGTGCTTCTTCTCGAACGCCGGCCGCACCGCGCCGTCGTAAATCTTGTGGTTACCGGCGGTGATATTGGAGGATACGTGCATCTTCATGGCTTGCACGAACTGCTGCCCCGCCAACTCGTCGTGATTGGCCTGGGGGAGCATCGGGTGGGGTACGGTCTCGGCCATCGGGCGCCTCCTTTTCCGCATGATGAACCCAGGGCCACCGCCGCACAATCCTCGGCGATCGGATCGCGTACGGTCGGGCTTGATTCGACGCCGGAGCGGCCCTAGGTTCTCCCCCCGCGGGACGGGTTCCGGTCCGCGCTAGGGGGCCATAGCTCAGTTGGGAGAGCGCTTGAATGGCATTCAAGAGGTCGGCGGTTCGATTCCGCCTGGCTCCACCATCCCTCTAGAACGGCCGGGCGCGCGCCGCGCGGGTAGGTGCCGGCGACCGGGGTGTTGTTAGGACGACGGCGGGGCGCCGTTCGACTCGTCGCTCCAGCGGCTGTCGCCTTTTCGCTTCATGAACTCGTCCGTCATGCTGCGGACGCGGCCCACCATGATCTGAAGCATACGCTTCATCACCGGATTCATTTCGTTCAAGCGCTTCATGAATTCGTCGCGCGCGACGACAATTACCTCAGTGTCCTCGACGGTGACGGCTTCGGCCATGCGGGGCCGTTCGTCGAACAACGCCATTTCTCCCACGACGTCGCCCGGCCCCAAGACCGCGATGACATGGGGATGGTCCGACATCGTTCCCTTGCGGATTTCGACGTGGCCGCTAACGATCAGGTAGGCATTGTCTCCCGGCTGCCCCTCGCCAAATATGGTTGTCTGGGCGCCGATCGAACGTCTCTCGAAACTTTTGCTTGTCGACATTACTGTTTGCCTTCAGGTGTGCGCGAATTCCCCATGTTACCCTATTGCCGCGGGGGACGGTTCCCTGTGACGGTCGCCACAGTGTTTCCGCTTTAAGCGCGGCCGGTCGAAGCCCGTCGCGGGAGGTACGATGTCTGATTTTGGACCGTTGGTGCGCGTGGACGACGCCGCATACATCCATCCCACCGCCCAAATCTACGGGGCCGTCAAAATCGGACGGGGGTCATCGGTTTGGATCAATGTCGCGATGCGGGCCGAAGTATTCGCGATCGACATCGGCGCCCACACCAACATTCAAGACTTTGCCATGATCCATGTGGGCGCAACGACACCGACGGTGATCGGCGATCATTGCTCCATCACCCATCACTGTACGATTCACGGCTGCACCATCGAGGACAATTGTCTGATCGGTATCAACGCGACGATCATGGATGGCGCGGTCATCGGTGCGAACTCGATCGTCGCCGGGGGGGCGTTTGTTCGCGAAGGAACCGTTGTGCCGCCCAATTCGATCGTGATGGGCATGCCAGCGCAGGTCACCAAGACCCGCAATAATTGGATCGCCAACCGGTTCAACGCATTCCTCTATGAGCAAAATGCCGTGGCATTCAGCCGCGGCGAACACCGGGTCTGGGCCGACCCGGCCGGACAGGACGCGGCCAACACACATATGGACGCACTGCGCGCCGAATTCGCCCGCCTTTACGGCGAGTCTCCCTGACTCGCCCACCCCAGTATTTACGAGGTGTAACGATATGACAGATTGGTTCCGTGAAACGCTCCATCCGACGGTGTTGCAGTCCTTTGCGCGCCGCAACGTATTGTTCGAGGGCGACACGGATTTCCAACACGTTGAGATCTTCGAGAACGAAGCGCTCGGCCGCGTCATGGCGCTGGACGGCATCGTGCAGACGACCGAGGCCGACGAGTTCGTCTATCACGAAATGTTGGTGCACGTTGCGGCGTTTGCCTTGGGCGACATGCGCAACGTCCTCATCGTTGGGGGCGGCGACGGCGGCGCGTTGCGTGAGGTGCTGCGCCATCCGGTCGAGCGCGCGACCATGGTCGACATCGACGGTCAGGTCGTTGCGCTCAGCAAAGAATTCTTGCCTCGCCTAAGCGCCGGTGCCTTCGACGATGCCCGGGCCAATGTAATCGTTGGCGACGGCGTCGGGTTCGTCAACGAGACGACGGAAAAGTACGACCTGGTCATCGTCGATTCGACCGATCCGGTGGGCCCCGGCGAAGGCTTGTTCACCCGGGCGTTTTACCAACGCTGCGAATCGATCCTCGCGCCGCGCGGTGTGGTCGTGACGCAGAACGGTGTGCCGTTCCTGCAGGCCGATGAATTGCGCCGGACGTCCCAACGGTTCGACGGCGTTTTCGAACACCATGGTTTCTACGTGATCGCGGTCCCCACCTACTATGGCGGGTTCATGGCGCTGGGTTGGGGCAGCAACGGCCTCGACCTTGCAGCCCCTCCGACGGCGGCAATGCGGCAACGGATTGCCGGCGCGGGGCTGGCGACGCGCTACTACAACGCAGATATCCATGGCGCCGCATTTGCGCTGCCGCAGTACGTTCGCGACATCTTGGCGGTCAAAGGCCCGTAACCTTGACGGAGGCCCGACGGCCCCCCACATCTACTCCCAATGGGGTGCCATTGTGGGCCTCAGGGTTTCACTCGCTCATCACGAGGAGGAAAAGCCATGGGGCGTTTGTCGCTCTTCGACCACCCTTTGCTCCTTGGATTTGAGGAGGTCGAACGCACCGTCGATCGCCTCGCCAAATCCGGGCAAGACGGGTACCCCCCCTACAATATCGAGCAAACCGGACCGGGCGGACTGCGGATATCGCTCGCCGTCGCCGGTTTCGCCGACGATCAACTCAGCGTCACCGTCGAAGCCAACCAGCTCATCGTGCGCGGCCGGCAAACGGTGGAAGAGCGCGACCGCGTGTTTCTCCATCGCGGCATCGCGGCGCGGCAGTTTCAGCGCGCCTTTGTTCTAGCCGACGGAATCGATGTGACCGGCGCGTTCCTCGACAAGGGCCTGCTACATATCGATTTGGCGCGGCCACCGGCGGAGTCGCTGGTGCGCTCGGTAGAGATCACCTCGGCTAAGAAAAAAGGGCGTCAGCCCCTCGATATCGGTCTAAACGATGGCTAATCAAGAAGGACACGCCACATCGAAAACGGCGCTCGCCCAGCAGATGCGTGAACTCTCACCGGCGGCGTTTGCGGCGCTCGGTGCCGAAGGGGTCGCGTACATAAAACCAGTCGCGATCGACGGCGGGACGCAATTTGCGGTGTTCCTCGCCGATGGGCGCGAGGTCGCGGTCATTGCCGATCGGACGCTTGCTGAAATCGTCGTCCGCCAGAACGACCTGGAACCGGTCAGCGTCCACTAACCTTGCCCTAACGTCGCGTGATGTAGGCGACGCCCGCTAATCCCAAAATAACACCCAGCAACCCTGCGGCGATCAGCCACGGCGGCGGCCCTTTATGGCCGGCGGGTCGCTGAAGAACCCGAGGGATCGGCACCGGCAATAGATCCTCGGCACGCTCGGCGACGGTCCGCGGCACGGGTGCGCTCGGCACCGCCTGGGGCGGCGGGCCGGCCGGTGCGCTCCTGGCGGTTTCCGTTGCCGTTCCTGTCTCAGTTCCGGTTCCAGTCCCAGGCCCAGTTCCAGTTCCAGTTCCAGTTCCAGTTCCAGTCCCAGTTCCAGTTCCAGTTCCAGTCCCAGTTCCAGTCCCAGTCCCAGTTTCGGCTGCCGGTGCCGCCGGGGTCGCCACGGCGGTTTGTGACGTCGCGGCCACCTGGTTCGCGGTCGTGCTGGGCGGCGGCGCTACCTGTGGCGCCGGGGTCGCTGGCGGCGGTGCGCTGCTCTGGATCGCTCCGTTTTGCGGGTCGCCGACCTGGACCGTCCGGTCGACACGGAAGGCGACTTTCGTCTCGCCGGCGCCGTCGCGGAGCAGTTCGAACAGGCCTTTGTACTCGCCGGGCGGCCACCCGTTCGGCGGGATGCGTCGACCGGTAAAGGAGAGGTTGCGGGCGCTATGGCTCTCCATCGCCGGTCGGGTCTGGCTGACGAGTACCGATCCGTCCGGGGCGAGAATGGTGAATTTGGCGCGGTCGCCCGGCTGGGTTCCAAACAGTTCGACCCAATAGATGAGCGCCGCGGCATCGACGGGAAGAGACGTGTTGGCGTGCTCGCCGGCCAGGACCTCGGACCCCTTGGGCGGTCGGTCGGTGAAGCCGGCATTGAGGAGTCCGGTCTCGACGTAGGGGGCCTTGTCGATGAGGGCGGCTTCGAACAGCGGTTTACCGGCGGTGCCGCATTTTCCGGTGGCCTCGAAACCGACGAACGGATCCACGCGCGTATTCCCGTTGCGCACTTCGAAATGGACATGGGGAAACTCGGTTAGACCGGAAAGACCGATTTTTCCGAGGGGCGTCCCCTTTTTCACCTCTTGGCCCTTGGCGACCTCGATACTGCCCTTGAGGAGGTGGCAGTACTGCGTGGTCCAGCCATTGGGATGCCGGACGACCACGCCGTTGCCGCACTCGCGGCCGCGGACACTGCTTGCGTCCGCCTCAACGATGCCGGTGTCGTCCATCCCGTCGCGAACGCCGCCCACGATACCGTCCGCGGCAGCGATCACGGGTATCCCTTGGCGCATCACCACGAGGTTGGCGACACGGAAATCGATACCGAAGTGGCGGTCGTAGGCCCGCCTGCCGCAGGTGTGATCTTCGGCACCTGGTCCGGGGTCATGGTCGAAATAGTTTTGGACCCAGCAGATTTCAGGGATCGCACAGGCGACCGGCGTGCCAAGAACGATGGGGGGCGGAACCGCTTGCTGGGCTTGGGCCGGTATCGCCGGCGAACCGAAGATTGCCGCTACAAACGCGGCGGCAAAGACCGCCGCTCCAAGTGCCCGAGTGGTGAGTCGCATGCTCAGGACGATAGCATTTCTGACCGAGCGAGGGGTACTCGGCCGCGCCGCGGCTTAGGCGGCGTGCGAGGTCGCGGTTTGTTCGGTCAGGATGGCGTACACGGCGTCGTGACTGTCCGAACCGCGGATCTTCTCGCACAACGGGCGATCGCGGAGCAGCCGGGAGATTCGCGCCAGTGCCTTCAAATGGTCGGCGCCCGCGGTCTCCGGGGCGAGCAGGACGAACACGAGATCGACGGGTTCGTCGTCGATCGCGTCAAAATCGATCGGTTTCTCAAGCCGTGCAAACACGCCGTAGAGACGGTCCAGTCCTTCGAGCTTTCCGTGTGGGATCGCAATGCCGTGGCCCACGCCGGTGGTTCCCAAGCGTTCGCGCTCCAGCAGGATGTCGAAAATCGCGCGCTCATCGCGGCCGGTGATCCGCGCGGCGACGGCGGCAACCTCTTGCAAGGCTTGCTTCTTCCCGGTGACTTTTAGATTCGAAACGACCGCGTCGGCACTGAGTAGGTCGGAAATATCCATCTAGGAATGCTCGCTGGTCTTTGGTTGAGGGTGTCAGGTTTGGGGAAGGGCTTCAGTCGAGGGATGTTGCGGGCGATCCGCTTACACTGGGAGAGCCGGTCGTGTCAGGGTCGTACGGTCCGTGCTTGTTCGACATCTATCGCTTTGGATCACGGTCCATGCCTGGCGATGTTCACCCGGTCCGACCCGAGGCGGCGGAACATAGGCCCCGTGCCGCCGCTATGTCAATAATTCGGCTAAATGCAAAATATGGCGGAAAACCGCGCTATCTTGGGCTCATTGCCCCGGTTTGCTTGATCCGTCGGCGCATCACAGATGAGGGAATACGCATCGATTCGCGGTATTTCGCTACCGTCCGCCGCGCGATGTCGATTTTCTCGGTGCGCAAGATATCGACGATCTTGTCGTCCGACAGAACGCCCCCTGTCGGTTCTTTGTGGATCAAGTCGCGAATCCGGTGCCGGACGGATTCCGCGGAAAGCGAATCGCCGCCGGTCGTCGAGGTGATCGCCGAGGTGAAGAAATACTTCATTTGGAACGTACCGCGCGGCGTCGCCATGTACTTGTTCGTCGTGACGCGGCTTACCGTACTTTCGTGCATCTCGATTTCGGTCGCGATGTCGCGCAGCGTCAGGGGGCGCAAATGCTGTACGCCGTGCGCAAAGAAAGCATCCTGTTGCCGGACGAGTTCGGCGGCGACCTTGAGGATGGTGTGGGCGCGCTGTTCGAGCGACTTCACAAGCCAGTTTGCCGAGTGCAGTTGTTCGGTAATGTAGGCTTTGTCCTTGCGCGAGCAGGGGTGTCCATTGACCTCGGCAAAATACTGCTGGTTCACCAGGACTTTCGGCAAGGTGTCGCTATTGAGTTCGACAGCCCACCCGCCGTTCGCGCTCGGACGCACGAAGACATCGGGAACGAGGGTTTGCGCGATCTCGTTGCTGAAGGCGAGGCCGGGTTTGGGGTTTAGCCGGCGCAGTTCCTGAATCATGTCCGCGAGGTCGTCGGCTTCGACGCCGCAACGTTCGAGCAAGGCAGCGTGGTTGTGCGCGGCGAGGAGATCCAGATTGTCGAGGAGCGCCGCGATCGCGGGGTCGTAGCGGTTTTTTTCGCGGAGTTGCAGGGCGAGACATTCGGCAAGGTCGCGGGCGAATACGCCGACCGGATCGAAATCTTGCAATCTCTTGAGAACTTCTTCGACCCGCTCCACGGAGTCGCCGATCTGCTCGGCGATATTCTCGATGTCCCCGATCAAATAGCCGGCCTCATCCAGCATGTGGATGAGGTGGAAGCCGATCATCCGCTCGGCGGGGTCGACCACGTCCATATTGAGTTGGGCAATAAGGTGATCGGTTAGACCGATGTCTTCGCCGATCGTTTGTTCGAGAAGATCGCCCGACGCGTCGAACGACGAGGTGCTGCCGCTCGTGGCATAGGGGCCGCTCAACCCGGCGTCCGACGGGTAGTTCTCGCCTGTCGCATTGTCGGTGTAGACGTCGTCGTAGCTCATATCGAGGGGCTGGTCGTTTTCACCGGGGAGCTCGTCCGCGGTCGACAACGACGCCGTGTCGACGCCGTCGGTCTCGCGCGCAGATTCCGTCGCGGCCGCGCCTTCGCCGCGCTCGGGCGGTTCGCCCTCGACGAGTTCGAGGAGCGGATTGCGCTCGATCTCCTGTTCGACGAATTCCGATAGCTCGATATTGGTCAATTGCAGCAGCTTGATCGCCTGCTGCAATTGGGGCGTCATCACGAGCGATTGTGACTGCCTAATCTCCTGCCGCTGACCGAGCGCCACGGGATCCCCCTACAGCGTGAAGCGATCGCCGAGATAGACTCGGCGAACCGCCTCGTGGGCGACGATTTCGGAGGGCGGTCCTTCCATGAGGATGCCGCCGTCATGGAGGATGTAGGCGCGGTCGACGATTTCCAGCGTCTCGCGCACGTTGTGGTCGGTAATCAGGACGCCGATGCCCCGGTCCTTGAGGTGGGCAACGAGGTCGCGAATATCGCCAAGCGCGATCGGATCGATTCCCGCGAGGGGTTCGTCCAGCAGAATGAAGCTCGGGTTCGAAGCCAACGCGCGGGCGATTTCCACCCGCCGTCGCTCGCCGCCCGACAGCGTCACGGCCGACGCCCGGCGCAGATGCTCGATCGAGAATTCCGCCAGCAACTCCTCAAGGTATTCTTCGCGGCGATGATGGAGCGGTTCGGTCACCTCAAGCGCGGCACGAATGTTGTTCTCGACGGACAGGCCGCGAAAAATCGACGCTTCTTGGGGGAGATATCCGATGCCGAGACGGGCCCGGCGGTACATCGGCAGGCTCGTAATGTCGTGCCCGTCCATCGAAATCGTGCCGTAGTCCGGGGCGACCAACCCGGTCATGCAGTAGAAGCACGTGGTCTTGCCGGCCCCATTGGGACCTAACAGAGCGACAGCCTCGCCGCGTTGCACCGACAGGCTGACGTTGCGCAATACCGGACGTTTGCGGAAGGATTTCCCGAGGCTGCGCGCAACCAGTCCCTCGTTGTGGGCAACGAGTCTGGGGCCGCTTTCTTCGGTCTGAACGTCAGTCATCGATCAAATACTACCCTATACCAGTCCGGACTCTCGCCCCGATTTGGTTAACAGACCGTCAAGGCGCGGTGCCGCGGCGGGGCACGAAAAGACCACGAACGCGACCGTCGCCGGTTGTTTGGTCGGCGTCCATGGAACTCCGGCCAGTGCGAAGGTCCAAGACCAACCGGCTGCCCTTGAGGACGTTGTCGCCTTGGGTCAGGACGACCCGCCCGGTCAAGACGATCACCGCATTGTCGACGTCGTAGGCCCCTTGGTCGCCCTCGGCGGTTTCCCCGCCCGAGGAGAAGAAGACTTTCCCTTCAGCGTCGATCTTGGAAATTGCCTGGGCCGTGTCCGCGGTGGCGCTCTCTTGGTAGTGAACCCAGAGCTTCTCCGCCCGGAGGACCATGTTGCCTTGCTTGGCGTCGACGTTGCCGCTGAACACTGCAATTTGGTTGTCCTGTTGGACTTCCAGTGCGTCGGCGGCGATTTCGATCGGCAGGGCGGTGTCGTGGGCGCTGCGGAATTGGGCGTTTGCGCTCGCGGGGAAAAGGAGTGCGCCGCTCACGACCAGCGCGGCAACAACCGCGCCGATCCTCATGGTGCGGCCGGGGGTTGGAGGGTCATCCGAACGCGCCCCTCGAAGAAAAGACGCTGACCGTTGCGTTCAATGCGAAAGGTATCCGCGCCGAGCGCGCCCATTGGGCCGTGGGCTTGCACCGGGCGACGCCCCCACGCGATACCGTTTTCAAGGTCGATATCGACCGCGGCGGTTTGCAGCGCGAAGCCGTTGTCGGCGAAAATTTCGACACCGCCTTGGAGGGCGAGGTTCTGGGCGGTTCGGTTGTACAGGCCGGAGGCCGACATGAGAGAGATCCAAGACCCGCCCGAAAGGGTCATGTCGGCCTGCAGGGTCTTGAGGTCGATCTTTTCGGGGTTCAAGGCGTCCGGTACGGCGGTGTCTGCGGTGATCACGAAGGGCTGATTTCTCGCATCGGTGCCGACGAAGCGAGCCCGAGTCATGCCGGCGTCGCCGGCGTCGCCGTCGGGGATGGCAGCGAGGGATACCCGAAACGTCGCTCCTTCGTCTTGGGTTTGCGGCCATGCCACGAGCACCATGACGAGCGCCGCGGCTGTCAGCGGCAGCATCACCTTCATCAAGCTGACGAAGCGGCTGTATTTTCGGCCGATCCCGCGGGCCGGTGGTGCCGGGAAATACCCCCCCTTCGGCGCGGCCGCCGCGCCGGTTGCCCTGGCCGTCATGCCGCGCCGGCCTGCAAGCAATCGTGCAGCCGCAGAATCCCGACGACGCGCCCGTCATCGACGACGAAGAGGTTGGTGATTTTGCCCGCCATGAGCGCGAGCGCTTCGGCGATCAAGCTATCGGAGGTAATTGTTTGCGGCCCCGGGGTCATCACCGCCGCTGCGGGTAGTTCGAGAAGCCCGGGGGACATGTGCCGGCGAAGATCGCCGTCGGTTATGATACCGGCCAATTTGTCGCCGTCCTCGACAATGCCGGCGCACCCGAAGTTCTTCGCCGACATCACCAGGAGGACTTCGGACATCGAGGTTGTTGTCGATGCCAAGGGAACCTCGGTCCCCTTTCGCATCAGATCGCCGACCCGCAGCAAAGCTGCGCCCAATCGTCCGCCCGGATGCAGCACCCGGAAATGATCGGCGGAAAAGCCGCTGCGTTCCAGCAAGGCGACGGCAAGCGCATCGCCCAGCGCGATCATCATGGTGCTCGACGTTGTCGGTGCCAGCCCCATCGGACAGGCCTCGGCGATCGACGGCAACTGGAGCACCACCGTCGCGGCGCGACCGAGCGTCGACTGGGCGTTGTCGGTAATAGCAATGAGGGGGATGCCGAAGCGCTTGGCATAGGTCAGGATGTCGGCCAGTTCGGCCGTCTCGCCGGACTTCGACAGGAGGACCACAGCGTCCCGCTCGGTGATCATGCCAAGGTCGCCGTGGCTGGCTTCGCTGGGATGGATGAACTGTGCGGGTGTTCCAGTCCCTGCCAAGGTCGCCGCAACCTTGCCGGCAACATGGCCCGACTTGCCGATGCCGCCAACGATAACGCGGCCTTCGACGTTGGCGAGGATTTCGACGGCGGCGGTAAAACGGTCGTCCAAGCTGCGGGCGAGCTCCGCGAGCGCGGCGGATTCCTGGCCAAGGACACGGTGTGCTGTCGCTAGATCGCGGTCATCCGCGTTCTGGGAAGCCAAACGATGCGTGCCAAGACCCGACGTCATGCAAAACTGCCTCTAGGTTGCCCGGTGCAACCGGAACTCTACTCTACTTTGTTTATGGCCCTGGCGGAGGCGAAATTCAATAAACGGCGCCGCAACTTGCGCGGCTGGGCGCCAACTTAGTGCGCCGCGGGCGCTGGTTTTGGAGCGCCGGGGCGGCGCCGGTTAATGAGCGAAGATGTCGTCTTCGGGCCAGCCGGCGCGGTCGAGGACCACCCGCGTCGGTAGAAAGTCGAAACAGGCCTGTGCGAGGGTCGTGCGTCCCTCACGTTCCAGCATCGCGTCCAGTCTTTCGCGCAGCCGATGGAGGTAGAGGACGTCTTGGGCCGCGTAGGTCTGTTGGTCGCCCGACAATTCCGCCGCGCCCCAATCGGACGATTGCTGCTCCTTGGAGAGGTCGATCCCGAGCAACTCGCGGCAGAGATCTTTCAACCCGTGGCGGTCGGTATAGGTGCGCACGAGCTTCGACGCGATTTTGGTGCAGTAGACCGGTCCCGCCATCGGACCGATATGCTTGCTGAGCATCGCGATATCGAACCGGCCGTAATGAAACAGCTTCAGGGTACCGGTATCCGCCAACAGCGCGCGTAGATTGGGCGCCGCAAAATCCGCCGGGTGGCGAAACTGCACGAGGTGGCAATCTTCGTTACCGCCAGAAAGCTGTGCCAGGCAGAGCCGATCGCGGGTGAGCGAAAGGCCGGTTGTTTCGGTATCGATCGCGACGATCTTGCCGAGGTCGAGGCCAGCGGGGAGATCGTTCTGATGCAGGAAGATCTTGGGCGCGGGTGCGATGTCGGCCTCCCTCTGCGTTTCGATCGATCTTGTCGACAGTTGGTGCCCAGGAGAAGACTCGAACTTCCACGGCCCGAAGGCCACTAGCACCTGAAGCTAGCGCGTCTACCAGTTCCGCCACCTGGGCTTAGAGCCGAGACTGGTAAAGAGAGTCGGCTAGGCGTGTCAAGCGCGCTGCACACTCATTGACCGTTTGCCGTGCGCCGCTAAGATCGCCGCATTCACGAAGCGGAGGATTGGATGCGCGACCGACTGATTACCGTCATTGGCGGATCGGGGTTTATCGGGCGGCACTTGGTGCGGCGATTGGCTGCGCAGGGGCACCGTATCCGGATCGGGGTCAGGCGGCCGGAATCGGCTCGTTTCCTGCAGCCGCTCGGCGATGTCGGCCAAATCGTACCGGTGCAGGTCAACGTCCGCGACGACACATCGGTGTTGGCGGCGCTGAACGGCGCCTGGGGCGTCGTCAACCTCGTTGGGGTTCTGCGCAACAGCGGTCGGCAGACGTTTTCGGCGTTGCACGCCGAGGGTGCCGGGCGGGTCGCGCGGCTGGCCCGACTGGGCGGGGTCGACCGCCTTCTACAAATGTCGGCGATCGGTGCCGCGGTCGACTCGATCTCATCCTATGCCCGGTCCAGGGCGGAAGGCGAAGACGCCGCTGCCGCCGAGTTCACGGGTGCGACCGTGATCCGCCCCAGTTTGGTGTTCGGCCCGGAGGACCAGTTCTTCAATCGGTTTGCGGCCATGGCAGGGGTTTCGCCGTTTCTGCCGGTGTTTGGCGATTCGGTGGCGGCGGCCGGCACGACCCGGTTTCAGCCGGTCTATGTCGGGGATGTGGCGGCGGCCATCGCGCGGTGCCTGTCGGACGAAGCGACCGGCGGGAAGACCTACGAGCTTGGCGGCCCGCGGATTTACACGTACCGGCAGTTGATGGAGTTGGTGCTCGAATACACTGGTCGCCGCCGGCTTTTGTTGCCGGTTCCCTACACGATCGCCGCGGTAGGCGCGGCCTTCGCAGAACTGATTCCGGGCGGTCCGTTGACCCGCGATCAAGTGAAGTTGCTGCGGCTCGACAATGTGTGTGGCGATCTGCCGGGCTTGGCCGATTTGGGTATCGAGGGGACGCCGGTGGAGGCTGTGGTGCCGGGTCTCCTCACGCGCTTTCGCAAAGGTGGGCGGCCCGTCGCGGCTTAGGTCGGTCCGTCAACCGCCAGCCCGGTAAACAAGATCAGGTCAGGCCGACCGCGTCGAAGCTGTAGATCCATACCAAAAGGCCGGCACCCAGGATCACGCGGTAAATTGCAAACGGGGTGAAGGAGGCGCGGCGTAGCCACGCGAGCAGCGCGGCGATTGACAGCAGCGCGAAGCCAAACGCCAAAAGCCCCGTGAAGAATGCCTCGCTCAGCGCCGCGCCGCCGCCCAGTTGAGCTGCGTCGAGCGTGACCAAAATACCCGCGGCAAGGATTGTCGGGATCGATAGCAGCATCGAGAAACGAGCGGCTTCGGCCCGCTCAAACCCAAGCATGCGCGCAGCCGTCATGGTGATGCCGGAGCGGCTGGTGCCGGGCACCAAGGAAAGAACTTGCGCAAGACCGATCAGCGCGGCGTGGCCGAGCGTCATCTGCTCGATCTTGCGGACGGTGAGGAAGAGCCGGTCGGCCAGGAACAGGACGATGCCAAAAACGAGGGTCGTCCAGGCGATGATTTCGGGATTGCGAAGCTGATCGGAAAGCCCGAAGGCTACCAGAAGGCCGCCGGCGATGACGACCGGGATCGACCCCAGCATCAGCAGCGAGACCAACCGGGTCGCAGTGTTCCGCCGCCCGCGCAACAAACCATAGGTGCCGGCGAATAGGGTTCCGACATCGCGCCAGAAATAGGCGACGACCGCGAGCAGGGTGCCGAGGTGGACTGCAACGTCGATCAGCAGTTTTTGGTCGGGCCACCCGATCACCGCGGGAACGAGGATCAAATGGCCGGAGGAGCTGACCGGGAGGAACTCGGTCACGCCCTGGACTGCGGCGAGAACAAAGAGCTGAAGGAGCGTCATTAAGAACTACTGTGACCGACGGGCCTTAGCTACCACACCCAACATCGGCAGGCCAACGCGGTAAATATAGTATCGTTTCGGAACTAAAAATGCATAGGACGAGGCCGAGCGCGCGCGAATCGGCTTGAAATTTTGAAAAACACAAAATGTATGTCATACATGCTGCCCTATACTGTGTTTTTGGCTCGCAGAGGCGCCGAATTCGTCCTATGAAATTGGCGTTACCAAGGGGATCGTATGCCGGAGAACCTACTCAAATTCGTCGACGTCGCGCAGGAGCACCCTGAGAAGAGGGCGGCCCAAGCGCGTACCGACGACTTTCAAGAAATCTACGAGCAGTTCCTGCGACCGAAGGCGGCGGTGCAAGCGGCGCGGTGCTCCCAGTGCGGCGTCCCTTTTTGCCAAATCCATTGTCCGCTCCACAACAACATTCCCGACTGGTTGAAAATGACCGCGGAGGGGCGCCTCGACGAGGCCTATGAGATCTCCTCGGCGACCAACAATATGCCTGAGATCTGTGGGCGGATTTGCCCGCAGGACCGGCTCTGCGAAGGCAACTGCGTCATCGAGAAAGGTTTTGAATCCGTCACCATCGGGGCGATCGAGCGCTATATCACCGACACCGCCTGGGAAAAGGGGTGGGTCAAACCGCCGACGCCGGTCCTGGAGCGCGAGCAGTCGATCGGCATTATCGGTGCGGGTCCCGGCGGTATGGCGGCGGCCGAGGAGCTGCGCCGGCTAGGGTACCAGGTCGTCATCTACGACCGCTACGACCGCGTTGGCGGTTTGCTGATTTACGGTATTCCCAACTTCAAGCTGGAGAAGGAAATCGTCCGACGCCGCGCCGAACTTCTCAAGGATGGGGGGGTTCACTTCGAGCTGGGTTTCGAAGTCGGCCGCGATGCGACCTTGCAGGAACTCAGGGACAAACACGCGGCGCTCCTGATCGCGACCGGAGTCTACAAGGCACGCGACGCCGCGCTGCCGGGGGTCGGTCTTGGGAACATCATTCAATCGATGACGTTCCTGACGGCGTCCAATCGCAAGGGACTGGGCGATGTCGTGCCGGAATTCGACAGTGGCGACCTGAATGCCGAAGGCAAGAAGGTCGTCGTTCTCGGCGGTGGCGACACCGCAATGGATTGCGTGCGCACCGCCATTCGCCAGGGCGCGACATCGGTCAAGTGTCTCTATCGCCGCGACCGTACGAACATGCCGGGGTCGATGCGTGAAGTGGAACACGCCCAAGAAGAGGGCGTCGAATTTGTCTGGCTCACCGCGCCGGAGGCCTATCTTGGCGACGACGTCGTGCGCGGTGTGCGCGCAGTACGCATCCGGCTCGGCGCCCCCGATGCAACCGGGCGCCAAACGCCGGAAATCGTCGAAGGTTCCTCCCATGAGATCGAAGCGGACCTCGTCATCAAAGCGTTGGGTTTCGATCCCGAGGATCTGCCGACGCTGTTCGGCGAACCGGGTCTCAGCATCACCGGCTGGGGTACCGTCGGCGTCGATTTCAAAACCAAAATGACGAACCTGGACGGCGTCTTTGCCGCCGGCGACATCGTCCGCGGCGCGTCTTTGGTCGTTTGGGCCGTGCGCGACGGACGCGACGCGGCCGCATCCATCCATTCGTTCCTGCAAGACAGGATCGCCAACCAACCGAAGGAACCGGATCGTTCCGAACGCGGAGGCAGCAATGACAAAGGCAAAGACGGAAAAAGACCAGGCCGGCGCCGCGTTCGTCAAAGCGTGGTCTGAAAACGCCGAATACCTCGCGGCGCGCGGTCTTTACGATCCCGCCGACGAGCACGCATCGTGCGGCGTCGGCTTCATCGCCTCGGTCGACGGGCGCCCGCAGCGCGAAGTCGTTCTTGCCGGCATCAACGCATTGCGCGCGGTGTGGCACCGGGGCGCGGTCGGGGCCGATGGCAAGACCGGCGACGGCGCCGGTATTCACGTCCAAATTCCGCAGGACTTCTTCAAGCGCCACGTCGCCCGCACCGGCCATGAGCCGTCAAAGGGGTTGCTCGCGGTCGGGCAGGTATTTCTGCCGAAGACCGATTTCAGCGGCCAAGAGGCATGCCGGTCGATCGTAGAAACCGAAATCCTGCGATTCGGCCACCGTATCTACGGCTGGCGCCAGGTGCCGGTCGATGCATCCATTGTCGGCGAAGTCGCAAATGCAACGCGCCCCGAGATCGAACAGATCATGATCGCCAACGGCCGCGGTGCGTCCGAGGACGAATTCGAGCGCGACCTTTATGTTATCCGGCGCCGGATCGAACGCCGCGTGATCGAAGCGCAGGTTCGGAACTTCTATATTTGCTCGTTGTCGTGCCGCTCGATCATCTACAAAGGCATGTTCCTCGCCGAGCAACTCACGAACTTCTATCCCGACCTTCTGGACGAGCGGTTCGTCTCGAACTTCGCGATCTTTCACCAACGCTATTCGACCAACACGTTCCCGACCTGGGAGCTTGCGCAACCGTTTCGCACGCTCGCCCATAACGGCGAAATCAATACGCTGAAGGGCAACGTCAACTGGATGAAGAGCCACGAGATTCGCATGATCTCGGAATACTTCGGCGACCACGGCGAAGACATGAAGCGGGTCGTCCAAGCGGGGAGTTCGGACTCCGCTGCGCTCGATTCGGTATTCGAACTGTTGGTGCGCGCGGGCCGCGACGCGCCCTCGGTCAAGACGCTGTTGATCCCGGAAAGCTGGTCGAACAAGTCGCATATGCCCCCGGCGCAACGGGCCATGTACGCCTATTGCAATGCGGTCATGGAACCGTGGGACGGCCCCGCCGCGATCGCAGCGACCGACGGCCGTTGGGTGATCGGCGGGATGGACCGCAACGGTCTACGCCCGCTGCGTTACACGTTGACCGATCGCGGACTGCTGTTCGTGGGGTCGGAGACCGGCATGGTTCCGATCGACGAGCGTTCGGTGATCGAAAAGGGCCGCATCGGGCCCGGACAAATGATCGCGGTCGATCTCGCCGAGGGCAAATTCTACCACGACCGGGAGATCAAGGGCCGTCTCGCAGCGGCTTACCCCTACGAGGAGTGGGCCAAGAATATCCGCCGGTTGGACAAGAAGATCGCCGGCAAAGCGGCGACGCCCGCGATCGACCGCGCCGACCTGCGCCGCCGTCAGGTTCTCGTGGGTCACACGCTGGAGGAGATCGAACTGCTCCTCCACCCGATGGTCGAAACCGGGAAGGAAGCGACCGGGTCCATGGGCGACGACACGCCGCTGGCCGTTCTGTCGAGCGGCTACCGCGGCCTGCACCATTTCTTCCGGCAACAGTTCAGCCAAGTCACCAACCCGCCGATCGATTCGCTGCGCGAACGCCGCGTCATGAGTCTGATCACGCGGCTTGGCAACCTCGGCAACATGCTCGAAACCGATTCCAGTCAGACCAACATCCTGCAACTCGATTCGCCGGTGTTGACCTATGCCGAGATGGACCGGCTGCGCGAACTTCTCGGCAGCCAAGCGGTGGAGGTCGACTGCACCTTCGAGGTCGGTTCCGAATCCCTGCGCGACGCCATCGACCGCATTCGCGTTGCCAGCGAAGAAGCGGTGCGCCGGGGCCCGGTGCACCTTTTTCTAACCGACGAAAACGTGTCGGCGACCCGGGCGCCGATCCCGATGATTCTCGCTGCCGGCAGGATCCACACGCACCTTGTCGAGCAAGGTCTTCGGACGTTCTCGTCGATCAACGTTCGCTCGTCCGAGTGTCTCGACGTTCACTATTTCGCCGTCCTGATCGGGGTCGGCGCGACGACGGTGAACGCCTATCTCGCCGAAACCGCCATTGCGGATCGGCAGGCTCGAGGTTTGTTTGGCGACCTCGACATCGACACTTGCCTTGAGCGCTACAAGGAAAGCGTGGACGCGGGCCTTTTGAAGGTCATGTCGAAGATGGGGATTGCCGTGATCTCGTCCTATCGCGGCGGCTACAACTTTGAAGCGGTTGGACTGTCGCGCACCGTCGTGGCGGAAATGTTCCCCGGCATGGTCTCCCGGATTTCGGGGATCGGCCTGCCCGGGATCGAGAAGAAGGTTCTGGATCAACATAGCAAAGCCTTCGCGCAGGGCGTGGTGACGCTCCCCGTCGGCGGGCTTTACCGCTATCGCAACAACGGCGAAGTGCACGCGTTCGACGGCCGGTTGATTCACTTGCTGCAAACGTCCCTCGAAAAAGATTCCTACGAGATCTACAGCCGGTATGCGGAAGCGGTGCATAAGATGCCGCCGGTGCAGTTGAGGGATCTCCTCGGGTTCCATTCGGATCGTGAGGCGATCAACGACGACAACGTCGAATCCATCACGAAGATTCGGCAACGGTTCGTCACCGGCGCCATGTCGCTGGGTGCGCTCAGTCCCGAGGCGCACGAGACCTTGGCTATCGCGATGAACCGAATCGGAGCGAAATCCGATTCGGGCGAAGGCGGCGAGGCGCGCGAGCGGTTTTCTCCGCGGCCCAACGGCGACAACGCCAACTCCGAGATCAAGCAGATTGCGTCGGGCCGTTTCGGCGTCACCGCCGAGTACCTCAACAAGTGCGGCGAGATCGAAATCAAAATCGCGCAGGGCGCCAAGCCGGGCGAGGGCGGGCAGCTACCGGGTTTCAAGGTGTCGTCCTTGATCGCGAAACTGCGGCATTCGACTCCGGGAGTCACGCTGATCTCCCCGCCGCCGCATCACGATATCTATTCGATCGAGGATTTGGCGCAGCTCATTTACGATCTGAAGCAAATCAACCCAACGGCGTTGGTCAACGTCAAGCTGGTGGCCGAAGCGGGGATCGGCACGATTGCCGCCGGCGTCGCCAAAGCCAAGGCCGACGTCATCATGATTTCCGGCTATTCGGGCGGCACCGGCGCGAGCCCGCAGTCGTCGATCAAGTATGCCGGCGTGCCGTGGGAGATGGGCCTGACCGAGGTTAACCAGGTCCTGACCCTCAACCGTCTGCGGCACCGCGTAAAACTGCGGGTCGACGGCGGTTTCAAGACGGGCCGCGATGTGGTGATCGCCGCGATGATGGGGGCGGAGGAGTACGGAATCGGCACCGCCGGCCTCGTCGCGATGGGCTGCATCATGGTCCGCCAGTGTCATTCCAACACCTGTCCGGTCGGCGTCTGTACGCAGCGCGAAGACCTGCGGGCCAAGTTTGAGGGAACGCCGGAAAAGGTCGTCAATCTGATGAGTTTCATCGCGCAGGAAGTGCGCGAGATTTTGGCTGGGCTTGGCTACAGCCGATTGGACGAAATCGTCGGGCGCACCGACCTTCTCGTCCAGGTGAGCCGCGGCGCCGAACACCTCGACGACCTCGACCTCAACCCGCTGCTCGTTCAAGCCGATCCGGGTGACAGCCCGCGCGTCTTCTCGATCGAAGGACGCAACGAGGTCCCCGATACGCTTGACGCCCAGATGATTAAAGACGCGCACGAAGTCTTCGACCGGGGCGAGAAAATGCAACTTGCCTATAGCATTCGCAACACTCACCGTGCGATCGGAACGCGGTTCTCCTCCAAGCTGGTGCGCCGGTTCGGTCCCGACGGGTTGACGCCCGATCACATCACCGTCCAGTTGCGCGGCTCGGCCGGTCAATCTTTAGGTGCGTTCGCGCTCCAGGGGCTCAAGCTTGTCGTTTCGGGTGACGCCAACGATTACGTCGGCAAAGGGCTTTCGGGCGGCACAATCGTTGTACGCCCCGTGCCCTCCGCGCCGATTACCAGCAACGAGAACGCCATCATCGGCAACACCGTGCTGTACGGCGCGACGTCCGGAAAGCTGTTCGCCGCCGGTCAAGCCGGGGAACGCTTTGCCGTACGCAACTCAGGCGCGCGCGTCGTTGTCGAGGGATGCGGCTCCAACGGTTGCGAGTATATGACGGGCGGGACCGCGGTGATCCTCGGGCCTGTCGGCGACAACTTTGCCGCAGGGATGACGGGCGGCATGGCGTTCGTCTATGACCGCGAGGGTACGTTCGAGCAGAACGTCAATACCGAGCATGTGACCCATCAACGCATCCAATCGGCCCATTGGGACCGGGTATGCCGCGAACTCGTGGAAGAGCATGTGGCCGAAACCGGATCGACCTTTGCCGAGGATCTATTGATCCATTGGGATCTTGAGATCGGCAGTTTCTGGCAGGTCGTCCCCAACGAAGTCGTGGCGGCGCTGGAGCATCCGCTCGTCGACGGCGGGGATGCACTTAGGTCCGCCGGAAGCGACTGAGCCGGGCGAGCCGGCCAACGCAAGCGTGGTAAGCTAACGGACGATGCTGGCCCTCCATCATTTTTGGCTATGTCCGTTTAGCCGCAAGGTACGCGTCGTGCTTGGCGAGAAAGACATCGCGTTCAACCTCGTGTTCGAGAAATATTGGGAACGTCCGGAAGCGTTTCTGGCGTTGAATCCCGCAGGCCAAGTGCCGGTGCTGGTCGACGACGATGGGACGGTACTGGCCGATAGCAATGCGATTTGCGAGTACCTCGATGAGTCCTATCCTGATCGCCCGCTGATCGGATTCGACGCCCGTGCCCGCGCCGAGACGCGCCGGTTGGTTGCGTGGTTCGATGGAAAGTTTTTCGACGAAGTCACCCGCAACGTTGTCGACGAAAAAGTACTGAAGCGGTTCATGCGGATGGGTCACCCCGATTCCGGCGCGATCCGCGCCGGCCAGCAGAATCTGGGTTATCACCTCGACTATATCGGCTGGTTGATCGAGCGCCGGAACTGGCTGGCGGGGGACGACTTCGGCCTCGCGGATGTCGCCGCGGCTGCACAGTTGTCCTGTGTGGATTACCTCGGCGACGTCCCATGGACCGATCATGAACCGGCGAAGGATTGGTACGCACGGGTCAAGTCGCGGCCGAGCTTTCGTACCCTGTTGGCGGATCATATTCCGGGCCTTGTGCCGCCGAAGCACTATGCGGATCTCGACTTCTGAGCGAGACCACGCGGTGGACACCCACGGCGACGCGATCCGCGCCCGGGCGCTCGAATTGGGTTTCGATGCCGTTGGCGTGGGGCCGGCCGACATTGGCGCGCGGCCCGGGGAATTGCTGGCGGCATTTCTGGGCGACGGGGCCCACGGCGACATGACATGGCTGGCCGAGCGGGCCGACGAACGCCGGAACCCGCCCGCGTTGTGGGACGGCGTGCGTAGCGTCGTTTCGGTCGCGATGAACTATGCCTCCCCTGACGATCCCCTCGCCGCGCTGGCGCACCCCGAGCGCGGCGCGATTTCGGTCTATGCGCGCGGCGACGACTACCACGACATCATGAAAAAACGTCTCAAGGAATTGGGGCGCTGGGTGAGCGACTACCTGGGAGTCGCGGTCAAGGTCTTCGTCGATACGGCGCCGGTGATGGAAAAGCCGATCGCGCAGTCCGCCGGCTTGGGTTGGCAGGGCAAGCATACGAACCTGGTGTCGCGCACCTATGGCTCGTGGCTCTTTTTGGGCGAAATCTTCGTTGCCGCCGAGTTGCCGCCCGATGTGCCGCACGCCGACCGCTGCGGCACCTGCGCGCGGTGCATGACGGCCTGCCCGACGGAGGCCTTCCCGGCACCCTATCGGTTGGATGCGCGGCGATGCATTTCCTATCTGACGATCGAGCACAAGGGGCATATCGATCGGGCGCTGCGACCGCTGATCGGCAATCGTCTCTACGGTTGCGACGATTGCCTCGCCGCGTGTCCATGGAACCGGTTTGCCCAGGTCTCCCGGCATGCCCAGCTATGGGCGCGGGCGGAGTTCAGGGCACCGGCGCTGGCGGACCTTGTCGGCTTGACCGACGGCGCGTTTCGCGACCTCTTTCGCAAGTCGCCGATCAAGCGGACCGGCCGGGCGCGTTTCGTTCGCAACGTCTTGATCGCGATCGGCAATAGTGGCGACCGGACGTTGCTGCCGCACGTCGTCGAGCGGCTGCGCGACGAGTCGCCGTTGGTCCGCGCCATGGCTGTCTGGGCGCTTGGTCGCCTTGGCGACGCTGACACGTTGGATCGATTGGCATCGGATCACCGCGCCGCCGAAACCGATCCGCAGGTTCTCAAGGAATGGGGCCAGGTGCAGGCGCCATGACCAAGAAGCTAGTGTGTCTGGGTATGGGGTACAGCGCGGCGGCGCTGGCCGAGCGTTTGGCGGCCCAAGGTTGGGCGGTCGTCGGGACCTGCACGTCGGCGGAAAAGCAGGCGGCCCTCGCGGCGCGCGGCGTTACAGCGGCACTGTTTTCGCGCCAAGAGCCGCTTTCCGCCGATATCCTCGTCGGCGCTACCCATCTGGTTTCGTCGATACCGCCCGATGATCATGGCGATCCGGCGGCGGCGTGGTTGGCCGCAAACGTCGCGGCAGCCGGCGGACTGGAATGGGCTGGTCTGCTGTCGACGACAGGGGTCTACGGCAACCGCAACGGCGACTGGGTGGATGAAGACGCAGACCTTCGGCCCACCGCCGTGCGCAGCCAACGCCGCGCCGATTCGGAACGGGCCTGGCTCGGGCTTCACCGCGCCCAGGGAATCCCAACCCATATCTTTCGGCTCGCGGGCATCTATGGACCCGGCCGCAACCCCTTGGACCGGATTCGGCGGGGCGAAGCTCGGCGGATCGTGAAACCCGGCCTCGTGCTGGGGCGCATTCATCTTGAGGACATCGTCGGTGTCCTTTGCGCGTCGATGGAGAAACCGCGGCCAGGTGCCATCTACAATGTGACCGACGACGAACCGGCACCGCCCCAGGATGTGGTGACGTACGGCTGCGGTCTGCTCGGGATCGATCCGCCGCCGCTCGAAAATTTCGCCGATGCCGACATGTCGGCCATGGCGCGCAGCTTTTACGTGGAGTGCAAACGGGTGTGCAACGACCGGATCAAGCGCGAGCTTGGCTACCGGCTGCGCTACCCAACCTATCGCGACGGCCTCGCCGCGCTTGCGGCGGCCTAAGGTGTCGGCGCGCCCTAACCGGCGCGCGCGCAGGTTTCTTCCACCGTCCGCAAGATTTGGCTGATCTGTGCCGGTTCGGATAGTCGGTGGTCGCCGCCCTTGATCAGAGTGACCGCGACATCGCGGCTGGTGAGTGCATCCACCGTTTTCATCGCGTGCTGCCACGGGACATCCGCGTCGTCGAGGCCGTGGATCAGTCTGACCGGTCCGTCAAAGGGGATGGGTTGGCGCAAGATAAGGTGCTGGCGGCCCTCGACGATGAGGGCGTGGGCGATCGGGGTCGGCTCCGGATCGTAGGGCGACGGTTCGAAATAGATACCGTCGGTTTCGAGCGTTGCACGGATCGTTTCGTCGAACGTGTCCCACATCAGATCCTCGGTGAAGTCCGGCGCAGCGGCGATTCCGACAAGGCCTGCAACCCGGTCCGGTCGCGCACGGGCGAGGAGGAGCATGATCCAGCCGCCCATGCTCGATCCGACCAGAACCTGAGGGCCGGTGGTGAGTTGCTCCATGACCGCCAAAGCATCCTCAAACCATCGTCCGATGGTGCCGGCGCGAAATTCGCCGGACGATGCGCCATGGCCGAAATAGTCGAAGCGAACGAACGCACGACCGGCTTCGCGGCAGGCCTGCTCCAGCGCAGTCGCTTTGGTGCCGGTCATATCCGAGCGAAAGCCACCGAGAAAGATCACGCCGGGTGATTCGCCTCGCGTACAATGATAAGCAATGTCGAGGCCGTCGCCGCGCGCCAGTTTCTGCGGCGACTGTTCAGTCTGGTGAGATATTTCGTTCATAGGCTTCCGGTCGCATGATTCCCGTTGAAAAGACACGTCCGCTCCGAAGCGGTCCCCGCGTCCCGGCGATCTTGCAGGTGTTGCCCGAACTCGTCACCGGCGGAGTCGAACGCGGCACCGTCGATGTTGCCGCGGCTGTGGCGAGCATGGGCTGGGTCAGTATCGTGGCCTCGGCGGGGGGGCCGATGGTCGCCGATCTCGAGCGTGTCGGCAGCGAACATATCACGCTGCCGCTGCAGACAAAGAGACCCTGGACGATGCACCGCAATGCCGGCGCTTTGACCGAGCTGATCTTCGACCGCAAGGTCGATATCGTCCATGCGCGCAGCCGCGCACCCGGCTGGAGCGCGATGATCGCGGCGAAACGAATCGGGACGCATTTTGTGACGACCTACCATGGGACGTACAACGCGACCAACCCGATCAAGAATTTCTACAACTCTGTCATGGCCCGCGGAGAGCGGGTGATTGCGATCTCGGATTTTATTGCGCGCCACATTCAACAACGGCATGGCGTCGATCCCGGTCGCATTGTCACGATACATCGTGGCGTCGATGTCGGGCTATTCGATCCAGAGCGCGTGTCTGCCGAGCGCATGATTCAACTTGCGACAGCTTGGCGTCTTCAGGACGGCATGCCGGTGATCATGTTGCCGGGCCGCCTGACCCGGTGGAAAGGACAAAACGTCCTGATCGATGCCCTCGGTCACCTCGGGCGGGACGATGTCCGGTGTCTCCTCGTCGGATCGGATCAAGGGCGCACCGGATACCGTTACGAGCTGGAAAAGCTCGTACACAGTCGAAACCTCGACCATGTCGTCCATATTGTGGATCATTGCCGCGATATGCCGGCGGCCTACATGCTGGCCGACGTTGTGGTTTCGGCATCGACCGACCCCGAGGGCTTCGGGCGGGTTGCCGTCGAGGCCCAAGCCATGGGCCGACCCGTTGTCGCCACCGACCATGGCGGCGCGCGGGAGACGGTCCGGCCGGGCGAAACCGGGTGGCTGGTCCCGCCCGGGGATGCCAAAGCGCTCGCCGACGCGATTTCCGCGGCGATCGCGATGGACGCCACGGCACGGGCGAAGATGGCGACCGTCGCGCGGGCCCACGTTGTCGAGCGCTTTACGGCAGCCCAGATGCGCGCCGCGACGATCGCGCTTTACCAGGACGTTCTGGGGCTAACGCCCCAGGGGCCGGTTTCTTGACTTGGGCGGCGAACGCCCCAAGTATCCGGCCCGACGCGGCATTCGGACCCCCACGAACTCAGTGAAGATCGCTTAACCATGGTTGCCATTACCTTGCCCGATGGGCGCATCCAAGCCCACGACGGCCCCGTCACCGGGGCCGACATTGCCCGCGGGATCGGTCCGGGCTTGGCCAAGGCCGCCCTGTGCATCCGGGTGGATGGGGCATTGTGGGATTTGTCCCGCGAGATCGACTGCGATGCGTCGATTGCCATCGTGACGGCGAACGACGAAGCCGAAGCGCTCGATATCCTGCGCCACGATGCCGCCCATGTACTCGCCGAAGCGGTCAAGGAGCTATATCCGGAAACGCAGGTCACGATCGGACCGAATATCGAGAATGGCTTCTTTTACGATTTTGCCCGCGAAGAACCGTTCACGCCCGAGGATCTCGAAAAGATCGAGGTGCGGATGCACGAGATCGTCGACCGTGACGAGACCATCGTTCGCGAGGTGTGGGAGCGCGACGCGGCCGTCGCTCACTTCACCCAAAAAGGCGAGGTCTACAAGGCCGAAATCATCGGCGGATTGCCGATCGAGGAAGACGTCTCGGTGTACCGCCAAGGCGATTTTCTGGACCTTTGCCGCGGCCCCCATTTGCCGTCCACGGGCCGGTTGGGCCACGCCTTCAAATTGATGTCGATTGCCGGCGCGTACTGGCGGGGCGATTCGCGCAACCCAATGTTGCAACGAATCTACGGCACGGCGTGGCGCAACGAGAAGGAACTCAAGGCCTATCTGCACCGGTTGGAAGAGGCGGAGAAGCGCGACCACCGGCGCATCGGTCGGGAACTGTCGTTGTTCCACCTCCAGGAAGAGGCGGCGGGCAGCGTGTTCTGGCATCCCAAGGGTTGGACGATCTACCGGGAAGCCGAACAATATATGCGCCGGCGTCTCGACGCCTCGGACTACCGCGAGGTCCGAACGCCGCAACTCATCGACCGCAAGCTGTGGGAGGCGTCGGGTCACTGGGAGAAGTTCCGAGACAATATGTACACGGCCGACGACGAGGGTGACCGGGTCCTTGCCCTGAAGCCGATGAACTGCCCCGGGCATGTGCAGATCTTTCGGCAAGGCCTCAAGAGCTACCGCGACCTACCGTTGAGGCTTGCGGAATTCGGATCGTGCCACCGGAGCGAACCGTCGGGCGCGCTGCACGGATTGATGCGTGTCCGGCAGTTTACGCAAGACGATGCGCATATCTTTTGCACCGAAGATCAGATCAACGCCGAGACCCTCACATTCTGTGCGCTGCTCCAGTCGGTGTACCGTGACTTCGGCTTCGATGACGTAAAAGTATTGTTTGCCGACCGCCCGCCCGTGCGGGCCGGTTCGGATGCCGTTTGGGATCGTGCTGAGGCGGCACTCCGCGAAGCCGTCGACAGCGCGGGGCTCGACTGGTCGCTCAATCCGGGCGAAGGGGCGTTCTACGGTCCGAAGCTTGAGTTCCATCTGACCGATGCGATCGGTCGGTCGTGGCAGTGCGGCACGTTACAGGTCGATTTCGTACTGCCCGAACGGCTCGATGCGACCTACATCGGCGAGGACGGGGCAAAGCACCGCCCGGTCATGTTGCATCGGGCGATCTTGGGCAGTTTCGAGCGCTTTATTGCGATTCTGATCGAACATCACGCGGGGCGCATGCCGCTGTGGCTGGCGCCGGTTCAGGCGGTGGTCGCGACCATCACCGAGGCCGCGGACGACGCAGCCCGCGACGTTCGCGACCAATTGGCGGCGGCGGGCCTGCGTGCCGAGCTCGACCTGCGCAACGAGAAGATCAATTACAAGGTACGCGAGCACTCGTTGGCGAAGATTCCCTACATTTTCGTTTTGGGTGAGCGCGAAGCCGCTGAAAAGACGGTATCGGTCCGCAAGCTGGGCGATAAGCAGCAAGAAGTCCTTGCGCAGGATAGGGCAGTCGATATCCTGCGCCAGGAAGCGGCCCCACCGGATCGACGGTAGCGCCGATTTCACCGACAGGACGTTGGACGCGGCCAAGCTGCGGCGGCGGTCTGTCGATTTGAAGCAACGGAAGGGAGTTACGCATACCCAGGAGACCACACCACGCGCCGCCGCCTGTCGCAAAACAAGGGCCGCGCGTCAACGACGAGATCAACGTTAACGCCGTTAGGCTGGTTGCAGCCGATGGCGAAGTCGTTGGCGTCGTTGGAATTGAAGAAGCCCTCGCCATGGCTGAAGAAGCCGGTCTGGACCTCGTCGAAGTCGCCCCCAATTCAAGCCCGCCCGTCTGCAAGTTGCTGGACTATGGAAAGTTCAAATACGAGGCGCAGAAAAAGGCGAATGCTGCCCGGAAAAAGCAAAAAGTCATCGAGGTCAAAGAGATCAAGATGCGACCGGGGATCGACGACCATGACTACGACGTCAAGATGCGCTCGATCGTCCGATTCATCGACGAGGGCGACAAGGTCAAGGTGACGCTCCGCTTCCGGGGCCGTGAAATGGCCCACCAAGACATTGGGATGCGCGTTCTCGAACGGGTGCGCGACGACGTCGAGGAAATGGCTAAGGTCGAGCAGTTCCCGAAAATGGAAGGCCGCCTTATGACGATGGTCATCGCCCCGCGCTAGTCGGTGTCAGGCCGCTGTCCCTTGCGTCATTCCAGACCGAGGCGCACGGCCTTCAGTTCTTGGTTGGCTTGGGCGATCACCAGATAGGCGCTTTGCAGCGCCAGACCGCCCATGACCAAGCCGACCACGACGTCCGGCCAACCGCTGTTTGTCAGGAAAACAGCAGCGCCTGCCGCGATCACCGCGACGTTGCCGATGGCATCGTTGCGGGTGCACAGCCAGACCGAGCGGCGGTTCGAATCGCCTGATCGAAAACGAAACAGGATGACGGCGCTGGTGACGTTTGCAACCAAGGCAGCGACGCCGATACCGCTCATCATCGGTGCCGAAGGGACCGTCTCGATCAGCGCGTGATGGATTGAGGCCCCCACAACCCAGGCACCGAAGAGCGCCATCGTTGCGCCTTTGAGCAACGCGGCGGAGGCGCGCCAGCGCAAGGCGAAGCCGAGGACGGCCAAACTCAGCGCATAGGTTGCCGCGTCGCCCAGGAAGTCGAGCGCGTCCGCCTGAAGCGCGACCGAGCCGCCAACCAGCCCAGCCGTCCCTTCGACCGCGAACATGGCGGCATTGATGACGAGAACCGCGATGAGCGCCTGGCGGTAGCGGGAATCGATGGCGGGTGGCGTTGGGTGGTGGTGCGTACAACCGGGCATCTAGCGCTTCTCGTCGGTGGTGTCGGGCTCGGATAGATGCTCCAGCATGTCGGTGAGGACGCGGTCGATATGGTGGTCGGCCAAGGTGTACAGGACAAGCCGACCCTTGCGGTCGCCGCTAACGATCCGCGTCGCGCGCAGGAGGCGGAGATGATGGCTGACCAACGAGGGCGACAGCCCGGTCGCCTGGGCGATGTCGCCAACGGGTATCGGCCCCTTGCGGCACTCTAGAAGGATGCGCAGGCGGCTCGGGTCGCCCAGGAGGCGGAAGACCTCCGCGAGTTCCGTTAGATCGTCCATATGGCCTATATATCAATAGGTGTTCATATATTCAAGTTAACTATTTTGGGTGCGCGGCGTGACGCGCGGGACCCTTGTTTTGCGCCCACCGGGCCGCTATAACCCCCGCCTCAAGGTGGCCGGGCCGAAAGGGCATGCCTATCCGCCGAAAAGCTTCAGCGCGATTTGAAAGGAAGCAAATGCCCAAGCTAAAGTCGAAAAGCAGCGCCAAAAAGCGCTTCAGCCTTACCGGTACGGGCAAAGTCCGCGGCAATCAGGCCAACAAACAGCACGGCATGATCAAGCGGACCAACAAGCAAATCCGCGAACAGCGCGGGACGTCGATCTTGAGCGCACCAGACGCGAAGATCGTCAAACGCTTCATTCCATACGGTTAGGGCAGTTCAATGGCACGCGCAAAACGGGGCGTTACGTCGCACGCCCGTCACCGCAAGGTTATCAAGGCCGCGAAAGGTTTCCGCGGTCGTAATAAGAGTTCTTTTCGCGTTGCGATCGAGAAGGTCGAGAAGAGCCTTCAGTACGCGTACCGCGACCGGCGCGTCCGGAAGCGCGAATTTCGCGCACTTTGGATCCAGCGCATCAACGCCGCCGCGCGCGAGCACGGTCTGACCTACGGGCGATTTATCAACGGCCTCAAGCTCGCGGGCGTCGAGGTCGATCGCAAGGTGCTGGCCGATCTCGCCGTCAAAGAGCCCGGGGCCTTCGGCAAACTTGTCGAAGCGGCGCAATCCGCCCTCGCTACCGCACCGGAAAAGGCTGACGCGACGGCCTAAAACGGCCCTCTCGGAAAGTCACTCTCGAAGGGCCCAACAGGGAACCCTCTAGTGATGACTATGCAAGACCCGACAGAAATCGAATCCGCGTTGATCGCCGCCGTCCAGGCCGCCGACGGCCTCGATGCGCTCGAAGAGGTGCGCGTACGCGCGCTTGGCCGCAAGGGCCAAATCACCGAAATGATGAAGGCGCTGGGCGCGATGGCGCCGGACGAGCGGCGCACCGCGGGGCCGCTGCTGAACGGCCTCAAAGCGCGCATCTCGGCGGCTATCGAGACGCGCCGAACCGGTCTGGAGGCGGCGCATCTCGAGGTCCGCCTGAGGCAGGAGAGCGTCGATCTGTCGTTGCCGGTGCGCCCGGAACAGTCGGGCACGGTCCATCCCGTGAGCCAAGTGACCGAGGAGCTGATCGCGATCTTTGCCGACATGGGGTTCGAGTTGGCCGAAGGCCCCGATGTCGAGGACGACTTTCATAATTTCACCGCGCTCAACATGCCGCCCGAGCATCCGGCGCGGCAGATGCACGACACGTTCTATCTCGCTCCCGACGACTCCGGCGCCCAGAAATTGCTCCGAACCCATACCTCGACGGTGCAGATTCGCACGATGATGTCGCGCCCGCCGCCCCACCGGATCATCGTGCCCGGCCGCACCTATCGGTCGGACTCGGACATGACCCACACCCCGATGTTCCATCAAGTGGAAGGGTTGGTGATCGACCGCACCACCCATATGGGCCACCTGAAGGGTTGTCTGATCGAGTTCGCCCGGGCGTTCTTCGATGTCGACGATCTCCCCTACCGCTTCCGACCGAGTTATTTCCCGTTCACCGAACCCAGTGCGGAGATGGATATCGGCTGTTCACGCTCGGACGGCGAATTGCGGATCGGCGCCGGCGACGACTGGTTGGAAATCCTTGGCTGCGGGATGGTCAATCCGCGTGTCCTGGAGAACTGCGGGATCGATTCGACCGAGTACCAAGGTTTTGCCTTTGGCGTCGGTATCGATCGCATTGCGATGCTCAAGTACGGCATCCCGGACCTTCGCGCGTTCTTCGATTCGGACCTTCGCTGGCTGCGCCACTACGGCTTTAGTGCATTCGACGTGCCGACCCTGGCCGGGGGATTGGCGCGATGAAGTTCACCCTGGGTTGGCTGAAAGAACACCTCGAGACCGATGCGACGCTCGTCGATGTCGTTGGGAAGCTGACGGCAATCGGATTGGAGGTCGAGGATGTTGTCGACCCCGGTGAGGCCCTCGCCGCCTTTGTGATTGCCGAGGTTACCGAATGCGCCGCTCACCCCGACGCCGACAAGTTGCAGGTGTGCCAGGTCGATACGGGCGCGGGCGCACCGGTGCAGGTCGTTTGCGGTGCGCCCAATGCGCGGGCCGGCATGAAGGGCGTTTTTGCCCCGGCTGGCGCGACGGTGCCGGGGACCGGCCTTCACCTCAAGAAAACGAAAATCCGCGGGGTGGAAAGCAACGGCATGTTGTGCTCGGCGCGGGAATTGGGCATCTCGGACGAGCATGAAGGGATTGTCGACCTTCCGGAAGATGCCCCAATTGGCGCGCCCTACGCCGCGTTTGCGGGTCTGATCGATCCGGTCATCGAAATTGCGATTACGCCGAATCGCCAGGACTGCCTCGGCGTGGCAGGCATCGCCCGCGATCTCGCCGCTGCAGGGTTAGGGCGGGTCGTGTCGACCGAACCTGCGGCTACCGCGGCGTCGTATCCTAGTCCGGTCGGCGTCGAGCGCCGACTGAACGGTGACGGCGACGCTTGTCCGCTTTTCGTGGGCCGCTACATTCGCAACGTCAAGAACGGTCCGAGCCCGCAGTGGCTCCAGGCCCGGCTCCGTGCGATCGGGCTGCGGCCCATTTCGGCGCTCGTCGACATCACCAATTTCATCACCTTCGATCGTGGCCGTCCGCTCCACGTGTTCGACGCCGACACGGTCGCCGGGGGCATTCATGTGCGTTTGTCTCGGCCCGGCGAAAAACTTCTGGCCTTGGACGGGCGGGAATACGAACTCGACGACCACGTGACCGTCATTGCCGACGACGACGGACCGCTGGCGCTCGGCGGCATCATCGGCGGCGAGTCCTCGGGATGCACGCCTGAAACGACGAATGTCTTTGTCGAGGCCGCGCTCTTCGATCCCATCCGCACGGCGATGACCGGTAGAAAGCATGGCTTGATCAGCGATGCACGCTATCGTTTCGAACGGGGCGTCGACCCCGATGCGGTCCATTCGGGTATGGAACTTGCGACCAAGATGATCGTCGATCTGTGCGGCGGCGAGGCGAGCGATCCCGTCGTTGCCGGCGAAGTGCCCGCGTGGCGTCGCCAAATCTCGTTTCGCCCGGCGCGGGTCCATCACCTCGCCGGGATCGACGTCACCGAAGATGAAAGCGTCCGCATTCTCAAGGCCCTCGGTTTCGGTGTTACGCCGGAGAGTGGCGGGCTTGCCATCGATATTCCCTCTTGGCGCCGGGACATCGACGGCGAGGCCGACTTGGTCGAAGAGGTCGCTCGCATCGTCGGCTACGACAATATTCCGATCGTCCCCTTGGAGAAGAAGCGCGCCGTGACGCGCCCGGCTTTGAGCGGCCCGCAACGACACCGCTTGTTCGCCCGCCGGGTTCTTGCGGCGCGGGGTCTGAACGAATGTGTGACGTGGTCGTTCATGCCAAGCCGATTGGCGGCCCATTTCGGCGGGGCGACATCCGCGCTAACGCTCGTCAACCCGATCAGCGCCGATCTTGATGTTATGCGCCCAAGCATCTTGCCCAACCTGATCGCGGCCGTGGCGCGCAACGTCGATCGTGGGTTCCCGGACATCGGCCTGTTCGAGGTCGGGCCGCAGTACAGCGACGGTTCTCCCCAAGGTCAGAGTACGGTGGCGTCCGGCGTCCGGCGCGGCAACGCCGTGCCGCGCAATTGGCACGGCACTGTCCGTCCGGTTGACCCGTTCGATGCCAAGGCCGATGCCCTGGCGGTCCTCGGCGAGGCAGGGGTTCCGACTGACAAGCTCGCCGTGCATCCCGAAGCGGCGCCGTGGTATCACCCCGGGCGGTCGGGCACGTTGCGGCTAGGCCCCAAGACGATCCTTGCCGCCTTTGGCGAGGTGCATCCCAAGATTCTCGAACATCTGGATTGCGACGGCCCCTGCGTCGCCTTCGAGGTCTATCTGGAATCGGTGCCGAAACGCCGCCGCGAAAACGCGACCAATCGCGGTGCGCTTAACCTCCACGCGTTGCAACCGATCGAGCGCGATTTTGCGTTTATTGTCGCGGAAGCTGTCCCGTCCATCGACTTGGTTGCAGCAGCCGTCGGCGCCGACAAGAAGTTGATTGCCGAAGCCGCGGTTTTCGATGTCTTTGCCGGTGAGTCTCTGGGCGCTGGCGTGAAGTCGGTCGGTATCCGCGTCGTCCTCCAGCCCGACGACCACACGTTGACCGAAGCCGAAATCGATGCGGTCGCCAAACGAATCATTGCCGGCGTCGAGAAGTCGACCGGCGCAACGTTGAGGGGCCAGTGATCGAAATCCGCCCCAGAGCCCCCCGATGACCGATCTCGCCCACATCAGAAATTTTGCCATTATCGCCCATATCGACCATGGCAAGTCGACCCTCGCGGATCGTTTGATCGAGCGTTGCGGCGGCGTCGATGCCCGCAACATGAAGGCGCAGTTGCTCGATTCGATGGATATCGAACGCGAGCGCGGCATTACCATCAAGGCGCAGACGGTGCGTCTGCAATACACCGCGGCGAACGGCGAGGTCTTCGAACTCAACCTGATGGACACGCCGGGCCATGTCGACTTCGCCTACGAAGTCAGCCGGAGTTTGTCGGCATGCGAGGGCTCGCTTCTTTTGGTCGATGCGAGCCAAGGGGTTGAAGCGCAAACGCTGGCGAACGTCTACAAAGCGATCGACGTCAATCACGAGATTATCGTGGTTCTCAACAAGATCGATTTGCCGGCCGCCGAACCGGCGCGCATTCGGCAACAGATCGAAGATGTTATCGGTCTCGACGCCAGCGATGCGATCGAGGTTTCGGCCAAGACCGGCCAAGGCATCGACGAAGTTCTAGAAGCGTTGGTGACGCGCCTGCCGGCTCCCCAGGGCGACGCCGAAGCGCCGCTTAAGGCGCTTCTCGTCGACTCCTGGTACGACGCCTATCTTGGCGTTGTCATTCTCATGCGCATCTACGACGGCCGGCTGAAAAAGGGCATGAAGGTCCGGATGATGGCGACCGGCTCGGAGCATACGGTCGAACGGGTGGGTTTTTTCTCGCCCGCGGCAATGACTGTCGACGAACTTGGCCCCGGCGAAATGGGCTTCATCACCGCCGGCATCAAAGAGGTCGCCGATACCAACGTCGGCGATACCTTGACCGAAGCCCGGCGCCCAACGGCCAAAGCGCTGGCCGGCTTTCAGGCCAGCGTGCCCGTGGTTTTCTGCGGTCTCTTTCCAGTCGAGGCAAACGAATTTCCGACCTTGCGAGAAAGCCTTGCGCGGTTGCGGTTGAACGATTCCTCGTTTCACTTCGAACAGGAATCCTCGCCGGCCCTCGGTTTCGGTTTTCGCTGCGGCTTCCTCGGCTTGCTCCACCTTGAGATCGTTCAAGAGCGGTTGGAGCGCGAGTTCGACCTCAATCTCATCACCACCGCGCCCAGCGTCGTCTACCGCGCCCACCTCACCAACGGCACGACTCTGGAACTGCATAATCCGGTCGACTGGCCCGATCCGTCGCGGATCGACTTCGTCGAAGAGCCGTGGATCAGGGCGACCATCATGTTGCCCGACGAGTACTTGGGCGCGATCTTGAAACTGTGCGAAGAGCGCCGGGGCGTGCAAATCGATTTGACCTATGTCGGCGCGCGGGCGGTCGCAACCTACCGGTTGCCGCTGAACGAAGTCGTGTTCGACTTCTACGACCGTTTGAAGTCGGTCAGCAAAGGCTATGCGAGTTTCGACTACGTCCTTGATGGGTACGAAAAGGGCGACCTGGTCAAGATGGCGATCATGGTCAACGCCGAACCGGTCGATGCACTGGCGATGATCGTCAACCGGAAGAACGCCGAATCCCGCGGCCGATCGATCTGCGAACGCCTTAAGGACCTCATTCCCCGTCACATGTTCAAGATTCCGATCCAAGCCGCGATCGGCGGCAAGGTCGTCGCGCGCGAAACGATCAGCGCCCTGCGCAAGGACGTTCTGGCCAAGTGCTACGGCGGCGACGTGTCGCGCAAGCGTAAGCTTCTGGACAAGCAGAAGAAGGGCAAGAAACGGATGCGGACAATCGGCCGGGTCGATATTCCGCAAGAGGCGTTTATCGCCGCGCTCAAACTAGGCGAAAGCTGAGCGGATCAACTATTGAACCGGCGCGGTCGGTGGCGGCGCCGGAATAGCCGCAGGAGCGCCAGCCCAAGAACGCCGAACGTGAGCCATCCCGGCCACAGCAACACGGTTTGCAGGACCGGATCCCACAGCCAGGGCCACAAATGGCGCTGGACCCCCGCTTGGAGCAACCCGAGACTTTCTTTGTGGAGGCGGAACCATTGGTCGCCGAGGGCGCCGATCTCGATCGCACCGGCGCCGATCCAATCGACGATATCCCAGCCGAGCGAAAACACAGCGACGCCGAGACACAGCCACGCGACAAGTCGGCCGATGATCATCTTCCCTCCCCCGCGGGATGGCGCGATGGGCAATAATGGAGGGCCCGGCGGCACGGCACCACCGATTTGTCGCGACCCGCTATTTTCCGCGACAAAACGCATAGCGGCGTTGGAAAGCGCGGGCGTGGGCGGCTAGTATTCCGCCGCAAACGGAGGGGTGGCCGAGTGGCTTAAGGCGCACGCTTGGAAAGCGTGTTTACGGTAACCCGTAACGTGGGTTCGAATCCCACCCCCTCCGCCATTCAGGGATAGAACGGGGCACCGCGCCCGCTTCCACATCGCCTGAGCCTGTGACGGCTGATAGAAGCACCGTCTTCGATCCTCGTATCTCGAATTCCTGCTCGCCAAAGTCTCAATCAACAATGGGACGTGGCATGTCTTTCACCGGGCCCCTGGGTCGGGAGGGGGGAGACCTGGGCCGGTCTTGCCGCGCGCCGCGCAGGAACCGCAATTGTTTAAGGGAGGGACGGGTCTTAGCTGCGTGTGGCGTGACTCGCGTGGCTTCAACTCCGGCGCGAACGTCGATAGACTTGCTCCAATGTCTTTTGAACCCCCCGTGTTGCTGGCGGCGGGGATATCAATCGCCCTTAGGAGCTAGCGCAAAGCGGTCTCAATTGCAGGTCTATTGGGTGTTTTATCTCGCCAAGATAGGCTAGAAAGCCCGGAAATCGAGTGGCGCATGTAGCGGCTCTAGAACAGAACCCTTTGTTAGGTCGGTTTGGTTCGGCATGAAAAAGTATGTTCAGCTATTCCCCTTCGCTACCGCGCTTCTGTTCGCGCCTGCCGCGCAAGGCGCGGAGATTCAGGTTGGTGATTGCCTGATCGAGAGTGCCGGCCTCCTGGCGGAGGATCGGATTACCGGCATCGTCGAGCCGATCGTCGCCGCAGGCACCTACCCGACGTCGTGCATCCAGGCCGCGCAGGCTCTCGAAACCGAGCTACGGCAGGCCGGCGCGTTCGCAGCGCGCGTCTTCTGGGACACCGATCCGGACCGGAATGTCATGGTCCTGCGGATGGCGGAGGGACGTCTCGCGGACGATGGTATCGAATTGGGCCGGTCGAGCGAGCGGGTGCGGGACGACGTGATCCGCGATCACCTGGCGTCGTCGCTGCAGCCCGGCGAGGCGCTGACCTCGCGCCGTGTCGAGCGGGCGATCCTGCTGCTGAACGACCTGCCCGGGATCAAGGGCTCCGAGAACACGCTCTATCCCGGCGAACGCGAGGGCGAAGCCCGCTTCGAATCCTTCCCAGAAGACTCCAGGCTGATCGAGGGGTCCGCCTATACCGACAACTTCGGCAGCCGCGTCACCGGCCAATACCGGGCGGGCGCCTTGGTGGACGTCAACAGCCCGTTCAAGCGCGGCGACAAGCTGAGCGTGGCGGCCAGCGTGACGACCGAGAGCACTTATTATGTGTCGCTCGACGCAAGTCTGCCGGTCGCGGGCAACGGCACACGCGCGGGCCTAGTGCTCGATCTGCTCGACTATCGGACGGACCAGTCGCGCAATCCGCGCGGCAATGCCCATGAAGTTCAGGCGTACCTCTACCACCCGTTCCTACGCTCGCGGCGGACCAACTTCTTCGGCGAAGCCAAGGCCGGCCGCGAAGACATGCGGGACGAGGACGACGCTTCGCCGATCACCGACCGCTACGTCGAAAGCGCCCAGCTGATCCTTCATGGCAACCATCTCGATGGCGTTCTCGGCGGCGCCACGAACGAATTCCGCCTTGAAGGTACGTTGGGCTACCTCGACCTTGGCGGGTACGAAACCTACCGGCAGGAAGACGCCCAGTCGGCTCGCACCGACGGGGATTTCGCCCGTCTCGCCTGGCGCGCTTCCCGTCTTCAACATCTCACCGGCCCCTGGCAAGGCTATGTCGAGATCGTCGGACAGATCGCCAGCAAGCGCCTCGACAGCAGCCAGTCGATCAGCTTCGGCGGTCCCTACGATTTCGCCGGCTACCACAGCGGTGAGATTCTCGGCGACGAAGGCCATCGCCTGCACGTCGACCTGCGTTACAACGCGCCTTCGCGACTTTGGAACGGACAGGCGCAGGTCTCGGCCTTCTACACCATCGGCACGATTACGACCCATGCCAAAGAATTCGTCGGCAATACCATCGTGCCGGGCATTGACGATCGCCGCTATACGCTGCAATCGGTCGGCGTCGCCCTGAACTGGTCATGGTCGTCGACCGCGCTCCGCGGTGTCGTCGGCAAGAGTATTGCCAATCAAATTCCAGGCGAACTGCTGGACGAAGACCCGGACGACTACCGGGGCTGGTTCCAGCTCGTCCACACGTTTTGAGGAGATTCGGATGAGGCAAGTCCCTGTCGCGCTATTTCTCCTAGCAGCCGCCTTCCTATGGTCGGGCGAGGCCGTGGCCTGCGTCACCAAGACGGGCAAGGACTGCCCCGTAACCGTCGGCCAGAAGGCCAAGGGCGTCGACAAGCACGTCAAGAAAGTCGGCAAGCTTGCGCCGGCGGGGAATGTGGGCCATGTCACCCACTCGTCCGGCATCGATCAACTCGGCCTTCCCTCGGCGAATCTGGCAAGCGTTCCGGCGGCGTCACCGACGCCCGCCGACGCCTTCGGCAGCAATCCCGCGGGGTGGTTCTATCTAGTCCCCATCCCCGCCACCGGTGGCTTCTCGCCACACCCTCTTTCTTTCAGGGTCCTGTCTGCGACGCACCTGGCGAACCCTGACGGAACCCTGACCCAGCACGCCATCGACGTGGGTTGGGTGCGCGTCCAGGCGCCAGCGCCGTCGCTCGTCGGGGCGCCGACCGCAAGGCAGGTCCAGGCGCCGGGTCTGGCGCCAACGCGCGCACCAGGCCCGGTCCAGTCCGTTGCCCCGCCCGTGGTGCAACCGACCACGCCGGCGCTGCGCCAGTCCGCGCCGTCGCAGCAAGCCGCACGCTCTACCCCCGCGGGCACCGGCGCCACCGCGGCACCGGCGCAGCCCCTTGTCAGCACCTCGAACCTCGCCGGACACGCCGCGTCGGGCACCGCGAGAGCCCACCCAGATCACCCAGTGGACGTCTATCACCCCGCCAGGGCCGGGCTTTATCGGTATCAGGACGCCCACGGGATCGGCGATTCCGCGTTCCACCTCGTGGTCGTAGGGATCAGAGAGCCCGAGAACAAATAGAGCCGGAAATTCTTGGTCAGTCTATTTCAATGACCCAGAAGGCAATCGTCTGGAGCTGTTTGTCGACACACCTTGGCATGTGCGCCAACCAGCATATTTTGAGATGGACCTATCCATGACGGACGATGAGCTATTCGCATGGACCGAAATGAAAGTTGCCCATCTTCCAGGTACCAAGCGCCGGTGACCTTCGAGGTTCAAAATCAACGCGGGCAATTTGCCTGATAAATTCTGAGCTTGAACGCGCGCCGCGACATCGATGGGGTTTCATGACACAGATGAGAATGCCGCCCCAGGCGGCTGACTATGCCGTCGAAGCAGGCTGGATACTGACCTGGGAACACGGGGCCGCGCGGTTGCTGCGCGGGGGACACGCGGTGATTTCGCGCGGCCGCTTTGCCGACGTTCGACCGGGGCCCTTTCGTGGCGATCTCGCCTGCGTTTCCGTACCGAACGATATCCTGTTGCCGGGGTTCATCAGCGGCCACACCCATGTCGCAAGCGGGACGCCGACGCGGGGAATCATCGAAGGGGCCGGATCCAGCCGTCCGTCCGCGCATGCCGTTGCCGCGCTGAGCGACCAGGAGCTCGATGACCTCACGGCCTATAATCTCGCCGAGGTGCTTCGGTCGGGGTGCACGACGCAGCTCGAAATGAGCCAGAATTTGCGTCACACCGAATCCTACGTGCGCGTGGCCCTGAAGTGGGGTGTCCGCGGATATCCGGGGGGAATGATTCCGGGCACGCCGCGTGTCGACGCCGTGTGGGCGCGTGCAGACGACGATGTTCTTCTCAGTTCGGTTCCCGACACGCTGGCCGAAATTGAAGCGAACCGACGTTATGGCCTGGACTACATGAATGCCGGGGGCGGCTTGATCAAGCCCATGCTTGCGCCGCACGCGACCGATACGCATACGCCCGAAACGATGCGTGCGATGAAGGCTGCTGCCGACCAACTCGGCACCGGCATTCATTTCCATATCGCGCAATCCGATGTTGAGACCGAACGGGTCCGCCGGATGTGGGGAAAAACGCCGGTTGAATGGATTAAGACATTTGGCATGTTCGACGCGCCGGTGTTTGGTGCCCACATGTCGGCGTTGGACTGGCGCACCGATCCGGCGATCTTGAACGACGCGGGCGCGGTGTATGTTCATTGTCCTTCTGCCGGTGGTGCGGGGGGCGCGACCCAGCCCTACCCCGAAGCGCTGGGTGCCGGGATGAACGTCAACATCGGCCTGGATACCCACTCCAACGACTATGTTGAAAACCTGAAGCTCGCGGTCATTGCCGGCCGCGCGCGTGCCAAGCTTGTCGACGGGCGCCATCAGGGACCCGTCAGACTTCCGACCATCGAAGATGCGATCGCGGGTGCTACCACAGTTGCGGCAAAGGGGCTCGGCCGCGACGACCTAGGGCGCATCGCGCCGGGCGCATTTGCGGATTTCGCGACCGTGGACCTGACCGGTTTTCTCGTTGGCGGGGGCGCATTGCCGCCGGAACCGCTCCACAACCTTCTATATGCCAACGGTCTGTCGGTGCGCCACGTTGCAACGGCGGGCCGCTTCCAAGTGTTCGACGGTCATCTTGTCGTCGACGATGAGGCCGAGGTGCGGGCACGCGGCGGGGCGGTTCTGGAGAAAATCTGGAAAACGCTGGGCAGCGGGCAAAGTTAGATTCGGGCGGCAAGCTTAGTTGAGCGGTACGATGGGAAAGGTTTGTTGGCTAGGCCGCCGTCCCCCGAGGTGCGGGTGTTGATCTGTCCGTCCCGCGGCGCCGATCAATCGTCGTCCGAGTTGTTGCGCCGGTTACCGCCATCCCGCCGCCTTGTGTCCCGATCCTCGTCATCGTCGCGATCATCGCTGTCCTTTGCGCTGCGTTTTTCGTCGCGCTTTCGCTCTCCGTCACGCCGACTCGTGTCGTTATCATCATCATCATCGTCATCGTCATCGTCATCGTCATCGTTGTCGCGGGCATCTTTGTCCTTGTCGTTTTTTCGACCGCGTTCGCCGTCTCGGCGACGTTCCTCTTCGGGTTTGCGACTGCGCGCCGCACCGCGCTGATCTTCCTCCGGTTTGCCACGATCCTCTTCCGGCTTGCGACTGCGCTCGCTTTGCGCCATAGCGACAGGCGACGCTGTCGTGACGGCAATCCCAGCCAAGAGCGAAAGAACATATCGACGATTCATGGGCTGCTCCTCAGGGCGACAGATGATGCTTCGCGAACCGGCTTGTTGTCTGGATAGGTACGGCATGTCGCGGTATGGGCTATAGACGCAGAAATCGCCTGTTCATACTTTCTAAACTGCCACATTCGGCACTCCAAATCAGCCGTCGCCGGGATTGCCCGAGAATTGCCCCGCGTATTATGTTGTCACCGGCCAGATAGTGGCCATTGCTCTGTTTGAGGCCGCTGGGACTGACTATTGAGGATGGCAATGGTAAGAAGCCAGTGCCCAGTATCGTCCCCTTCGGCCCGCCACCGACCCCCACCGGTCTGAGCTGCCGCGGAAACGGGTAGAGTACCCGCAGCGGCCTAGGCATCGTGCCGTCGCCGACGTCTTTAGAAGATTGTACCGTTTAGTTCGAGCCCCGAGGTTGAGCATGAGCACCAACGAACAAGTCGATTGGGAAATCCCGATCGAAGCGCGCCCGCGCCCGGAAGATCATGGGTTTGATCTCGAGCGCGCGTTGTCGGCCGCGGTGTTCATTCGCTCGCAGGTGCCCGAGGATGCGTTTACCGCGCAGGTTCTCGGCACCGAGCGGGCCGGCAACGGCATCTTGATCAGCGATTCAGGGTTGATTGTTACGATCGGTTATTTGGTGACCGAAGCCGAATCGGTCTGGCTGGTGGCGAACAACGGGCAAACGATCCAGGGCGACGTTATCGGCTACGACCATGAGACGGGACTGGGCCTAATCCAGGCGCTGGGCCGGCTCACGGTCCGTCCCATGGAAATCGGATCGTCGGCCGATGTCCGCGTCGATGACGTTGGCATTCTCGCTGCCGGCGGCGGTCGCCGCCATGCCCTCCAGGCACGCGTGGTCGACAAACGGGAATTCGCAGGGTCGTGGGAGTATCTGCTGGATGAAGCGATTTTCACGACGCCGGTTCATCCCAACTGGGGCGGCACCGGGCTTGTTGATCGAAACGGCAGACTCGTCGGTATCGGATCGTTGTTTATTCAGGGGGCGGGGCAACACGGCGTCGATGGCAACATGATCGTGCCGATCGATGTGCTGAAGCCGATCCTCGATCCATTGGTCAAGACCGGGCGGACCGGCCGCACGCCAAGGCCATGGCTCGGCCTTTACGCGGCGGAGAACGACGAAACGATCGTTGTCGCGGGCATGGCGAGCGCCGGGCCGGCGAGCCAAGGCGGTATCTTGATCGGCGACGAAATCCTTCAGGTCGCCGGTGCGCCGGTCGAGGGATTAGCCGAATTATATAGACGGGTTTGGAAATTAGGTGCGGCAGGCGTCGACGTACCGTTGACGGTGCGGCGCGAGGAACGTGGCACGGTGGAAGTCCTTCTTCATTCCGCCGATCGCGCGGACTTCTTACGAAAACCGCGACTCCATGCGTAGGGCTTTAGCCGGAGAGACGAGATGACGGCGATCGACGCATCGGGCAATCGCGACTTTCGGGTGATCGGCCTCGTATCGAGCGGGCATTTTTTTAGTCATTTCTATTTCCTCGTCTTGCCGCCGCTGTTTCCGCTGCTCAAGGACGAATTCGGGGTCAGCTATGCCTCGCTCGGCCTGCTCCTCACAGCGGCGAGTCTCGCGACGGGGGTATTTCAGACACCGGTCGGGTTTCTCGTCGACCGGATCGGCGCGCGCTGGATATTGCTTGGCGGCCTGTTGCTCCACAGTTTGGCGATCACCGCCATTGGGTTCACGTCGTCCTATTGGGCCATCTTGATCCTCTTCATGGTCGCGGGGTTCGCCAATACCGTCTATCACCCCGCCGACTACGCGATCTTGAATGCGCGGGTTTCCCGTCATCGATTGGGGCGCGCGTTTAGCATCCACACGTTCTCGGGCAATATCGCGTGGGCGATTGCGCCGGCGGCGATGGTGGCGCTCACGGCGCTGTGGGACTGGCGCAGCGCGGTCATCTTCGTCGGTCTTGTCGGCGTCGCGACGACAGCCGTTCTTGCCTTGAACGGGAGCGATATTTCAGACCGCGGCGGTGCCGACGCGGCGGCGACGACGAAGGACGCGGTGGCGACGGACGGCCGACCACCGCTTAGCGGCGTTCAGCTTCTTATGTCGCCGCCCATTTTGATGGCCTTTCTCTTCTTTCTGTTTATCGCGATGGGGACGGGGGCGATCCGCGTTTTTTCGGTGGCCGCCCTGGTCGCGATCTACGACACGCCGCTGGCCGCCGCCAACGGCGTCCTCACCGGGTTTCTTGCCGGTGCGTCGATGGGGATTCTGGCGGGCGGTTTGATTGTCGACAAACTCGGCCGACCGGAGATCACTGCGACGATCGGATTTTTACTGGGCGCAGCACTTCTCGCCCTGGCGGGTTCGGTTTCGCTGCCGATTGCGATGATGGCGGCGGTCCTGACGGCGGCGGGTTTCGTCACCGGCGTGGTCCAGCCTTCGCGCGACCTCCTCGTGCGCCGGGTCACGCCGCCCGGGTCGATGGGCAAGGTATTTGCTTTTGTCTCTACGGGGCTTGCGGTGGGCGGAGTCATCATGCCGCTGGTCTTCGGTTGGATCATGGATCACGCCGATCCACGGTGGCTGTTCTGGCTATCGGCCATCGTCATTTTAATGACGGTCCTCACCGTGGGTGGCCTGAGCGCGGTGAGCGGGGCAGAGTCGCGAAAGAACGGGCGTCAGGCGAACTCGTAACGGTCGATGACCGGTTCCTGACGCGCCGATTCCATCCATGTCTTGACGGGCGGCGCATTCACGACGGCTTCGATGTAGGCGCCGACGGTCGTATCCACGGCAACACCGTACGTCACGAAGCGCGAAACGACCGGCGCAAACATCGCGTCCGCGCCGCTGAACGAACCAAACAAGAAATCGCCGCCGCCTGTGCGGCCGTAGAGATTGCGGGTGTCGCGCCAGATGTCGCAAATGCGGTCGATGTCTTTGGACGCGGCTTCACCAATCGCAAAGTTTTGGTAGCGGCGGCGGCAGTTCATGGGAAGTTCCCGGCGCAGGGCGGTAAAACCCGCATGCATCTCCGCCGACACCGACCGGGCAACGGCACGTAGAGCAGGGTCTGCGGGCCATAGCTGTGCAGTCGGGAATCGCTCCGATAGGTATTCGACGATCGATAAGCTGTCCCACACTGTGACGTCCCCGTCGATCAAGACCGGGACCAGGCCGGCCTTCGAATACGCCGCGATCCTCTGTGCGGTGTCGGGTTGTCCGAGCGGTACAACGATCTCGCTATAAGCGACGCCGCAGTGGGCGAGGGCGACGCCGGCTCGCATCGACCAAGATGAATAGTTCTTGCTACCAACGATGAGTGTGAGTGTCACTTCCGCCTCCTTGCGGCGCGATCGCCGCGATAAGATGATGTAAAGTCGGTCGCCACACAATCGTCTGGAATGCTTGCGATGAATGAATGCTTTGCACAGCGGCGCACCGCGACATCGGTGTCGATTGAGATCGTCGCCGCGGACGCCTTCGCGGCATGGAAAAAGCGGCAGCCGCGTGCGGTTCGCGACTGGCTGGCGGTGGACGGTTTCGCCGGAAGGGTAGGCAGTTTCGCGCCAATTCCCGGCGGGGACGGCGTGCGGCCCCGGGTGGTGGTCGTCCCGGACGGCGCTCTCGATCTCTGGACATTAGCGGCGCTCCCGTCCCGCCTGGCGCCTGCAACCTATTGCCTGGAGGACGACCTCGACCCCGCCGCCGCGACCGCCTTGATGGTCGGTTGGGGGCTGGGGTGCTATCGCTTCGACCGCTACCTTGCGGCGGCCCGGGGAAAGGTTACACGGCTCGTTGTCCCCAAGGGCGCGGACCGCGCAGAAGCGGCACGCCAGATCGAGAGCGTTGTCTTGGTGCGCGACTTGATCAATACGCCGGCGGCGGACCTTGGGCCGCCGGAACTCGCCGATGCCGCGCGCCGTCTCGCCAAAACCTACGCGGCGAAGCTGTCGGTGGTGTCGGGAAAGGCGCTCGAGGAACGCTTCCCGGCGGTCCATGCGGTCGGCCGGGCCGCGGCCAAGCCGCCGTGCCTGATCGACTTCACGTGGGGCAACAAGAATCACCCGAAAGTCACATTGGTGGGCAAAGGGGTGTGTTTCGATACCGGCGGTCTGAACCTGAAGCCCGGGTCGAGCATGAAATTGATGAAGAAGGACATGGGCGGCGCCGCGGTGACCTTGGGCCTTGCGCGGCTCATCATGAACGCAGAACTGCCCGTTCGGTTGCGGGTGATTGTGCCGGCGGTGGAGAACAACGTGTCGGGCAATGCGTACCGGCCGGGCGACATCCTTCGCACGCGCAAAGGTGTCTCGGTCGAAATTGGAAACACGGACGCCGAGGGCCGTCTCGTTCTTGCCGACGCACTTGCCTTGGCGGACGAAGAGTCTCCCGATCTGATGATCGACTGCGCGACCCTTACCGGTGCTGCGCGGGTGGCCTTGGGCCCCGACTTGCCGGCGTTGTTTTGCGATGACACGGCTTTCGCCGAGGACTTGATGTGTGCAGGCCGCGACGTTTCCGACCCGCTGTGGCGACTACCGCTATGGCAGCCCTATTTGCGCATGCTCAAAACCCCGATCGCGGATATCAATAACGCAGGCAGCGGCGGTTTCGCCGGTGCCATCACGGCCGCGTTGTTCCTCAAGACGTTCGTGAGCAACGCGAAGGTGTGGGCCCATCTCGACCTCTACGGATGGAACGACGAAGATCGGCCGGGGCGGCCCAAAGGCGGCGACGCGATGGCAATGCGCGCGCTGTTTGAAACGATCCGGCGGCGGTTTGGCGCGGCTTGAGCGCTTCCGAACATCTTCTGTTTGTCTATGGGACGTTGCGTCGCGCCGTCGGTGCGCCGGCCCATCGGTTGTTCTCCGCCTATGCCGACTTTTTCGACGACGGGTATGTCGCCGCGCGCCTGTACGACCTGGGTGATTATCCCGGCCTCGTACTCTCCCAAGACGGTGGCGACCGCGTTATTGGCGAGCTCTACACGCTTAGGACGCCGGAACCGACACTGACGCTTCTGGACCGGTACGAAGGCGTCGCGGGCACCCGCGGCGACGCGCCGGCGCAGTACCGGCGGATAAAGGTGCCGGTCACGAGCCAAAACGGGCGTGTGTACACCGCTTGGATCTACGAGTACCTGCTCGACGTTGGCGATCGGCCCTTGGTGCGGACAGGCGATTACCTTGATTTTCTGCGTAACAGCGGGAGGCACTTGGGTCTTCAACCCGACGTATAGGCGCCGCTCTCCGCGCCAAGTTTTCCACAGGCTCGATCCCCACATATCCTAGTGTTTGGGGATACCGCTGTTGCATGTCACGTTGGAACGGCGCTACACCATGGTAAATAGTTAAAAAACAACCGCTTAGTTCCGTCGCACTTCAAATCAAGCATGCCAACTGTCTGTGGTTAATTTTGTGGATAAGTCCGTTGCTCTGGCCACCGGTTCCGTGCTCGTTATCGATGCCGACGGGAAGGTTGCCCATGTCGGCGAAGGGTTCGCCCGACTGGTCGGTGCACCGGCCGACACGCTGGCAGGTAAGCCGCCCCATTTCCTACGCATCGACAGCAGACCGCTGGCGGGCGGCATTGGCGGGACGTTGACCGGAGAAATACGCCGGTTCAACGGTCAACGGGTCTCGATCTCGTTGCGGGAGCAAAGCGCGGAGATTCACGGGGCACCGGCACGGATCGTGACGGTTATCAACGCCGTTCAAACAGGTTCAATCGACAGCCCAATAATCTTCGACGCCGTTACCGCGGCAGGCGGTCGCGCGACCCTCGGCGCCCCGGCGCATGGTATCATTTCCGCGGCTCGCGCATCGGGAGCCCAAGTTGCTTTCGTCAAGACCCGCCTAGACCGCCTTCAGTCGGTGAACCAAACCGCCGGCTACGAAGCGGGCGACGAGATTCTCGAAGAGGCGTTGCAACGGCTCCAAGCTCTGGTGCAACCGGGCGGGATGCTGGCACGCACGGCAACCAACCAATTTTCACTGGTATTTCCGGTCGGTTCCCCGGCCCCCGAGATCGACGCGATATCGGGGGATATCCTTCGCCGCCTATCGGAACCCTACGACGTGAACGACCGCCGCTACCGGCTCTCGGCGAGCGTTGGGGTGGCTGTCTATCCGGTGCACGGGACCGACATCGGGGAACTCGTCCATGTTTCGGATTTGGCTTTGCGCGAGGCACGCCAGCGTGGGGGCAGCCGCGTCGAACTCTTCAGCCCGGCCTTTAGAGACCGACTGAGCCGCGAACTTGCGCTGGATCGCGCGTTATCGGAGGCCTTGAGCCGGAACGAGTTCGACCTGCACTACCAGCCGGTCGTGGATTTGGACGACGGGCGGGTTCTCGCAGCCGAAGCGTTGCTCCGATGGACTCACCCCGAACTGGGGTCAGTCGGTCCAGGGGAGTTTATTCCGCGGGCGGAGGCGACCGGTCTGATCATACCGATCGGGGACTGGGTTCTCCACCGGGCGTTCGAGGAAGCCAAGTCGTGGGAGTCGAAGGGCAAAGGCGCACCGAGGCTAGGCGTCAATCTCTCGGCGGTGCAGTTCGGCCAAGACGACATCGTCGAAAAAGTGATGGACGCTCTTTCCAGCAGCAAATTGTCGGCCGAGCGGGTCGATATCGAACTCACCGAGCATTCGCTCGCCGACGACCGCGGGTTTCGCAACGATGCCATCGCACGGTTCCGAGATTTGGGTCTGTCGGTTTCGATCGACGATTTCGGGACCGGTTATTCGTCGCTCTCGCAGCTTGTCGATTGCCCCGTCGACACACTCAAGATCGACCAATCCTTTGTTGCCGGGCTCGTCCATCACCCGCAATCGGTGACCATCGTGCGTACGATTATCGAAATGGCGCGGAGCCTCAACCTCAAGCTGGCCGCCGAAGGCACCGAGCGCAAGGATCAAATCGAATTCCTGAAGGACGCGGGCTGCGATTACGCCCAAGGGCACTATTTCCACAAGGCGATGCCGGCGCAAGACTTCAGGGCGTTGCTCGCGGCCTGACGCTTCTGTGGCGGCAGGCGAGGGGGTAATGTCGGGTTTGTGCCAACTCCCTCCCAGCTTGTGTCTTACTGGCAGCAGGCCGTCGCCGGTCTAGTACGCTCCGACGACCCGGACCTCACGGTCCGCCAACTGGCCGTTCTGCTGACGATCTATGCGGCGCGCGCGCCCTGCACGGTGCGCGGCCTCGCTGCGGACCTTGCTATTTCCAAGCCCGCCGTGACGCGTGCCGTCGATACGCTTGAGAAATTAGAGCTTTGCCGGCGTCAGCCCGACGAAACCGATCGCCGTAGCGTTCTGGTCCAGCGCACGGTGCGCGGTTCGGTCTATGTCGCAAAGCTAAGCGATTTTCTGCGCGCGTCGTTGGAGAGCGAGGCGCGCTAGCACCGCGTCAGGTCGCGACGGCATCCTCAAATGCGACTTCAAGGTCGAAGGCCGCCGCCATGAGCGCTTTCGTGTAGTCGGTTTGCGGTTGGTCGAAGATGCGTTCGGTGGGGCCCGATTCGACGACGCGGCCGTCGCGCATCACGACGACCTCATCGGCCATTGCGCGAACGACCTTCAGGTCGTGACTGATGAACACGTAGGCCAGGCGATGTTTGCGCTGCAGTTCGCGGAGCAAGTCGACGATCTGGGCCTGGACTGACATATCGAGCGCGGAGGTCGGTTCGTCGAGGACGACCAGGCGGGGTTTCAGGACAATCGCGCGGGCAATGGCGATGCGTTGCCGCTGTCCGCCGGAGAACTCGTGGGGGTAACGATCTTGGTTGGCGGGGTCGAGGCCGACTTCCTCGAGTGCTGCGCCGATCACCGCGCGGCGCTCGTCGTAGTCTCGAATCTTGGTATGAACCAGCAGGCCTTCTTCGACGATTTGTCCCACCGATAGGCGCGGACTCAGACTGCCGTAGGGGTCCTGGAAAACGATTTGCATTTCTTTGCGCAGGGGTCGCAGGGCACCGAAGTTGAGTCCTTGGATTTTCTTGCCGAGAAAGTCGATCTCGCCGGTGCTGCCGATTAGTCGCAGCAGGCCGAGGCCAAGCGTCGTTTTCCCGGAACCGCTTTCGCCGACGACACCCAGCGTCTGTCCTTCGCGGACCGCGACGCTGATGTCATCGACCGCTTTGACGTGACCGACGGTGCGCCGCAGGAGCCCCTTCTGGATGGGAAAATAGACCCGGACATTTCGGCCGCTGAGAACGACGGGTGCATTTGGTTGCGACCGGTTCGGCATTCCTTTCGGTTCGGCCTCGATCAGCGCGCGGGTGTAGTCGCGGTGCGGTCGTTCGAAGATCTGCCCGGTCTCGCCGGCCTCGACGATTTCGCCGTCCTTCATGACGCAAACGCGCTTGGCCATTTTGCGCACGATTCCGAGATCATGGGTAATCAACAGCATGGCCATGCCGAGATCGTCTTGGAGTTTGCGCAGAAGTCGAAGGATCTGCGCCTGGATCGTCACGTCGAGCGCCGTCGTCGGCTCGTCGGCAATCAGGAGCCGGGGGTTGTTGGCGAGTGCCATAGCAATCATGACCCGCTGGCGTTGTCCGCCGGAGAGCTGATGGGGATAGGAGTGAATCCGCGACTCGACATCGGGCAATCCGACGAGGTTGAGGAGTTCGACGGTGCGCGCGCGCGCTTCGCGCTTGTTCATCCCCTGATGCAGGAACAAGACTTCGTTGATTTGCTTTTCGATCGTGTGCAGCGGGTTGAGCGAGGTCATCGGTTCTTGGAAGATCATCGACACGCGATTGCCGCGAATCCGGCGCATCTCGGCGTGGGGCGCGCCGACGACTTCCATCCCGTCCACCTTGATCGACCCCGAGGGATGCGAGGCCATGGGGTAGGGCAGAAGTTGGAGGATCGATAGCGCGGTCACGGACTTCCCCGACCCGCTCTCGCCGACAAGTGCGACGGTCTCGCCCGCGTCGATCGTTAGGCTGGCATTCTTGACGGCATGGACCGTACGCCCGGCACTCCGGAAATCGACCGATAGGTCTGATATTTCGACAAAGGCCATGGGTTAGGCGAAGGTCTTGCGGGGATCGAAGGCGTCGCGCACGGCTTCGCCGGTGAAGACCACCAACGTCAGCATGATCGACAGGGTGAAGAAGCCGGTCAGACCGAGCCACGGGGCCTGGAGGTTCGCCTTCCCTTGGGCGAGCAGTTCGCCGAGCGAGGCCGACCCCGGGGGCAAGCCGAACCCGAGAAAGTCCAGGCTGGTCAACGCGGTCACCGCGGCTGCGAGGTTGAAGGGCAGGAAGGTGATGGTCGCAACCATGGCGTTGGGCAGTAGGTGTTTCAGCATGATCGTCGAGTTGCGCACGCCTAGGGCGCGGGCGGCGCGTACATAGTCGAAATTACGCGCGCGCAGGAACTCGGCCCTGACGACGCCGACCAACGACATCCAACTGAATAGTAAGAGGATGCCCAGGAGCCACCAGAAGTTAGGCGTCACGATGCTGGCCAGAATGATCAGGAGAAACAACGTCGGCATGCCCGACCAAATCTCGATGAAACGCTGGAACAGAAGATCGGTCCATCCGCCAAAGTATCCCTGGACGGCGCCCGCGAGGACGCCAATGACCGAACTGATCACGGTCAGGATCAGGCCGAAAAGGATCGAAATTCGAAAGCCGTAGATCAATCGAGCCAAGACATCGCGGCCTTGATCGTCGGTCCCCAACCAATTGACGCCCGACGGCGGAGACGGCGCGGGTTGGGGTAGGTCGTAGTTGATCGTGTCGAAGGTGAAGGTGATCAGCGGCCACACGAGCCAGCCGCCGTTCTCTTGGATCAGATCCTGCACGTAGGGGTCGCGGTAGTCGGCTGCGGTTTCGAATTCGCCGCCGAAACGGGTTTCGGGATAGTCGGCAAGGACCGGAAACAAAACTTCCCCCTCGAACCGTACGACTAGCGGTCGGTCGTTGGCGATGAACTCGGCGAAGAGCGACAGAACGAACAGGGTCAAGAAGATCCACATCGACCAGAAGCCGCGACGGTTCTTACGGAAGTTGTGTAGCCGTCGAACCGTGAGCGGGGTCACCGGCATCCCCAGAATGCGGTGCCGCCGGTGGGGCGCCGGGGCGGTATCGGCGGTGGCGGTGAGCAGGTCAGACATCGCGGCGCTCGAAATCGATGCGCGGGTCGATGATCACATACATCAGGTCGCCGATCAGATTGAAGACCAGGCCGAGCAAAGTGAAGAAATAGAGGGTGCCGAACATGATCGGGTAATCGCGGTTGATGACCGCCTCGAATCCCAGCAGGCCGATGCCGTCGAGCGAGAAAATAATCTCGATCAAGAGCGCGCCCGTGAACAGGATGCCGACGAAGAGCGCGGGGAACCCGGCGATGACGATGAGCATGCCGTTGCGAAAGACGTGACCGTACAGGACCTGGCGTTCGGTCAAGCCCTTCGCGCGCGCGGTCAAAACATATTGTTGGTTGATCTGATCGAGGAAGGAGTTCTTGGTCAGCAGGGTCAGGCCGGCAAAGCCGCCGATCACGAGCGCGGTAATCGGCAGGGCGAGGTGATGGAAATAGTCGACGACCTTCCCGAAGGCCGACAACTCGGAAAAGTTTTCCGAGACGAGACCGCGGAGCGGAAACCAATCCAAATAAGTGCCGCCAGCAAACAGCACGATCAACAAGATAGCGAAGAGGAAACCGGGGATTGCCTGCCCGACGATGACCAGACTGCTGGTCCAAATATCGAACGGCGTGCCGTCGCGCACGGCCTTGCGAATGCCAAGCGGGATGGAGATCAAGTAAATCAACAACGTGGTCCACAGGCCCAGCGAGATCGACACCGGCAGCTTGTCGATCACAAGGTCGACGACGCGGCGGTCGCGGTAGAAGGATTCGCCGAAATCGAACACGACGTAATTCGCGATCATGTCGAAGAACCGGATGTGCAGAGGCTTGTCGAAACCGAACTGCTTTTCCAAGTCCGCGATGAACTGCGGGTCGAGACCCTGGGCGCCGCGGTACCGCGATTCGATGCCGGCGGTGCTGGCCGCGCCCTGTTGCGCCTGGGCCTGGGGCGCGTCGCCACCGCCTGCGCCGCTGATACGGGCGGTTGCGTCGACCGCGGTGCCGGTGACCTGGGCAATGATCTGTTCGACCGGTCCGCCCGGCGCAAACTGGACCACGGCAAAGTTGATCACCATGATTCCGAACAGCGTCGGAACGATAAATAGCAGGCGGCGGAGGATGTAGGCAGTCATCGCGGCGTCGAGTCTAGCGTAATTCTAGGGTTTGTCGCGATTGAGCCGCGCCGCTTTGGCAGGATCGATCCACCAGGTGTCGAGAAATCCGAGGCCGTAGATCGGTGCCGTGTCCGGTCGTCCGAACATGTCCCAATAGGCAATGGTGTAGGTGCTGCGAAACCATTGCGGGATGATGTACTGGTTCCAAAGAAGGACGCGGTCTAGCGCCCGTGCGGCCACGGTCAAGCTTTGGCGGTCTTGGGCGCTGGCAAGGCGTTCGACCAGGTCATCGACGACCGGATCCTTGATGCCGCCATCGTTGTTGCTGCCGGGCTGATCGGCGAAGGCCGAGTTCCAGAAACCGCGTTCGCCGACACCTGGGGTCGGCGAGACGCCAAACGCCGCCGTGGTGATGTCGAAATCGCGGTCTTGGTCGACGCGCTGGGCGTATTGGCTTGAGTCGACGATCCGAATGGACGCGTCGGCGCCGATGCGTTTCAGGTTCTGGACGATCGGTGCGAAAACCCGCTCGAACGTCGGTGAGAACGTCAGGAATTCGATCGACATCGTTTCGCCGCGTTCGTTCTTGAGCCGACCTTCTTGCACGGTCCATCCCGCGTCGGCGAACAGTTGCTGGGCCCGCCGCAGGTTCCGCCTGTTGTTGCCCGAGCCATCGGAGCGCGGTTGTTGGTAGACGGTTGTGAACACCTCCGGCGGCAGCCGGTCGCGGAACGGTTCGAGGAGAGCGAGTTCGGCGCCGGTTGGTGGCGCGGCGGCGGCCATATCGGTGTTTTGGTAGATGCTGTTGGCGCGCTCGTAGACGCTGTAGAACAGATTGGTATTGGTCCACTCGAAGTCGAAGGCGTGGTTGATAGCCTGGCGGACGCGCCGGTCTTGGAATTTCTCGCGCCGGAGATTGATCACGAAGTATTGGCGCGACGCCGGACCAAGGTTGGGTACCGCCTCCTTAATGACGCGCCCATCTCGGGTTGCGGGGAAATCGTAACCGGTCGCCCAGATTCGAGAGGTGAATTCCTCGTGGAAGTCGAACGCGCCGGATTTGAACGCTTCGTGCTGAACGTCGCGGTCGCGGTAGAACTCCAGCTGGATTTGTCCGAAGTTGTTGCGGCCGCGGTTGACCGGAAGGTCTGCGGCCCAGTAGTCGGGGACGCGTTCAAGCACGATGGAGCGGCCTGGATTGACCTCGGCAATGCGATAGGGGCCGTTCCCGAGCGGCGGATCGAAGGTGGTCTCGCCGAACGCGCGGTTTGCGAAGTCCCGTTTTGACAGGATCGGGAGTCCCGCAACGGTCGCGGGCAGGTCGCGCAGGGCAGCGGCCGCCGGATCGAAGGTATAGCGCACCGCTGCATCGCCAAGTGCCTCGACGCCGATAACGTCGCGCAACACGATGCGAAAGGCGGGAAAGGCGCCAGGATCGTTCTTCAACGCTTCGAAGGTGAAGACGATATCCTCGGCGGTGATGGCGGAGCCGTCGTGCCAACGCGCCTCGGCGCGCAACGTAAAGGTGATTGAGGTTTTGTCCTCGGCGATTTCGGCGGAATCGGCGACGAGACCGTACATCGCGTCGGGCTCGTCGCCGCTGCGCACCATCAGCGTGTCGTAGGGGAGCGACATCACCGAGCCGGCGTCGCCGCGGAAACGAATGCCTTTCAACGTAAACGGATTGACGGTGTCGAAGGTGCCTTCGCCGCCGGCGAGTCGGACAACGCCACCCTTAGGCGCATCCGGGTTGACGTAGTCGAAATGAGGAAAGCCAGCGGGGTACTTAAGGTCCCCGAACGTCGAAATGCCGTGGCGCGGTTCGGCCGTAGCTGCAGTCGAACAGACGATCGCAAAAACGGCGAGAGCGAGAATCCTCTTCATCGGGAATTCAGGGCCGCCGGCCCGCCTCCACGCGCGCCAACTTTTCGGCGTCGATCCACCAGGAGAAGATATCGACGCCAAACTTTGGGTTTGTTTCGGGCCGGCCGAACTTGTCCCAAAAGGCCAGCCGGTCGGTCGGGACGTAGTATTGCGGGATCACGTAGTGGCCCCACAGCAGGACGCGATCCAAAGCACGGGTCGCCGCGACCAAGGACGGTCGGTCGGGCGCCCCGACGATGTGGTCGATCAAGGCGTCAACCACGGGGTCTTTGATTCCGGCTAGATTTCGCCCGCCGTTGAGATCCGCCGCCGCCGATCCCCAAAAATCCCGCTGCTCATTGCCGGGCGAAAAGGATTGGCGGAAGGTCGTGACGACCATATCGAAATCGAAGGTATCCAACCGGCTTTGGTATTGCGCCGTATCCACCGTCCGAACCGTCGCCTTCACGCCCAGCTTCTCCAAGTTGCCGATGAACGGCAGGATGATTTTTTCGAGGCTCGGTTGGACCAAGAGGACTTCGAAGCGAAGCGGGGTCCCGGTTTCCCCGTGGGTCAAGGTGCCGTCCCTGACCTCCCATCCGGCGGCCTTCAGAAGGCGCGCCGCTTCGCGCAGCTCGCGGCGGGGGTTTCCGGACCCGTCAGTCTTGGGGACCGTGAAGGGTTTGGTAAAGATCTCGGGCGGGAGTTGGTCTTTGAACGGCGTCAGGTAGTCGAGCTCCGCGTCCTGCGGGAGGCCGCTCGACGCGAGCTCCATATTTTCGAAATAACTTGTCGTGCGCTGGTACTGACCGAAGAAGAGCGCTTTGTTCGACCATTCGAAATCGAACGCGAGGCCGATGGCTTGGCGCACCCGGCGATCCGCAAAGATGTCGCGGCGGGTGTTGAACACCAGCGCTTGCATACCGGGGGAGGTCGCGTCGGGAATCTCTTCCTTTTTGACCAACCCGTTTCTGAATGCAGGGAAGTCGTAGCCGGTTGCCCAATCCTTGGCGGAGAATTCGGGGAAGGTGTCGAACTCGTAGGATTTGAAGGCTTCGCGCGCCACTGTTGCGTCGCGGTAATAGTCGTAGCGGACCGCGCCGAAGTTGTAGCGCCCGACGTTCACCGGGAGCGCCGCCCCCCAATAATCTTCCACGCGTTCGTACTCGATGAAACGTCCGGGTTCGAAATTCTTGATCCGGTAGGGTCCGCTGGCGACCGGCGGTTCCAGGCTAGTCGCGGTAAAATCGACGTTCTCGTAATAGTGCTTGGGAATAATCGACAACTGCCCGACGATGTTTGGGAGTTCACGGTTGGGTGGCCCGCTGAAGGTGAACTTCACGCGAAGGTCGTCGATCTTTTCGGCGCTAGCGACATTCGCGTAGTACTGCCGGTAGAACGGATGCCCCTTCGTTGTGAGCGCCTCGAAACTGAACACCACGTCGTCGGCAGTAATCGGATTGCCGTCGTGCCACCGGGCCTCGGGTCTGAGGTTGAAGATCACCCAAGAAAAATCGTCGGGGACCTCGATGCTTTTAGCGATGAGGCCGTATTCGGCGCTGGTATCGACTTCGTCCAACGAGCCCGTCAGTAGAGTTTCGAAGATCAAGCCGATCCCGGCGGCCGACGTTCCTTTTAGGATGAAGGGGTTGAGGGTGTCGAACGTTCCAGTTGCCAATTGGCGGAACTGCCCGCCCTTCGGCGCGGCCGGATTCACATAGTCGAAATGGGCAAAATCGGGGCCGTATTTCGGGGCGCCAAACTGGACCAGCGCGTGTCGCTCCGCGGCGCTCTGGGCGTGCGCGGGGAACGCAATCGACGTTGCGACCAGGCAAAGGCAAGCAACGAAGGCTCCGCGTAGCACCATTATGTTCGTCCCTAGGTTCGTTTCGTGGCGGCTATTGTAACGAAATCCGCCCGTGCGGGCGCGCTTTGGCGGCGCGCGGCGAACAAACGGTCGTGACCGTCAGCCGTTGAGAACGGTAAGGGCCGCTGCGTGGACCCGGGCATCGCCCGCCGCGAGGACATGGCCGTCGGCGCCCGGATGCAGGGGGTTACCCTGCCAGTCGGTGATGATCCCGCCGGCCTGTTCGATGACTGGCACAAGCGTCGCGAAGTCCCAAAGTTTCAACCCCTTCTCGACCACTAGGTCGATGTGGCCGGACGCTAGCAGCGCGTAGGCGTAGCAGTCGCTGCCCCACCGGTTGCGCGCGACCGCGCGGCGCAGGGCTTCGAAGCGTGGCTCGTGCACAAACATCGACGGGTCGGTCGCATCGAGTAGGGCAGCGTCAAGGCTCGGGCAGGGCCGGGTGTGGGCCGGCTGGCCGTTGAGCGTCGTGCCATGGCCGGCGGCACCGATCCAGCGTTCGCCCGATATGGGCTGGTCGATCAGTCCCAGGAGCGGTTGGCCTTGGTGCCAAAGCGCGATCAGTGTGCCGAATATCGGCTTGCCCGAGATAAACGATCCGGTGCCGTCGATCGGGTCGAGAATCCACTGGTATTCAGCGTCGTCGCGCTCGCGCCCGAATTCCTCGCCGAGGATGCCGTGGTCCGGGTAGGTCGCGCGAATAAGCGCACGCATGGCCGTTTCGGCGTCGCGGTCGGCAATCGTGACCGGGGATTCGTCGGTTTTCGAGACGATCTCGAAGGGCTGGCGAAAATATTGACGAATGACCGTGCCTGACGCCGCTGCCAGTGTTTCGGCAAAGGCGAGGAACTCTCTGGGGCAGCGGTCCGCCACCCTGCGTGCCGGGGTCAGTCGGTCGGGAGCGGGAGCGGCGAGTCGCTCTGCTGACGCATGTACAGCAAGAGTGCCGCGCGTTCTTCCGCGCGTTTCAGCCCGGCGTAGCTCATCTTGGTGCCTGGGAGGGCGGTGCGGGGCGAGGCGAGGAACGCGTCGAGGGTGGCGAAGGACCACTGGCCGCCTTTTTCCTGCATTGCGCTGGAATAGGCGAAATCCTTGCCAGCCGGTGCGGCGCCCAGGACGTTGTAGAGGTTCGGGCCGACTTTGTTGGCGCCGTCCTTCTCGAAGGTGTGGCACGAGCCGCATTTCTTGGAGACCCGTTCGCCGGTTTCGACGTTTGCCGCGGCAAGCAGCACCGGAAGGGGCGGGGTCTCTTCGGCGACCTCGGCCGGCCCGCCATGGCTGTCCTCGGCGACGGTGATCTCGCCGTAGACCTGGCCTTCAAGCTCATGGGGGTGCATCAAGGTGTCGCTGATCATGGAGACGACAAAAACGACCAAGATCGTCGCGAGGATGGCGCCGGCATACTTGTTCAACTCAAACGAATTCATCGACCACTTCCTTGCAGCTTGCAGATCGACTATTCCCGAGATCGACCTGTGGCGCAACGCCTAGAAGGGCGCATGAATAACCCAATTTTTGGCCGCCTGCCAGCGTTTCTCGGGCGAATTAGCGAATGATTTTGGCCGCTTTAGCCCCTACGATCCATCGTTCTTGGCGTCCGCGGCATTATGTCACGACCGAATCGGGACCCGGCACCGGAGGCAAAGACAGAAATAATGATCTCTAAGCGTTCAATCGACCGTCCGATCGTCGTGATTCCGGCGCGCATGGCATCAACCCGTCTGCCGGGCAAGCCGCTGGCCGATATTGGCGGTGTTCCCATGATCGTCCATGTATGGCGCCGCGCTTGCGAAGCAGATATCGGGGCGGTGGTTGTCGCGTGTGCCGAACAGGAAATCGCCGATGCCGTTACCGGCGCAGGGGGGCGCGCCGTCCTGACCCGCCCCGATCATCCGTCCGGATCGGACCGGGTCTGCGAGGCCTTGGACAAGATTGGGGCAGCGTCGGAGCTGGTCGTTAACCTGCAGGGCGATCTGCCGACGATCGACCCCGGCGACATCCGCAAATTGGCAGCGACACTAGAATCGGCCCCGCCGAGTGCCGATATCGCGACCTTGGTGACGGAAATCCGGTGCGATGACGAAGCCAACGACCCCAATGTGGCCAAGGCGGTCGTCGCTTTTCCACCTGGCACCGATATCGCGCGCGCTCTCTATTTTTCACGCCTGCCGGTGCCCGCAGGCGATGCGGCGCGCTATCACCACATCGGCATCTACGCGTACCGTCGCAAGTCCTTGGAGCGGTTTGTCGCCCTGCCGCCAAGTGCATTGGAAAAGAGCGAGCGTTTGGAGCAACTCCGGGCGCTCGAAGCGGGGATGACGATCCTCGCGCGCCGCGTTGACAGCGTTCCGCTTGGTGTCGATACTCCGGCACAACTCGCCGAGGCGAGGCGAATTTTGTGTTGAAAATCAATTAAATAGAGACATTGTGGTAGCGTCCAGCGACACCTTGATCGCGTTCCAGGGATACCCCGGGGCCTATTCGCATCTTGCCTGCCGGGAGGCTTTTCCCGACCTCGAGGCGCTGCCCTGCGAATCCTTCGAAGACGCCTTCGATGCGGTCAAGACCGGCCGGGCGCACCTTGCCATGATCCCGATCGAGAATTCGGTCGCCGGCCGGGTGGCCGACATTCATACCCTGATGCCGGACTCCGGGCTGTTTATCGTCGGCGAGCATTTCCAGCGCGTGAATCACTGCCTGTTGGGCGTGAAGGGCGCGACGGTTGCCGACCTCCGCGTCGTCCATAGCCATATCCAGGCGCTGAGCCAGTGCCGCAACCTCATCCGCGACCTCCGGCTCGCGGCCGAGATCGAGGCCGATACGGCGGGCTCGGCCAAGGATATCGCCGCCGCGGGCGATAAGTCCCAGGCAGCGATCGCCTCGGATCTTGCCGGCGAGATTTACGGACTGGATATCATCCGCCGCGACATCGAAGACGCCGACCACAACACGACCCGTTTTGTGGTGTTGTCGCGCACGGCGAAACGTCCGGCCCTCGGCAGCGGACCTGCGATGACGTCGTTCGTTTTTCAGGTGCGCAATGTGCCCTCGGCGCTCTACAAGGCGATGGGCGGCTTCGCCACCAACGGCGTCAACATGACCAAGCTGGAGAGCTATCAGGTCGGCGGCAGCTTCAATGCAACGCAGTTCTACGCCGATGTCGAAGGACATGCCGAGGACAAGAACGTCAGCCTCGCCCTGGAGGAACTGCACTTCTTTACGTCGAAGCTGAAGATTCTGGGCGTTTACCCCGCCCACCCGTTCCGCGGTCGCGGCTAGCCTAGGTCGCGCTGGGATACACCCAGGAGCGCATCAATTGGTGCGCGATCGCCATGGGGGCGGGAACCAGCAACTCGGGTTGATCGGCGCTGGGCGTCGCGTTCTGTTGCGCGAATGGATCGAAGGCCTTGGCGGTGACGTGATCGATGGCGCGGCGGACCGTATCGCGGTCGACCCAGCGGGCGTCTTCAAGTTCCAATTTGTCGACGACAATCTCGTCGCCCAGGGCTTCGCCGAAACAACCGATCATGAGAGACGAGGGGTAAGGCCAGGGCTGCGAGGAATGGTAGCGCACTTCGCCGACCACGATCCCGGATTCCTCCTGAACCTCCCGGCGGACCGCTTCTTCGATAGACTCGCCCGGTTCCATGAAACCGGCCAAGGTCGAGTAGAAGCCGGTCGGAAACCATTTCTGGCGGCCTACGAGGCAGTAATCGCCGCGCTGGATCAGCATGATCACCACGGGATCGGTTCGGGGGAAGTGTTGGGCGCCGCAGGCCGTGTTCGAACAGCGCCGCACGTAGCCGGCGTCCCGCATTTGGGTTGCCGACCCGCAGACCGCGCAAAACCCATGGCGTTGATGCCAATCGACCAGCGATCGCGCCTGGGCCAGTAGCGCCGCATCGCTGCGCGTGACGGTCGGCGCGACCGATCGGACCTCTTGAAATTCGACACCGTCGAACGCCGGTGCGGGGCCGATATCTGCATCGAGCGCGAAATAGGGCGTCCCGGTCCCGTCAACCCCGAGAAGGATCGGGTTGGCGTCGACGAGGTGGCCGTTGGCCTGGGCAGGGGAGAGCCAAAATAGATGCGGAGCCGGTTCGACGGCCACCGGCACTTTGAGCTGCCAGATGGGCAAGAAGCGTGCGGTCGGCGCCTGAATCTGGGTCGCCAACCAATCCGGATTGCGCCGCATATTCCCCGCGCGGTCCAGTTGACTGCCGGAAAAGACGTTACCTTCGAAGGTGTCGAGCGCTTGCATGATGTCGTCCAACAGTTGCACCCCGATGCTGGATGCGCAAGCGAGGGTCACCTTGGGTTCTGGCGATTCAATGGGATATAGTCCCGGCGGGAGGTTGGCGGCGGACGGTCGCGCCCGCCAATCCGGTCAGGTCCGGAAGGAAGCAGCCGTAACGGGATGCAGCCGGGTCGCCTAACCAACCTCCCACCTTCGTCGCGCGCCGGGGCGAACGGTCAATCACAGCCAAAAGGCCTATGTCGCCACCAGAGCAAGACCCGTCCTACAAGGTATTGGCACGAAAATACCGTCCCACGACCTTTACCGACATGTTTGTCGGGCAAAGCGCGATGGTACGGACCCTCGCGAACGCCTTCCAGACGGGGCGGATCGCCCAGGCATTTGTCCTCACCGGGGTTCGCGGTATCGGCAAGACGACGACGGCGCGCATTATCGCCCGGGCGTTGAATTGCGTCGGACCCGACGGTCAGGCCGGGCCCACGATCGACCCGTGCGGGGTCTGCGAACACTGCAAGGCGATTGGCGAGGACCGGCATGTCGATGTGATCGAGATCGACGCGGCAAGCCATACCGGTGTCGATAATATCCGCGAGATTATCGACAACGTACGCTACCTGCCGGCGTCCGCGCGCTACAAGATCTACATCATCGACGAAGTTCACATGTTGTCGAAGCCTGCCTTCAACGCGTTGCTCAAAACGCTCGAAGAGCCGCCGCCCCATGTGAAGTTCATCTTCGCGACGACGGAGATTCGCAAGGTCCCGGTCACCGTGCTGTCGCGCTGCCAACGGTTCGATCTCCGGCGGCTGGATTCGGAAGTCCTCATCGAACATCTCGGCGGTATCGCCAAGCAAGAAGGCGTTGCGACGGAGATCGGCGCCCTCGCCATGATTGCCCGCGCCGCGGAGGGTTCGGTGCGCGACGCCCTGTCGCTCCTGGATCAGGCATTCGCCTTTTGCGATGGGACGGTCACCGAAGAGGCCGTGCAAAGCATGCTCGGCCTTGCCGACCGGGCGCGGTTGATCGATCTGTTCGAACAGACGATGGGCGGCAAGATGGCCGAGGCGCTGGGCACCGCGCGGCAACTATATGAGCTGGGTACCGACCCGGTCATCGTGATTCAGGATCTGCTTGAGTTCGTTCACTGGCTCACGCGACTGAAAGTGACGCGGGCGGCGGCGGAGGACTTGGCTGCGACCGAAGTCGAGCGCGTGCGCGGCCAAGAGATGGCCGAAAAACTGACGATGGGGGAATTGACTCGCACCTGGCAACTCCTTCTCAAGGGACTTCAGGAAGTGCAAGGGGCGCCGGCGCCCTATGCCGCGTGCGAGATGGTCTTGGTCCGCATCGGCTATGCCGCCGCATTACCGCCACCGGCGGATCTGGTGCGAACCCTTGAAGATGGAGGGCGGACGCAACCCGGCGGCGAACCGCAAAAGAGTGCGCCGTCGCCACGACCCAGCGACAAAGGCGGCGCTTCGGCGACCGCGTCGACCGCAAGTCCAGCGAGCGCCGTCGCCCGCGCCGCGCCGAAGGCCGCCGTTCAGCCCAACGCCGCCGTCGCGCTGTCGCGTTTTCAGGATGTCGTCGACCTTGCCGAAGCCCAGACCGAATACATCCTCCGCAGCCACTTGGTCACCAACGTCCATTTCGTGCGCATGGAACCCGGTCGAATCGATCTGCGCTTGACCGACCGGGCGCCGCCCAAGCTGCCACAGCAACTGAGCCGCCTGCTGAGCAACGCCACCGGCGACACGTGGTTGGTATCGCCGTCCAACGAAGTTGGCGAGCCGACGCTGCAAGAGCAACAGGAAACCCAGGCGGCGCAACGCCGCGGCGAAGCGGAGCGACATCCCCTGGTGCGCGCGGCACTGGAACACTTCCCCGGCGCTGAAATACGCGAAGTACGCGATTTGGTACAGCCAATTGCCGGTCAGGCGGACGAAACCGCCGGCGACACGCTCGACGAAGACGACATAGCGACGGAGCACGACAGTTGAAAAATCTTGCGCAAATGATGAAGCAAGCCCAGCAGATGCAAACCAAGATGGCGGAGATGCAAGAGCAGCTCGCCGCCGTCGAGATCAAGGGGTCGTCGGGCGCCGGGCTCGTTGAAGTGACCCTCAACGGCAAAGGCGACGTTCGGGCAGTGCGGATCGACCCCTCGCTGATGTCTGGCGATGTGGAGATCGTCGAAGACCTGATCATGGCGGCGCATAACGATGCGAAATCCAAAGTTGAGCAGCACACGTCCGAGGAAATGAAAAAGCTGACCGGCGGCTTGGAGTTGCCGCCGGGAATGAAACTGCCGTTCTGACCGGGCGAACGCGTGCACGGCGCAGAAATCGAGCGGTTGGGCCAACTGCTGGCAAAGCTTCCCGGTCTTGGGCCGCGCTCCGCCAAGCGCGCGGTTCTGCAACTCCTGAAGAAAAAAGAAACCCTGCTCCGACCGCTCGCCGACGCGATGCTGAAAGCGGCGGAGAACGTCCATGAGTGCCCGGTCTGCGGCAATCTCGATACGGCTCAGCCGTGCCATTTCTGCACCGATCCCAAGCGCGACGAGTCGATGATCTGCGTCGTCGAAGACGTCGCCGATTTATGGGCCTTGGAACGCGTGATCGACTATCGCGGCCGGTTCCACGTCCTGGGTGGCGTCCTCTCCGCACTTGACGGCGTGGGTCCCGAGGATCTGCGGATCAGCGGCCTGATAAGCCGGGCTAAAGCCGAAGCCGTGCGCGAGGTCGTACTCGCCACCAGCGCGACGGTCGATGGCCAAACGACGGCTCACTATGTCGTCGATCGCCTCGCGGGCTGCGACGTCACCGTGACGCGGCTGGCGCACGGGCTGCCGGTTGGGGGCGAGCTCGATTACCTTGACGAAGGGACTCTGAATACCGCGTTGAAGGCGCGCCGCCCGGTCGGCCTGCCATGAAAGAGCGGATTTGGCTCAGTTGGAGCAGCGGCAAGGATAGCGCCTGGGCGCTGCATACGCTTAGGTCCGATCCCAGCTATGAGGTCGTTGGTCTTTTGACAACGGTGACCGAACCCTACGACCGGGTCTCGATGCACGGTGTGCGGCGCCAAATTCTCAACGCGCAGGCCGCCGCTGCCGGTCTTCCGCTGGTGGAGGTTCCTATCCCCGCACCCTGTCCCAACGAGGTCTACGAGCAACGGATGACCGCCGCACTGGATGCCGCGCGAGAGCAGGGAATCGAGACCTTTGCCTTTGGCGATCTGTTTCTTGAAGACATTCGCGCCTATCGCGAGTCGCGGCTGGCGACGGTGGGGGCAAGCGCGATCTTTCCCCTTTGGTTAAAGCCGACCGACGCCTTGGCCCAGCACATGGTGTCGGGCGGGCTGCGGGCCGTGATCGTATGCGTCGATCCCCGTCAACTCGATGGATCGTTTTGCGGCAGGCTGTTCGACCAGAGTTTGCTTCGCGACCTGCCGCCCGGAGTCGATCCGTGCGGTGAAAACGGCGAATTCCATACGCTGGTTTTCGGCGGACCGATGTTCGACCGCGACCTCGACGTTGCGATCGGCGAAACCATCGAGCGAGACGGTTTTGTCTTTACCGACGTCGTCCTGGAAGGTTAGTCGGGCGGCCGCAGGTTCCCGGTAATTTGCTTGCTGCTCCGATCACTCCGGTCGGCACTGCGCCCGGCGCCGGATGGGGCGAAGGGTAATTCGCTCGATTCCTCTGTATCCGCCGCACCGCCGTCTTCGAGTTGCAGTTCGCCGATGCGTTCGCCCCGACGCAGAACCTTGTCCGTGGAAATCCGGATCTTGCGGACGTCGTCGACGGTTTGACCGAAGTGGCGTTCGAGCGATGCGACACGGTCGTCTAGCCGAGAGGCATCTTGGAGGAGGAGTCCAACCTGGGCTTGGATGACGTCGGCCTGCTCGCGCATTTGAACGTCCTTGAGTACGGCGCGCACCGTATTGAGAAGGGCCCACATCGTCGTTGGCGACACGATCCAGACCCGCAACCGGTAGGACTCGTCGACGACGTCGGCTAACGAGCCGTGGATTTCCGCGTAAACCGCTTCGGATGGGATGAACATGATCGCGGACTCGGCGGTCTCGCCGGCGACGATGTAACGCCCGGCGATGTCGCGGAGGTGTTTTTGCATGTCGGCTTTGAACTTGCGGGTGGCTACCAAGCGCTCGGGGTCGGTCTGCGCTTGACGCAATGCTTGAAAGCTCTCTAGCGGAAATTTTGCATCGACCGCAATCGGACCGGGTGGATTGGGTAACCGAATCAAACAATCCGGGCGCATCCCGTTACCAAGGGTCTTTTGTAGATCGTAGGCCGAGGGCGGCAGAATATTGCGCACGATGTCGTTGAGCTGGACCTCGCCAAAGGCGCCGCGGGCCTGCTTGTTTGCCAACAGATCTTGAAGGTTCACGACTTGGCCGGAGAGCTCGGTGATGTTGCGCTGGGCCTCGTCGATCTTGTCGAGGTGTTTACGGAGTTCGCCGAGACTTTCTGCGGTCCTGAGCGACGTCGACTCGAGCGATTGCCGCATCTGGCCGGAAACTGCGTCCAGACGCTCGTTCAGCGTGCCGGTGAGGGCGGCCTGCAAGGTTGCCGTGGTCGTCGCCATCGCCTTGATCTGACCGAGTACTTCGGATTGGGCCTGGGTCAACCCGGATGTCGAAACGCCGAGTTCGGCAAGCTTGCGTTCCGTCGCCAGGGTTCGCGCCCGGGTTCTAGCCAGAAAAACGACGATCGCCAGGGCGACGAGACCAGCGCCGACGAGAACCGGAAGCCAGGGCGATGTCTGGATAATTTCTAGGAACGACATGCGCCGAAGATAGCATCAAAATTCCGCACCGCAGCAGGCAACCTTGACCGTCTGGCGGCTGGCGCATACGTAGGGGCGCTGGAGACAAGAAATGGCAATTCTTCCGATCGTTACCGCTCCCGACCCGCGCTTGCGTGAGGTCTCGCAACCCGTCGAAGTCGTCGATGACGACGTGCGCAGGTTGATGGACGATATGCTGGATACGATGTATGCCGCGCCGGGTGTCGGCTTGTCGGCGATCCAAGTGGGCGTCGCGCGCCGGATTGTCGTCATCGACGTTGCCAAGGACCCCGAGCCGCCGACACCGCTCCGAATGGTCAACCCGGAGATCGTCCAGCGCGGCGATGTCGTTGGCCCCCACGAAGAGGGCTGTCTGTCGTTTCCCGATCAGTACGAGGAAGTGGAGCGGCCCTCGGCGGTTCAGGTCAGGTATCTCGACGAGAACAACGAAATACGCCTCGTCAAAGCAACGGGGTTGCTGGCAATCGCCTTGCAGCACGAAATCGATCACTTGGACGGCGTCTTGCTGGTCGACCACGTCTCGACGATCAAGCGGAATATGATCATGCGCCGTATGAAGAAGATGCGCCGCCTCCAGGCCGCCGAATAGGGGCCTCGTTTGCGCGTCGTCTTCATGGGCACGCCCGACTTTGCGGTTCCGGTCCTGGAGACCTTACTTGCCGAGCACGAGGTCGTTTGCGTCTATTCGCAGCCGCCGCGACCCTCCGGTCGCGGGCATAAGGTAACGAAATCGCCGGTTCACCGACTTGCCGAGGGACGCGGGATCGACGTACGAACGCCGCGCAATCTCAAAGCCGCAGCGGATCAGGCGCAATTGCGCGATCTCGATGCAGATATTGCCGTGGTCGCGGCCTATGGCTTGATTCTGCCCGTGCCGATCCTCGAAGCGCCCAGACTGGGATGTGTGAACGTTCACGCGTCGCTGCTCCCGCGTTGGCGCGGCGCGGCGCCGATCCAACGGGCGATCCTGGCGGGCGATACCCAGTCGGGGGTCTGTCTGATGAAGATGGACGAGGGCTTGGATACCGGGGCCGTCTATGTCTGCCGCAGTACGCCGATCGACGATGGAACGTCGGCCGGCGAGCTCCACGACCGTTTGGCGCAACTCGGCAGCGACCTGATCCGGCGCCACCTGCCGGAGATCGCGCGGGGCGAGTTGAAGGCGGAGCCCCAGCCGGTGGACGGCATTACCTATGCCGCGAAAATTGAACGCAATGAAACCAAGGTCGTTTGGCACAACCGGGCGGCCGAGGTTGTGCGCCAGATCAACGCCTTTTCGCCCAGTCCCGGTGCGTGGACCCTGCTTGATGGCGATCGGGTAAAGATATTGGCGGGCGAAGCAACGGAGGGGCGTGGCGAGCCCGGACGGACAATCGCCGGCGACTTGACCGTTGCCTGTGGCGAGGCCGCTGTGCGGATCGAACGGCTTCAATTGGCGGGGCGGCACGCCCTCGATGCCTCGGACTTTTTGATCGGCCGACCGGTCCCGACGGGTACGTTGTTTACCTGATGCCGCGGTACAAACTGACCGTCGAATACGACGGCGGCCCGTTTGTCGGCTGGCAACGGCAGAAGAACGGCGACTCAGTGCAAGCCGCGCTGGAACGGGCGGTATTGGCGCTGTCGGGCGAAACCGTCACGGTATTCGGCGCCGGGCGGACCGATGCTGGGGTCCATGCGACCGGCCAGGTCGCGCATTTCGATACGATCAAGAGTTATCGGTGCGACACCGTTCGCGACGCGCTCAATCAACATTTGCGGCCCCTTCCGGTTGCAGTGGTCGATGCGGCGGAAGTCGACGAGGCCTTCAACGCCCGGTTCATGGCGATCGAGCGGGTCTACGAATACATCATTCTGGCCCGCCGACCGCCGCCGTCGCTCGAACTCGGCCGCGTGTGGCATGTGCCGTCAGTCCTTGACGAGGCCGCGATGCACCGCGCCGGGCAACACCTCGTCGGCAGCCATGATTTCACCTCTTTCCGCGCGGCCGATTGCCAAGCGAAATCGCCGCGCAAAACCTTGGACGAACTGACTGTCGAGCGTCGGGGCGAGCGCATTTTCGTTACCGCACGGGCGCGGTCGTTTCTGCGCAGTCAGGTGCGCGCGATGGTCGGGTCAATCAAACTTGTGGGCGAAGGCCATTGGGCCGTCGACGATATTGCGGTGGCGCGCGATCGCCGCGATCGCTCCGCCGCTGGTCCCACCGCGCCGCCGGACGGTCTTTATCTACGAGCGGTCCGTTATCCGGGCGAAGAACCTTTCGAAAAGTAGCGTCCGATGACGTCCTCGTAGATGTCGCTCAGGGCTTCGATATCGGCAACGGCGACGTTCTCGTCGATCTTGTGCATCGTGCTGCCGATCAGGCCGAATTCGGCGACGGGCGCATAATCCTTGATGAATCGCGCATCCGACGTGCCGCCCGTGGTCGAGAGTTCGGGTTCGACCCCGAGGCGCGCTTTGATCGAGCTCGCGATCATGTCGCTCAGCGGCCCCGGCGGTGTAAGGAAAGCTTCGCCGGTCACGTGCACGTTCATTTCATAGGCGCCGCCAACAGCGTCGATCTTTGCCGTCATCCATTGTTGCAGGGATTGCGCTGTGTGGAGATCGTTGAACCGGATATTGAACCGCGCCCGCGCTTCGCTCGGGATGACGTTGGTGGCTGGGTTGCCGACGTCGATCGTTGTGACCTCGATATTGGACGGCTGAAAGTGGTCGGTTCCGCTATCCAATGGTTCTGCGATCAGCGCCGCGAGCATCTTGACGATCCGTCCCACGGGGTTGTCTGCAAGGTGCGGGTAGGCCACATGCCCTTGGGTGCCGCGAACGGTCAATTCGGCGGTGAGAGAGCCGCGGCGACCGATCTTGATCATCTCGCCCAGCCGGTCGGGGTTCGTCGGTTCGCCGACAATGCAGGCGTCGATCGTTTCGCCGTTCGCCGCCATCCATTCGAGAACCTTTTTTGTGCCGTTGATCGCCGGCCCCTCTTCGTCGCCGGTGATCAGTAAGCTGATCGAGCCGTCGGGCGCGCCATGTTTATCGAGGTGCCGTGCGCATGCCGCGACGAAGGCGGCGATCGCGCTTTTCATGTCGGAGGCACCGCGTCCGTACAAACGGCCCTTGTCGATCGTGGCGTCGAACGGGCCGGCGGTCCATGCCGCACCGTCGCCGACCGGCACGACGTCGGTGTGCCCGGCGAAGCACAGGTTCGGTTGGGCCGTTCCGCGGCGCGCATAGAGGTTCTGCACCTCGTCGCTGTCGCCCTCGCGGAAGGCCATGCGATGGCACACGAAACCGATCGTCTCGAGTTGCGTTTGCAGAACGTCCAAGGTGCCGCCGTCAGCCGGCGTTACGCTGTTGCAGCGGATCATCGCTTGCGCGAGGTGCACCGGATCGAGGGCCATCGCAAAAGCCGCCGCGTCTAATCCCGAAGGAGTTCGTTGACGGAGGTCTTGGCGCGGGTCTGCTCGTCCACTCGCTTGACGATGACAGCGCAGTAGAGCGACGGCGACGGGCTGCCGTTATCGAGCGGTTTTCCCGGAAGGCTGCCGGGAACGACCACCGAGTAGGCAGGAACCCGCCCGCGCAAGACCTCGCCTGTGGCCCGGTCGACGATTTTCGTACTGGCGCCGATATAGACGCCCATGGAGAGAACCGCGCCCTCTTCGACCACGACGCCCTCGGCGACTTCGGACCGCGCACCGATAAAGCAGTTGTCTTCGATGATCACCGGGTTGGCCTGCAACGGTTCGAGAACGCCGCCGATTCCGGCGCCCCCGGAAATATGGCAGTTCTTTCCGATTTGGGCGCAGCTTCCCACTGTCGCCCAAGTGTCGACCATCGTCCCGTCATCGACATAGGCCCCGAGGTTGACGAAAGACGGCATCAGGACGACACCCTTGCCGATATAGGCGGACCGGCGCACGACGCAGTTCGGGACAGCCCGAAATCCCGCCGCGGCGAACCGTTGACCGTCCCAACCGTCGAACTTCGAGGCAACCTTGTCGAACCACACCCCGCCGCGACCGGGTCCGCCCGGAATCGGCGCCATGTCGTTCAGTCGAAAAGACAGGAGGACGGCCTTCTTGAGCCATTGATTGACGCGCCACGTCCCGTTGTCTTTCTCGGCAACCCGCATCGCGCCGCGATCGAGGTCGTCCAAGGCGCTGTCGACGGCGTCGCGAACGGCGCCCTTTGTGGTTGGCCCGATACCGTCGCGCGCTTCCCACGCATCGTTGATCGTCTGTTCGAGTGACTGGCTCATGGCTGCGTCCTATTTTCTATGGCGCCGCGAAAATAACCGTGTGGCAACGCGAGTCAACTTGGGCGTGTCCCATACGCCGCGAGCCAGCCGGGCAAGTCGGAAACGATATGGTCGACCGAGTTGCTCTTTTCCGGAACGCCTTCGGAGACAAGAACCGTCGTCATTCCCATCTTCTTTGCCGGAACGAGGTTGCGCTCGATGTCTTCGACAAATGCGGTCGCCCTTGCCGCTAGGCCGAGATCGTGGACGATTTTGTCGTAGGGCGCAGGATTGGGCTTTGGGACATAGTCCGCACGGGCGATATCGAAGATATCGTCGAAGGCACCCGTGATCCCAAGTCGATCCGTGACCTGAACCGCGTGGTCGCGCGATCCATTGGTGAAGATATAGAGGCGGCCGGGGAGTCCCGCCAAAGCTTGGCCCAACCGAGGGTCGGGCTGAATCGCGTCATAGTTCACGTCGTGCACGAAGGACAGGAAGTGGTCCGGTTCGATGGCCTTCTCCGCCATCAGCCCCGCCAAGGTGGAGCCGAAACGGTCCCGGTAGGACCGTTGGGCCGCGGCCGCGTCCACGGGGGAGAGGCCGCAGTGGGTGACCATGTAGGTCCCGATCCGCGCGCGGACTTCGTCAAATAGACCGCATTTAGCTGAATAAAGTGTGTTGTCGAGGTCGAATAACCACGTGTCGACGGTCTGATGTTTCATTTGTGCAACTGCTGAGAACCCCGTCCGGGTTTGATCTTGCCGGGCCCGGGGTTTCCGGGCAACGTTCCTGCAAGATGAACCGGAATACCGAATTGCCGCCAAACCAAGGGATCGATCTGCGGTCGATCATCGGCACCTTCCCCGGTCCGGCAATCCTTCTATCGATCGATGGACAAGTCATAGCCGCGAATAGTGCCGGCGGTGCGGTGGCCGACGGACTAAACCGAGGTCTGGACAGTCAGGTCCGCGATCTCGCCCGGGAAGCGGCACGCGACGGTGCGGTCAAGACCTGCTCGGTCCTGACATCGCAGCGGGACTCCGACGGTGCGGTCGATTTCACGCTGCTCCCCGTGCAATCGAGCCCGGGTGTTGCGTCGTACGTCATCGCGCTGGGTCGCAAGGCCGGCCTGGAAAAGAGTCTCGTCGGCGCGTTGGTCGCGTCGCGCCAGATGTTCCGGGATCTCGTCGAGTGTTCGTCCGATTTCGCGTGGGAGACCAAGCCCGACGGAACGTTCTCCTTCGTTTCCTCACGCGGCGCTTTGGGGTATGCGGCGAGCGATCTCGTGGGTACCGCAGCCGCCCGCCTTGTCGTCGATGCGGCGAGAGCGACTACTGACCCCTTCACTGCCCGCGAACCAATCGAAGCCGAAGAGTTGTGGCTCAAGGACGCCTCGGGTGGGCATAGCTGCGTTAGCGTGTCATCGCGTCCGGTCTTCAGCAAAGACAGGCAATGGCTTGGTAACCGTGGCGTGTGTAAGGACGTCACTGTCGAAAAGGAGCGGCAAGAGGCGCTAGAGACCGCCGAGCTAAAACACCAACTCATCGGGGACGTTGTCGATGCGATGCGCAACGAAGTGGAGCCGCAGCATATGCTCGGCGCCGCGGCGCGCGCGACGGCCAACGTCTTGGGTGCACGCTATTGTTGGATCGTTCGCGCCAAGAAAGACGGCGGATTCACCGGCGCGATCCAATTCGCCGGACCGGAAGGCCCGCCGCCGCGGCCGGTCGTCGAAGCGGTCCGGCTGCAAATGAAGGATGGCGACGAAGATCTCTTCGTGAAGACGGACGAGTCGACGCTTCATGTCCTGATCAACCTCGCGCGGTATCGCGACCAGATCAACGGGGCGATCTGTGTCGCGAGAGACGACGAAAATTTTTGGGACGAGACCGATCGATCTTTGCTCTCCGGGGTCGCCAACCACCTCGGTATCGCGTTTGCCCAAATCGAAAACGGCGAACTTCTAGAAGAGTTGTCGCGCACCGACGAGTTGACTCAACTCTTCAATCGTCGCGCGTTTTCCGAAGAGGTCGGTTTGCGCCTTCGAGCCCTGAGGCGTGCATCGCGCAAAGCGTCTCTCCTATTTATCGATCTGGACAACTTCAAACGGGTTAACGACGTCCACGGACATACCCGTGGCGACGAAGCGTTGGTGTTTTTGGCGCGGCTTCTCACCTCCACCAGCCGGGTAGGGGACATCGTCGCCCGCCTTGGCGGGGATGAATTTGCCATGTGGCTGGAGGATACCGACGAAGGGGGGGCGGCGGCGAAGGCGACTTCACTGCTGGAGGCAGCGAAATCGCTCAAGCAATTCTCGGGCGATCCCGACCATACGCTTGGCCTGTCGATCGGCGTTGCGGTCACGGATCCGAGCAGCGCCGAACCGCTCGACGTTCTGGTCACCAGGGCGGACGAAGCGATGTACCGGGCCAAGCGTGCCGGAAAAGGACGCTACGCCGTATCCTCGTTCCCCGAACCGGACGAGGCTGAGACCGGCGTATGTTAGATCGACTCTTCGGGTGGACCGAAGGGAAAGACAAACCGGTCATTTCCTACGAACAGGAAAAGGATGTGGCGCGCCACGCCGATCCGGCAGTGCGCCAGGACCTTGCGAGTCGGTTCGATGCTCGGCCGGAAATCCTCTACTTCCTGGCCGCCGATCCCGCCGCCGCAGTGCGCCGCGCCGTCGCCGAGAACCCGGCTGCGCCGCGTCCCGCCGAGAAATTGTTGGCGTCGGACGCCGATGAAGAGGTCAGGATCGTCCTTGCCCGAAAAATCGCCCGCCTGATCCCGGATCTCGATTCTCGCGACGTCGACCGCCTCCAAGACCTGACCTTCGATATTCTCGAGACGCTTGCCCAGGACCAGTTACCGAAGGTACGGCGCATCGTTGCCGAGGAAATAAAGAGCGCCGTCCATGTACCGCGCGACATCGTTGCGCGACTGGCGCGCGACGCAGAGACGGTCGTCTGCGCACCGGTACTCCAATACTCGGTCCTGCTCACCGACGAAGACCTCCTCGAAGTTGTTGCGCGCGCCAAGCAACCGGAGGTGCTGGCCTGCGTATCGAAGCGCGAACGGCTCAGCCCCGCGGTTTGCGAAGCCATCGTGGCGGCCGGAGACGAAGGCGCCATCGCGTCGCTGTTGGCCAATCACGGCGCGCAAATTCGGGAAGACACGCTCGATAGTATTATCGACGAAGCGCCTGTTCACGAGCCGTGGCATCGCCCACTGGTCGCGCGCCCCAGTCTTTCGGCGTCGGCGATCCGGCGAATCGCGGGTTTCGTTGCCGCGGCGTTGCTTGACGAACTGGCCGCGCGAAGCGACATCGATGCGGAAACCGAACGATTTGTTCGGCAACGCGTACGAGACCGGTTGAGAGAGGACGATGGATCGTCGCCGGAGAGCGATGCCGCCGCCCGTTCGCGGGCAAGGGCAGCCTTCGCGGCAAGTAAACTGGACGACACCGCTATTCTTTCAGCGGCCCAGGCGGGGGATGTCGTCTTCGTCGGCCATGCCCTATCGCTGAAGTCCGGCGTGCCCGAGGCGGCCGTGAGAAGGATTCTGCGCGCCCGATCGGGGCGGCCGCTGTCGGCCTTGTGCTGGAAAGCGCACCTGGCGATGCGCACCGCGGTCGGATTGCAGCGGACCCTGTGTCACCTCAAAGGGAACGAGGTCCTGAACCCGCGGGGCGGGACCGATTATCCGATGGTCGATGAAGAAATGGAGTGGTTCGTCCGGTACTTCGTGGACGCCCCGGAGGGCGAGGATCGATCCGAAGCGGGTGGCTAGCGATTGGCCCGAATCATGGTGCCCACACCGTGCGCGGTGAATATTTCGAGCAACAGAACGTGTCGGATGCGACCGTCGAGAATATGGACGGCGTCGGTGCCCCGGCGCACCGCGTCCAAACAGGTTTCGACCTTGGGGATCATGCCGCCGGAAATCGTGCCCTCAGCCATGAGTTCGCGCGCCTGCACCTCCGTAAGTGTGGGGAGGAGGTTCTTGTCCTTATCCAACACGCCGGCGACATCGGTGAGCATGAGCAGTTTCGACGCGCCCAAGGCACCTGCGATCGCGCCCGCAGCGGTGTCGGCGTTGATGTTGTAGGTCTCGCCGTTCGGGCCCACGCCGATGGGGGCGATGATCGGGATGATGTCCGACTGCTTGAGGACGTCGAGCGCCTTGGTGTTGATACGCGTCGGTTCGCCGACGAACCCAAGGTCGAGAATCCGTTCAATGTTCGAATCCGGATCTCGCGTCGTGCGCGTGAGTTTTTGGGCTTCGATTAGGCGACCGTCTTTGCCCGATAGGCCGATCGCGGTTCCGCCGGCCCGGTGGATGCTGTCGACGATTTGTTTATTGATCGATCCGGAGAGGACCATCTCCACGATATCGACGGTGGCGCGGTCGGTAACCCGAAGGCCATCGACAAACGAACTTTCGATATTGAGCCGGGCGAGCATCTCGCCGATCTGCGGACCGCCGCCGTGAACAACCACCGGATGGATGCCGACTTGCCGCAGCATCACGATGTCTTGGGCGAACGAAATCGCGAGGTCGTCGTCGCCCATGGCATGCCCACCAAACTTCACCACGAATGTTTGGCCGTTGAACTGGCGCATATAGGGCAAGGCTTCGGCCAGAGTCCTGCCGACTTCCGCGAGTTTGTCTGGGTCGGTTCCCGGTTTGATGGGCATGGGGCGCTTATATCCGAATCAAGTGAAGTCAGCTAGTTCAGCAAGGGATGCGCGAAGTTCTGCAATCCCCTTCGTTTTGCGGGCGCTTGTAGCGATGACCAACGGAAACGCTGCCGGTTGCCGCGATATTTCCGCCGTCGTCGTCTCGATCAACGCCCTAACCTTCGCTTGGGGCAGGGTGTCGGTCTTGGTCAAGACGACTTGGTACGAAACGGCCATCTCCTCGAGTTCCGCCATCATCGCGCGGTCGATCGCCATCAGGCCGCGCCGCGCATCGATCAGGAGAACCACGCGGCGCACCGTCGCGCGCCCACGAAGAAAGCCATGGACTAAGCGGCGCCAGCTATCCGCGGTTGCCTTGGGCGCTTTGGCGAAGCCGTAGCCCGGCAGATCGACGAGCCGCAGGGCCGCTGCAATCTCAAAAAAATTGATCGATTGGGTGCGTCCGGGTTGGTTGGATGCCCGTGCTAAGCCACGCTGACCGGTGAGGGCATTGATCAAGCTGGACTTGCCGGCATTCGATCGTCCGGAGAAGGCGACTTCGGGCAAGGTTTCGCTCGGGAAGCTGCTCGGCCCGACACCCGAGGTTAGGAACGCGCAGTGGCGGGCAAACAGACGCCGCCCGACTTCAATCGCCCGATCGTCGGATGGCGCGCCAGCCATGAACGTCCCCGGGCGCTACTCGACCGCCGCCGGGTTCTTGATTCCCGCCTGCCGCATGATCACCCATTGTTGGGCGATCGACAAAATATTGTTCCAGGTCCAGTAGATCACTAGCCCGGCCGGGAACGGCGCCAGAATGAACGTGAAGACGATCGGCAACAGCATAAAGATGCGCTGCTGCATCTTATCCATCGGCTGGGGGTTGAGGCGCTGTTGAAGCCACATGCTCAATCCCATGAGGATCGGCCAAATCCCGATCACTGGAATGAACTCAGGCAGGGAGATGGGCAGCATCCCGAACCCGGTAAAAAGGTTGAGCGGGTCCGGCGCCGAAAGGTCCTGAATCCATCCGAAGAACGGCGTGTGCCGCATTTCGATCGTGACGAAGAGAACCTTATATAGTGCAAAAAAGACTGGTATCTGGACGAAGATCGGGAGGCAGCCCGAGACCGGATTGGCGCCTTCGCGTTTGTAGAGGGCCATCATCTCTTGCTGCTGGCGTTGCCGGTCGTCCTTGAACCGTTCCCGAATTTTGGTCATTTCGGGTGCGAGCAGTTTCATCTTGCTCATGGCGCGGTAGGAGCGATTGGCGAGCGGGAAAAACACCAGCTTCACCATCACCGTGACGAGCAGGATGGCGATGCCGAAGTTACCGATGGTCTCGCTCAAGAAGCGGAGCAAAATGAACATCGGTTTGGTCAGGAAAAACAACAGGCCGAAGTCGACGGCCCGGTCGAATCCGGGAACGCCGAGGTTGTTTTTGTAGCCGTCCAGCAAGCGCACGACTTTCGCGCCGGCGAAAACCCGATTGGTGACGCTCGCCGATCTGCCCGCCGGAATCTCAAGACCTTCGATGCGGCGAAAATCGACCTGGAAGTTGTCGCGCGCGCCGTCCGCCCAGTGGTTGTAGCTAAAGGATGCATGCCCGGTCTGGTCCGGGATCAGGGCGGTCAGCCAATACTTATCTGTAATCCCGATCCAACCGCCGGCGGTCTCGGGTGTGTTTTCGATTCGCCCGCTCGGCGCGTCGATAAGATCGTCATAGTCCTGTTGATCCAAGACTTCGTCGAATACGCCGACGGCACCTTCGTGGAGAATAAAGAAGTCCAGCGTTTCCGGCCGCTCCTTGCGAACAATCGCGCCGAACGGAAACAGGGTTACCGCAGCATTGCCGTAGTTCTCGACCTGGTCCGAGAACGTGAACATATAATTCGCATCGATCGAGATCGTCCGGATGAACCGGAGGCCCGCTTCGTTGTCCCACTCCAAAATGACAGGACTGCCGGGAGTGAGGAGCGTGCTGTTGGACCGCCAGAGCGACGTGTCGTTGGGAAGCGCGATGTCCTCTGCGCTGGTCCAACCAAATTGCGCGTAATAGGGGTGCGCCGTTTGCAGGGGCGATAGGAAGGTTACTTGGTCGCTCTGTGGATCGACGCTTTCCCGATACCGTTTCAACGTTAGATCGTCGACTCGGGCACCCAGGAGCGACACCGACCCGAACACAGCCTGGGAATCGATGCGGATTCGTGGGGCATCGCGCAGGACCTCGCTGCGGTCGCGCATCGGCGGCGCGGCGGCGCCGACTGGGGGCAGTGCGTTTGGCGCGCCGGGAACCCGTACGCCATCGCCTTGGACCGAAGCTGGGGCGCCCGATTCCGCCGATGGCGCTGGAGCTGGCGGATCGGGCAAGAAGAAGAACTGCCACCCGACCAAAATAGCGACCGAGAAAGCGATCGCGAGTATCAGGTTCCGCTGTTCAAACATCGTGCATGATCCGTTTTGGCGGCGCTCGTTCGGGGACGGGGTCGTGTCCGAATCCTCCCCACGGATGACAGCGAGACACGCGTTTTAGGGCCAGAAACGTTCCGCGAACCGCGCCAAAGCGTCCGATCGCCTCGTGGGCATAGGCGGAACACGTAGGATCGAAGCGGCAATTCGCGCCCAGAACGGGGGAGATGAAGAGTTGATAACCGCGCACAAGTGCACGCAGGAGCACTGCCGGTACAGAGCGGAGAAGGTCGGCGATGCGGTTCATCCCTTCACACCTGCCTTGGGCAGCACGCCGAGCCCGATGGCAGCGCCGCGCAGATCGGCAACGAGCTGGGTCCACGGCCGCTCGAGAGTGGCCTTTCGACCGACCAGTACGACGTCCAACCCAGGGCGGGCGTCCTTGAGAGCGGTCGCTACAGCAGCCCGTAGCCGCCGTTTTGCGCGATTTCTCGCCACGGCGCCGCCCACTTTCTTGGACACTGTGAACCCGACGCGGGTCGGCGCCGACACGCAGGCGTCGGCGCGCTCTTTTGACTGTAGCACCAGACCCGGCATGACCTGTTTATTGCCCCTCCGGGTGAGCCGTTCGAAATCGGACCGGCGGGTCAGGCGTATTAGGCGCGCCGGCACAGGCGCGCGCTCACGCCGAGAGGCGTTTGCGGCCCCTTGCACGGCGACGCGCGAGAACTTTACGACCGTTGGCCGTCTTCATTCTGGCGCGAAAGCCATGACGCCGCTTGCGCACGAGGACGCTGGGCTGAAACGTTCTTTTCACGGCTGAATCTCCAAGGCTTCGTGGGCCGAAAGCCCGCGAAATAAGGCCCGCTGTATACGGGCTGGGGCGGGCCCTGTCAACGATCCGTCACCCGGAAGAGCGCGGCAAATCCGGGCTTCACGGTTGGTTTATTGTCGCGAATATGCCCCCTTACCGACGCGGAATCCGTTAGATTCGCCGCTATACCGGTCGCTCGGCCCGAGGCGAGGTGGCCGTAAGGAAGAGTTCCCGTACATCGAACGGCGCCCAAGGCCCCGTCCGGCAACGTTCGAGGCATCCCGTTGGCCCAACCCGAGACAACCGAAGGCCGCCCGCGCTTTGGACTGAAACGGCTGGCGCCCCTGGTCGTCTTGGTTCTGGGTCTCGGCGTTTTCTTCGCTTTCGATCTAGATCGCTTCGTCTCGTTCGAAGCCCTGCGCGACAATCGCGCGGTCTTGAGCGACTTTGTCGAGCGTCACAGTCTACTAGCGGCGGTTGCCTTCATCGCAACCTATGCCGTCGTGGTGGCCTTCTCCCTGCCGATTGCGACGTTGCTGTCGATTATGGGGGGGTTCTTTTTTGGCACGCCCGTTGGGACACTCTGTGTCGTGATCGGGGCGACGGTCGGGGCCGTTGCACTGTTTCTCATAGCCCGGTCGACGCTCGGTGCCTTCTTGCATGAACGCGCCGGGGCCGCACTGAAACGCATGGAAGCCGGCTTTCGCGAAAACGAATTCAGTTACCTGCTGATCTTGCGTTTGATTCCGTTGTTCCCGTTCTTCCTCGTCAACATTGTCCCGGCGCTGCTCGGGGTGCGTTTGCGCACTTATGTCCTAGCGACGGCGATCGGCATCGTCCCCGGCGCGTTCGTATATGTCGGTGTCGGCGCCGGGACCGGCTCGGTACTCGATAGCGGGGAGGTTCCCGGCCTCTCCATCTTTTTCCGGGCGGATGTCATTTTACCGATGATCGGTTTGGCGGTGTTGGCGTTGCTGCCGGTCGCCTACAAGATTCTGCGGCGCTCGCGCCCTGGGCGGCCAATCCAATGACGGCGCCCGGTCGCCCCGACATTTGTGTCATCGGTGCCGGCGCCGGCGGTCTCGTCGTCGCCAGCGGTGCGGCCATGATGGGGGCGCGGGTCGTTCTCGTCGAACGCGGGGAGATGGGCGGCGACTGCTTGAATTACGGCTGTGTCCCTTCCAAGGCCCTGATCGCCGCAGCGCACGCCGTGGTTGCCGGGCGGGAGTCCGCGCAGTTTGGCGTGACTCATCCCCCACCGACTATCGATTTTGCCCAAACGATGGCGCACGTTCGCCGGGTCATTGAGGGCATTGCGCCCACCGACTCGGTGGAACGCTTCCAAGGCATGGGCATCCAGGTGATCCGCGAGCATGGCCGGTTCACCGGACCGGGCGTGCTGGTTGCGGGTCCCCATACTGTGCGTGCGCGCCGGTTTGTGATCGCGACGGGATCGTCGCCGTTGGTGCCACCGATCGACGGCCTCGATGCGGTACCGTATATGACGAACGAGACCGTCTTCGCCAATCAATCCTGTCCCCGTCATTTGCTGGTCGTCGGTGGCGGTCCGATCGGTTTGGAGCTGGCGCAGGCCCATCGCCGCCTTGGCGCCCAGGTCACGGTGGTGGAGATGTCGCGGTTTTTGCCCCGCGACGACGAAGAAGCGGCGGAGGTCGTTGTCGCCCGGTTGCGCGCCGAGGGGATCGAGCTTTTTTCGGGTGCGCAGGTCAAAGCGGTTTCCGCGACAAACGGCGATATTCGGCTCACGATCGAGAAAGACGGTGCGGTGTCGCAGATCGTTGGATCGCACCTTCTGCTTGCCGCAGGACGAAAGCCGAATCTGGACCTTGGCTTGGACGCCGCGGGGGTTGAGTTCACCCGGCGCGGGGTGAACGTGGACGCGCGATTACGAACCACGAACAAGAAGATTTTCGCAGTCGGCGATGTCGCCGGCGGGGCGCAATTCACCCACGTCGCATCGTTCCATGCCGGCGTGGTGCTTCGGAATATTCTGTTCCGGTTGCCGGCGCGGACCACAAACCAAGCGATACCGTGGGTGACCTATACCGATCCGGAGCTCGCCCACGTCGGCATGACCGAGTGCGAGGCGCGCGAGGCGTATGGACGAGTCTCGGTAGTGCGCTGGCCGCTTGCCGAAAACGACCGGGCCCGGGCGCAGGGCGACTCGGAGGGTTTGATCAAGATCGTCAGTACGCAAAAGGGGCGGATTCTGGGGGCCCAAATTGTCGGCCGTAACGCAGGGGATCTCATTCTCCCGTGGGTCATGGCGGTGGGTCAGAAGCAAAAACTTAGCGCGATGGCGGGCCTGATGGCGCCCTATCCGACCTATTCCGAACTTGGCAAGCGTGCTGCCGGCACGTTCTTCGCGCCGGCCCTTGGTAGCGCCCGGGTCAAGACCGTGGTGCGGCTTTTGGCCCGGCTGGGCTAGCCATAGATCGATTCCGCACCGTGTGATACATCAAAACGATGCGCCTAAGAGACGCGTCGCGATTTGTTCCGTGGAGCCGAAGCCTTTCCGGCCGTTTGTTGGTCCTGACGCTGTTCTTCGTCATGGTCAGCGAGGTGCTGATTTACGTGCCCTCCATCGCGCGCTTCCGCCAGACCTATTTGGAAGACCGCATTGCCATTGCCCAACTGGCGTCCTTCGCGTTGACGGCCGAACCCGACCGGCTGATTACCCCACAACTGGAGCAAGACCTCCTAGACCGGGTCGAAATCAAAGCGATCGTTTTGAAGCGGAAGGAAGCCCGCACGCTCGTCCTTGGCGAGCACATCGATATGCCCACCCAGATCAGCGAGTCGATTGACCTACGCGGGCAAACGACATGGACGTCGATCGTCCAGGCGTTCGCCACAATGATGCGACCGGGTCGAACCATACGGGTGATCGCGCCGGCCCTGGAAGACCCTGAGACGCTGGTCGATATTGTCATCGATGAACATCCTCTCCGCGCCGAGATGTTCGGTTTTTCGGTGCGGGTTCTGGCTCTGTCTCTTGTCATTTCGGCCATCACGGGCGCACTTGTTTTCCTTGCGCTGCACATCCTCATCGTGCGTCCGCTCCGGCGCCTCACCCAAGGGATGCTCGATTTTCGCAATAGTCCCGAGACGGCACAGCCGGTGGGCACTCTGTCCCAGCGTTACGACGAAATCGGTCTCGCCCAGCGCGAATTTCAGACCATGCAGAGCGACCTACGCCTGGCGCTTCGCCAGAAGACACGGCTTGCGGAGCTCGGCGCTGCGGTCAGTAAAATCAACCATGACCTCCGGAATATCCTGGCGACGGCCCAACTTGTTTCGGACCGTCTGGCAACCAGCGGCGACCCCGAGGTGCGGCGCGCGACGCCGGTTCTGCTGAGAGCGATCGACCGCGCCATTTTGCTGTGTACCCAAACCCTTCAATTCGGTCGGGCGCGCGAACAAAAACCGCAACGATCTATCTTCTCCCTGCGCGACCTCATTACCGATGTCGGCGTTGCCCTTGGTCAAGGAGACGGGCGGACGATCCATTGGCAGATCGGTGTGTCGGAAAACCTCAATATAAGCGCCGACCACGAGCAGCTTTTTCGCGTGCTTATGAACTTGGGGCGCAATGCGCTCGAAGCCATGACGGCGGAGGCGAGCGGCAGAATTGCGGTTTCGGCGGCGGCGCTGTCGAACTGCGTGGTCATCGATTTCAGCGACAACGGCCCAGGGATTCCAGAAGTCGCAAGGGATCGATTGTTCCAACCCTTTAAGTCGACGACAAAATCGTCGGGCACGGGGTTGGGGCTCGCCATCGCGCGCGACCTCGTGGAAGCCCACGGCGGTACGCTGGTTCTCCACCGAACGGGCGAGGCGGGGACGACCTTTCGGATTGAGCTGCCGACCAATATCGTCGAACTTCCCGCCGAAAAAGCCGATCGCTCGAGCGAGGTCGGTTGACCGTTGGCTTGGGACCCTAACCTCTATTTGGTCTACGAAAGGTATCGGCGGCAGCCGGCGGTCGATCTTCTGGCCCGGATCGATCTCGACCGGCCCGCATCGGTCTACGACCTCGGATGCGGTCCCGGCAACGTCACCGCTCTCCTAAAACAGCGTTGGCCCGAGGCGGAAATTACCGGGGTCGATAACTCGCCCGACATGCTGGCGCGCGCCCGCGCGCACTATCCGGCGATCCGTTGGACGCAGGAAAACATAACGACGTTTACGACGGCCAATGCCGATCTCATATTTTCCAACGCGGCATTTAACTGGGTGCCTGATCACGGGAAATTGGTTGCCGGGCTCGCCAAATCCCTAGCGACCGGCGGCGTGCTTGCCGTTCAAATGCCCCGCAATTACGCGCAGCCGTCGCACGCCGAAATTGTTGCCTGTGTCGAGTCGCTGCCGGCGCGCCATGCCCTGCGACCGCTCATTGCATTTGCCCACGTTCAGCCGCCCGCATTCTACCACGACATCCTCACGCCTTTGGTCGAGGAGATGGAAATGTGGGAGACGAACTACATCCACGTCCTCCACGGCGACGACCCCGTACTCGAATGGGTGATGGGGACGGCACTTCGACCGGTCGTCGAAGCCTTGGAAGGAATCGAAAAGGAATCGTTTGTCGAGGACATGCGGCAGCGCTACCGCGCGGCCTACCCAAAGCAACCCGACGGCACGACGCTTTTTGCCATGCAACGCCTTTTCGTTCTGGCTCGCCGTTAATCGCCGATTGCAATGCCTTCGCGTCGGGGATCGGCACCGCCCCATAGGCCGCGTTCGTCTTGGACGATGGCGTGGATACCGCTAGTCATGACAACCGGCGCTGCCTCATGCCCGAGCTGGGTGAGGGCCTGAACGAGAGGTGCCGGGTCGCCCACCTGTTCGATCTCGGTAATGCGGCCGCGGTTTGTCAGGTTCGGCAAATCGATCGCGCTTTGCACATCAAGGTCCCAGTCGATGACACCAATCAGCGTCTTCACGACGTAACCGATGATCCGGCTGCCGCCGGGCGAACCGACCGCCATCCGAAAGCGGCCCTGACCGTCCAGCACGATCGTCGGAGACATCGAGCTGCGCGGGCGTTTGCCCGCTTCGACGCGGTTCGCGACAGGGACACCGTCGACATCCGGCCGAAACGAAAAATCGGTCAGTTGGTTGTTGAGCAGGAAGCCGCCGACCATGAGGCGCGAGCCGAAGGTGTTCTCGATGCTTGAGGTCATCGATACGGCGTTTCCCCCATCGTCGACGATCGCAAAGTGAGTTGTGGAGGGGAGTTCCAGGGCGTCGGCGGATGGCAGGATCGACCCTCGGCGGTGCGCGAACCGGCCCGCTTCCACGGCGGGCTGGGCCCGCTCGCGGGAAATGAGTTTGAATCGGCTGCGCAAGTAACCGCGGTCGAGAAGGTTTTTGATGGGGACAGCGACGAAGTCGGAGTCGGCGAGGTATGCACCGCGGTCGGCGAAGGCCAGCCGGCTTGCTTCGGCGATCAAATGGGCCGTGTCGGGTGCGGATGGCGAGAGTGCCGCAAGGTTAGCGTTTCGCAAAATGCCGAGGATCTGAAGGGTGGTCACTCCCCCAGAGGTCGGCGGGCCCATACCGCAGACCGTCAAATGGCGATACGCGCCGCACACCGGAGGGCGCTCCTTCGCGTCGTAGCGTTCGAGATCGGCGAGGGACAGCAGCCCGGGATTGTCCGCCGCGGATTGGACGGCAAAGACGATCGAGCGCGCGATGGCGCCTTCGTAGAAGCTGTCGGCGCCGTCCGCGGCGAGTCGCCGGAGCGTTTCCGCGAGCGCCGGGTTGCGCAGGAGATGGCCGACGGGGAGTGCCGAGCCGTCGGCACGGAAGAAGTACCGGCGGGTATCGGGGTACGTTGCGAGATACCGGTCCTCGGCGATCAGCATGTGGAGCCGGGGCGAAACCGGGAACCCTTCCTCCGCCAAGGCGATGGCCGGCGCAAACAGGGTACGCCAAGGCAAGACCCCGTGCCGTTCATGGGCGAGCGCGAGCATTCTCAAGATCCCTGGCGCACCGACCGCGCGCCCGCCGACAAGAGCTTGGTAGAATTGTAGCGGCACGCCGCTATCCGAGAGGAAAAGGGCCGGGGTTGCCGCCGCCGGCGCCGTCTCGCGACCGTCGAACCCGGTGAGATCGCGCGAGGCCCCATCGAAGTGAAGCATGAACGCGCCGCCGCCGATCCCCGAAGACTGAGGTTCGACGAGCGTCAGGACCATCTGCACCGCGATCGCGGCGTCGACGGCACTGCCGCCGCGGCGCAGCATCTCTAGACCCGCCCGGGCGGCGAGGGGGTTGGCCGCCGAGACCATGTGGCGTGTTGCGAAAACAGGTTCGCTTGCGTCTGCAAAGCGATGCGTCGTAGGCGCGGCAAAGAGGAGCGTCGCAACCGCAAAAACGAAAAGGCCCCTGTGCCAGGCGTAACTGTCCCTGTCGTTGACCATTGGATATCACCTCACTACCGTCGGCACGCTACGGGAAACAGATGATCGCTGTCGGTAAACACAACGCCATCACAGATGTGGATGGTATCAGAGTTGGCAACTGCCACGACCGCACGATTCGGAGCGGCGTGACTGTTATCCTCCCCGACCAGCCGTGTATCGCGGCGGGCGATATTCGCGGCGGGGCACCGGGCACCCGGGAAACCGACCTGCTCGATCCTGCCAACTCCGTCGAGACGATCGATGCGCTCGTGTTCTCCGGCGGATCGGCCTTCGGATTGGATGCCGCGAGCGGCGCGACCACGTGGCTCGCGCGTCAGGGACGGGGCTTGGCGGTGCGCGGGGTCAGTATCCCCATTGTATCGGCGGCAGTCATCTTCGATCCCCCTATTGGCGGACCGCAGGACTGGCACGAAGCCCCCCCGCACCGCGCCATGGCGATCACAGCCTGCGAAGGCGCGTCTTTGATCTTTGAACAGGGCAACGTCGGGGCCGGGATGGGGGCGACGGCGGGGCTCCTCAAAGGCGGGCTCGGCACCGCGTCGTTCGTGCGCGGCGATGGAATCCAGGTCGGTGCCCTCGCCATTGCCAATCCCTTTGGTTCGACCGTTGCGCCCGGCACGGCAACGTTTTGGGCGGCCCCCTACGAAATGGACGGCGAACTGGGCGGACAATCCACGCTTGGGCCGATTGCGGCGGAAGACATTTCCTACGACCCCCTGGGCGAGGCCGGTGGGAACACGACCCTGGTGGCGATCGCGACCAATCTTCGGCTATCGCGGGTCCAAGCCAAGCGCCTGGCAATGATGGCCCAGGACGGGCTCGCCCGCGCGATACGGCCGGTTCATACGCCCTTCGACGGCGACAGCGTCTTTGTTCTGGCAACCGGGACGCATGTAGAACAGTCGGTGACCCCGCAACTGCTCGCGTCGGTCGGGCTCTTGGCGGCAGACGCCGCCGCGCGCGCGATCGCCAAAGGCGTTTACAGCGCCGAATCGCTCGGCGACTTCCCGTCGTACCGGGAGAAATTTAAGAAATAGACGTCCAGGGCCGACGGCGGTCGGCGTTAGCGAACGTAGATGTGGACTTCGTTGGTGAACGCTTCCGCGCTCGACGAGGAGGAGAGCTGGACGCGGTTCGCCGGCAGCCCCATGTCGGTCAGTGAGCGAAGGACGCGCTCGGCGTTGTCCTTGGACCGTGACGTGTTGAGGGCAACCTCGGCAGGCGCGCCACGGTTAGGGGCGACGGCGACGAGATCGAACTGCGACTGCGGCCGTTGTTCCAGGGTACGGCTAATCGCCGAGAACAATGCTTGTTCGTAGGGCACATCGGGCCGGTCGAACCGAATCACGACGAGGGGGCGGCGATTAGCGAACTGGCTGTTGCGATCGGGGGCGTTTGTGGCTTGCGGCGGCGAGCTCGAAAGCGGCGCGGCACTGGCGAAAGCCCGGTTCGCAAGGCTCGGGCCCAGCAACTCACCGTTCTTGATGGCCAAGGAAAGCGTTGTCAGGTTGGCCCGTTCGTTGCCCACGTAAGCCGTTTGCCGACTGACATCCTCACTCAGTTCGTTCAGCAAGCGGTCGATCAGAACCACGGTGCGATTGGTTTCGTCTTCCAAGATCACGAGCTGACGGTGGTCTTCGTCGATCGCGCCCGAAAGGCCAAAGGTTGCCCGGGTGCTTTCCAGCACGAACGAAGCGAAGGCAGAGTCCGAGGCGACCGAATTCGCCAAACTGTTCATCTGGTTGATGTCGCTGCCCAGCCGATCGAGCTCGGCCTGCGCCAAATTCCATTGGTTGACCAAAACCGGGTTGCCCGGGGTTGTGCCGACCTGGAGGCGGGCCGAAATCGCGGCAATCGTGCCGTGGTAGCGCTGGGAGGTTCCACCCAGTTGCTCGCGAATCTGCTGCAACCGCTGGTTTTGCTGGACGATATTGCCCTGCAATTGGCTCAACTCGCCGCGCAACTGCGCAACTTTTTGACCGACGAAGGTGCCGGTATTCACGCCTGGGGTTACCGGCGGCGGACTGAAGGAGGAGCTCCCCAATGTCGGTGGCGGCGCCGGCGCGATCGGCGCCGGGGCTGCCGCAACCTGGGTGGCGCCGGCCTGGGCGGTCTGAACCCCTTGGGACGCCGACGCGTTCAAGTTAGCGTCGCGGTCATCGCTTCGCCCCGGAAACACAGCATCCGAAACGAACGAACACCCACCGAGGGCAAGCGCCAGTGCAAGGGCGACCGAAGAGTATTTCCCTACCATGCCAGGTAACACCATCAGATATGTAGGTCGGAGGCGAACAACCCAGAAAGATTGCAAGCGGTTATTGTCACTGCCAGAGCAATCATTTCTTTAGATTATCCAACAATATACAGGTAATACGGGGCAGCTAACTTGAAGTTCACTGAAGCTTGGCGATCTTAAACAAATGCGGACCGAACCCACAAGCAAATTTGCTAGGGATACCTAGCATTTAGCAGGTTCAGGTGCGTTTTTTGCTAGTCGGTTGCTCGCGGGCGTCACCGAAATCCTCTCCATCCCGCTTCGCTTGCGAGGAAACCGCTTATTGATTAGGTTCCACGCCTTCGTGCGCTTCCCCTTAGGGGTGGCCAACTTTCTGTGCGCCTGTAGCTCAGCTGGATAGAGCACTAGACTACGAATCTAGGGGTCGGGAGTTCGAATCTCTCCAGGCGCGCCACTTCCCTTTCCGTTCGCGTTGGCCAACACGTTTGGCCCCACTAAAGTGGCCGCAAGCCTGTCCCAAGGGGGAAGTATGTCAAATGCTGTGCCGCATCGTTCCATGATGGTCGTCGGGGCGAGTCCCGGCAAAACGCCCAAGCAAGTCTATGCGCCCTATGACCGGGCGGTCATCGCCACGGTCGACGCCAGCGATCGCGACGCCGTGGAGCGGGCGCTGACCACGGCATACAAACTATTTCGCTCCCGCGATTCCTGGCTGACCAAGGCCGAACGCATCGAGATTCTGAGCCGTACCGCGGAGATCATGCGCGGCCAAGTCGAACAATTGGCTGTGGATGCGGCGCGCGAAGGCGGGAAGCCGTTGATCGATTCCCGCATCGAGGTGATTCGGGCGATCGGCAGCGTCGAGGCGTGTGTCGAGGAACTGAAGCATGGCGCCGGTACCGTCATTCCGATGAACGTCAATGCCGCCTCGGCCAATCGGTTCGCTGCCACGACGCTTGAACCGATCGGGGTCGTCGTCGCTGTCAGCGCCTTCAATCATCCGCTCAACCTGATTGCCCATCAGGTGGCTCCCGCGGTTGCGACCGGCTGTCCTGTCATCGTCAAACCCTCCGAAGACACGCCGCTGTCGTGTATTCGATTTGTCGAGATATTGCGGGAGGCAGGATTGCCCGATGCATGGTGCCAGGTCACGGTAACCGAGAGCCGGGATGTCGCGACAGCGTTGGTCACCGACCCCCGGGTCGGGTTTTTCAGTTTTATTGGGAGCCCAGGTGTGGGCTGGTCGCTTCGCGCGCAATTGGCGCCGGGAACCCGGTGCGCGCTGGAACACGGTGGCGCTGCGCCGGTGATCGTCGGGCCGGACGCAAATCTGAGCGAGATTGTTCCTCCCCTTCTCAAGGGCGGGATGTATCACGCCGGGCAGGTGTGCGTATCGGTTCAACGGATCTTCGCCCACGAGAGCCTTGCGCGATCGCTTGCCGAAGCGCTCGCCGATGGCGCGGAGCGCCTTATCGTTGGCGACCCCACCAGGGACGACACCGAAGTCGGGCCGCTGATCCGCCCGCGCGAAGTCGAGCGCGTCCATGAGTGGGTCACCGAGGCGAGCGACAAGGGGGCCGAAATCCTCTCGGGCGGCGAACCGATGGACCATCACTGCTATGGACCGACCGTGCTTTACGACCCGCCGGACGACGTTCGGGTCTCCCGGCAAGAGGTGTTCGGCCCGGTGATCTGCGTCTATCCCTATGACGATATGGACGAGGCGATCGAGCGCGCCAACTCTTTGCCGTTCGCGTTTCAGGCGGCGGTCTTCACCAAAGATATCGACCGGGCGATGCGCGTCTATTCGCGGCTCGACGCGTCGGCGGTGATGATCAACGACCATACGGCGTTTCGCGTCGACTGGATGCCGTTCGCCGGGTTACGGCAATCGGGTCTCGGTGTCGGCGGCATTTCGCACACCATGCACGACATGCAGGTTCACAAAATGATGGTGCTGCGGTCGCCGGAACTTTGACCGGTGGACCTTTCGGATGCGTGACCGCCGGTGATCGAGCTTTACTCTTTTTTTCGGAGTTCCGCGGCCTATCGCGTGCGGATCGCCCTGAATTTGAAGGGAATCGATCCCAAGACTCACGTCGTCCATTTACGGCGCGGCGGTGGCGAGCAGTTCACGCCAGCGTACCGCGATATCAACCCCCAGGCGTCCGTACCGACGATTGTCGAAGACGGAACGGCGTTGAGCCAGTCGCTGGCGATTATCGAGTATCTCGACGAAACCCGGCCCGAACCGGCGTTGCTTCCCGCCGACCCGATGGCGCGGGCCCAGGCGCGGGCGATCGCGCTGGCGATTGCATGCGACATCCATCCCCTGAACAATCTTCGCGTCCTGAAGCGGCTGGCCGATATGGGGATCTCCGCCGCCGACCGTGACGCGTGGTATCGCCATTGGGCCGAAACCGGCCTAAGCGCCGTCGATGAAATGGTGCGCCGCTTCGATGGCGCCGGCGCGTTTATCCACGGGGCCCAACCCGGGCTCGCCGATATTTGCTTGGTGCCTCAACTCTACAACGCGCGTCGTTTGTCGAGCGATCTCTCGGGATGCGCACGCTTGCTCGACATCGAGCGCCGATGCCTAGAGCTTCCGGCGTTCGCGTTAGCCGCACCCGAAGTGCAACCCGACGCCGAGGATTGACGCCGCTTGAGGCTGCGTTCGCGTGGCGGCGTCGGTCGATTTTGCGTCTACCGCACGTCGAAGGTCGACGGTTTCGCGCCGTTGGCCGCGGCGCGGTACATCTCGCGAAAGGCGGTGTTGAGAGCGCGCGCGAGTTGTGTCGGATCGAAGAGTGGCGACGTCCGTACCCGTTCCATCACGTTGGATTTGACCGCGGCTAGCCTCTTGGGGTCCAACGCTAGTTCGATCGCCAGCGCTTCATAGCTGTCGATCCCATCTCGAATGAGGCTAGTAGTGCCGAGGGCCGTCAGGATCGATGCCCCGGTTCGCGCGCTCTGACTGGCGCCGGCGATGGTGATGACCGGGACCCCGGCAAGGAGAGCGTCGATCGTCGTGACGCCCCCGGTGTGGTTGAACGAATCCAGAGCGATATCGGCCAGCCTGTGACGCGCCAAGTGTGCGGCGCGTTCTAAGCGATCGGCGAAGACTAGGCGCACAGGGTCGACGCCATGGTCGGCGGCAGCCTTGCGCAATCGGTCGGCGACCTCCGCCGACGTGCCGCGAAGCCACAGCACGCTGCCCGGCACGCCGGTCAGGATACGCATCCAACTCGCAAAGGACGCGGGCTCAAGCTTGTAGGGCGCGTTGAAGCAGGCAAAGACGATTCCATCGCCGGGAAGCCCGACGGAGTCGCGATCGGGGATCTCGCCGTCCGGCTCGACGAATCCAGCGGCCATGAACGTGTGGGGCAAATAGGCGAGTGCTTCCGAGCAGTGGTCTGCAAGCGAGGGCGGTGTGTGGACGCGGTCCGTGATCAGCCAGGGGATGTAGTCGGCACCGATTGTGCTCCCGTACCCCAAATAGTGGACTTGGACCGGCGCCGGCCGGCGCGCGAAGATTTCCAACCGCGATCCCCGCGTGTGACCGGCAAGGTCCACCAGGACGTCGATCCCGTCGGATTGTATGTGCGCCGCGGCGTCGGCGTCGGACAGTGCGGAAAGATCGACAAAGCGGTCGAAGAGCGTTGCCAGATCGCTCGAACTGTCGGCTGTTTCGGCTTCGCCGATGGCGTAGCCGATCCATTGCGTGTCGCGGTCGCGCGCGCCTAGGACGGCCGAAAAAGACATTGCCAGGCTATGGGTGCGGAAGTCCGGCGAGACGAAGCCGATTCGAAGCGGGGTCTTTTCCGCTGGCGGCGGAGTCGTCGCGCGGCTTGGGGGCAGACCGCGCGTATGGGCGGCGGCGGATCGCTGGGCTGCGATCAACCTGATCGCCGGCGGCGCATCCGTTCCGGCTAGGGTGAACGGCGGTACCTGGGCGCCGCTGCGGATTTCGTCGACGACCGCGTCGATCAGGCCGGCGTCGCCCGACCACAGGCAGATGTGCCGTTTGGAATGGAGCAAATAGGCGCGCGCGCCGGGCAAATTCGGTTCGATGTCCAGCGCCTGGTTGTAGGCGTCGATTGCTTCGTTGTGCCGGCCCACCGATTGCAAGATATGCCCGAGATTCAGCAAGGCATGGGCGACACGCGGGTTCAGATCGACCGAGGTTCGCGCGGCCTCCAGCGCATCGTGGTGACGCCCGCAGCTTTGCAATGAGACGGCAAGGTTACCCCAGGCTTCGGCGTATAGCGGATCGTGCACAAGCGCCCGCTCGAATAGACCGATCGCACCGGCATGGTCGCCGCGGTTTTGGGCGCACAGACCTAGACCATGGAGCGCGGTCTTTGAATCCGGTTGCATCTCAAGAACGCGGGCGAACCATTGCCGGGCACCTGTTTCATCGCCCAGCGCCAAGTCACAATGCCCGAGATTGAGCAGCCACATCGAGGACGCGGGCCCTTGCGTGTGGGCGTCGAGATAGGCGGCCCGCGCCTCGGCCCAATGGTTGGCCGCTGACAGGGCGTTGCCGAGTGCGCCATGGGCATGCTCGTTGGTTGCTGCAAGTCGGACAGCCGTGCGCGCGGCGTCGAGGGTTTCGTCCTGGTGCCCAAGGCGACCGGCGGCGGCGGCAAGGTTGATAAAGACCTCGGGCACCGTCGGTGCGAGGGAGGCGGCGGTGCGGAAATAGGTTCGCGCATCGGCAGGTCTGCCGTCCTCAAGTGCCCAAACCCCGAGGGTAAAGGCGACTTCCGGGTCGTCGTCTCCATCAATGGCCTCAACGAGCACCTGGACGGCCGTGGCCCGGTCGCCGTCGCGCCGGAGGAGGCGCGCAACCTCGAGAGCCTCGCGGGCTTGGCGGCCATCGCCCCGAGGGGATTGACCTCGGACGGACATCGGGTGCTGCACCGGGCGCTCCGGTCTGGGGTCTGGAAGGACCCCCACAATGCGGCCGTAGGGTTAACCACGGGTTAAGGCTTGCCCGATTGACAGCGCGGGGAGGTGCCCCCATATTCTGTCGCTTTCCGAAAGCCGGTCGATTGAACCGAGAGCGGGAGAGCACCGTGATTTCCGCAATAATGCCGACCTATGCCCGCGCCGATTTAGCGTTTGAGCGGGGCGAGGGCCCCTATCTTTTCGATGCCGAAGGGCGACGGTACCTCGACTTTGCCTCGGGCATCGCGGTGACGACCCTCGGCCACAAGCATCCCAAGCTGATGGACGCGCTGAAGACGGCGGCGGAGGGCGTTTGGCATACCTCCAATCTTGTGCGCATTCCGACGCAGGAAGCGTTGGCCGAAGCGCTGGTCGCGCATTCGTTCGCCGATACGGTGTTTTTTGGTAACTCCGGTGCCGAAGCCGTCGAATGCTGCATCAAGGTCGCCCGCAAGTATCACGCGGCGGGCGGTCATCCGGAAAGATTCAGGACGATCACCTTCGAGGGTGCCTTTCACGGCCGTACCCTCGCGACGCTGGCGGCCGGCAATCAGAAAAAACACCTCGATGGGTTCGGGCCGCCGGTGGATGGATTCGACCAGGTCCCGTTTGGCGACATCGCCGCCGTCGAGCGCGCGATATCGCCGGCGACCGCAGCAATTTTGGTCGAGCCGATTCAAGGTGAAAGCGGCGTGCGGGTGTCACCAGATTCCTTCCTGCCGGCGTTACGGGAGATCGCCGACAAGGCCGGTCTCTTGCTTATTTTCGACGAAGTTCAGTCCGGCGTCGGGCGGACCGGAAGGTTGTTCGCCCATGAACATTGGGGCATCACACCCGATGTCATGGCAGTGGCGAAGGCGCTCGGTGGCGGTCTTCCCATCGGCGCCTGTCTTGCAACGGAAAGCGCGGCGCGCGGTATGGTGGCGGGCAGTCACGGATCGACCTTTGGCGGCAATCCGATCGCGACGGCGGTCGGGCTTGCGGTACTCAACGAGGTGACGAAACCCGGTTTCCTCGAGGCCGTCCAAAAGCGCGGCGACGCGTTGCACGAGGGCCTCAATCGTCTACGGGCCAAGCACGGCAACAAGATCGCGGAGGTGCGCGGCAAAGGGCTGTTCATCGGTCTGCGGTGCACCGGCGATCCCAGTGTCGTTATCGGCGAATTGCGGGCGCGGGGGATGCTGAGCGTTATCGCGGGCGATAATGTCGTTCGGCTGCTGCCGCCGCTAATTATTGAAGACGTCCACGTCCAAGAGGCGCTCGAAAAGATCGACGACGCGCTCGGCGCCACGAGTTTCTGAAGCGTGCCGCATTTCCTCGACATTGCGGCGCTTGAGCCCGCGACGTTGCGCCAAATACTGGACGACGCAAGTACGCGCAAGCGTGCCCGCGACGGTCGGCCCCGCGGCGCACCGGACCTCGACCGTCCGTTGGATGGCCGCATTTTGGCGACGATATTCGATAAACCGTCGACGAGAACGCGCGTCTCCTTTGATGTCGCGATGCTCCAGCTCGGCGGTCAAACGATTGAGTTGAGCGGTTCGACGATGCAGATGGGCCGGGGCGAGACTGTTGCCGATACCGCCAGAGTGCTCTCGCGGTACGTCGACGCCATCATGATTAGAACCCCCAATCACGAGGTTCTCGACGAGCTCGCGACCTATGCCGACGTTCCGGTCATTAACGGCCTGACCAGCCGCAGTCATCCCTGTCAGGTGATGGGCGATGTCATGACCTACGAGGAGGAGCGCGGACCGATTCGCGGAGCGAAGGTCGCGTGGATCGGCGACGGCAACAATATGGCTGCGACCTGGATCCACGCCGCGGCTAAGTTCGATTTTCGCATCGAACTCGCCTGTCCCGAGGAACTGGCCCCGGATACCGATGTTGTGGAGTGGGCCCGCGCGCAGGGGGCGGAGGTTGTTGTGACGCGGGCGGCGGCCGAGGCCGCAGCGGGCGCGGATTGCGTCGTCACCGATGTATGGGTTTCGATGAGCGATGAAACGCCGGAACTATCGACCTCCACGACAGCCCGGCACAATTTGCTTCGTCCGTATCAGGTCAACGAATCGATCATGTCGGTTGCAAAGCCCGATGCGATGTTCATGCATTGTTTGCCTGCCCACCGCGGACAGGAGGTTACGGGCGACGTGATCGACGGCCCGCGTTCGGTCGTCTGGGCCGAAGCTGAGAACCGCCTTCACGCGCAGAAAGGGATTCTCAACTGGTGCATGACTTAGGAAGTCGGTCCGAGGTCGAACCCGACGATTGCGTGTACCCGTTTCAGATCGACAAGATCGGCGTTCGTGGACGTCTCGTCAGACTAGGACCCGCGATTCACGAAGTATTGTCGGGCCACCAATACCCCGATGCGGTTTCCGAGTATCTGGGTGAACTTGTCGCCCTGAGTGCGGCGCTTTCCAGCGCGTTGAAATTTGAGGGTGTTTTCTCTCTCCAGGTCCGCAGCAACGGTCCAATTCGGGCGTTGGTCGCCGACTTCGAAACGCCTGGCTCGATCAGAGCCTATGCAAGTTTCGACCGTGGCGCGGTCGAGACGGCGGCGCAGGACGGACACCGCGAGATCCAGCGTTTTTTCGGTGACGGATTCTTGAGCTGGATCGTCGATCAGGGTGCCGAGACCGAGCGGCATCAAGGGATTGTCGCGCTGGAAGGCAGCACGCTGGCCGAATGCACCGAGAACTACTTTCGCCGTTCCGAGCAACTGCGTGCCGTTATCCGGGTTGGCGTCGCCCGAGAGGTGGTTCGTGGCGGACCCGATCAATGGCGGGCTGGGGCCGTTATGGTTCAAAACCTAGCTGCCACGGGCGGCAAGGGCGGCAAGAAATACGATGATCAGATGGCGACCGAAGAGGACTGGCAGCACGCACGCGCCTTGGTCGGCACGGCGCGCGCGTCTGAATTGTGCGATACGCTCCTCAGCCCTTCGGCGTTTCTTCGCCGATTGTTTCATGAAGATGGCGTCTGGCTCTATGAGTCCGCCCCGGTAATGGCCAAATGCCGCTGTTCCCGGGAAAGAATCGAAGCGGTCCTCAACCAGTTTCCCGCCGACGAAGTTCGGGAAATGGTGCTTGAGAACGGAAAGATCGAAGTGCGATGCGAATTTTGTAATCGGTGTTACCATTTCGAACCAGACGATCGCCTAAACCCGGGAGGCTAGAGATGCCCATCCAACCCGTGAAGATCGCCCGTCGGTTCGGACTACGTGCCGGTTTGTTGGTGATGGCGGGCGCGCTTCTCGCAGCCTGCACCCAAACCGTACCGCCCACGCGGGCGCCGGAGGTGACGTTCGCCCACCTTGAGAAGATACGCCTGAGCGCGGGCTCGCTTGAGATTGTTGAGAAATATGTCCCGCCGCTCCGCGAACCAAATATCGAACACCTGCTGCCGGTGTCGCCCACGGAAGCCGCGCGGCGCTGGGCAAACGATCGCCTAGCCGCCCTGGGGAGCGAGGGCGGCGCAAGATTCGTCATCGACACTGCATCGGTGGTCGAAACCAAGTTGCCCGTTGAAAAAGGGCTTCGGGGGGCGGTTACCGTCGACCAGTCCGCGCGCTACGACGCGGTTCTCGCCGTCACCGTTGAAATTCGCAACGACCGCGGCTTTAGGCTGGCATTTGCAACGGCACGTGCCGAGCGCAGCCGGACGATCTCCGAGAACCTTACGGTGAGTGAACGCCAAGCAATCCAATTCGCGTTGGTCGAAGAGCTGATTGCCGCGCTCAATACCGAGCTCGAAGCGAAGATCGCGGAATTTCTGTCCGGCTATATTCTCTGAACCGAAGCGATGTCGATGAGTTTGCGTAAAAACTGCTCGCAAGCGTCGATTTGTTCAATCGCAATATATTCGTCGGGCCGGTGCGCCTGAAGGATATTGCCCGGGCCGCAGACGACCGTCGGAATGCCGGCCTCTTGGAAAATCCCCCCTTCGGTGCCGTAACTGACGACATCGGTCTGGTTTCTCCCCGAGAGCATCATGGCGAGCGTTTCTGCAGGCGAGTCAGCTTGGGGGACCAGCGGTGCGACGCGACCGGTACGTTCGGTCACGATCGAAGCTTGGGGCGCGACCACTTGCATGCGGGGCAAGACGACCTGGGTGGCAAAGTCGTCGAATTGCCGAAAGATCTCCTGCTCATCCTCGCCGGGAAGAAGGCGGTACTCCCAAACGAACGAGCACTCCTTGGGAATGATGTTCAGGGCCGTGCCGCCACGGATGGTTCCGACGTGAACGGTCGTGTAGGGCGGGTCGAAACGATCGTTCGTTCGATCGCTCTCGCGTTGCTCCATCGCCATTTTGGACAGGTGGGAAACCAACTCGGCGGCGAACATCACGGCGTTCACGCCGATATGGGTCGCGCTGGAATGGGCTTCTAGACCGCGCACGGTTGTGCGAAAGGCGAACACGCCTTTGTGCGCGTTGACCACTTTCATGTCTGTCGGCTCGCCTACGATCACGGCGCGGGGCAGCGGCGAAATGTCTCCGATATGACTGACGATTCCGTGGACACCGAGGCAGCCGACCTCTTCGTCATACGAAAACGCAAAATGAACCGGCATTTTCAGATCGGCTTTGGCCATTTCCGGCGCCAGGGATAGAGCGGTGGCGATAAAGCTTTTCATGTCGCTCGTGCCGCGACCGAACAACCGGCCACCGGACTCAAGGGGCTCGAAGGGTGGCGTGGTCCAGTCTTGGCCGTCGACCGGGACGACATCGGTGTGACCGGATAGGACGACACCGGGCACGTCCGCCGGGCCGATCGTCGCATAGAGGTTGGCCTTGGTACCTTCCGCGTTGTGAATGAGTTTTGCGGCAATGCCTAGGCCCTTCAAATACGCTGCCGCGAACTCAATGAGGTCGAGATTCGATTCGCGGCTCGTCGTATCGAAAGAGACGAGTTTCTTCGTCATTTCCAACGGCGTGTAGTGTTCCATGGCGATCTCGTGCGGCGCTAGGTGCGCCAGAACTTTCGGGTGAACAGGACAATCACGGTAAACACTTCGAGGCGGCCGAGCAGCATGCCGGCCGATAACATCCATTTTCCGGCTTCGGGGATTTCGGCGAACGTGCCGACGGGGCCGACCATTTTTCCAAGACCGGGGCCGACGTTGGTAATTGCGGTCGCCGCGCTCGAAACGCTCGTCACGAAATCCAGGCCCAGAGTAGATAGCCCGAAGGCCAGCAAGGCAAATAGCAAAAGGAACAGGAAGAAGAACGCGAAGACCGAATCGGTCACCGTGTCGGGCAACGGCTTGCCGTTGTAATGCGGGACAAATACCCGATGCGGGCGCAGCAGGTGTTCCAATTGCGTCCGTAACGCGAGAAACAGCACCTGATAGCGGAATATCTTCACGCTGCAGGAGGTCGAGCCTGCGCAACCGCCGACAAACATGAAGAAAAGGAAGGCGACGCCGGGGAACGTGCCCCATTGCCAGAAATCTTCGCTCGCATAACCGGTGCCGGTGATGATCGATGTAACGTTGAACGCTGCGGCGCGAATGGCCCGACTGATCTCCACGTCGTTGATCTGGATTTGCCACAGCGCGATCGCAAGGGTGCCGACCACCAAGAAGCCGGCGAACCACTGCACCTGGCTGCTGCGCACCAATCTCAGCGGGTCTCCCTGAGTCGCCACTAGAAGGAGCGCGAACGGTAGGCTGCCGACGATCATAAAGAGTGTGGCAATCCACTCGATCGACGGGTTGGCGAAATGGGCGAGCGACGCATCGTAAGTGGAAAAGCCGCCGGTGGCGATCGTCGTCATCGCGTGGGCGATGGCATCGAAGCCTGACATGCCGGCGGCCCAGTAGGCGACGAAACACAGACTCGTCGCGGCCACGTAGACCATACCAATGCCGCCCGCGAGGGTCGCGATCCGCGGCGTCGCCTTCCCTGAGGGGTCGCTGAACTCCGTTCTGAAAAGTTGGTTTCCGCCGACTTGAAGCAGCGGGAGGACCGAGATCGCGAGAACGATAAACCCGACACCGCCAAGCCACTGGAGGATCGCGCGCCAGAGGAGGAGGCCCGGCGGCGCGCCGTCGAGATTGGTCAGCACCGTCGAACCGGTTGTCGTAATTCCCGACATCGCCTCGAAAAAGGCCGAGGAGTAGTCGAGAGACATCTCGGAAAGCCAGAAAGGTAGAGCGGCAAAGGCCGCAGCGATCGTCCAGCTTAGTGTCGTCAAGACGAAGCTTTGACGGACCGAGAGCGTCGTCCAGCCGCCACGGGTGGTGAGGACGCAACTGACGCCGAAGAAGAGGGTGATACCGGCGGCGCCGAGAAACGCTTCCCAGTCGGGGTGGCCGCTGGCCGCGTCGACGACAGCCGGCACGAGCATGGCGGCCGCCAGGGAGATAAGCAGCACGCCCAGAAAATAGAAGATCGGCCGTATTTCAATCATCGCTGGCCTGCGGTACCGGCCATGCCAGGCATGGGGTCAACCCGATTGATTCGACGGACTGCTGATGATGTTCAAGAACTCGCGACGGGTCGTCGCATCGTCGCGAAAGGCGCCGATCATATGGCTGGTCACCATGCTGACGCCCGGCTTATGGACGCCCCGCATGGTCATACACTGGTGCGCCGCGTCGATGACGACGGCGACGCCCTTCGGGCGCAGCACGCTGTCGATGCAGGTTGCGATTTGGGCTGTCAATTTTTCTTGTACCTGCAATCGATGGGCGTAGGCGTCGACGACCCGTGCCAGTTTGCTGATTCCGACCACGCGGTTGTTCGGCAGGTAGCCGACGTGAGCGCGGCCGATAATCGGGAGCATGTGATGTTCGCAGTGCGATTCGACTCGGATGTCGCGCAGCACCACCATTTCATCGTAGCCGTCGGTTTCTTCGAAGGTGCGCTGCAGGTATTCCACCGCATCGTCTTCATATCCGGCAAAGAACTCGTCGTAGGACCTCACCACGCGTGCCGGCGTGTCCAGCAGCCCTTCGCGGGTCACGTCGTCGCCGGCATAGCGAAGAAGCGTTTTGACCGCCGCCTCTGCCTCTTCACGGGATGGGCGCGAGTCCGCCGCCGTGCCGTCCGGTTTTTTTACGGGTGTATCCACCACGTCGCTCCTTTTGCCCAGCGGTTAGGCTCAGTTCAGTGACGATCGTTCGTGCGGGCTATCGAGCGAGAACGGCGGGATCTCGACCGGAAAGGTATCGCCGCTATCGTTCGTCATTTCGTAAGTGCCGACCATGATCCCGGACGGCGTTGAAAGAGGGGTGCCGCTTGTATATTCGAAGGATTCGCCGGGGTCGAGGCGGGGTTGTTCGCCCACTACCCCAGGCCCGCGCACCTCTTTGATGCGACCGACGGCGTCAGTGATCTTCCAGTAACGGTTCAATAACTGAACGCGTTCCGTGCCGATATTCTCGATTTTGACGCGGTAGGCCCATACGAAATGCCCCTGGTCGGGCGTCGACTGGTCTTCAAGGTAGAACGGTTGAACCTCGATGCGGATCCCGCGTGTCGTTCGGTCGTACATGAAAATCCTGCGTTTGACCCTAGCTCGCCCGAAGAATTCAGACGGCGCCAAGGGCACCACGAATATCGTCCAACAAATCGTCGATGTCCTCAAGCCCGACGGACAACCTAACCGTTGTCGGCAGGATTCCGAGGACTTCACGTTCGCTTTCCGAGACGCGCTGGTGCGTCGTCGTCGCCGGATGGGTAATAAGGCTTTTTGCGTCGCCCAGGTTGTTTGAGATGTCAACGATACGCAACGCGTTCAAGAAACGAAACGCGCCTTCCTTCCCGCCGTCGATGTCGAAGGTGACGATACCGCCGCCGCCGTTCATCTGGCGTCGCGCTAGGGCGCTGCCCGGATGACTGTCCAGCCAGGGGTAAATCACGCGCGACACTCGGCGGTCGGTCTCGAGAAAGTCCGCGACTTTCGCCGCCGATGCGCAATGCCTTTCGAGCCGAAGATCGAGTGTCTCGAGTCCCTTCAGCATGACCCATGCGTTGAAGGGGCTGAGCGCCGGTCCGGTATGCCTGAGGTAAGGTTTGAGGGTGTCCTCGACGAAACTATTGGATCCCAGCACGACGCCGCCCAGGCACCGGCCTTGACCGTCGATATGTTTGGTCGCCGAGTAGACGACGATGTCGGCACCAAATTCGCCGGGACGCTGGAGCGCCGGTGTTGCGAAGGCGTTATCGACGATAAGCTTGGCGCCGCCTTCATGGAGGATATCGGCAACAGCGCGGAGGTCGACGATATCGAGCATGGGGTTCGATGGCGTTTCAAGGAAGCCGCAAACGGTATTGCCGCGCATTGCTGCGCGCCACTGATCGAGATCGCCGCCGTCGACAAGGGTCGTCTCCACGCCAAACCGCGGCAGGATGTCGTCGACGATATAGCGGCACGATCCGAACAGCGCGCGCGCGGAAACGACATGGTCGCCCGCTTTCAACTGGGACATCAACGATGCGTTGACGGCGGCCATCCCTGTGGCGGTCGCCATGGCGCGTTCCATCCCCTCAATCGCTGCGATACGTTCCTCGAACATCCCGACTGTCGGGTTCGAGAATCGGGAGTAAATGAAACCCTGGTCCTCGCCCTTGAAACGGGCCTCGGCTTGCTCGGCAGCGTCGTACACGTAGCCTGAGGTCAAGTAGAGGGCTTCGCTGGTCTCGCCGAAATTCGATCGTGCTTGACCGCCCCGTACCGCGAGGGTCTGCCGGCGCCAGCCGCGACTGTCTTTTTTCTTCCCGATGTTGCTCATGCCACATCTCCCAACAAAAAACCCGGCCAAGAGCCGGGTTATCGCCCCGACCTTTTAAGCTGTTTGTTTAACGTGGCCGCAAGCCGGTCGGCTCAAATCACCACGGAAATTTTCTACGCCCCGAATTTGACGCCGTCAAGCGCGGCGGGCTGCCATATAGCCAGGCGCCGGTCAGTCGGACAGTCGCGCCCCGAGGTCTGGTTGGTGCCGGGGTGTCCTTAGGCGGTACACGACCCCCCGCCAAGGACGCAAAAGCGTGCGCAGTGCGGATGGTTCAGGGGGACACTTGCTTCGGTGTCGGCCAACGTGGTGCCAATCTCGAACTGCGTGTCGTAGGGGAGGAGCGTGCAGGCCACGACCGTCGGCGCCGCAGCGCCCTTTCGCTTCACCACCATGCGCGAGGACGCGCACATCATGGCGTCGGGATTCACCTCCAAGATGCCCCAGCATGCCGTGGTGATTTCAGGGACCTCGGCGTTCTCGTCCATCTCGGGAAAGATGATCAATTCGCTTGGGTCCTTTGCGTCGATGGCCACACCGAGGGATTTGAATAGAGCGGCAAATCCGGCGCGAAGCTCGGCTTCGGGTTCATGCCAGAGCGATCGTCCTGCAACGGTCACGTGAAAGCCGTTTTCCGCCAGCCATTGCAATCCGCCGGTCGTCCGGGACCAGGATTGTGGGCCGCGCTCGGCGTCGTGTTGACGTTCCGCGTAATGATCGAGGGAGACGCGCACCGACAAAGCGGCGCCGTAGGCCGCCTGGAGTTTAAGAAGGTCGGCCTGACGATGTCTCATCGGGGCCATCGCATTGGTCAGGACCAGGGCTTCGAACCCACGCGAGAGGATATCGTCGAGGATCCCGACGATGTCGGGATTCATGAACGGCTCGCCGCCGGTGAGGCCGATTTCGCGTGTCGGCAGCCCGAGGTCGCGGATCTCGTCGAGAAACGCGCGGACTTCGTCGCGAGCGATGTAGGCGAGGCGGTCGTTCGTGGGGCTGGACTCGATATAGCAATGGGCGCAGGTCAAATTGCACAACGTGCCGGTATTGAACCAAAGCGTCTCCAGCCCACGGAGCTTCACCGTGGCCCGGGCGCTCCCATCTACGGTCACCCTGGGGTCGCGAAACTTCATGGCGTCCGCGGCGCCGGAATATTGATCGACAATCGACATTGTTTTACTCCAGGGCATGAAAGCTCTCACCGGTGGCGCCGAGCCCAGCCTGCACTGAGGGCGGACCTTTTCCCACGCTCGGAGTCCTGTCAACGCCCCGCCAGCGTCGATCACTGCCTATTGAAACGTTCGCCCGTCGCGGTTGACGGTGGAATTTTGCCACGGCGCTATTGCTTTCCGCGCCGCGGTACGGAGAATCCGCGGATGCGGGCGGGTGTAGCTCAATGGTAGAGCAGAAGCTTCCCAAGCTTACGACGAGGGTTCGATTCCCTTCACCCGCTCCAGTCAGAACCGCCGTTTGCCGCCGTCTCCGACACTCCTTCAACGGAGCGAAGAAGCAATATGGTCTTTAGGCTCGTCTATTCCTCGAAGGCTGTGGCTCGGATCGACGATCGCGAACTGCAACGCATTTTGTCGAAGGCGCGCACGAACAATCCGCAGCACGACTTGACCGGTTTGCTTCTGTTCTACGAAGGCGAATTTCTACAGGTTCTTGAAGGGCCGAAGGACGAAGTAGAGGCGTTGTTCAAACGAATCTCGAACGATCCCCGGCATGTCACCGTGAAGCGACTAGATGCCCGTGAAGTCCATTCCAGGTTGTTTGGCGACTGGAGTATGGCGTACGTGCCGATCTCCGCCGAGCAAACCCGAAAGGTCCTCGGCACCGGTCGGTTTTTCGGCCACTTTTCGCCGACTGAAGCGGGCGATGAGCATACCGAGCGGCTCACGAAGTTTATCGTTTCGATGGCCGAAAAAATGGTTAAGCCGCGAAACTAGGCGATCTATTTCGGGCGCCGTCTAAACGCCGATTCCGGTGGAGGGGCGCTGTTAGGGAACACGGCCGATGGACTTCTTGATCGACGGCGAAAAGGACGCGCCGCGCACCGTTGTATTGGCCCACGGTGCGGGAGCGCCGATGGACTCGCCATTCATGGCGGCGGTCGCGGGCGGTTTGGCGGACAGGGGCGTACGGGTCGTTCGCTTCGAGTTCCCGTACATGGCGCACCGGCGCGCGCGCGGCGGGCGCAAAGGCCCGGACCGGGCGCCGGTGTTGATGGAGACATGGCGCGAGGTTATCGCGCGACTAGGTCGCGCCGAGAGGCTCGTTATTGGGGGCAAGAGCATGGGCGGGCGGATCGCCACCATGATTGCCGACGAGCAGAAGGTCGCGGGCCTTGTGTGTTTCAGTTATCCGTTTCATCCAGCTGGACGACCGCAATCCACGCGTACCGAGCATCTTCGGTCCCTCGAGACACCGACGCTCATCCTTCAAGGAACGCGCGATCCGCTCGGTAACCGCGAGGATGTCGACGGGTACGAGCTGAACTCCACCATTGCGTTGCATTGGCTAGAGGACGGCGATCACGATTTGAAACCCCGCAAGGCCTCGGGGCGCACCCATGCCCAGAACCTGGACGCGGCGGTCGAGGCGGCGGCTAGGTTTGTTCTCGGTCTTTAAAGAACCTGGTAGCGCGCCTTCGAGCCGCGCTCGATCGCGGCGGCCGGGAGGCGACCGATCTCAAGGCGATGCCGGAGAAATTCGAGGAGCTTGATTTCCTCGCTACGCAAACGGCCTTCCACGGCGGCGATGTCGCAAGCCAATGCATAGGCCGTTTCGTGCAACCGCGCGGGGAGTTTTTCGGCGATGAATTTCAGTACGGTTTCGAGGCCATTGTCGTTGGACAGGAGTTCCGCACAGGCCTCCGCGGTGTCGGGCAGCTTCTCGATGTCCAGGCCGCCGAAGACCGGCAGCGTTTTGACGATTTCGCCGATCGTAAACAGCTCCTTGTCGGTCATGTCGTTGTCGGCTGCCGACATCAGCACCATGACGTAGATGAGGGCTTGGTGCTCTTGTTTTACGGACATCTGGTTTCCTTCTTCAGCGGTCGGCGCAATCTAGGGATTGGGGGAGGTTGCAGCAACCCCGCGACCGGCGCGATCCTGAGGGTGGCCGCTTGACCGTCCCCGGCCTGTCCGCCTAGGTTGCCGCGCGAGTTGCCTGTGCCCACAGATATCCAAAAATCCTGGCCCTTTGCCGAGGCGCGTTCCCTCGTTGAACGCTATGGCGCCGAACCGCCGGCCAAAGGTTTCGTGCTGTTCGAAACCGGCTACGGCCCGTCGGGTTTGCCCCATATCGGCACTTTCGGCGAGGTGGCGCGGACGACCATGGTACGCAGGGCCTTCGCAGAACTGTCCGATATTCCAACCCGGCTATTTGCCTTCTCCGACGATATGGATGGGTTGCGAAAGGTCCCCGACAACGTCCCCAATCGCGACAAGCTCGAGGCCCATCTTGGCAAACCGCTCACCGCGGTACCCGACCCCTTCGGCACGCACGAGAGTTTCGGCCATCACAACAATGCACGGCTCCGGGCTTTCCTGGATCGGTTTGGGTTCGAGTACGAGTTCCAAAGCGCGACCGAATGCTACCGGGCCGGTCAGTTCGACGCGGTGTTGATGCGCATGTTGCAGCACTACGATGCCGTCACTGCGGTCATCCTACCGACGCTCGGTGCCGAACGGCGCGCGACCTATAGCCCCTTCCTGCCGATCTGCCCCAAGACGGGCAAGGTTCTGCAAGTGCCGATCGTCGACAAGGACCCCGACGCGGGAACGATCGTCTATCTGGACGACGACGGGGCGCGGGTCGAGGTTCCCGTAACCGGCGGTCATTGCAAGCTTCAGTGGAAGGCCGACTGGGCGATGCGATGGAGCGCGCTCGACGTCGATTACGAAATGTCGGGTAAGGACCTGATCGACTCGGTTCGTCTCTCCAGCCGAATCTGCAAGATATTGGGGGGAAAGCCGCCCGAGGGGTTCAATTACGAACTCTTCCTCGACGAGAACGGCGAGAAGATCTCGAAATCTCGCGGCAACGGCCTGACGCTCGACGACTGGCTGCGTTACGCATCGCCCGAAAGCCTTTCGCTTTATATGTTTCAATCGCCGCGCAAGGCGAAGCGTCTCTATTTCGATGTGATCCCGAGAGCGGTCGACGAGTATGCGGCGTTTCTGCGGACCTTCCACGAAACGCCCGACCGCCACGCCCGTCTCGACAATCCGGTTTGGCATATCCATGGCGATGAAGCGCCGTCTGAGGATCTGACGCTGAGCTTTGGTATCCTGCTCAACTTGGTCAGCGTCTGCAATACGGACGACCCTGCCGTGCTATGGGGTTTTGTCGGTCGGTATGTCGCCGGGGCGTCGCCCGAATCCCACCCGCTTCTCGACAGCCTCGTCACCTACGCTATTGCCTACTACCGCGATTTCGTGGCGCCATCCAAGGTCTTCCGGGCGGCGAGCGAGCGGGAGCGGGCCGCGCTCCAGGATCTCGTCGCCGAGCTCGTTGAACTGACACCCGATGCGGATGCCGAAGCCATTCAGAACCGGGTCTACGAAATCGGGAAGCGACACGAATATGAGAACCTGCGCGACTGGTTCGGTGTTCTCTACGAAGTCCTGTTTGGGCAAAAGCAGGGGCCGCGTATCGGATCCTTCGCCGCGCTCTACGGCATCGAGAACTTCATCGCGTTAGTACGCAACTCGTTGGAACCATCCGACTAGAGAACGCTGTGGGCCTTAGCGAAGGTCATGTATAGGTCGTAGGCACGTCGCGCGACCGGTCCCGGTTGCAGCTCGCGGTCTTCGATCTTCGTTACCGGCATTACTTTGCCGTAGTTGCCGGTGTTGAAGACCTCGTCGGCGTCCAGCACTTCGTCGAAGGTAAAGGCGCGTTCCTCGGTGGCGATGCCGTCGGCCTTGAGCAGTTCGAGTACCCGCCGCCGGGTAATCCCGCTGAGAAACGTGCCGTTCTCGGCCGGCGTTACCGCCACCCCGTTCTTGGCAAACCAAAGGTTCGCGGTCGCGAATTCCGCGACGTTGCCGTTGGGGTCGAGCATCACGGCATTGTCGAAGCCGCGCCGTGCCGCTTCGCGCAGGGCGCGCCCGCTATTGGGATAGAGCGCGGCGGCCTTGGCGTCGGTGGTCGCCATGTCGCGAGCCGGTCGGCGCAGCGTCGAGAGGCAGGCCGAAAACCCGCCAAACTGGGGCATCGGCGAATTCAGAACGGCGAGCACGAACTTGGCGCTATCTGCTTCGGGATTGACGAACCCCTCTTCCGCATAGATTGCGGGCCGCACATAGAGGTGCGAGTCCGGCGGCATCATGCGGATGCCGGTTACCGCGAGTTCGTACACTTCCTCCCAAGCAATAGGTGGGTTGAGGCCGATGGCGGCGGCAGACCGAATCAATCGCTGGCAGTGGCGGTCGAGATCGGGCGCCAACCCCCCGAAGGAACGCGCGCCGTCGAAGACGACCGACGACATCCAAAAGGCATGGGTCGCGGGGCCGATCATCTTGGGATTCGAGTCGAACCACTCTCCGTTGAAGTAGAAGCGGCCCTCGTCTTCGATCCTGGATTTCGGCATGTTGGCAGTCCGTTGGAAATTCCTTTGTCATTGTCCGTCGCGCGCCCGGAACGGTCAAACCCGGACGATTGCGGTCGGGCGTCGAACCGCTAGGATGCCGCAAATGTGCGGTCGTTACCTCCTCCTGTCTCCAGCCGAAGCTATGCGGCAGCTTTTCCGATTGGTCGGCGGCCTGCCGAACTTCCCGGCTCGCTTCAATGTGGCGCCGACCGATCCGATGCCGGTAATCCGGCTGAATACAGAGCTGCAGCGCGAGTTGGTCCTGCTCCGCTGGGGACTCGTGCCGTCCTGGGCCGAAGCGATCGGTGTGGGATCGCGGATGATCAACGCGCGCAGCGAAACCGTTGCGACCAAGAGCGCCTTCCGCGACAGTTTCGCGCGCCGCCGCTGTATTGTTCCCGCGGACGGGTACTACGAATGGAAGGTCGAGGAAGGGCGGCGCCAGCCCTATCTGATCCGTCCAATCGACGGAGCGACGATGGCTTTTGCCGGGATCTGGGATGTCTGGAAACGGCCGCACGCGGTGGAGAAAGGGAGTCCGCGAGATGTCGGTCCCGCCGGTGAAGTTGTCGAAACCTTTTCGATTGTGACCGGTCCGGCCCTTCCTTCGGTGGCCAATACTCACGACCGGATGCCGGTTGTCCTGGACTCGGCTAACTTTGACGTTTGGCTCGATCCCACATCGCCCCAGGGCGACCTCTCGGAAGTCATGGTGCCCGGCCACGTCGACTTGACGGTCACGGCGGTTGGGCCGGCCGTTAATAGCGTCAAGAACGACGATCCGACATGTCTCGATGCCGTTGCGCCCGTTGTGCCCCGGCAAGCGAGTCTGTTCTAGGTGTTGGCGCACCTCTTCGGCGTCGTGCGACCGGCTCTGAGGGCGCTGGACCCGGAGCGTGCGCATGCGTTGACGCTGGTGGCGTTGCGCTACGGTGCTGCGGCGATCCCGCGCGCCCGTATCCCAGATCTCCCGGTCGAGGTTTTCGGGCTCCGGTTCCCCAACCCGATCGGGTTGGCGGCAGGGTTCGATAAGAATGCCGTGGCCAGTGACGCCATGTTGCGGCTGGGTCTTGGCTTCGTCGAGGCTGGGACAGTCACGCCGCGACCGCAGACCGGCAACCCCCGGCCCCGCGTGTTTCGGTCGAGCGCCGACGGTGCGGTGATCAATCGGTTGGGCTTCAACAATTTTGGGCATGATGCGTTTGCGAAGAACATCCAACGTCAGCGGACCGCCAACCGTGGGATTATCGGAATTAATGTCGGCGCCAACAAAGACTCGGGCGATCCCATTCAGGACTACGTCGTCGGCGTCGAGCGCTTTTCGGATTTCGCGGACTACCTCGTGGTCAACATATCGTCGCCCAACACACCTGGGCTCCGCGATCTTCAAGCGAAAGCGATGTTCGGTCCGCTCCTCAACCGCCTGCGCGAGGCACGGCACCGAAGTGCCCGCCGTCCTCCCCTTCTCGTCAAGATCGCACCTGATCTATCGCCCGGCCAGCTTGGCGGAATCGTGGAGATGGCGATCGAAACCGGCGTGGACGGCCTGATCGTTTCGAACACGACGGTGGCCCGACCGGCGCACCTGAACCAACGCTTCGCTGCCGAAACCGGTGGCCTCTCCGGCGTGCCGCTGTTTGCGCCGTCGACAGACGTGTTGCGCGAAGCGAGCCGCGTCAGCGCGGGGCGTCTTCCGCTCATCGGCGTCGGCGGGATCGCGTCGGGCGACGATGTCTATGAAAAGATGAAGGCAGGTGCGTCTCTGGTTCAGCTTTACACGGCGATGGTCTTCCAAGGTCCGGGGCTCATCGGGCGGATGCAGGCGCGCCTGCGCGTGCTGATGGCGCGCGACGGCGTCTCGTCGTTGTCGGAGATTGTCGGCGTAGAGGTGCGACCGTGAGTTCATTCATCATTGCGACGCCCGGGATGCACGCCTAATGCCGCACCCGGTCCTCGGCGGTTTCAGCGAAGTCGCGGCGCGCTACGATCTTGCATTGATCGATCTTTGGGGCGTCGTGCACGATGGGACGCGGCCCTACCCGCAAGCTCTGGACTGCCTGGAGCGCATGCGGCAAGCCGGAATCGAGCGCCTGCTCCTGTCCAACGCGCCTCGGCGGGCAGAGGCAGTGATGCGGCAAATCGAAGGAATCGGCGTCCCCCGCACGGCGTACGACGGTGTGGTGAGCTCGGGTGAGATAACCTATCGCGCGCTCGCGGAGGGGCTTCCTACGTTGGCAGGGCGCCGCCGGTATCGTTACCTGGGCCCCGAAAAAGATGCACATATTCTGTCCGGACTGGACTATTCGGCCGTTGCCGCAATCGAGGAGGCCGAATTTCTGTTGGTCACCGGGCTCCGTCACGACGATACCGAGACGGTTGCGGACTACGAGGCAGAGCTTGGCGCCGCCCTTGCGCGGGGCCTTCCGTTGGTCTGTGCCAATCCAGACCTTCAGGTCATGCGCGGGCCGCGCATTCTCTACTGTGCCGGCGCTCTCGCGGCGCGCTACGCGGCACTGGGCGGACAGGTCATCCAGTTTGGAAAACCCTGCGCGCCGGTCTACCAGGCCTGTCTGCAGGGCCGTCGCCTTCCGTTGTCCCGAGTGATTGCACTAGGCGATAGCCCGCGAACCGATATTGCCGGCGCCAATGCCTTCGGTATCGATTCGGTTTTCATCACCGGTGGTTTGCACCGGGACGAGATCGGCGACCCGATCGACATCCACCGCCTCGACCGCTTCCTCGATGTCAGCGGGGTGGAGCCGACCGCCGTTCTTCCCGCCTTGCAGTGGGCGTCGCCGTCAACCTGAGGCGGATTCGGCAACGATGTGCGCCAACGCCATGTAGTCGGGAGACTGCATTTCAATGAGTCGCGATACTGTTCGGGCGAACTCAAAGGACCCGTGACCGACGGTGTAGAGGTCGTTGGGGAGGGCGTCGGCCGAGCAGATGAGATTCACTTTGTGTTCGTAAAGCGCGTCGATCAGGGTTGTGAATCGCTTGGCTTCGTTGCGATTTTCCGGGCCCATCCTGGGTATTCCGGACAGAATAAGCGTGTTGAAGGTTTCGGCGAGGGCAAGGTAGTCCGCGCTCCCCAACGGACGTTCACATAGCTCTTTGAAGGTGCATCGGGCGACGCCGTTGGCGGCGCTTGTCACCGTCAGCGACCGCCCTTGGGCGTGAAGTGTCACCGAGTCGCCGCGCTCCACGCCGGTGAGCCGGTGGAAGGCGACTATGAGTTCCCGCTCGCTCGCTGCGCCAAGTGGGGTGTGAAAGACGCCGATGCTCCGGAGCTGCTCCAGCCGGTAGTCGCGGGCGCCGTCCAAGTGGATCACGTCGGTCCGTTCCACCAACATTTGGATAAAGGGCACAAACAGATCGCGGTTGAGTCCGTGGAGGTAGAGGTCGCCCGGCGGACGGTTGGATGTCGCGACAACCACGACTCCACGCTCGAACATTTTCTTGAAGAGCCGCGACAGAATCATCGCATCGGCTGTATCCGTAACCTGGAACTCGTCAAAACAAAGGAGTGTCGTTTCGGTCGATATCTGCTTGGCGACTTCCTTAAGAGGATCGCCGGTGTTGTTCGGATTCTGGCGCAACTGAAAAACCCGCGCATGGACATCGAGCATGAATGCATGGAAGTGAACGCGCCGTTTGGGAGTAGATCGGACGCTTTGATAGAAAAGGTCCATCAACACCGACTTCCCGCGTCCGACACCGCCCCATAGATAGAGTCCCTTTGGCGCGGGGTGCCGTCCACGACCGCTTAGTCGAGCCAACAGGCCGCTGCCGCGACGGACGCGTTCCAGTTCAGTCTCCAATTGGGCGAGCCGATCAACGACGGCTGTCTGAGTGCTGTCTGGCTGCCATCCATCTCGGTCGAGCAAGCGTGCATATGCCGCCGCAACCGATGTCATTGGTTAGACGGGAGGAGAAGGCCGGCCCGTGCCATCTTTTCAAGCGCCGCGCTGGTTCGTTCGACGCTCTCGGCTGGATCGGCGGCGCTCAGGGAACGAGCGAGGGTCGGTACGTCGTGCCGCCCGTCGAGAAGCGGCAAAAGGGTCCGGCAATCGGCGTCGTTGAGGTCGACGTTTTCGAGCAGCATCGTCGTGACCCTGCTGCCTTCTTGGGACTGCGCCCGGGCAAGGGGCGAGGCGAGGGGGCGAGATTCGACCGTCGCCCGCACGATCGGACGTCGGCTGTGGAGGGAAATGAGGCCACGACCGAAGGCTGCAAAAAGCGCGTTGATAAGGGCGACAACGTCAGCCGATTCAAGCCGTGGACCGTTGGCCGGCTGGATGTCGCCCAGGATCTCGTCGAGCGAACGGGCCTCGGGAAACCGAGCGGAGAGGGCATCCAGCGCGTCCGCGACGGTACCCGGTTCAACCGATATCTCGGTACCGCTTGGGCTCCTGAAGACGACGGTACGTGCATCGCCGTTAGTCGCCATCGCTCGCGTCAGCGACGATGCAACGAAAAGCTTAGCGAGTGCCCGTTGGTCCGGTCGGCCCGACGTCTGGCGCGCTTTCACGAAGATAGACTCGCGGAACGTACGGTTGATCAGGAAGTCCAGCCGTTGTTCGCGTTTTTGCAGATCTGTAACGGTTTTCAAAGGTTTAGCGATCGACGCGGGATAACTGTCGGGCACCATCGCATCGAATGCGGCCTCACCGACATAGTGAAGGTCGTGCGTCTTGGCGTGTCGAACAACGTCGGAGAAATAGAAGGCGCTGTTGAAAGTCTCGAGGAGATCGTGGGCGAGGTAGGAGTCGCCGAGCTTGGCAACATTGTCGCGTTCATCTCGGATGATGCGCCCGTAGGCCCAATCGATTCCGCCAATGTCGTCCGCCAGCGCGGACAGCGCCACCCGAGCGCGGCGCACTCTGTCGCCGATGTCGGTGCAATCCGCTGTTTCATGCAGCAAGTAATCGCGGACGATTCGGCGTTGATGCCAACCCGGTAGCGTGTTGTAGCTCAAGAAGAGCAAGCCGCCCGGTGCGAGGCAGCGGCTGCACGTGGCGATGAGTTCGTTGTGGCGTTGTGGTGGAATCCACGACAACAAGCCGTGCGCGATAACGAAATCGAAGGGGGCGTGACGATCCCCTATCTCATTGAAATCGCAACAATAAAACTGGGCGTTTCCGGCCCCAGCCGATGTGGCGAGGGTGCTGGCCCGGTCGATTTGGGTGCTGGCGAAGTCGATGCCAACGCAGGTCGCTCGGGGCAACGCGGTGGCGATTGCGACGAGGTTCTCACCGGGGCCGCAACCGATCTCAAGAACCCTCGCCGTCTCGACGACGGGAGCGGCGAGGCCGAATATTTGGGCAACGGTTGCGAGCGTATCCGGGTGAGTCTTCCGCCGGGCGCGTGTTTCGTAGGGCAGCCGGTCGTAGCTTTCTCTTAGGGCATCGTCCGTGCGATCGTCTTCGGGCGTGTAGCTCACCGCATTCCCCGACCGGGTAGCCGGCCCTAGCGGCGCTCCTGCATCAGCTTCTTGGTCTCCGCGATCGCCTTTGCCGGATTCAAACCCTTCGGACAAGCTGCGGTGCAGTTCATGATGGTGTGACAGCGATAGAGCCGAAACGGATCTTCAAGATCGTCAAGGCGTTCGCCGGTGTATTCGTCACGGCTATCAGCGATCCATCGGTAGGCTTGGAGGAGAACGGCTGGCCCCAAATAGCGGTCGCTGTTCCACCAATAGCTCGGGCAACTGGTCGAGCAACAGGCGCACAAGATACATTCCCATAGGCCGTCGAGTTCGGCGCGTTCTTCGCGCGACTGCAGCCGCTCCCGAGTCGGCGGTTCGGATTCGGATTGCAGCCAAGGTTTGACCGAGGCGTATTGGGCGTAGAAGTTCGTCATGTCCGGGACGAGATCCTTCACCACGTTCATATGCGGGAGCGGATAGACGTTGACGTCCTTCTTCACGTCTTCAATGGCCTTGGTGCAGGCGAGGGTGTTGGACCCATCGATATTCATGGCGCACGATCCGCACACGCCTTCACGGCAGGACCTGCGGAAGGTGAGCGTCGAGTCCATCTCGTTCTTGATCTTGATCAGCGCGTCCAAGACCATCGGGCCACAAGTGTCGAGGTCGACCTCATAGGTATCGACCACGGGGTTCTTCCCGTCGTCCGGGTTCCACCGGTAGACCTTGAAGGTACGGACACGCGTCGCGGTTGCCGCTGCCTTAACGGTTTTGCCGGTGCCGATCTTGGAATTGCGGGGAAGCGAAAACTCAGCCATCGATGCTCCTGCCGGCTCTAGTAAACCCGCGCCTTCGGCGGGAAATAAGAAACGTCGTCGGTCAGCGTGTACTCGTGGACGGGCCGGTAGTCGATCGTCACTTTGCCCGAGTCGTCGTAGCGTTCCATCGAGTGTTTCATCCAGTTCTCGTCGTCGCGGTCCGGGAAGTCTTCGCGAGCGTGCGCGCCGCGGCTTTCTTTCCGGTTCGCGGCACCATGCATGGTGACCACCGCTTGCCCGATCATGTTGTCGAGTTCCAGGGTTTCGACCAAATCGGAGTTCCATACCATCGAACGATCTGTCACGCCGATGTCGGCCATGCTCTTACGCACGTCGTCAATCAGTTGCTTGCCCTCTTCCAGAACCTCGCCGGTCCGGAATACGGCACAGTTGTTCTGCATCGTGCTTTGCATATTCGCCCGGATCTGGGCGGTCGGCGTGCCGCCGCTGGCGTTGCGGAAATGGTCGAGCCGGTGCAGCGCCTTATCCAGGCTGGCCTTGGGCAATGTCCGGTGTCCGGCACCAGCCTTCACCACTTCGGCGGCGCGGTTCGCGACGGCACGGCCAAATACAACGAGGTCGAGCAACGAATTCGATCCTAGGCGGTTTGCACCGTGGACGGAGACACAGGCAGCCTCGCCGGCTGCCATCAGCCCCGGAACGAGCGCGTCCGGGCTATCGGCAGTGTTGTTGATGACTTCGCCGTGATAGTTCGTCGGAATGCCGCCCATGTTGTAGTGGACGGTAGGCAAGACCGGGATCGGTTCGCGGGTCACATCGACGCCGGCAAAGACCTTGGCGCTTTCGGCGATACCGGGAAGGCGTTCACCGATGATCGCCGGGTCGAGGTGGTCCAGGTGCAAGTAAATGTGGTCCTTCTTGGCACCGACGCCCCGGCCTTCGCGGATTTCGATGGTCATTGAGCGGCTGACCACGTCGCGCGACGCGAGATCCTTTGCATGGGGGGCGTAACGCTCCATGAAGCGCTCTCCCTCGCCATTGACGAGATAGCCGCCCTCGCCGCGCACCCCTTCGGTGATCAGCACACCCGCGCCGTAAACGCCGGTTGGGTGGAATTGCACAAATTCCATGTCCTGGAGGGGGAGACCTGCCCGCAGCGCCATGGCGTTGCCGTCACCCGTGCAGGTATGCGCGGACGTGCAGGAAAAGTAAGTGCGCCCATAGCCGCCGGTCGCGAGCACCGTCATGTGCGAGCGGAACAAGTGGAGGCTGCCATCGTCAAGGTTCCACGCCAACATACCGACGCAACTGCCATCCTCGTCCATGATGAGGTCGAGCGCGATGTATTCGATGAAGAACTCGGCCTTGTGTCGAAGGCTTTGCTGATAGAGCGAATGCAAAATGGCGTGGCCGGTACGGTCGGCGGCGGCACAGGTGCGAAGCGCCGTCCCTTCGCCGAAGTTCGTCGTCATCCCGCCGAATGCGCGTTGGTAGATCTTGCCGCTGTCGGTACGCGAGAACGGAACGCCGTAATGTTCCAACTCGATCACCGCTGCCGGGCCCTCTTTGCACATATATTCGATGGCGTCTTGGTCGCCGAGCCAGTCGGACCCTTTGACGGTGTCGTACATGTGCCACCGCCAGTCGTCGGCCCCCATGTTGCCGAGCGCGGCGGAGATGCCGCCCTGGGCCGCGACGGTGTGCGAGCGCGTCGGGAAAACCTTTGTGACGCAGGCCGTCTTGAGGCCTTTTTCAGCCATGCCGACGACGGCGCGCAGGCCTGCGCCGCCGGCCCCGACGACGACGACGTCATACAGGTGTTCGGTAATGGGATAGGCTTCACTCATACTCTGCTAGTTCCCGAATGCGACGAAAAGGACGGACAGCCCGCTGGCAACCCCGACGACCAAGCACGCGCCCGACATTAGCATCAGGGAGGCAACCTTGATCATCTCGCTGTGGACGTAATCCTCGATCACGACCTGAAGCCCGAGCTTGAGGTGATAGAACGTAAAACCGATCGTCAGGAGAAGGAGGCCGGTGACCACCGGGTGTCCGATCCACGCCCGCACTTCGTCATACGAAGCGCCGGTCATCACGATCAACGAAACCACGAACCATAGGGAAAGCAAGACCAACGCCAGCGCGGTGACCCGTTGGTGCCACCAATGCTGCGTTCCTTCCTTCGCGGAACCGAGGCCGCGGACCCGTCCGAGAGGCGTTCGGAGGCTCATAGGCTCCCCCTGACGGCATAGGCAACCACCCACGTCGCGGCGGTCAATACGAGCGTCCCGAGGAAGACGGCGATGCCGCTTGCCCGCGCCGTACTGAGCTCGAAACCCTTGCCAGCGTCCCAAAACAGATGGCGGATGCCGTTACAGAAGTGAAACGTCAGCGACACGGTGAACCCCAGCAGAATGACGCGCCCGAGGATGCTGCCCAGGAAGGCCTGCGCATCGGCGAACCGGTCAGGACCGGCCGCCGCCGAAATCAGCCAGTACGCCATCAATAGCGTTCCCAGACCCAATCCGACGCCCGTAATCCGGTGCAGGATCGACAGGGTCATCGATATCGGCCACCGGTAGATCTGGAGGTGGGGAGAAAGAGGGCGATCATGCACACTCATCGGCGCGACCTTTCAGCCTCGTGATAGCAACGAAGGACCGGATTCGGTCCGTGATGATTGGCAGATTTGTTGCCAAAATGAGGCGCCGATTAGAAACCGGGCCCCGCGGCAAGTCAATCGAACGCGACCGATTTGCAGCGCCGATATGCAAAGGATGTTGAGTTTTGGCGACCCTGTCCTTTCAATCCGCTGTCGTCGCAGGTTTCGTCGGCAACAGCGCCGCTAGCTACGCGTTCACGCTTCTTGGGCAGGCACTCTGGCCAGTGCCCACAGTGCTCTACTCGAACCACCCGGCGGGCCGCGGTCACGCGGGCGAGGTCGTTTCGGCGGCGCTGGACGGGCGCATTGTCGCGGCACTCGAAAAGAACGGTCTCATGGCCGAAGTCGGACAGGTTCTCACCGGATATCTCGGGCACGCGGATCAGGCCGATGTCGTGTTGGCCGCCCTCGCATCGTCGCGTCGGCTCAATCCCGGTGTCCGCTACATTTGCGATCCGGTCCTGGGAGACATGGGGTCAGGCCGCTACGTCGCAGCGGAGATCGGCCACGCGATTCGCGGCCGGCTGGTGCCGGCGAGCGATATCGTCACCCCGAACCATTTCGAATTGACGTATTTGCTCGGCGCACCGGCGACGACCGCCGCCGCCGTTTGGGCCGCCGCCGCGCGTCTCCAGGCGTTAGGCCCGCAGACGGTCGTTGTCACCTCGGTAGTCACGGCAGAGACCCCGCGCGACCGGATCGATACTTTCTTATTAGAGGGCACGTCGGCTTGGGCGATTCGGACCCCGCGGATCGATACGCCCGCGCACGGCGCCGGCGATCTGTTGACGGCGCTACTGGCCGCCAGATTGGCGGCGGGCGAGCCCAGCACGGTTGAGGCGTTGTCGCACGCGGTATCTTCGGTATACGGCGTCTTGCTGCAAACCGGTTGTAGTGCCGACTTGGCGCTGCCGGCGGCGGGGCACGAGATCCTCACGCCGACGCACCTCTTTCAGGCGGTCCCTACGCGGCCTTTTTAAGGAAGCGGTTGATCAGCGATTCTGCGATTTGGACGGCATTGAGGGCGGCCCCCTTACGCAGGTTATCCGAGACAACCCAAAGGTTCAGGCCGTTCTCTACCGTCGCGTCTTCGCGAATCCGGCTGACGAAGGTTGCGTAGTCGCCGACACAATCGAGAGGCGTGATGTAGCCCCCGTCCTCAAGTTTGTCGACGACCATGAGGCCGGGCGATTCGCGCAAAAGTGCGCGGGCTTCGGACGCCGACAGCGGTCGGTCCAGTTCGAGGTTGACCGCCTCGGCGTGGCCGACAAAGGTTGGGACGCGGACGCAGGTCGCGCTCAATTTGATCTTGGGGTCGAGAATCTTTTTTGTCTCGACCATCATCTTCCACTCTTCTTTCGTGTAGCCATCCTCCATGAAGACATCGATGTGGGGGATGACGTTGAAGGCGATTTGTTTGGTGAACTCAACCGGCGTAACCGGGTCGTTCACGTAGATCGCTTTGGTCTGATTGAAGAGTTCGTCCATGGCTTCTTTGCCGGCGCCGGACGTGGATTGATAGGTCGATACCACCACGCGTTTGATCCCGGCGGCATCGTGGATCGGCTTGAGGGCGACAACCAACTGCGCGGTCGAACAGTTGGGGTTGGCGATGATGTTCTTGCGGGTGTAGCCGGCGATCGCATCGGCGTTGACCTCGGGCACGATGAGCGGGACGTCGGGGTCCATCCGAAACTTGGAGGAATTATCGATAACGACGCACCCTGCGCGCGCGGCCTTTGGCGCATACTCCTCCGACACCGGCGATCCCGCCGAAAACAACGCGATGTCGGTGCCCGCGAAATCGAAGTCCTCCAGCGCCTGTACCTTGAGGCGCCGGTCACCAAAGGCGGCTTCCTTCCCGACCGATCGGCGCGACGCCAAGGCCACGACTTCGGCCACCGGAAACTGCCGCTCCTCGAGAATATTCAGCATCTCGCGACCGACATTTCCCGTCGCGCCGACGACTGCGATTTTGTAGCCCATCATCCAAACTCCGTTCACGGCTCTAGGCGGCGAGCGCATCCAATTGGGACAGTACCGCGTCGCCCATACCGGTCGTCGATACCTTGGTTTTCCCAGGCTGCATGATGTCGCCGGTCCGAACTCCTGAATCGAGGACGTTTGCCACGGCTTGCTCGATCAAATCGGCCTCGACCGACAGTGCGAAGGAATACCTCAGCAACATGGCAAAGCTCATGATCTCGGCGAGCGGATTGGCGATGCCCATGCCGGCGATATCCGGCGCACTCCCGTGACAAGGTTCGTAGAGCGCCGGCCGTCTACCCTGCGCATCCGGCGCGCCAAGCGATGCCGAGGGTAGCATTCCGATCGACCCGGTCAGCATCGCCGCCTCATCTGACAGCATGTCGCCGAACAAATTGTCGGTCACGATGATTTCGAACTGTTTGGGCGCGCGCAGCAACTGCATCGCGCAAGCGTCCGCGAGCATATGGCTGAGTTCAACGTCAGGATATTCGTCACGGTGGATCTGGCTGACAACCTCGCGCCACAGAACGCCGGTTTCCATCACATTCGATTTTTCGACCGAACACACCTTGTTGCCGCGCTGCCGACCGAGATCGAAGGCGACGCGGGCGGTCCGGGCGATTTCCTGGGTCGTGTAGATTTGCGAATCGATTGCCCGCTTGGATCCGTCGGGCAAGGTGGTGATTTCCTTCGGCTCGCCGAAATACACGCCGCCGGTCAGCTCGCGGATGATCATGATGTCCAAGCCGGAGACCAACTCCATCTTCAGGCTCGAGGCCTCTGCGAGTGCCGGGAACACATAGGCCGGCCGCAGATTCGCGAAGAGGTCAAGTCGCTTGCGCAGCCGCAACAAGCCGTTCTCCGGCCGCAGTTCGCGCGCGACTCCATCCCATTTCGGCCCGCCGACCGAGCCGAACAGGATCGCATCGGCGTCGACCGCCTTTTGCATGGTCGCGTCGGTGAGAGAGGTCCCGTGGGCGTCGTAGGCGGCGCCGCCGACCAAGTCTTCTTGGATGTCGAAGGCCAACGAGCGTTTGTTGGAAAACCAATCGACGACCCGCAACGTTTGTTCAACGCATTCCGGGCCGATGCCGTCGCCGGCCAACACCAGGAGCTTCTTGTTGTTCATGCCAGCAGGACTCCTATAGCCAAGGGCGTTCGGTGCCGAGGCGTTCCTCGTAGGCGCCGATGTCGGCCTCGTGCTCAAGCGTCAGTCCAATGTCGTCAAGCCCGTTCAGCAGGTTGTGCTTGCGGTTGGGTTCGACGTCGAAGCGGACCTCCGAGCCGTCGGCGCGGCGGACGACTTGCTTGGCGAGGTCGACCGTGAGAGTGGCGCCCTGTTGCGCGTCCTTCATCAAGGTGTCGCGGTCGGCGGCGGACACGACGACTAGAAGAATGCCGTTCTTGGCCGAGTTGTTGAAGAAAATGTCCGCGAAGCTGGTGGAGATGACGCAGCGAATACCGAAATCCGCGAGCGCCCAGGGCGCATGCTCACGGCTCGAACCGCAACCAAAGTTGTCTCCAGCGACGATGATCTTCGCATTCCGAAAGGGATCTTGATTCAAAACGAAGTCCGGTTTTTCGGCGCCTTTGTCGTCGAAGCGCATGCGAAAGAACGCAACTTTTCCAAGGCCCGTCCGCTTGATCGTTTTCAAGAACTGCGCCGGGATAATCATGTCGGTGTCGATATTCTTGAGCGGCATCGGCGCGGCCGTGCCCTTCAAAATGTCAAACTTTTCCATGGTGCGATCCGTTAGTTGGCGAGGTCGCGGACATCGGCGAGGTGGCCGGTCACGGCGGCCGCCGCGGCCATCGCCGGGCTAACCAGGTGGGTCCGGGCGCCGGTGCCCTGGCGGCCTTCGAAGTTGCGGTTGGAGGTCGACGCACAGCGTTCGCCGGCACCGACTTTGTCGGGGTTCATGCCAAGACACATCGAGCATCCCGGTTCGCGCCATTCCCAGCCGGCGTCGAGGAATATCTGGTCTAAACCCTCTTCCTCGGCTTGCTGTTTGACGAGGCCCGATCCCGGCACAACCAGGGCGATCACGCCCGGGGCCACCTTGCGGCCCTTGGTGATTGCGGCGGCGCTGCGCAGGTCCTCGATACGGGCATTGGTGCACGACCCGATGAACACGCGGTCGACCTTAATGTCGGTGATCGGTGTTCCGGGGGTCAGGCCCATGTAATCGAGGGCGCGTTCGATCGCGACCTTTTTGGCGTCGTCCTTGGCGTCGTTCGGGCTCGGTACGCGGCCGGTGACCGGGGCGACGTCTTCCGGGCTCGTGCCCCAAGTCACCTGGGGAACGATATCGGACGCGTCGATCGTGACCTCTTTGTCATAGGTCGCGTCGGGATCCGAGCGGAGGGATTCCCAGTAGGCGACGGCCTGTTCCCATTGGCCCGCCTTCGGCGCCATCGGGCGTCCTTTGACGTAGGCAAAGGTCGTCTCGTCCGGGGCGATCAGGCCCGCGCGCGCGCCGGCCTCGATGCTCATGTTGCACACCGTCATGCGCGCTTCCATCGATAGATCGCGAATGGCCTGCCCGGCGTACTCGATGACATGTCCGGTGCCGCCGGCCGTTCCGATCTTGCCGATAATGGCAAGGATCAAATCCTTCGCCGTTACCCCGTTCTTCAGGGCGCCGGTGACCGTGATCCGCATGTTGGCGGGGCGCTTCATCAGCAAGGTCTGGGTGGCCAGCACGTGTTCGACTTCGGACGTGCCGATGCCGAAGGCCAGGGCCCCGAAGGCGCCATGGGTTGCCGTATGGGAGTCGCCGCAGACGATGGTCATCCCGGGCTGGGTCAATCCCTGTTCCGGACCGATGATGTGGACGATTCCTTGGCGAATGTCGTCGATCGGAATGTAGGGGACGCCGAAGTCGGCAACGTTCTTTTTCAGCGCATCGAGCTGAATGCGCGAGTCTTCGTCCTTGACGGTGGACAGTCTGTCGGCGGTCGTCGGCACGTTATGGTCGGGGACCGCGAGGGTTCTGGCCGGGCTGCGGACTTTACGTCCAGCCAAGCGCAGGCCCTCGAAGGCCTGCGGGCTTGTCACTTCGTGGACGAGGTGACGGTCGATGTAGACCACCGCTGTCCCGTCATCCAGTTTCTTGACCAGATGGGCGTCCCAGATCTTGTCGAATAGAGTGCGTGCATTCGCCATAACGCTTCGCCTTCGCTTGGAGCTATTTGTTCGGGGCCTCTTCCTTGGCGGTGCCGCCGGCTGGGCGACGGTCGTCCCGCTTCTCGGCGATACGTGCACGTTTGCCTGTGCGACCGCGTAGGTAGTAAAGCTTCGCGCGACGAACGTCGCCGCGGCGGACGACCTCGATGCTGGCGAGTTGCGGCGAATGCAGTTGGAAGATTCGCTCGACACCTTCGCCGTAGGAAATCTTACGGACTGTAAAGGCGGAATTGAGGCCCCGGTTCTTGCGGGCGATACAGACGCCCTCGAAGACCTGAACGCGTTCGCGTTCACCTTCGACGACCTTGATGCTGACACGCATCGTATCGCCCGGGCCGAAGTCAGGAACGTCTGTGCCGCGACGCTCCACGTGTTCTTTTTCAAGCTGTTCGATAATGTTCATGGCTAGATCCTTGCCTTTCTGCATTCGGCGTGCCGGTGCCAAAGATCCGGTCGCCGCTGTTTGGTGATTTGGTCTGCTTGGCTTCTGCGCCACTCACGAACCCGTTCGTGATGTCCCGAAATCAGGACGTCGGGCACCGCCATCCCTTCCCAAACTCTGGGTCGGGTGTAATGGGGGTATTCCAAGAGGCCGTCCTCGAATGATTCCTCCGAGAGACTCTCCTGATCGCCGATAATGCCCGGCTGCAGCCGAACGACGGCGTCGATCAGCGCAATAGCCGCCGGCTCGCCGCCGGAAAGAACAAAGTCTCCGAGGCTGATTTCTTCGATGTGCCGGGCTTGGAGTACGCGCTCGTCCAGGCCCTCGAATCGACCGCAAATCAGCGTGACGACGTCGGCGGCGCCGATCTCCCGAACGAGTTCCTGCGTCAACGGCGCGCCGCGCGGCGTCAGATAGATTTGTTTCCGCGACTCGGATGGTCGCCGTTCCACCGCATCGTCGAGAGCGCGGGCGACGACATCCGGTCGGATCACCATGCCCGGTCCGCCGCCAAACGGCGCATCGTCCACCGTGCGGTGCTTGTCGGTTGCGAAGTCGCGCAGATCGATCACATCCAGGGCCCACAGCCCCGTCTCCAACCCCTTGCCCGCCAAAGACAAACCGAGCGGACCCGGAAAGGCCTCGGGCAGAACAGTCAGCACTTGCGCCGTCCATTTCGGCGACCCGCCGGTGCCGGCATTGCGGTTTGTCGCGTCATTCATGACGCACCTCGATCTCCGCGGGGAGCGCAACAACGATGCGGCGACTTACATCGATCTCGGGAACGCAGTCATGCGTGAAGGGCACCATCAAGGTTGCCCCGCCGTCGGCCGGTTCGATCTCGACAATGTCGCCGGCGCCGAAATTATGCATCGCCAGTACTCTACCAATCGGGCGGCCTTCGGGGTCGACGGCGTCGAGGCCGACGAGATCGATGAGGTAGAACTCGTCGTCTTCGGTCGGCGGTAGTGCGTCGCGGTTGACGAACAGGGCGGTGCCGCGAAACGCCTCGGCGCTGTCGCGCGAATCGACACCGGCAAAGTGCGCGACAAAGGTATCCCCTTTGAGCGGTTTTGCCCGGTCGATCCGGTATTCCTGCGTGCCTTGCTCATCTTCGAACATTTTGTACGAACCAACTGCCGCGAGGTCTGCGCCGAACCACTTCACCACGACATCGCCGCGGATGCCGTGGGCTCGGGTGACGACCCCCATCAGGACTCTCTCTCGCGTTTCCTGCGCCAACTATTCCGCCTGGGGCGCGCCCTCTTCGCTCGCCGGCGCTTCGGCGGCGGGTGCGTCTTCCTGCGGCGCGGCTGCGGCTTCGGCTGCGGCTTTTGCTGCCTCTTCGGCTGCCTTCAAGCGTTCCTGAGCTTTAGCCTTCGGCTTGCTCTTCTCCACGCTGTTCCGCGGCGCCGGCATAGCGATGATCTCGGCCTCGCCAAGAAAGCGCGCGACTCGTTCCGTCGGCTTCGCTCCATTATCAAGCCAATACTTGACCCGTTCGGCATCAATCTTGACGCGATTCGGATCGGTCTTGGGCAGGAGTGGGTTGTAGGACCCGACCCGTTCGATGAACTTGCCATCGCGCGGGCTACGCACGTCGGCAACGACCACGCGATAGTAGGGGCGTTTCTTGGCGCCGGCTCGGGATAGGCGAATCTTCGTTGACACTTTGCTGCTACCTCTTGATTGCTGAAACGATCAGGAACTAATGCGGAAATTGTTGCGGCGGAATCAGGTTGCGCAGGGCTTCGGGCGACAGTCCTTTGCCCTTTTTCCCAAGCTTCCCGACCTTCTTCATCATGGTTGAAATCTGTTTGTACTGTTTGAGGAGTCGATTCACGTCTTGGATTTCGACGCCTGAACCGGCAGCGATCCGGCGCCGCCGCGAACCGTTGAGAACGCGGATGTCGCGCCGCTCCTGCGGCGTCATCGAGCCGATGATGGCTTCCTGTCGGCGTAGCAAGCGGTCGTCCATCTGCGACTCGGCCATTTGTTTCTTGGCTTTGGCGACGCCCGGCAGCAGGTTCATCAAGCCGCTCATGCCACCCATCCGTCGCATTTGCCGGAACTGGTTGGCCATGTCGTCTAGATCGAACTGCCCCTTTAGGAACCGTTTCTCGAGGGCCGCGGCTTCGTCGGCGTCGATCGTCTCTTGCGCCTTCTCGACCAAGCTGACGATGTCGCCCATACCGAGGATGCGCGAAGCGATCCGGCTGGGATGGAATTCTTCCAATGCGTCGAGCTTTTCGCCCGTGCCCATGAACTTGATGGGGCATCCGGTGACGGCGCGCATGCTCAAAGCGGCACCGCCCCTGCCATCGCCATCGACGCGGGTGAGCGCAATGCCGGTCAGGCCGATGCGTTCTTTGAATTCCCGGGCGACGTTGACCGCGTCCTGACCGGTCAATGCGTCGGCGACCAACAGGGTTTCCGCTGGGCTTACCGCGTCGCGAATGCCCGCGACCTCGTTCATCAGCGCGCCGTCGATGTGAAGACGTCCGGCGGTATCGAGAATCACGATGTCGAATCCCTGCAGCTTGGCGGCTTGCATGGCCCGGCGGGCAATATCGAGCGGCATCTGCCCCTCGATGATGGGAAGGGTCGGTACACCGCTTTGTTCGCCTAGGACCCGCAACTGCTCTTGCGCGGCTGGCCGGTAGACGTCGAGAGACGCGAGGTAGACTTTCTTTTTGTCCCGTTCCTGGAGCCGCAGCGCCAACTTGGCGGCGGTCGTCGTCTTGCCCGATCCTTGCAACCCGACGATCAGGATCGGGACCGGCGGATTGGCGCGCAGATTGAGGCCCGCGGACTCGGCGCCCAGCATTTCGACCAAATGGTCGTGGACGACCTTGATCACCATCTGGCCTGGCGTGACGCTGCGCAGAACCTCCTCGCCGACGGCCTTCTTTTGCACCTCGGCGATGAAGTCTTTGACGACCGGCAGGGCGACGTCGGCCTCCAGCAGCGCAACCCGCACTTCGCGGAGCGCCTCCGCAACATCGCTTTCCTTCAGTGCGCCGCGGTCCTTCAGCTTGGCTAGGACGGACCCGAGGCGCTCTTGCAGGCTCTCAAACATCAAATCTCATCGCGTAGGCCAAACGCCAAAAACGCCAGTGCGCGAACCTTCGCGGACTGGCGGACCGGCGTGGACCGGGTTTACGGCTAAAACCGTAGTGAACGGCGCGGACCATACGCCCGGGGCCAAACCCGGTCAAGGATCGTGGTTGTGGGAATACCTTGGATTTTCAGCGGTTTGAGCCATATAACCCCGGCATGGGCGCGCTGAACTTCACCAAAATGCACGGTTTGGGCAACGACTTCGTCGTGATCGACTCGCGCGGCAAGGCCTTACAGCTGCCAGAGGACCGCATTCGGGCGCTTGCAGACCGGCACAGGGGCATCGGTTTCGACCAGATCATGATCATCGGCGACTCGGACAATGCCGATGCCGGTCTCGTCATGGCCAATGCGGACGGGGCGGCGGTTGGAGCTTGCGGTAATGGAACCCGGTGCGTCGGCGCGGTCCTGCTCGACGAACTCCAACTCGATGTGGTTTCCATTGAGACCGCGACCGGCATTGTGACGGCATCGCGCGGCCCCAACGGCACCACAACCGTCGACATGGGGCCGGCCCGCTTGGCGTGGCAAGAAATTCCGTTGGCCCAGGCGATGGACACGCTGCATCTCAGGCTAGAGATCGAAACCGATGCGGGCCCGCTCCGCGATCCGGTCGGCGTCAACATGGGCAACCCCCACGCCGTGTTTTTCGTCGACGATCCGCACCGCTACGACCTGGGGCGATTTGGCGCGCGCCTGGAGCGCGACGCTCTATTTCCCGAAGGGGCCAATATCAGCCTAGCGGCTGTCACTGGGGACGATATCGCCTTGCGAGTTTGGGAACGTGGGGCGGGGCTTACACTGGCATGTGGAACTGCGGCATGCGCAACGTTGGTTGCGGCGGTGCGGCGCGGCCTGTGCGGCCGCGAGGCATCGGTCCATCTGCCCGGCGGCGCGCTCGGAATCGTCTGGCGTGCGACGGACGATCACGTCCTCATGTCGGGCCCGGTGGCGATCAGTTTCTCCGGCACTGTCGACCCGGATCGGCTTGAATTGGTGCCGCGATGATCGATGTCATCACCTTTGGCTGCCGCCTCAATGCCTACGAATCCGAGGTCATTCGCCGCAGCGCGGCGGCGGCCGGTTTAGCCGACGCGGTCATCGTCAACACCTGTGCGGTCACCGCGGAGGCCGAGCGCCAGGCGCGCCAAGCCATTCGCAAGGCCCGCCGTGAACGGCCCGGTGCAAAACTCGTTGTCACCGGGTGTTCGGCGCAAATCACGCCTGAGCGCTATGCCGCGATGGACGAAGTCGATGCGGTCATCGGCAACCAGGAGAAGTTGTCCCCCAAAGCATTCGCCGACCTCGAGGTTGCGCCAACGGTCGGCGACATCATGGCCGTCAGCGAAACCGCGGGGCATCTCATCGAGGGATTCGAGGGCCGGTCGCGCGCGTTCATGCAGATTCAAAACGGTTGCGACCATCGGTGCACGTTTTGCATCATTCCTTTCGGTCGCGGCCCTTCACGCAGCGTCACTGTGTCCGATGTTGTCGCGCAAGCGAAGCGGCTTTACGACAACGGGTACCGGGAAATCGTTTTGACCGGTGTCGACATTGGCGACTACGGCAAAGATCTCGAGCCCAAAGGCAATATTGCAGGATTGGTCGCGGCGCTGTTGCAGTCGCTGCCAGAAGACATGCGCGTCCGGATCACATCGATCGACCCCGTCGAAGTGAGCGCGGCGCTCATCGACCTCTATGCGCGAGACGCAAGGTTGCTGCCGCACTGGCACCTCAGCGTGCAGTCCGGCGACGACATGGTGTTGCGCCGCATGGCGCGCCGTCATCGGCGGGCGGATGTCCTGTCGGTCTGCTCGGCACTCCGCGCGGCGCGTCCCGATACCGTGATCGGAGCCGATTTTATTGCCGGTTTTCCCACCGAGACCGAGGAACAGTTCGCCACGACGCTTGCCGTCGTGGCCGAGGCCGACCTCGCCTTGCTCCACGTGTTTCCCTACTCCGAGCGCGCGGGTACGGCGGCGGCAACCATGCCGGGCTGGCCCAAAGCCATTCGCCGCGCCCGCGCCGCCGATCTTAGAGCCGCGGGCCAACGTCAGCTCTCCTCGACCCTTGATCGTTTCGTCGGTCGGCGCGTCGATGCGGTCGTTGAAGGGCCGAATGTCGCCCGTACCGATCACTTCCTGCCGGTGGCGATCGAGACGCCGGCGCCGCCGGGTCACCGCGTGGCGGTATCGGTCACCGGACATACCGGGGACACCCTCCTTGGCGTGGTCCATGGCTGAGGCTGTCAAACGGGGCTGGATGAGCCGGCTTCGGGACGGGTTATCCCGTTCGGCGGGAACCTTGAGTCAAGGGATTGGCGGGATTTTCAGCGGACGGAAGCTCGACCGGGCAACGCTGGAAGAGCTCGAAGACCTATTGGTTTCGGCCGACATGGGTATTGATGCGGCGCGGCGGATTGTCGGTGCCATCGCTGCGCGCCGTTACGATGGCGACGACGCGGCCAAGGTACGCCTGTTGGTTGCCGATGAAATCGAGAAAATCCTGACGCCGGTTGCCGTTGCGCTAGAAACGGATCCCTCGCGGGCACCTTTTGTCGTCCTGGTCGTCGGCGTGAACGGTACAGGTAAGACGACGACAATCGGCAAGCTCGCGAACCTGTTGGTGTCCCAGGGACGTTCGGTCGCGATTGCGGCCGGTGACACGTTCCGTGCCGCGGCGATCGATCAACTGAAAGTATGGGGTCAACGGGCAGGCGTTGAAGTGTTTGCCAAGGACGTCGGGGCCGACCCCGCGGGGCTAGCGTTCGACGCAATGGCTGAGGCAAAGGCGAACAAAAAAGACGTTCTCCTAATCGATACCGCCGGACGCCTACAAAACAAGGCTGGCTTAATGGCTGAGCTTGAAAAAATCGTTCGAGTCGTAAAAAAGCAAGATGCAAGCGCACCCCATAGCGTCCTTCTGGTTCTCGATGCGACGACCGGTCAAAACGTGCTCAGTCAAGTCGACTTGTTTCGCCAGGCTTGCGACGTCAGCGGTTTGATCATGACTAAACTCGACGGTACGGCCCGAGGCGGCGTCTTGGTCGCGGTTGCCGAGCGCTTCGGCCTGCCGGTGCATGCAGTTGGTGTCGGAGAAGGCATCGACGATCTCCGACCGTTCGAGGCCGGTGCGTTTGCACGGGCGCTGGTTGGGGCGGAGGAGACCCGTTCGCCTTGACGTGCCGCCGCCGTACTATCCGTTGCCACAGCCTTGGCAGCGGCATTTCAACCAAGGGGCCCGTATGATGGATCGCTCTGAAAATGGCCGCACCCTCGGTCCTCTACCACGCTTCGCCCTCGACCTTGGGCCGTTGGCGGTCTTTTTCGTCAGCAATGCGCGGTGGGATATCTTCGTCGCGACTGCGGCATTCATGGCCGCGATCACGATTGCCCTCGGTGTGTCCTACACGATCGAACGCCGGCTACCGCTCTTGCCGATCATCACGGCGGCTGTGGTCCTGATTTTCGGTAGCCTCACGCTGATCTTGAACGACGAGCTATTCATCAAGCTCAAGCCCACCATCGCGAACTTTCTCCTCGCTGCGGTTCTGTTCGTGGGCCTTGCCCTACGACGGCCATTCCTAAAGATCGTGCTCGGGGCGGTTTTCAAACTCGACGACATCGGTTGGCGCAAACTGACTTGGCGCTGGGCTTGGTTTTTTGTCGTCTTGGCGATTCTCAACGAATTGGTGTGGCGCAACCTATCGACGGATGCCTGGGTCAATTTCAAAGTATTCGGAATCATGCCGCTGACGATAGCTTTCAGCCTGTCGTTGCTGCCGCTGCTCCAGCGTCATGCGGTAGAACCCGAAGCGTCATCCGACCGCTAACGAGGGTGCGTCGCGACACAAAAAAAGGCGCCTCTGGGGCGCCTTTGGTCGACGGTTTGTTGGCGGGCGCTTAGACCCGAAGATCGAGCCGGTCGCCGGGTTGCGGGTCGCGGTCTTCGCGCTCACGTCGACGGTCTTCTTGGGCCGCACGTACCGCTTCGTCTTCGGCCTCGTTGCGCGCGCGAATCTCGTCGGTGCGTTCGCGGCTATCGATCAAGGTTGTCGGCTGGCGATCGCCGCCGTCATCGGGCTCTTCGGTTTCGCGAACCGGGCGGGCGGTCTGTTGGTCCTGGACCCGGCGAGACACTGCCTCGCCCAGAGCTGGACCTGTAAAACCGACCGGTGTGGGGCTGACGCCCCCGAAGCCTATTTGAACCATCGCGAATTAACCTTAATGACTGCGCTAGTGTCGGCCAAATCGTTCGATACTGTCAATGTTGGGGTGTCCCGCCGGATTTCAAGGCGTGGTCCACCGCGCCGCCCGGCCAATCCCATATTGGTACAGGCGGAGGCCCCGTATTGGAACGAATGCCGGTCCCGGGGACTCGCGTCGGAAAAATTTACCTATAAAAATCAAGGGGATATCGATGCGCAGGGCGACGCTTTCGCTTGGTATGGAGTTTGCTGGTTAGGGGGGTGTTGGGGCCGGCGGTTCGGGCCTTAACGGTGTATTTTTCGACCGCAAATTACGGAACGATCCCCCAATACGTCCGTAATCGAAGGAGGCGCATCGTCCCTGGTGCGCCTTCTCTTCGTTTAAGGGGTACCCAACTCTCGAAGACGTCGTTGAACGATCGCCCGGGCCTCGGCGCCCGGTTCAAGCGACTCAAGCAAACGCGTCCAATGCCGCCGCGCCTCTTCGCGGTTATCCCGTTCGGCTTCTCCCAAACCGACGAAATACAGCGCCTCCGGGTTGCCCCGCTGGATTTCCAGAACGCGGCGATAAAGGTTGAAGGCTTGCGTCGGCAGGGGCGCATCGGATTCGGCCTGGTTGACGACTGACCGGGCAAATAGCTGCAAAATCTCGACGTCCTCGGGAAAATGGTCGAGGGCCTTTTCGTAGGACTGCTGCGCGAGGGCGATTTTTCCCAGAACCTCGTAGGACCGCGTCAGCCGCAGCCACCCTTCCCTGTCCAGGGGGGCGTCTTCAAGCCGCGCCGCGAGACTCGCGACCATGCCCTCGATCATTTCTTGCTGCGCGGCGTCAGGCTGGCCCGAGGGAGTCGGGGATTCTGCCCTGTTCGGGCTGGCCGCTTGGCGTGGTTCACGCTGACCGGCCGCCTGTTCGCGGACGCCGAGTGCCCGCGCCTCGGCGTCGGCGGCCTTCGCCGTTTCGCCGAGGACGCGGTAGGACCGGGCAAGGCGCTCCCATCCCTCGGCATCGTTGGGGTTTTCCTCGAGGCGCGCGGCCAGGCCCGCGACCATGCCGCGGATCATTTGATCGCGGTCCTGGGGCGACATTTCTTGCGCCGCTTCGACGTCTTCGCGACTCGGCCCGCGGGCGCTTTGGGCCAGTGCCGGTGCCGGTGCGCGCCCCTCGGGGAGAACCGACGCGAGATCGACGTCTAGATCTTTGGCAGCGGCCTGCAGTTGTTGCATCAACATCGGTCGCCACGGGGCGTCCACCGGTGTGTCGCCGGCCAAATTGAGCCAGTCGTCGAATGCGGCGCGCAGGTTGCCCGCCTGTGCTTGCGCCAGCGCGAGATAGAACCGTGCTGCGGGGTCGGAAGGATCCAAGGTGAGTGCGTACCGAAACGCCGTTTGGGCGGCCTCGGTCACCGTGCCGGCGGCGGAAAAGACGATAGCCTCGCCAAGAAACGATCGGACCGCACCGTCCTCCGGCCGCAGCTCAATCGCCTTTCGGTAGGCATCGATCGCGCGCAATGGTTCCTGCGTCACCATGTAGGAACGCCCGAGCAAAGCCCAGCCGTCGAAATCGTCGGGCGCCGCCTCCAGACGAGCGATCAACCGAGCAATCGACTGTTGTAGGCTCGCCATGGTTTCGGGGTCGCGGATCCCGTCCGCAGGACGGTCCGGGGCGGCGACGGTAGCGCCAACTAGGCTCGGATTACCACGCCATAGGTAGATCGGCCCGGCGACAAGCGGAACCATTAGAAGCACACCGACCGCGACGGCAAGATTGCTCCGTCGGCCCCTTACGGGGGCGGTTGGGTCGGTCGCACCCCGTTCGGCCAAGAGAATTCGACGGCCGATCTCTGCGCGGGCAGATGCATACTCGGCGGCACTGATCAAGTCGCGCTCGCGCTCGCGATCGAGTTCCGCCATTTGGTCGGCAAATACGGCAAGGTCATGGTCCGCCGTCGTGCTCTGGGGTGCCCGGGCATTCAAGGCCGGGAGCGCAATGGCGACGACAGTCGCGAGCAAAATCAATGCGATAACAATCCAAATCATTGTGCGGCTCGCAACCGCTCAGGTCCGGTCATGGAGTATGGCCGCGAGGCGGGCCTCCTCGTCGTCGCTCAACGGGTCCAGCTGTGCGGCGTCCCGTTTTCGCCGGCGCACGACGAACAAGGCAACCCCGAGCAAGATGGCGGCGAGGATTGCGAAGGGGGCTCCCCACAGAACGACGGTGCTCGCTTTCAAGGGTGGTCGCATCAAGACCCAGTCGCCGTAGCGGTCAACGAGATAGGCCCTCACTTCGGTGTCGCTGTCGCCTGCCGCAACGCGCTCGCGCACGATCGTTCGAAGTTGGCGCGCGAGTGTCGCGTTGGAATCAGAAATTGCTTGGTTCTGACAGACGAGGCAGCGGATATCCTTGTTGAGTTGCAAGGCGCGTTGCTCGAGGACGGGGTCGGGTAGGGCCTGATCGATGTATTGCGCAGCAGCTGGACTTGCCAGAACGGCGAAGACAAAGGCGAACAAAGCGAGGCGGCGCATATTTATCCGTTGCATGGCACGTGCCGCTCCCCGCGCAAGCGCGGCAGGATCTCTTTTTCCAGAACCGTTCGGGTCATCACGCTGATGTGCTTGTATTGGATGCAGCCGGAGCCATCGACGACAAAGGTTTCGGGCACCCCATAGACTCCCCAATCGATCGAAACCCGCCCGGTGATATCGGCGCCGGTTCGATCGTAAGGGTCTCCGAAGGTCTCAAGCCAGCGCGCCGCATCCTCGGGCGTGTCGCGCTGGTTCAGGCCGTAGATCTTAATATCGGTTGTCCGCGCTAATTCCATAAAGAGTGGATGTTCTTCACGGCAGGGGCCGCACCACGACGCGAAGACGTTGACTAGGACGGGGGTGTTTAGCTTCAAGTCCGCACTCGACAGTCCTGCCGTTCGGCCCTGCACGGGGGGGAGATCGAACACGGGAACCGGTTTTCCAATAAGCGCAGAGGGAATTTCGCGCGGCTTTAACGTGAGGCCAACACCGAGTGCGACGGCGAGCGCGGCAAACCCTAGGATGGGCAATAGGAAACGCAGCCGCATCTAGTTTGCCCGCTGGGGCGTCGGTATCTTTGCGGCGCTCGTTGCTGTCCGTCGTGCCGGCGCGCCGACCCGTAGTCGACGGTCGGTCAACGAAACCAGTCCGCCCAATGCCATGAGAAGCGCGCCGATCCAAAGCCAATTGATCATCGGCTTGTGATAGATCCGGGCGGCGTAGCCGCCGTCGCCGTTCGATTCGCCGACAACTGCGTAGAGGTCGCCGAAGTTATGCGGGCGAATGGCGGCTTCGGTCGTGACCATCGGTGGGTCGGTGAAACGGCGCGTCTCGGGCGTCATCACGTCGATGAGTTTGTCGTCCTTGTAAATGCGGAAGGTCCCCCGGACAGCGTCGTAGTTCGGTCCGCGCACCGGAACGACTCCATCGAACTCCAACTCGTAGCCGGCGATCTCCGCCCGGTCCCCCGGTCGCATGATTTGCAGTCGCTCGGTTTCCCATGAAAGGGAACCTGCAATGCCGAGGATGGCGACGCCCAGTCCGGCATGGGCGATGGCGCCCCCCCAGGCCGAACGGGGCAGATTGCGGGCACGCCGCAGCGAGTCGGGGAACGGAAGGCGGAACAACTTGGTCCGGTCGCCGATGTCGCTGGCGGCGCCAACCACCAGCCATGTGCCCAGCGCGATGCCAAGAACCGCCAAGATCGGGTCGAAGCCGGAGAAATACAGCGTCATTAGGGCAATCGCGATCGTTGCGGCCGCAGCGATCTTGAGGCGGCCGAGCGTCCCCGCGAGGTCCGCTCTTTTCCAGGGCATCATTGGGCCGATTGCCATGACCGCAAGGAGCGGGACCATCAGCGGCACAAAGGTCGCGTTGAAGAATGGCGGACCGACCGTGACTTTTTCGCCAGTGATTGCATCGAGGAACAGCGGGTACATCGTCCCGATCAAAACCGTGGCGGTCGCCGCTACCAGCAGCAAGTTGTTTAGCACCAAGGCGCCTTCGCGGCTCACCGGCGCGAAGATTCCACCGCCTTTGAGGGACGGTGCGCGCCAGGCGTATAGCGCCAGCGACCCGCCGATCGCCACAACGAGGAAGGCGAGGATGAAGATGCCGCGTTCCGGATCGGTGGAAAAGGCGTGCACGGATGTCAGGACGCCCGACCGGACGATGAACGTGCCGAGCAGGCTGAAGGAAAAGGTCAGTATCGCGAGCAGAACGGTCCACGACTTTAGCGAATCGCGTTTCTCCACCACGATAGCGCTATGCAGGAGTGCGGTGCCGAGTAGCCACGGCATGAAGGACGCGTTCTCGACTGGATCCCAGAACCACCAGCCGCCCCACCCCAGTTCGTAGTAGGCCCACCAGCTCCCCATCGCGATGCCGATCGTCAATGCTGTCCAGGAGGCGAGGGTCCATGGCCGCACCCAACGCGCCCAAGCGGCATCGACCTTGCCTTCGATCAGTGCGGCGACGGCAAACGAAAAGGCAATGGAAAATCCGACATAGCCGAAATAGAGAAACGGCGGGTGAAAGGCGAGCCCAGGATCCTGTAGCAATGGGTTCAGTCCGTTGCCCTGCGCGGGGACGGGAAAGACCCGTTCGAACGGATTCGATGTGAAAACGAGGAGCAGCAGAAATCCAACGCCGATCAACCCTTGAACGGCGACGACGCGGGTGCGAAGCGAAAAAGGCAAGTTGTTGCCGAGGACGGCGACACCGGCGCCGAACGTCGCCAGGATCAACACCCATAGCAGGAGCGAGCCTTCGTGATTCCCCCATACGCCGCTGATCTTGTAGAGCAGCGGTTTGTCGGTATGGGAGTTCTGCCAGACGTTGAGAACGGAGAAATCCGAGGTCACGAAGGCGTGGGTCAGTGCGACGAACGCGAAGGCAACCAGGAAGAAATGCACTGTTGCCGTGGGCCGCGCGACCGCGGTCAGGGACGGAATGCGAAGTTGCGCGCCGATCAACGGCAGGGTGCCCTGCACGATGGCGACGATGAGCGCCAAGATGATCGCAAAATGCCCGAGCTCGGCGATCACTCCGAACCACCTTTCCATTTGCCGCTCTTTTTCAGCGCTTCGGCGACTTCCGGCGGCATATAATTTTCGTCGTGTTTTGCCAGGACGTTGTCGGCAACGAAGGTGCCGTCGGCGTTGAGATGGCCGTCGGCCACGATTCCCTGACCCTCGCGGAACAGGTCGGGCAAGATTCCGGTATAGGCTACCGGCACCGCGCGATTCAGATCGGTCACTCTGAAGGTGGTGGTCAATCCGTCCGCGGATTTGGCGACCGACTCTTCTTCGACCAAGCCGCCTAGTCTGAAGCGCCGATCCTGCGGGACTTCTTTCGCATACACGTCGGTGGGGCTGTTGAAGAAGACGAGGTTGTCCTCGAAGGCGGCCAAGGCCAAGGCGACCGCGACGGCGAGTGCGGACATCCCGGCCAGCACGAAATACAAGCGGCGGCGTTTCGGTCTCATGCTAGGTGTCCGATTCTTTCTGGGCGCCAGTGAGGTCGCGCCGCCGTCCACGCCGCGCCTGCTGCAGAAGATCTAGCGTCTTTTGATCGATCTTCAAGGCAAGGCGGCTGCGCAGGAATAGGCCCACGAGGAGGACGGCAGTTACCCCGAAGGCCGGCCAAACGAAGGCCCCGTATCCGCCCATATGAAGAATTGCCGCCATGCCCATGCCGTTGATGTCTTACGCCTTGTCTGGGGCGACCGGTGCGGGGTCGCCGGTGTCGCCGCGCGCCAATATAGGAACCCACCCAAGATGGGTCCACACAACGCCCGGTCCTAGGTTTCAGCCGCCGCATGGCCGTCGGCTGCAACATACAGCGTTTGCAGGGCCTGGATTCGCCGGGCAACGATCTCTCGTTGCATGCGCAAGATAAGAACGACCGCAAAGAAACACGCAAATCCGCCCCACATCACGGCAAGGGGCGACAGAAGGTCGGGGTGAATGGTCGGGCCGCCAACCCGAATGATGCTGGCTGGCTGATGCAGCGTGTTCCACCAGTCGACGGAGAATTTGATGATGGGAAGATTGACCGCGCCGACCAAGGCCAAAATAGCAGCGGCTTTGGCGGCCCGGCGGTCGTCGTCGAAGGCTTCCCACAGACCCATGTATCCCAAGTAGAGGAATAACATGATCAATACGGAGGTCAGCCGTGCATCCCACACCCACCAGGTGCCCCAAGTCGGTTGGCCCCACAGCGCGCCGGTGATGAGGGCGATAAGGGTAAAGACCGCGCCGATCGGCGCTGCGGACTTTGCCGCGATGTCGGCCAGCGGGTGACGCCAGATCAACGCAACCGCGCTGGCGATTGCCATGAATGCGTACACGCCTGAGGCCAGCGTCGCGGCGGGGACATGCACGTACATGATCCTTACGCTGTCCCCTTGCTGATAGTCGGGCGGCGACACAAATAATCCCAGGTACAGCCCGATCCCGAACAAAATGGCAGTTGCGCCGGTGAGCCACGGCAGGAGGGCGGAGCTAATACGCACAAAGCGCGCGGGGTTGGCGAAACGATGCATAGTGGCCATTAGGCTTTCTCCGTCGACGGTGCGGCAATGCACGACACCGTGAGGGTTTGGTTATCGGGCGTTGGATACCTCAACAGGTGCCCCGTTGCATTATTCCAAATTCAGTCGCAGCGCCGCCGCGCCCGCGAGCGGTGCAAGAACGGCCGAGAATAGGAAAAGGGCCCCTAGGATCAGCAAATGAGGGCGCGGCGACAGCCCGCTGGCTGCCGCATCGACGGCCGCGACGCCGAAGATCAACACGGGGATAAAGAGCGGGATGACCAGGAGCGAAAGCAAGACCCCGCCGCGCTTGACGCCGACGGTAAGCGCCGCCCCGATGCCGCCCAACAAGCTCAAGGTCGGCGTGCCCAAGGCCATTGCCGCGATCAGTGTCGGAAAAGCGGACGCGTCGAGTTGCATCAGTACCCCGAGGAGCGGACTCAGCACCACCAGCAAGAGGCCCGTTGTCGCCCAATGGGCGAGCGTCTTGGCGAGCGATACAAGTTCCAGCGGCAGCGGGCTCAGTGCGATCAGATCGAGACTGCCGTCTTCGAAATCGCTCTGATACATGCGGTCGAGAGAAAGCATGGTGGCCAGAAGTGCGGCCACCCAGATGACACCGCTTGCAATCCGTCCGAGGAGCGCCGATTCCGGCCCAACCCCGAGGGGAAAAAGCGTTACCGTCAGGATGAAGAAGACGGCGACGCTGGTCGTCGCACCGCCCTGGCGCCGGGCGAGGAGCACATCGCGGCGCAGGAGAGCGAGAAACTCAGACATCTTCCGACTCCAAAGTCCGCGCCAACGACAACTCGACGGTCTCCTGGGCGTCGATCGACAGCGGAGCATGTGTTGCGATCAAAGCGCTGCCGGCGTTGGAAAGATGGGCGCGCAGGCCGGCCTCAAGGCGCCGAACGCTGTCGGCATCGAGGGTTACCGTCGGTTCGTCGAGAAGCCACAGGTGGCCGGGCGACAGCGTTAGGCGAACGAGGTTGAGTCTGCGCCGCTGACCGGCCGACAACAGCCGAGCGGGAAGGTCGGCGAGGCCGTCGAGTGCCTGCGTCGCCAGCGCGGCGTCGACCGCCGCGCGGTCGGATTGGGGTGCGCCATAAATCGCCGACCAGTAGACGAGGTTTTCGGCGACGCTCAAAGACGGCTTCACCGCATCCTGGTGGCCGACATACCTGATTTGCCGCCGGTGGAAATCCGGATCGGGCGGGGCGGTCGCGGCGCCCCAGGACATTTGTCCGCTTGCCGGTTTCAGGAGTCCGGCCACCAAGCGAAGCAAGCTTGACTTGCCGCTCCCGTTTGGCCCGCGCAGCAGCGTTACCTGGCCCGGCGCTACCGCGAAGGATAGGTCGGCAAACACAAGCCGTTGGCCGCGAATACAGGTCAGTCGGTCGGCCCGGAATACTTCGCGCCGGGGGGCAGAAGTCATGCGGTGGATTGCTCTGGTTGGCCGTGCCACCTGATTGCGGCAAGGCGCAGGCAGTTTAGGGCGCAAAATTTCCCCTCTGCAAACGGTGGCCGGGCCGTGCACGCTGTAAAAGCGGGTGTGGCTCGGGTTCCCGTTGGCCAGCCGAGTAGAATTGCCTTTCTGGCCATGGTAAACCGCGCTCCAGCGCGTCGTTGGGCCGCGCTCAACTAGGTTTGGAGGCATACTGTGGCGTCGATCGGTCGGGACACTCTCAAAACGCGCCGGACATTGAAGGTCGGCAATCGCAGCTACGAGTACTTCAGCATCAAAGCCGCGCAAAAGGCGCTCGACGTTGATCTCAGTACGTTGCCTCTCTCGCTCAAGGTGTTGTTCGAAAACCTGCTGCGATACGAAGACGGGCGCACTGTCAAAGTTTCCGACGTGAAGGCCATGGCGTCGTGGTTGAAGCGGCGCAAGATGGCGCGCGAAATCGCTTACCGGCCGGCACGCGTATTGATGCAAGACTTTACCGGGGTTCCCGCAGTGGTCGATTTGGCCGCCATGCGCGATGCCGTCGCTGCAACCGGTGGCGACCCCGCCAAGATCAATCCACTGTCGCCCGTCGACCTGGTGATCGACCATTCAGTGATGGTGGATACCTTCGGGACAGCGTCGGCCTTTAAGAACAACGTGCAGTTTGAATACGAGCGCAACATGGAACGCTACGAGTTCCTGCGCTGGGGTCAGGAAGCGTTCGACAATTTCCGCGTGGTGCCGCCAGGCGTCGGTATTTGCCATCAAGTGAATCTCGAGTATCTCGCGCGTGTCGTGTGGACCGATAAGGTTGCAGGCAAGACCTTTGCCTATCCCGACACGCTGGTCGGCACCGATAGCCACACGACGATGGTGAACGGGTTGTCGGTCCTCGGTTGGGGGGTCGGCGGTATCGAGGCCGAGGCGGCGATGCTCGGGCAACCGATCTCGATGCTGATTCCCGAGGTCGTCGGGTTCCGCTTGAGCGGCAAGCCCAAGGAGGGCACCACCGCGACCGATCTCGTGCTGACCGTGACGCAAATGCTGCGCAAGATGGGCGTGGTCGGCAAGTTCGTCGAGTTCTACGGCCCAGGTTTGTCGCAGCTGTCGCTCGCAGACCGTGCCACGATCTCGAACATGGCGCCGGAATACGGTGCGACCTGCGGGTTCTTTCCGGTCGACGACGAGACCCTCGCCTATTTGCGGGCCACCGGCCGCAAGAAGGCCGATATCGACCTTGTCGAAAAATACGCCAAGGCCCAGGGATTGTGGCGGACGTCGCGGGGTCCCGAGCCGACGTTTTCGGCGACGATGGAACTCGACATTTCGACGGTCGAACCGAGCCTCGCCGGTCCGAAGCGGCCGCAGGACCGTCTCCCGCTGTCGACCGCCGCGTCGGGCTTCAAGGCTGGTCTCGAAAGCGAATACGGCGTTAAGGATAAGGAAAAAAGCGTCAAGGTTCGCGGCGCCAACTATGAACTGACCCATGGCGACGTCGTCATCGCAGCCATCACGAGTTGCACCAATACGTCCAATCCGGCCGTGATGCTTGGCGCAGGCTTGGTCGCGCGCAATGCGGTGGCGAAGGGCCTGAAGGTCAAGCCCTGGGTCAAGACCTCGCTTGCGCCCGGATCTAAGGTCGTCAGCGAGTACCTCGAACATGCCGGCCTCCAGGACGACCTGAATAAACTCGGGTTCAACTTGGTGGGTTACGGTTGTACGACGTGTATCGGCAATTCCGGTCCGCTCCCGACGCCGATTTCGGACGCCATCGGCGCCGGCGATCTTGTGGCCGCCGCGGTGCTGTCGGGTAATCGCAATTTCGAAGGACGGGTTAGTCCGCATACGCGCGCCAACTACCTCGCCTCACCGATGCTGGTTGTGGCCTATGCGATCGCCGGCAACATGAAGATCGATCTCTTCAAGGATCCGATCGGCGAGGATAAGAAGGGCAAGCCGGTTTATCTCGCAGATATTTGGCCGTCGAACGAAGAGATCCACAGGACTATTCGCCGTTCCGTCAAGCCGTCCATGTTCCGCGACGAGTACGCGAACGCGACGGTGGGTGACGCGCGCTGGCGCAAGATCAAGACGGGCGGCGGGTTGACCTACGACTGGAACAAGAAATCGACCTACGTCAAGAACCCACCCTACTTCGAGGCGTTGTCGCTGGAACTATCCAAAGTCTCCGACATAAAAGGTGCGCGCCTCCTCGCGTTGCTGGGTGATTCGATCACAACCGATCACATTTCTCCGGCCGGTTCCATCAAGGAGGCCGGGCCCGCCGGCGACTATCTAAAGAAGCATGGCGTGAAGCCCGCCGACTTCAATTCCTACGGTTCGCGCCGCGGCAACCACGAAGTGATGATGCGCGGCACGTTTGCCAACATCCGGCTGCGCAACGAAATGGCGCCGGGCACCGAGGGTGGGGTCACGCGCTACCAACCTGGCGGCAAGCAAATGTCGATCTACGACGCTTCGATGGCCTACCAAGAGAAGGGCATCAAACTCGTGATCGTTGCGGGCAAGGAGTATGGCACCGGGTCGTCGCGCGACTGGGCCGCGAAGGGGACCCGTCTGCTTGGCGTCGGCGCCGTCATCGCCGAGAGTTTCGAGCGCATCCATCGCTCCAACCTCGTCGGGATGGGCGTGCTCCCGCTTGAATTCAAGAACGGGATGACGCGCAAGAGCCTCAAGCTCGACGGCAGCGAAGTGATCGACATTGTCGGGATCGAAAAGGGTATCAAGCCGCTGATGGATGTCAGTTGCCGCATTACCTATTCGGACGGGAAGTCGAAGTCCGTCGATCTTCTGTGCCGCATCGATACCGCAAACGAGGTCGACTATTACCTCAACGGCGGCATCCTTCATTACGTCCTGAGGAACTTGATCGCCGGCACCGCGTAGCGCGACGCCGCGGCAGTCACCCTTTCTTGATTCGCGCGTCCAGGGAGCCGGGGATAGCGTCGAGCCATGGCTAATCTCCGATTCTCGACTTGGCTTGTGCTTGTCGCGACTGCCTTCGTGGGCGTCTCCGGGGCGATGGCGGCGGAGCGTAAGGCGCCCGTCGTTGTGGAATTGTTCACCTCGCAAGGGTGCAACTCCTGCCCACCTGCCGATGCTTATCTGGCGTCGTTGAAGGGGCGCGAAAACGTGATCGCGCTGAGCTACCACGTCAATTATTGGGACTACTTGGGGTGGCGCGATACGTTTGCGAGCGAGGCGACGACCAATCGCCAACGCGAGTACGCGCGCACCCTAGGGGAGCGGACCATCTATACGCCGCAAATCGTTGTCGGTGGGCGCTACCATGAGGTTGGCTCGCGGCACAAAGCGGTCGATCGCGCGATACGAAAAGCCGCGCTCGAACAAGAAGAAAGCCTCTCCGTTAAGCTTTCGGAAGTGCCGTTGGGCACCCTTCGGATCAATGTCTCCGAGGGGCAGATCTACAATCGGCGGGTTCTAGTGTGGTTGATCCTCTTCGATCCCTACCATGAAGTCGCAGTCGAGCGCGGCGAGAATGGCGGGCGTACGCTCGGGTCGCACAACGTCGTTCGCGACGTTCGGGAGATCGGCGAGTGGTATGGCAAGACACTGAGCTTGGCGCTCAGCATCGAGGATCTTCAAGCGGTCGGCGAAGCCGTCGCGGTGATCGTCCAGGAGTACGATTCAGGGCATATCTTGGGTGCCCAAAAGTCCGATCTCGCCAGCTTGACGCGTCCTTAAGGTTCGGTCGCCACCGCTTTTTCGAGGATCGACACTAAACGGCGCGAAAACGCCGCGATGTCGGGCGGCAGCTCGCCTTCGAGGATCGTTGCCTGATCGAACAGCATGTGCGCCGCATCGTCCAATCGCGCGCCTGCGTTTTCGCTGGCGGCAAGTTTGGCGAGCGCTGAAATCACCGCGTGTTTCGGATTGATCTCCAGGACGCGCAGGGTGCCCTCCGTGATCCGCCCATGCTGGCGCAGCAGCCGCTCGGTATGCATATCCAGTCCGTCGTCGGCGGCGACGAGACAGGCCGGGCTGTCGGTAAGCCGGTCGCTGACGCGAACGTCCTTCGCACGGTCCTTGAGTGCCAGCTTTAGGAGTGCGACCAGCCGTTTCGTGCCGACGTCGTCGGGTTCAGCGGCTTCGTCGCCGCCATCGGATTTCGCCGGCAGGTCCTGCAAGTCCGCCGTCCCGCGGGTGACGGACTTGAACGGCGTCTCGTTGAAGCTGCCGAGGGCGTTGACCCAGAAATCGTCGACCGGATCCGATAGGAGGAGGACTTCGATATCGCGCGCCTTGAAGCCTTCGAGGTGCGGGCTGCGCGCCACGGCGTCGCGGTCGCCGACGATGTAATAGATGGTCTTTTGGCCGTCCTTCATCCGCCCCACGTAATCGGCGAGGGTGGTCACTTCGGATGAGCGCGTGCTGTGGAACCGAGCGATGGGGAGGATGTTGTCCTTCGCGTCGGGGTCTTCGTACAGACCTTCCTTGACGACGGCCCCGAACTCTTTCCAGAAGGCTTCGAATTTCGTGGGTTCTTTTTCCGACAGCTTATGCAGTTCGCGAAACAGCTTCTTGACGATGTCTTTGCGGATTTTTGCGACCAACGGACTCGCCTGGAGCATTTCCCGGCTGACATTGAGGCTCAGGTCTTCGGTGTCGACGACACCGCACAGGAACCGCAGGTAGGGGGGCACCAGGCCCTCCATCTCGGCGGTGACGAAGACCCGTTTGACGTAAAGCCGCACGTGGTGCGCCCGCGCCGGATCGAAAATATCGAAGGGCCGGACCGTCGGCACGAACAAGAGGAGGGTGTAGTCGATCTTCCCCTCGACGCGGGCGTGCAACGTCAGGGTCGGTTCGTCGAAGTTGCCCGAGACGTGGTGGTAGAACTCCGCATACTGGGTGGGTTCGATGTCGCTCTTGGGCTTGGTCCACAGGGCCGAGGCGTCGTTCAGCGTTTCGGGCGCTCCGTCGCCGCCCTGCAGGACCACGGGAATGCCGATGTGGTCGGCGTGCTTCTTGACGATACGCCGCAGCGTTTCGGGCTTGAGGTAATCCTTGGCGTCCTTCTTCAAATGCAGGCTCACGGTCGTGCCGCGTGCGGCCCGGTCGCTCGGCCCGACGGTGAACTCGCCCAGTCCGTCCGATGTCCAACGCCAGCTCTGCGTATCGCCGGCGCGGCGCGACTCGACCACGACCTCGTCGGCCACCATGAATGCCGAGTAAAATCCAACGCCGAATTGACCGATCATCGACGCGGCCTTGTCCTTACTGTCGGCCTGGGCGTCCTTGAGATGTTCCATGAAGGCTGCCGTGCCGGACTTGGCGATGGTTCCCAAGTTGTCGGCCAGCTCGTCGCGGGTCATCCCGATGCCGTTGTCGCTGACCCGCAACACGCCACCGGCCTTGTCCACTTCCAAGAGAACGCGGAATTCCGGGTCGTCGTCGACGAGCGCGGGCGTCGTGATCGATTCGTAACGTAGCTTGTCACAGGCGTCGGACGCGTTCGAAATCAGTTCGCGCAGAAATACATCCCGGTCGCTGTAGAGCGAGTTGGCGACGATCTGCAGCAGACGGCTGACTTCCGCCTGAAAGCTTCTCTTTTCGACGGTAGGGGCGTCCGTGTCGGTCATTCTCATGGTCTCCGGTCAGGAAATTGGCGTGCGTCGGGCTAGCGCCGGTCTGCCGCACCATATGTGCCGCCCCTCGGATGCTTCAAGCTACCTTGCCCGCGCGCTTGCTCGACTTGGGGAATCGGAGTAGGAACCGGGGCCTAACAGGCCGGTTTGGGCGGCTCTCAAGGCAATCAAGGAGGAAGACGTGGCGCGCAAGAAGATCGCTCTTATCGGTGGCGGGAACATCGGTGGAACGCTAGCTCATCTCGCTGGGGTCAAAGAACTTGGCGACATCGTCGTTTTCGACGTTGTCGACGGCCTGCCGCAGGGCAAGGCGCTCGATCTCGCCCAGTCTTCGCCGGTCGAAGGTTTCGACGCCCATCTATCCGGCACCAAGCGCTATGTCGATATTAAAGGCGCCGATGTCGTCATCGTCACCGCAGGTGTCGCCCGCAAGCCGGGAATGAGCCGGGACGACCTTATCGAAATCAACACTAAGGTCATGAAGTCGGTCGGCGAGGGGATCAAGAAATACGCGCCGAAGGCCTTCGTGATCTGCATCACCAACCCATTGGACGCGATGGTTTGGGCGCTTCGCCAAGCCTCCGGCCTTCCGCCGCATATGGTGGTGGGAATGGCGGGTGTCCTCGATTCCGCGCGGTTCCGTTACTTCCTCGCCGAGGAATTCGGCGTTTCGGTCGAGGACGTCACGGCGTTCGTGCTTGGCGGACATGGCGACACGATGGTGCCGCTGGTCCGTTACTCGACAGTCGCCGGCATTCCGATTCCGGACTTGATCAAGAAGAAATGGACCACCAAGAAAAAGATCGACGACATCGTCCAGCGCACCCGCGACGGTGGCGCGGAAATTGTCGGTCTGCTGAAGACCGGTTCGGCGTTCTATGCGCCCGCCGCTGCGGCGATCTTGATGGCTGAGTCCTATCTCAAGGATAAGAAACGGGTTCTTCCGTGCGCCGCCTACCTTTCTGGGGAGTATGGGATCCGCGACGTCTACGTCGGCGTCCCCGTCGTTATTGGGGCCAAGGGTGTGGAGCGCATCGTCGAAATCGACCTCAGCGCGGCGGAGAAGAAAATGTTCAATAACTCCGTCGACTCCGTGAAGGGCCTGATCAAGGTGGTCCAGCGCATCGACCCCAGCCTGAAACCGCGGGGATCGGCGAAATCGCGTGCCAAGAAGGGGTGATCCGGGCGCCGATTTGATGAAATGGGCGGTTATGGCTTAATGATCACGCTAGGCCAGACTTCCGGCGTGCGACCAAGGCAACTACGTTAGGCGTTCCATGAATATTCATGAGTACCAGGCCAAGGGCGTCCTCGCCCAATACGGCGTCACCGTGCCCCGCGGCGGGGTGGCCTATACGCCGCAAGAAGCCAAAAAAGTCGCCGAGGACCTTGGCGGTCCAGTTTGGGTCGTCAAAGCGCAGATTCACGCCGGTGGCCGCGGCAAGGGCGGCGGCGTCAAGGTGGTCAAGTCCCTCGAAGAACTGAACGCCGCCGCGTCGGCGATGATCGGGATGACGTTGGTAACGCCGCAGACCGGGCCCCAGGGCCGCTTGGTCCGGCGCATCTACGTCGAAGAAGGCGCCGATATCGCCCGCGAACTCTATCTAGGCATGCTAGTCGACCGCGGCACTGGTCGGGTCTCGATCATGGCCTCGACCGAGGGCGGCATGGATATCGAAGAGGTTGCCGCCGAAACGCCGGAAAAGATCACCGTGGTGACCATCGATCCCGCCACGGGCATTCAACCCTTCCACGCCCGCAAGGTGGCCTTCGCGCTAGGGTTGGAAGGCGAACAGATCAAGTCAACGGTCCGGTTTGTGCTCGGGGCATACAAGGCCTTTGTGGCAACCGACGCGAGCCTCCTCGAAATCAATCCGCTGGTTGTCACCGGCGCCGGTAGCGTCGTCGCGCTCGACGCAAAAATGAACTTCGACGACAACGCGCTGTTCCGGCACAAGGACATCGCGGCCTTGCGCGACGAAAACGAGGAAGACCCAGCCGAGATCGAGGCCCAGAAACACGACCTCAACTACATCAAACTCGACGGCTCGATCGGGTGCATGGTCAACGGCGCCGGCCTCGCGATGGCGACGATGGACATCATCAAGCTGTTCGGCGGCGCGCCTGCGAATTTCCTCGATGTTGGCGGCGGCGCGAACAAAGAGCGGGTAACCGAGGCGTTCAAGATCATTCTCTCGGATCCCAACGTCGAAGGCATCCTGGTGAACATTTTCGGTGGGATCATGCGCTGCGACGTGATCGCCGAAGGCGTCGTTGCGGCGGCGCGCGACGTCAGCCTCCATGTGCCGCTTGTGGTCCGGCTCGAAGGGACCAATGTCGCGCTGGGCAAAGAGATTCTGGCCAACTCTGGCCTCCCGATCATTACCGGCGACGATCTGGGCGATGCCGCCCGGAAAATCGTCAAAGCGGTTGAGGAAGCTACCTGATGGCTGTTCTGGTCGATTCGAATACTAAAGTGATCTGCCAAGGGTTTACCGGGGTCCAGGGAACTTTTCATTCCGAACAGGCGATCGCCTACGGCACCAAGATGGTGGGCGGCGTTACGCCGGGAAAGGGCGGAACCGAACACCTGGGTCTACCGGTCTTCGACACCGTCGCCGATGCTGTAGAAAAGGTCGGGGTCGATGCCTCGGTCATCTATGTGCCGCCCCCGTTTGCCGCCGATGCGATTCTTGAGGCGGTCGATGCAGGCGTTCCGCTGATCGTGTGCATTACCGAAGGCATTCCCGTCCTCGACATGGTCGACGTCAAACGGGCCCTCCAGAATTCGGGATCGCGTCTGATCGGGCCAAATTGCCCCGGCGTCATCACCCCCGACGCCTGCAAGATCGGGATCATGCCGGGCCACATTCACAAGCCGGGCTCGGTGGGGATCGTCTCCCGGTCGGGCACCTTGACCTACGAAGCCGTCGCGCAGACGACCGCCGCCGGTCTGGGCCAATCGACCTGCATCGGCATCGGTGGGGATCCCGTCAACGGCACGAACTTTGTCGATTGTCTGGAGATGTTCTTGGCTGATCCGGCGACCGAATCGATCATCATGATCGGTGAAATCGGCGGGGACGCGGAGGAAGAAGGCGCGCAACTTCTCCGCGACAGCGCCACGAAAAAACCGGTCGTCGGCTTCATTGCCGGGAGAACCGCACCGCCGGGCCGTCGTATGGGGCACGCCGGCGCGATTATCTCGGGCGGGAAGGGCGGCGCCGAAGATAAGATCGATGCGATGAAATCCGCCGGAATCACGGTGACCGAATCGCCGGCCGCGATGGGCACTACACTTCTTGAATTGCTCAAGCGCGGCCATTAACGCGGCTGACGGGGGGCGCGCGTTGCGCGCCGAATGACATGGGTAGCGAACCGGATCGAGCGTCCTTTCTTACCGGCGTAAACAGTGCGTTTCTGGAACAACAGTACGCCCGCTTCATCGAGAACCCAGCATCGCTGGATGCCCAGTGGCAAGGTTTCTTCGAAGGGTTAGGCGACGATGTCGCCACCGCGCTCGGCGCGCAGCGCGGTGCGAGTTGGGCGCCCGAGGGTGGCCCCTTTGTCACCTCGGTCGAGCCAGAAGAGATGCCGTCGTCCGTGCAGGGCGATGCCCATGTCGCGCCGGAAACGCTGCGTGGCGCCACGCTCGATTCGCTCCGGGCGCTGATGCTAATCCGATCCTACCGGGTTCGCGGTCACCTCAACGCAAAACTTGATCCGCTGGGCCTAGAGGGGCGCGACCCGCACCCCGAATTGGATCCCGCGACCTACGGCTTCACCGAAGCCGATATGGATCGCCCCATTTTTATCGACAACGTGCTCGGCCTCGAGACGGCGACGATGCGCGAGATCGAGCGGGTGCTGCGCCTTACCTACAGTGGCAACATCGGCTACGAGTTCATGCACATCCAGTATCCCGAGCAAAAGGCTTGGATTCAGGAACGCATCGAAGGACACAACTACCGGCCCCAGTTCACCGAGGAAGGCCGCCGCAAGATTCTGGAGCAGCTTACCCATGCCGAGGGTTTCGAGCGGTTCCTGCATCTCAAGTACACCGGTACCAAGAGGTTCGGGTGCGACGGCGCCGAGTCGTTGATCCCGTTGCTCGAGGCGATCAACAAGCGCGCGGCGCTCTCAGGCGTCAAAGAGATCATGTTCGGCATGCCGCACCGGGGCCGTCTCAACGTCCTCACCAATGTGATGGCCAAGCCCTACCTGAAAATATTCTCCGAATTCCAAGGTACCAGTGCTCACCCCGACGACGTACAGGGTTCGGGCGATGTGAAGTACCATCTCGGCACGTCGGCCGACCGCGTGTTTGACGGTGAAAGTGTTCATTTGTCGCTGTCCGCTAACCCCTCTCACCTTGAGGCCGTAAACCCCGTCGTCTTGGGCAAGGTGCGCGCCAAACAATTGCAACACGACGATGTCGACCGCACTAAAGTCCTCAGCATTCTGATGCACGGCGACGCAGCGTTTGCCGGTCAAGGGGTCGTCGCGGAGTGTTTCGCGTTGTCCGACCTCAAGGGCTATCGCACCGGTGGAACGATCCACGTCATCGTGAACAACCAAATCGGCTTTACCACCTCGCCCGGCTACAGCCGCTCCTCGCCCTATCCGTCGGACTTGGCGAAAGGCGTCCAGGCACCGGTGTTCCATGTCAACGGCGACGATCCCGAGGCGGTTGTCCATGTCGCGCGACTCGCAACGGATTTCCGCCAGACCTTCCACCGCGATGTCGTGATCGACATGTTCTGCTACCGACGACACGGACACAACGAAGGCGACGAGCCCGCGTTCACCCAGCCCATCATGTACAAGCGAATCAAGGATCACCCGCCGACGCGGGAGATCTACGCAACCGCTCTGGAGAAGATGGGGTTGCTGAAACCCGGCGAAGCCGAAGAAATTCGCGCGGCATTTCATGCCAAGCTCGACGAAGACTTCACCGCAGCAGAGGCGTTCAAGCCGAACAAAGCGGACTGGCTCGAAGGTGCGTGGAAAGGGCTACGCGTCGCCAGCGGCGAGGCGCGGCGCGGCAAGACAGCAGTCAGCGAGAAATCGCTTAAGCACGTCGGAAAGGTACTGACCGACGTGCCGGAAGACTTCAATTTGCACCGGACCATTCGCCGGCAACTCGACGCCAAGAAAGAGGTCTTTGCGTCGGGCGAGGGGATCGATTGGGCGACCGCCGAGGCGTTGGCCTTCGGAACGCTGCTGTCCGAAGGCCACGGCGTTCGTTTGAGCGGACAAGACTCCCAGCGTGGAACGTTCTCCCAGCGTCACGCCGTCCTGATCGACCAAGACACCGAAGCCCGCCATATCGCGCTCGAGCACATCTCACCCGGTCAAGCCAAGTTCGAAGTCGTCGACAGCATGTTGTCGGAGTTTGCCGTCCTCGGGTTTGAGTACGGCTACAGCCAAACCGCGCCGAACTCGCTGGTGATGTGGGAAGCCCAATTCGGCGATTTTGCGAACGGCGCGCAGGTCATCGTCGACCAATTCATTTCGTCGGGCGAGAGCAAGTGGTTGCGGATGAGCGGCCTCGTGATGTTGCTGCCCCACGGGTACGAAGGTCAGGGGCCCGAACACAGTTCGGCGCGCCTGGAGCGCTACTTGCAGCTGTGCGCCGAAGACAACATGCAAGTTGCCAACTGCACGACGCCGGCGAACTACTTCCACATCTTGCGTCGGCAAGTGCATCGCGATTTTCGCAAGCCGTTGGTCTTGGTGACCCCTAAGTCTTTGCTGCGGCACAAGCGCGCGGTGTCGCGCCTCGATGAACTGGCTGGGAAAACAAGCTTCCACCGTGTGCTCTGGGACGAATGCCCGGTCGACAAGGACGACAAGATCAAGCGCGTCGTCGTGTGTTCCGGCAAGATCTACTACGACCTGTGGGAAGAGCGCGAAAAGAACGACATTCGCAACGTTGTCGTACTCCGAGCCGAACAACTCTACCCCTTTCCGTACCGATCGTTGACCAAGGAGCTCCGGCGTTATCCGAACGCCGAAATCGTTTGGTGCCAAGAAGAGCCAAAGAACCAGGGGGCTTGGTCTTTCGTCGCGCCGCGTCTCGATGAAGTATTCCAGACTTTGGGGCGCAAAGGTCAGCGCCCGAAATACTTTGGGCGTTCGGAGAGCGCGTCGACAGCGACGGGTCTCTTGCGAAAGCACCTCGAAGAACAATCGAAGATTGTTCGTGAAACGATAACAGTCTAAGTGGGTCACCCATGACAGTCGAAATCAAAGTGCCCGCATTGGGCGAATCGGTAAGCGAAGCGACCGTCGCACGGTGGTACAAGGCCGTCGGCGATGCCGTCGCGGCCGACGAGCCGTTGGTCGAACTCGAGACCGACAAGGTAACCGTCGAAGTCCCGGCTGCCACCGCAGGCACGCTTAGTGAGATTGTCGCCGCCGAGGGCACGAACGTCGAAGTCGGGGCCCTCCTGGGCGCGATCACCGAAGGCGCCGGACCGGCCGCCTCCAAGCCGGCACCTGCAGCAAAGGCCGCGCCGACGCCTGCGCCGGCCAAGGCGTCGGCAGTGCCGCCCGCCCAGGCGGCGGCGCCTGCCGCGGGCCAAGCCCCGTCGGTACGGCGGATTGCCGCTGAAACCGGAATCGATCCCGCCACCGTCGCGGGAACTGGCAAAGGTGGCCGGGTTACCAAAGGCGACATGATCGCCCATGTCGAAGGCGGCGCTTCAAAGGCGTCGGCGCGGGGTCCACGCGAAGAGCGCGTGCGGATGAGCCGCCTGCGCCAGCGCATCGCCCAGCGCCTCAAAGAAGCGCAAAACACGGCGGCGATGCTCACGACGTTCAACGAAGTCGACATGAGTGCGCTGTTGAAACTCCGGTCCGACTACCGGGACACATTCGAAAAGAAGCATGGCGTACGGCTGGGCTTCATGTCGTTCTTTGCCAAGGCGAGCGTCGTAGCCCTGCGCGAAATCCCCTCGGTCAACGGCGAGATCGACGGCGACGAGATCGTCTTCAAGAACTATTACGATATCGGGGTGGCGGTATCCGCACCCCAGGGACTTGTCGTCCCGGTATTGCGCGACGTCGACGAGATGTCGTTTGCCGGCGTCGAGAAATCGATCGCCGATTATGGGCGGCAGGCGCGGGACGGAAAGCTGGCGATCGAGGATCTGACCGGCGGCACCTTCACGATTTCGAACGGTGGCGTTTTCGGGTCGTTGTTGTCGACGCCGATCCTCAATCCGCCGCAATCGGCCATTCTCGGGATGCATAAAATCGAAAAGCGTCCCGTAGTTGTCGACGATGCCGTCGTCGTTCGCCCGATGATGTATCTCGCGCTTTCGTACGACCACAGAATCGTCGATGGGCGCGAAGCGGTTATGTTCCTCGTGCGCGTCAAAGAATGCATTGAGGATCCGCAGCGCATTCTCCTGGACATGTAGCGCCGCGCGCCGGTTATTGCTGTGACTGCCGAACCCCTTGTTGGAACCTGGAAATTGATTTCCGTGGAACGCCATGGACCCGACGGCGCGATCACCCAACCGATGGGCGATGCTCCGTCCGGGTTTCTCACCTATACATCTGACGGCTACATGCAGGCCATTCTGATGCCGGGTGGGCGGCAGGCGTTCGAATCCGGCGATATTTACGGCACCCCCGACGAACGTTTGCGGGCGGCTACGCATTTCGTTGCCTACGCGGGGCGCTACGAACGGCGCGGCGAGGTTGTTCTGCATTATCCGGAAAGCAGTTTTTTTCCGAATTGGGTGGGCCGCGAACTGCGCAGAAAGATCGACTTGGCGGGCAATCGAATGACCCTCTCCACCGACCCTGAAAAGGCCGGCGGCGGCGAAAGCGCCGGCGTGTTGGTGTGGGAGAGGCAAACTTAACGGGAAGTGCGGCATGGCAGACGCGAGCTATGACATTGTCATTATCGGCGGCGGCCCCGGCGGCTACGTTGCCGCGATTCGGGCCGCCCAAATGGGCAGCAAGGTCGCCTGCGTCGAGAGCCGCGACCGGCTCGGGGGTACCTGCCTCAACGTCGGCTGCATTCCGTCCAAGGCGCTGTTGCAGAGCTCCGAACTTTTCGCCGAAGCGCAGCATGGGCTCGACGTGCACGGGATCGGAACGCGCGATGTCACGCTCGATCTTGCCAAAATGCTCGGCCGGAAGGACAAGGTCGTCGAAGACCTGACGAAGGGCATCGCCTTTCTGTTGAAGAAGAACAAGGTCGACAACATCGTCGGCGTCGGCTCGATCGCAGGCCCTGGCAAGGTGACCGTCGTGGGCGCAAACGGGAAATCAACGCTTAGCACCAAGACCATTATCGTTGCGACGGGGTCGTCGGTGACACCGCTGCCCGGTGTGGAAATCGACGAAAAGCAAGTCGTGTCCTCGACCGGCGCATTGGCGCTTTCGCAAGTTCCCAAAACGATGATCGTCGTCGGGGGCGGCTACATCGGACTGGAAATGGGTTCGGTGTGGAGCCGGTTGGGCGCGGCGGTCACGGTTGTCGAGTATTTGGACCGAATAGTCCCGGGCATGGACGGCGAGGTTGCCAAGCACCTCCAGCGCATCCTCACCAAACAAGGTCTTAAGTTTCGTTTGGGTAGCAAGGTCACCGGCGCCAAGGCGTCGAAATCGTCTGTGACATTGAGTGTCGCGCCGGCTAAGGGTGGCGAATCGGAAGACCTGAAGGCCGATGTCGTACTGGTGTCGATCGGGCGCAAGCCCTACACCGACGGCCTCGGCCTCGACGGCGTCGGGGTGAAACGGGACGCCCAAGGTTTCATCGACGTAGACGCCGCCTACAAAACCTCGGTCGATGGTATCTACGCCATCGGCGACGTGATCCGGGGGCCAATGCTCGCGCACAAGGCATCCGAGGACGGCGTGGTCTGCGTCGAAATGCTGCATGGCCGCCATGCCCATATCGATTACGGCAAGGTTCCAGGGGTGGTCTACACGAGCCCTGAGGTAGCCACGGTCGGCCGCTCCGAAGAAGATCTCAAGAAAGCCGGTGTCGACTACAAGATTGGCAAATTTCCATTCACCGCCGTGCCCCGCGCCAAAGTCAGCGGCGCTGCCGACGGATTTATCAAAATCTTGGCGGATGCAAAGACCGACGCCGTGCTTGGGGTCCATATCATCGGCCCGGACGCCGGTACGTTGATCCACGAAGCGGTCCTGTGCATGGAATTCGGCGGTTCCGCCGAAGACATTGCGGCCACCTGCCATGCCCATCCCACCCTTTCCGAAGGGATGAAGGAGGCGGCGCTAGCCGTCGCCGGACACGCCATCCACATTTGACTTAGTCGACCCGACGGACTCGCCTTGGTCCTGCGTGTAAAGGGCCATGATGAAATGGGCCTTCGCCGTTTGTTTGGCGCTGCTGTCGATGTCGGCAGGCGCCCGTGCCGACGGTATTTACAAAGCCGTGAGTGGGCCAAACCGGGTGTTGGAGGCGACGCTCGAGTGGCGTGACGACACGCGAGACCGTGTCGTCCCCGTCAAGATCTACGTGCCCGAGACCGGTACTGGACCGTTGCCGACCGTGATCGTCTCGCACGGTGCCGGCGGTTCGCGCGAGGGTCTTGCCTACCTCGGACGTCATTGGGCCAGCTATGGGTATGCCGTCGTTCATCTACAACATGCCGGAAGCGATGCCGAGATCTGGCGCGGCCTTTCACAAGCAGCCGCAATGCAAGCGATCAGGCGCGCCGTTGCCGACCGCCAAGCCGCGATCGACCGTCCGCAAGATGTTCACTTTGCGGTAGATCGCCTATTGGCCCAACCGCTGGATATTGGCGGCTGGCGTTATGCCGTCGATCCACAGCGCCTTGCGGTGGCGGGTCATTCGTTCGGTGCGTTCACGGCGCTCGCCGCCGCCGGGGTGACGTTCGATCTGCCCGGTGGACCGGTCAATTTTGGCGACGACCGACTGATCGCCACGATCGCCCTCAGCCCGACCGCCTTTCGGGCGCAGCAAGAAGAGTCCTTCTCGGGCGTGAGGATCCCGGCTCTCCTTATGACGGGGACCGAAGACGCGGGTGTCGTGAGCGACCTGGAGCCGTCCGAGCGGCGCCGGGCCTACGACCTAATTCGCCAAGCCCCAAAATTTCTCGTCATTCTGGAGGGTGGGGACCACATGGTCTTCAGCGGTGCGCGGCGGGCACCTAAGTCCACCGATCCGCGCCACCACGACTTGATCCGCGCGATCACCACCGCGTTTCTCGATTCCTTCGTCAACGGCGATCGAGCGGCCACGGTCTGGCTTCGCGAGACTCTGCCGGCGCTTTCGCCAGGGATTGCCCTTGAAGAGCAGAAAAATCCTACTCAAGATTAGCGCTCAGCCTACCTTCGCCCGTGGATGGGCTTGCTCGTAAACGCGCTTGAGCTGGTCTGTGTCGACCTCGGTATAGCGTTGCGTCGTCGACAGCGAGGCATGGCCCAACAATTCTTGAATACTCCGCAGGTCGCCGCCGCCCGAAAGTAGGTGGGTCGCAAAGCTATGGCGAAGCGCATGGGGCGTCGCCGTCTCCGGGAGCCCGAGTGCGATACGTGCGTGGCGCATTTGCCGCTGAACGACGCCGGCATTCAACCGCTTGCCCCGGACCCCGACAAAGAGCGGGCCCGCTCCCTCGAGTGCAAACGGACACAACGCGACGTAGCGGTCGACAGCATCGGCAACGATCGGCAGGACGGGAACGACCCGCTCCTTTTGGCCCTTACCGACGATGCGGAGTGCATCGCGTAGCGGTGCGTCGCGACGCGCTAGGCCAAGCGCCTCGGAAATGCGCAGCCCACATCCATAGAGCAGGGTCAGGATCGCGGCATCGCGCGCCGCAACCCAAGGCAGGGCGTCGAGGGCCTCTACCGTATCGATACTGTCGCGCGCCGCCTCTTTGCTTAACGGTTTGGGGACGGCGTGCGGCGTTTTTGGGCGTTTTACGAGGCGGATCGCCTGATTGGATACGCGCCCCTGTGTGTCGAGGTGATGAAAAAAACTCCGCAGGGCCGATAACGCCCGTCCGAGCGAGGTGCCCGTGATGCCGTCGTTACGCCGTTTGGCAAGGTAACTCCGGAAATCCGAAACGGTGAATGTAGAGAGATCTAGCAACCCGACCGGTTCGCCGCGGTGGTCCTGGGCGAAAGCGAAAAAGCCTGCGAGGTCGCGTTGGTACGCCGCGATAGTATGTGGCGAGTAGTTTCGCTCGTTCTCGAGGGCGCCTAGAAAATCGCGGACAGCGTCGGCGGCGTCGGGTTGCGCGGCGAGCGCCGCTACTTCGGGGCGCGCGGCAGCGCTATGCGGCATTGAGTCCGGCGCGTAGCGAGCCGGTGATCGCCCGTGCCATGAACCCGAGCAACTCGGTTCCTTGTCCGGGGTGGAAGCGATCTGGCTCGTGGCTACCGAGGGCGAGGAGCCCGTTCGGACCGTCCTTGCCCACGTCGAGATAGACCAGCGCATCGGAGCGCACCTTGGCGGCGTCCTCGCCGTAAAGGCGCGCGTCGCCGGCGATGTCGTGCCGCAGCAGAATGCTGCGATCGCCGATGATGTCGCGAATCATGCCCGGCTTCAGCGATACGAGATTGCGCAATGTACTCTGGCCGGGTTCTTCGAAGCATAGCGCGGACGTCGAAACGTCAAGGATCGAGCGATAGTCTTCTGCCACGATTCGACCGATATCTTCGAGGGTGCGTGCTTCGATGACCGCCAAAACCGCGGCATGAATACGCTCCTGGCTGGAGAGGTTGACTCGACTTGCCGATAGCAACTCCCGCTGGCTCGAGCGAACTTCGTTGAGTTCAGCCTGCAAGCGCTCGATCATGAATTGCTGCATATCGAGCACCCCGTCCGATTCGCCGCGCGACGGCGGCGCGAGAACGCCGATCAACTCCGGGTGGTCGATCAAAAACGACGGGTGTGCACTCAGAAACTCCACGACATTCTTTGCGTTGAGCGGGCGCAGTTTGTCGGCTGCACGCGTGTCGGATTTGCTCACCGGGCCACCCTAAATGTCCTGTCCTGTCGACTGCCAGTCGGCGAGAAACGCCGCGAGGCCCTTGTCGGTCAAAGGATGTTGCGCCAGTTTCCGCAGCGTGTCCGGAGGGACCGTGCACACGTCGGCCCCGATCATGGCCGATTGAAGCACGTGGGTCGGGTGACGGATCGAGGCGACAAGGATCTTGGTCTCCAACGCGGGGTAGTTGTCGTAAACGGTTCGAATATCCTGAATCAGTTGCATGCCATCTTGGCCGATATCGTCTAGACGTCCGACGAAGGGCGAGACGAACGTCGCACCGGCTTTGGCCGCGAGAATCGCCTGGTTGACCGAAAAGCACAGAGTGACGTTCACCATCGTGCCGTCGTCGCGCAGGGCACGGCAGGCTTTGAGGCCGTCCCAGGTGAGCGGCACTTTGACGGCGATGTTCTTGGCCAGGGCCACCAACTTGCGGCCCTGGGTCACCATTTCCCGATGGTCGGTGGCGGTCACCTCGGCGCTTACCGGTCCGTCGACGACCGCACAGATATCCTTAAGGACATCGAAGAAATCGCGGCCGCTTTTAGCAACCAGGGACGGGTTGGTCGTTACGCCGTCCAGGAGACCTGTCGCCGCCAGATCGCGAATGTCGTCGATGTCGGCGGTGTCCACGAAAAACTGCATTGAACCCTTATTCGTCTTGCTGGGCGCGTCCTACTGCCTCATTGGCGTCACTTTGCGCGCCTGTCAAAGTGTATCGCATGCATGAATCCGGTGCCAGTTCTGGCGACAGTCGACAACGCGTCAAGGTTTTGGTGCCGTTGCCCCTGGGGGCGCCCTACGACTATGTGCTGCCGCCGAACATGCAAGCTCCGCCGGGCGCGATCGTTCGGGTTCCATTAGGCAATCGGGAGGTCACGGGTGTCGTCTGGGACGGGGAGGCGTTGCCCGGCTCGCCCGTCGATGCGTCGAAACTCAAGCCCGTCCATGCAGTCCTCTCCGCCCGTCCGCTGCCGGTGAACCTGCGCCGTCTCATCGATTGGGTCGCGGCCTACACAGTATCGGCGCCCGGCAGTGTCTTGCGGATGGCGATCTCCGTCCCCGAGGCGCTGACGCCGGTGCCGATGGAAACGGTGTTTGTCGCCGGCGCGGCGCCGCCGGAAAGGATGACCCCGGCACGCAAGCGGGTGCTTGCGGTCGCTGCGGACAAGGTGCCGCGCCGCGCCGCCGAACTCGCCGAGCAAGCTGCCGTGAGTGCCGGTGTCGTTCGCGCCCTTGCGGAACTTGGTGCGCTCGAGGGGCGTGCGGTACCGGCCGAAGCGCCGTTCGATCGTCCAAATCCCGATGCCGGCCAACAGATCCTATCTTCCGACCAAGCCGCCGCAGCCGCCGATCTTGTCGCGAAGGTCGCGGCGCGGGCGTTCGCGCCGGTCCTGCTCGAAGGGGTGACGGGGTCGGGCAAGACATCCGTCTATTTCGAGGCCGTCGCCCAAGCGATCCGCGAAGGACGGCCGATCCTGGTGCTCCTGCCCGAAATCGCGCTCACATCGCAGTGGCTCGACCGCTTCGTCGAGCGGTTTGGCGTCCAGCCCGCGATGTGGCATTCGGATCTATCGCAACGCGAACGCCGCCGCGTCTGGCGGGCGGTCTCCGAGGGGCGGGTGCCGGTCGTCGTGGGCGCGCGTTCGGCTCTTTTTTTGCCGTTCCACGACCTTGGCCTCGTGATCGTCGATGAGGAGCACGACTCGTCCTTCAAGCAAGAGGAGGGCGTGGCCTACAACGCGCGCGACATGGCGGTCGTCCGCGCCCAGTTCGAGCGGTGCCCGGTTGTCTTGGTTTCGGCGACCCCGTCGCTGGAAACAGCCGTGAACGCGGAGACCAACAAGTTCGGGCATCTCCAGTTGCCGGAAAGACATGGACCGGCGGAGCTCCCTGAGCTTGCCATCGTCGATATGCGGCAAGAGTCGCTGCCGGCCGGCCGGTGGCTGTCCGGTGCGCTCGAAGACGCGGTCCATCAAACCATCGGGGCCGGTCGGCAGGCGCTCCTGTTCTTGAACCGGCGTGGGTATGCGCCGCTGACCCTGTGCCGTGCCTGTGGTCACCGATTCCAATGCCCGAATTGCCAATCGTGGCTGGTGGAACATCGCCACCGGGGGCGATTGCAATGCCACCACTGCGACTTTGGGATGGCCGTGCCTACTGCCTGTCCCTCGTGCGAGGCGGTCGGCAAGTTTGCCGCCTGCGGCCCCGGCGTCGAACGCTTGGCCGAGGAGGTCGCAGCGCGCATTCCCGAAGCGCGCGTCGCCGTCTTAACCAGCGATACGTTGACCGGTCCGGCCCGCGCGGCGGCGATGGTCAAGGCGATCGAAGACCACGAAATCGATTTGCTGATCGGGACCCAGGTTATTGCCAAGGGTTTCCATTTTCCGCTTCTGACGTTGGTCGGCGTGATCGATGCGGATTTGGGCCTTGCGGGCGGCGATCTCCGGGCGGCCGAGAGAACCTACCAACTCTTGTCCCAGGTCTCCGGCCGGGCAGGACGGGAACGCGATCCCGGCAAGGTCTTCCTGCAATCCCATTTGCCCGAACACCCGGTACTTGCCGCGCTGGCGGCGGGCAAGCGCGACGATTTCGTTCGCCGCGAGCTCGATGCGCGCAGGGCCCACGGCATGCCGCCGTTTGGGCGGTTGGTCGCGTTGATCGTGTCGAGCCGTGCGGAGGATGCCGCGCGCCAGGTCGCGGCAGCGCTGCGCCGGGCGGCCCCCCATTTCGACCAGGTGCGGGTGCTCGGGCCGGCACCGGCACCCCTTGCTCTTCTGCGCGGCCGCTTTCGCTTCCGGTTGTTGCTGAAGGCCGAGAAAAGCGTCGCGGTCCAGCCGATTGTCCGCGAGTGGCTGGCCCGGGTGCGGGTGCCGGGTGCCGTACGGGTTGCCGTCGATGTCGATCCCTACTCATTTCTTTGAGGTCGCGGGCGAATTTTCGAGGTTTTCCGCGGCTTTGCGCCGCCCTCGGGCGGTTGCCAGAGGGAAATCAGTGTGCTAGGTATCGCGCCCGAAAACGGCGGTTGGGAGCTCCTTTCTCGCCGCAAAAAGAGCGAACAAAAACAATAAGTTAGCGGACCGCAGCCGCGCCGGAGGGGCGTCCCAATTGGCAGCAGACAATATGACCGTTTCCGGAATCGCCGGACGCTACGCCAACGCGCTGTTCGATCTCGCGCGTGACCAATCTGCGCTGGACGCCGTGGCAGAGGATCTGGCGTCGCTCGGGCGGATGCTGGCGGACAGCGCCGATTTGCAGCGTTTAGTAAGGAGCCCCGTACTCCAGCGCGCTGCGCAGGCGCGCGCACTGGAAGCCGTTATGGAGCAGGCCAAGATGAGTCCGCTGACACGCAAGTTCGTTGGCCTCGTGGCCCAGAATCGCAGGCTTTTCGCGTTGCCGGACATCGTTCGCGGGTTCGCGCAGCAAATGGCGCAGCACCGGGGCGAAATCGCCGGCGAGGTTGTCTCGGCGCACCCACTGTCCGACGACCAATTGGCGTCGTTGACGGCGCAGCTTAAGGCTGCGGTTGGGAGCAAGGTCACGCTCGAAACTAAAGTTGACGCCTCACTCCTGGGTGGGCTGGTCGTCAGGATCGGCTCCCGCATGATCGATAGTTCGCTTCGAACGAAACTTCAGAACCTCAAGTTTGCCATGAAAGGTGCCGGCTGATGGATATCCGCGCCGCTGAAATCTCTTCAATTCTCAAGCAACAGATCGCCAACTTCGGAAGCGAAGCCGAAGTCTCGGAGGTCGGTCAGGTCCTTTCCGTCGGTGACGGTATCGCCCGTGTCTACGGGCTCGACAACGTCCAGGCCGGCGAGATGGTCGAATTCCCGGACGGCACCCGCGGCATGGCGCTGAACCTTGAATCCGACAATGTCGGCGTCGTGATTTTCGGCGACGACCGCAGCATCAAAGAAGGCGATACGGTCAAGCGGACCAATACCATCGTGGACGTCCCGGTGGGCAAGGGACTGCTGGGCCGCGTCGTCGACCCGCTGGGCAATCCGATTGACGGCAAGGGCGATATCGACGCGACCGAACGCCGCGAAGTCGAAAAAAAGGCGCCGGGCATCATCCCGCGCAAATCCGTTCACGAACCGATGCAAACGGGCCTCAAGGCACTCGATTCGCTGGTGCCGGTCGGACGTGGGCAGCGCGAACTGATTATCGGCGATCGCCAAACCGGCAAGACCGCCGTCGCCCTCGATACGATTTTGAACCAGCGCGAAAACTGGAAATCGGGCGATGAGAAAAAGCGCCTCTACTGCATCTATGTGGTGATCGGCCAAAAGCGTTCGACCGTCGCCCAGGTGGTCAAGACGCTCGAGGACGCGGGCGCGATGGAATACACCATCGTCGTGTCGGCGACCGCGTCGGACCCGGCACCGCTACAGTTCTTGGCGCCCTATGCCGGCTGCACGATGGGCGAATACTTCCGCGACAACGGCATGCATGCCCTGGTCATTTACGACGATTTGACCAAGCAGGCGACGGCCTATCGTCAGATGTCGCTCCTCCTGCGCCGCCCGCCGGGCCGTGAAGCCTATCCAGGCGACGTGTTCTATTTGCATTCGCGCCTGCTAGAGCGCGCCGCCAAGATGAACGACGCCGAAGGGGGCGGATCGCTCACGGCGCTGCCCGTGATCGAAACCCAGGCCAGTGACGTGTCGGCCTACATCCCGACCAACGTGATTTCGATCACGGACGGCCAAATCTTCCTTGAAACGGACCTGTTTTATCAGGGCATTCGACCGGCCATTAACGTCGGTATCTCGGTCAGTCGCGTCGGTTCCGCCGCGCAGATCAAGGCGATGAAAAAGGTCGCGGGCGGTATCAAGCTCGACCTCGCGCAGTACCGCGAAATGGCAGCCTTCGCGCAGTTCGGTTCGGATCTCGACGCCTCGACGCAACGGCTTCTCGCGCGCGGCGAACGGCTCACTGAACTGCTCAAACAAGCCCAGTATTCGCCAATGCCGGTCGAAGAGCAGGTTATTTCGATTTATGCCGGCGTCCGCGGCTATCTCGACAAGGTCGCCGTTAACAAAATCGGTGCCTTCGAGGAGCAGTTGTTGACCGAAATTCGCTCCAAGCACGAAGGTATTTTGGCGGCGATCCGCGAATCGAACGACCTGTCGAGCGACACCGAAGAGAAACTCAAGGGCGTGCTCGACAGCTTCGCCAAAACCTTCGCCTAGAACGCGCAACAATGGCTAGCCTCAAAGACCTTCGCACGCGGATCAATAGCGTCAAGTCGACGCAGAAGATCACGCGCGCCATGCAAATGGTTGCGGCCTCGAAGCTGCGCCGGGCGCAGGATTCGGTTGAGGCGGCGCGTCCCTATGCGGAGCGGATGGAGCGGATGCTCGCATCGCTCGGTTCCAGCATGGTCGACCAAGAGGGCGCGCCGCGGTTGTTGGTCGGTACGGGCAAGCAAGAAACCCATTTGCTGGTCGTCGCGACCGGCGAGCGCGGTCTTTGCGGCGCGTTCAACTCGTCGATCGCGCGGGCCGCCCGGACCGATATCCGTCGGCTCCAGGGCGAAGGAAAGCGCGTCAAAATTCTCTGCGTCGGCCGCAAGGGTCGGGATGTCCTGCGCCGCGATTTTGGCGACCTCATCGTCGGTACGATTGAGCTGGCCGGTATTCGCCGCTTGGCGTTCACCGACGCGCAGCCCATTGCGGTACGCGTGCTGGACATGTTCGAGGCCGGCGAATTCGACGTCTGCACGCTCTATTTCAATACCTTTAAGTCGGTGATCTCCCAGATCTTGACGCGCCGCCAACTCATTCCGGCGTCATTGCCCGAAGCCGATAGCGCGGGGCCCGACCTCGGCGACGCTATTTACGACTACGAGCCCGACGAAGAGGAAATCCTGGTCGAACTTTTGCCGCGCAATCTCAGCGTACAGGTTTACCAGGCGCTTCTTGAAAACGCGGCCTCGGAACAGGGCGCCAGAATGTCGGCGATGGACAATGCGACCAGAAATGCGGGCGATATGATCGACCGCCTGACGCTGAACTATAACCGCTCACGCCAAGCGCAGATCACAAGCGAGCTTATCGAAATCATTTCGGGCGCCGAGGCGCTCTAGGACGCGAGAAACGGAGAATACCGATGGCCACAGATATCGTTGGCAAAGTTAGTCAGGTCCTGGGTGCGGTCGTGGACGTCAAGTTCGAAGGCGAACTTCCGGCGATCTTGAACGCCCTTGAAACGGACAACCACGGCAACCGCTTGGTCCTCGAGGTCGCGCAGCATCTTGGTGAGAAAACCGTACGTACCCTCGCGATGGATACCACCGAGGGTTTGGTACGCGGTCAGGAAGTCAAGGATACCGGAGGGCCGATTACTGTCCCGGTCGGGCCGGAAACCTTGGGCCGGATGCTCAATGTGACGGGCGATCCGATCGACGAACGCGGACCGGTCAACGCGAAACAACGGGCGCCGATCCACGCCCTGGCGCCACCCTTCGTCGATCAGTCTACGGAATCCGAAATTCTGATGACTGGGATTAAGGTTATCGATCTCCTCGCGCCTTACGCCAAGGGCGGCAAGGTCGGCTTGTTCGGTGGCGCCGGTGTCGGCAAGACGGTGTTGATTCAGGAATTGATCAACAACGTTGCCAAGGGCCACGGCGGTTACTCGGTTTTCGCCGGCGTTGGCGAGCGGACCCGCGAAGGCAACGACCTCTATCACGAGATGATCGACTCCGGGATTATCGACCTCGAAGGCAACAATTCCAAGGTGGCGCTGGTTTATGGCCAGATGAACGAGCCGCCAGGCGCGCGCGCGCGCGTCGGTCTGTCCGGTTTGACGTTGGCGGAATACTTCCGCGATCAAGAGGGCCAGGACGTGCTCTTGTTCGTCGATAACATTTTCCGTTTCACCCAGGCGGGTTCGGAAATGTCGGCGCTGCTGGGCCGCATCCCCTCCGCGGTGGGCTATCAGCCGACGCTGGGCACCGACATGGGCGCCCTTCAGGAGCGGATTACCTCCACCAACAAAGGGTCGATCACGTCGATTCAAGCGATTTACGTTCCCGCCGACGATCTCACCGACCCCGCGCCGGCGACATCGTTTGCCCACTTGGACGCCACCACGACGTTGTCGCGTCAGATTGCGGAACTCGGCATTTACCCGGCCGTGGATCCGCTCGATTCGACTTCGCGGATGCTCGATGCCCGTATCCTCGGCCAAGAGCATTATTCGGTCGCCCGCGAAGTGCAGCGCATCTTGCAGACCTACAAGTCGCTGCAAGACATCATTGCCATTCTTGGGATGGACGAGCTTTCCGAGGAGGACAAGCTCACCGTGTCTCGGGCGCGTAAGATTCAGCGTTTCCTCTCGCAGCCGTTCCATGTTGCCGAAATCTTCACCGGCGCGCCGGGCGTTCTCGTCCCGCTTGAGGAGACAGTGCGCGGCTTCAAGGAAATCTGCGAAGGCAAGCACGACGACCTTCCCGAACAGGCGTTCTTGCTCGTCGGGACGATCGACGATGCGGTCGAAAAAGGAAAGCGTCTCGCAGCAGAGGCGGCATAGGCACGTTCCATGGCCGACAAGATCGCATTCGAACTGGTCTCGCCCGACCGCCTGCTGATTTCAGAGGACGTCGACATGGTCGTCGTTCCTGGCGGCGAGGGCGACTTCGGTGTCCTGGCGGGGCATCAGCCGATGATTTCGACCGTCCGGCCGGGTATCCTCGAGGTGCAGAACGCCGGCGCCGAATCGCGCCGTATTTTTGTCAACGGCGGTTTCGCCGAGGTGACCGGCGATCGGTGTGCCGTCATGACGGAAGAGGCCGTGCCCGTGGCCGATCTCAAGCGCGCCGACCTGGAACAGCGGATCAAGGACGCCGAGGAAGACGTGAAAGAGGCGCGTTCGGACCTTGAGCGCCACCTGATCGACTTGCGCCTCGGTACGCTCAAGGAGATGCTCCACGTAGTGGCCTAATGCGCTGCTGACGCCGCCTCGAAAAGTCGTTAAAATCGGCGGGAAACGCTATGCCGGCAGGGGGCTAAAGGCATGGGCATGAGCTGGACACTTGAGGACATTGACTGGGACCGCTTCGACCCCTCAAAGGTCGATCCCACGCTGCTTGAGGTGGTGCGCGCGGCCAGCATGGTCGAGTACCGCAGCGCGGACTATGTCGCCTACCTGTGCAATGTCTTTTCCGACGACGAACCGTTCAAGCAAGCCGCCCGGATATGGGGCGAAGAAGAGATTCAGCATGGCCGCGCCTTGGGAAAATGGGCGCAGCTCGCCGACCCCACCTTCGACTTCGATGCATCGTTTGCCGACTTCCGGGCGAACTATGCACTCGCGCTGGACGCCGAAGAGTCGATTCGTGGAACGCGGTCGGCGGAGCTCCTGTCCCGCTGCATGGTCGAGATCGGCACGAGTTCTTTTTATAGCTCGATCCGCGACGCCTCCGACGAACCGGTTCTGCGTCAAGTATGCGATCTCATTGCGCGCGACGAATTTGGCCACTATGGCCTCTTTCGGCGCCACATGGACCGCTACATGTCCAAGGAACGGCTTGGTTTCTGGGCCAGGGTCCGCATCTTGATCGTTCGAACGCTGGAAACGACGGACGACGAACTGGCTTACGCGTACCACGCTGCAAACCGTTTGCCGGGTCCCTACAACCGTCAATCCGCGACCGACGCCTACGCGGCCCGGGCGTTGTCATTGTACCGGCCGATCCATGTCAAAAAGGGCGTGGTCATGGCTTTCAAAGCCCTCGGGTTGCGCCGGGAAGGTTGGTGGCAAAGTGCAGTCGCCTCCATCGTGTACCGGGTCTTGCAATGGCGGGCACGCCGGGTCTCCCAGTCCACGGCGTAAAAGCACGGGAGCGGGCGAGTGGATCGACCGGCCGCTCTTCTTTTTGATCTCGACGACACCCTGATCAGTGCCTATGCCAACCGCTCGGCCGCGTGGCGAGCGCACCTTAAAGACTATGGCGAAGCGCTCCATCCTCGGGATTCTGCGGAAGTCGCCGAGGCCATTGCGAGCGCGGCTGCGCAATTCTGGTCCGGGCCGAGGGCAACGGCGCAAAACCGCCACGATCTGAGGGCGGTTCGGCGGGCTAACGTTTCCAATGCCTTCGCGCATTTGGGCATCGACGATACAGGTCTGTCGATCGAAATCGCGGATCGCTTTACGGAGAAACGCCGAGCGGGGCATCGGCTCTATCCGGAAACGGTACCGCTCCTCCAGACCTGCCGCGCGCTTGGGCTCAAAACCGGCCTCGTAACGAATGGCGGCAAAGACGAACAGCGCGCCAAGTTGTCGCGCTTTCGATCTTGGCGGGCTCTTCGACTGCGTCACGATCTCCGAAGAAGTGGGGATCGAAAAGCCAGACCCCGCGATCTTCCATCATGCGCTTTCTGCCCTCGGGGTAGAGGCGACAGCGGCTTGGATGGTTGGTGACAATTTGGATTGGGATATGGTCGGTGCGCAGACGGCTGGTATTGCCGCCGTCTGGCTTAACGTCGAAAATCGCCCTCTCCCTGCGACTATCCGCCCCGACGCGACGATCTCAAGTCTCGGTGAGGTCCTCACGCTGCTGGACGATGTTTCGACCCGTACTCGAACAGACGACCGTCGATCGTCGCCAGCCCCGCGAAAATAAGCGCCATCCCGGCAAAGGCCGTCCAGCCGGGGTCCTCGTTTAGAACGAAGATTCCGAGCAACAACGCGGTGACGGGATTGATCAACGTGACCAACATCAGATTCGTTGCGCCGGTGCGCCGCAGCAGAAAAAAATAGAGTGGGTAGGCAAACGCGGTCCCAAGTGTGCCGATGGCCACGAGCGCTCCCCATGTCGCGACCGTTGGCGACGCGTCCCACGGTCGCTCGAGAACGAGGGCGAGCGGCAGGAGTACCGCGGCCGCGGTGACGACCTGGGCGAAGGATGTCACCAGCGGTGGGTGGGCCACGAGGTGGCGGCGCGCGTAGATCGCCGCAGTCGCGTACGACAGGGCACCCAGAAGAACGAGGCTTTGGCTGACAACAGAAACCCCAAGCGAGGACAGCGCGCCGGGACCGATGAGGACGATTACGCCGACAAAGCCCAAGAGGACGCCGATCAGCCGGTTGGCGGTGAGGGTTTCCTGGCGAACGACAAAGACCGCCAAGACAACGGAGAAAATCGGCGTCGTCGCATTCAATATCGAGGCAAGACCGCCCTCGATCACCACCTGCGCCCAAGCGATCAATGTGAACGGGATGGCGTTGTTCAAAATGCCCATCACCGCCAACGCCCGCCAGGACCGCCAGTCCTTGGGCAGCGATTGGCGCAGGATTCGAATAAGCGCGAAGAGGGTCACCGCGGCGATTGCTACCCGGGCAAAGGCGACGGAGACTGGGCCTAGCGTTTCGAGCGCGACCTCGAAGAAAAAGAACGAACTGCCCCAGACCGCGCCCAGCACTGCAATGCCGGCCCAACTGCGCCCGTCCATGCGTTGATCAATCGAAGAGAGGGAAGGCGGCGCGGTCATCGTGGACGCAGATTAAAGCGCCGCCGGTCGTTCAACGACCCGAATCTTGCGGTTCCGGTTTGGGGGTGCCTTGGGTCGTGGCGAGGTGTCCGAACGCCTCGATCAGTCGGGCGTAAACATGCCGCTTAAAGGGCACCACCAGATCGAGCAGGTGCGCCATCTCGACCCATTTCCACGCATTGAACTCGGGCTCTTCGGTGGCAATGTCGATCTCGCTGTCGTCCCCCAGGAAGCGCATAACAAACCACTTCTGGGTCTGCCCACGGTAACGACCGCGCCAGAGGCGTCCAACCAGATGGTCTGGCAGATCGTAGGGAATCCAGTCGTCGAGCTCGGCGATGATCTCGGCGTTGTCCGTACCGATTTCCTCGGCCAGTTCGCGGATCGCGGCGGCGGCGGGTTCCTCTCCCTGATCGATCCCGCCTTGGGGCATTTGCCAGGCGTCGCCGGGCGAATCTATTCGTTGGGCGACAAACACGTTGCCGCGCCGGTTGAGCAGCATAATTCCGACGCAGGGCCGGTAGGCGGTCGGCGCCGGTCGCGCGTTCACCGGTGGGTGTCCTGTGCCACCAACGCCGATAGGGGCGCGAGGTCGATACCCTTCTCCTCCAGGGTGGCAGCCCATTGGGCCAACCGCTCAAGGGTCACTGGGTAGGGCCGCCCGATGCCAATCGCCTGCCCTTGCTGCCGGGCGATGTTCTCAAGATCGATAAGCTTGGCATCGATCGCGACGCGGGACGCGACTTGGTCGATCTCTCGGTTGTTGAGTGCGTGGGGAAGGCTGAGGTCCGCGGCGATGCGACCGGCAACGCTGGTGCCGGAAGTGCGGGCGTCCACGAACAGCAATCCACGGTCGCGGATGGATTGAAGTACCGGCTGCAAACTTTCGGGGGACGCCGTGAAACGATCCCCCATCCGATTGTAGACGCCGACGTAGCCGCTGAAACGGCTGAGGAGAAATTCCAATCGTTCCATGTTTTCGTCGGTCCCCGCAGATGTCAAAAGGGTGTGGGGGCCAGGGTCGCTGGTCGGAAAATCGAACGGCTCCATCGGGATCTGCAGTAGAACCTCGTGTCCCGCCGCCCGGCTCAATCCGATCCATTGATCCAGGCGCCGCGCGTAGGGGGTGAACCCGAGCGTTACGCTGCCGGGGAGTTGTTGAATAGCGGCATTGGTTTGTTCCTGACTCAACCCAAGGTCCTGCAGCAAAATCGCAATGCGCGGTCGGTTTCGCGCCTGCGGAAACGGCCGCGCATAGACCCGCCAGGGTTCCCGTCCGTCCTCGGCAATCGCCGGCAGCGGTCCGAAACGTCCGGCGACCTGCAGCGCGGGTTCGGGTGCCGGCGCCAGGACCAGTTTGCGGGGCAACGCCGGGAGGGCGGCGCTGGGCACCGCCGTTCGGGGCCGTACTTCGGGCGTGGCGGGCGTAGCGCTTTCTCGATTCACGTGTTCCGGTGCCGTCGCCGCGTGCGGTGCATCGGTTGTCGGCGCGGCATGGGCCGCCGCGGTGGTCGGTGGTGCGTGGGCCGCCTCGGCGGCCGGTGGCGCGTGGGCCGGATCGGCCGGCGCTGCAGCATGGGGCGTCTCAGGTGCGGCAGTATGGGCCGTCTCGTTGGATTCGCCATGGTCTGTCGTGCCGGTGTCGGCATGGGGATCCGAAACGGCGTCATCGGTTTCCACCGGCGGCAGGGCCGCGCTTGCGGCCTCCGGCGGGCCGAGGGATACCGTGGTCGGGCTATCGGCTTGCTGTTCAGCTTGCGGGGCCGGGGCGACGTAGGTTACCTGAAGGAAGACGACCCCCGCCGCCACCAATCCGACAAGACCGTAGGCCACCAGCGCTGGAGCAGTCCGCCAGACCGGCGTTTCCCGTTCGTCGTCATCCGCGAGACGTCGGCTGGCTCTGAGGGGCCTCGGTCGTCTTGCCATGGGCTATCGAGCGCTCATCGGTCCAGGCCACCTTGCCTGGACCACCGTCAGTTGACGGATTTCTTGGCGAACAGCTGAATCCCGCGCAACAGGTCTAGCGCCCGCGCCAACTGGAAGTCGAATGGGCGTTCGTCGACCGCCGCTACGGGTTGTTCGCCGTCTTCTTCGTTGCCGTCGACTTCGATGTGATTGCGCAGATTAGCCTCGCTGCGTGGCGCGCCAGCTTGTCCAGCGACGGACTCGAGGCGAACTTGGTCGACCACGATGTCGGGAGAGATACCCTTAGCCTGGATCGAACGACCGGATGGGGTGTAGTACAATGACGTGGTCAGGCGCACCGCGCCGTGACCGGCGATTGGGATAATCGTCTGTACGGACCCCTTGCCAAAGGATTGGGTTCCGAGCACCACCGCGCGCCCGTGGTCCTGCAGCGCGCCGGCGACGATTTCAGACGCGGAAGCCGAGCCGCCGTTGATCAGCACGACCATCGGCAGCCCATCGATCACGTCGCCGGACTTGGCGTTGAACCGTTGGGCATCACCGGTCTGGCGCCCGCGGGTGGAGACGATCTCGCCTTGCTCAAGGAAGGCATCGGACACCTTGACGGCCTGGTCGAGCAAACCGCCGGGATTACCGCGCAGGTCGAGCACGATACCCGCCATGTTCTCCCCCAGCTCTTTCTTGATATCCCGTATCTCTTTCTCAAGACCCGCAACAGTTTGTTCGCTGAATGTGGTGATCCGGAGGTATGCGATATTGCCCTCGATCCGCGAGCGGACGGACGCGATGCGGATCACTTCGCGCGTCAGTGTCACGTCGAACGGCGCGTCGACTCCGGCGCGAACGACCGTTAACAAAATGTCGGTGTTGACCGGGCCTCGCATCTTCTCGACGGCCTGGGAAAGGGTCAGTCCTTGCACCGCTTCGCCGCCTATATGGGTGACGAGATCTCCGGTCAGAATGCCGGCCCGTTCTGCCGGGGTGCCGTCGATCGGCGAAATAACTTTGACGTAACCGTTCTCCATGGTCACTTCGATGCCCAACCCGCCGAATTCACCGCGGGTTTGTACCTGCATCTCGCGAAAATTTTTGGCGTTCAAGAAACCCGAATGCGGGTCGAGCGCCTGGAGCATCCCGTTGACCGCCGCTTCGATTAGCTTTTCGTCGTCGACCTCGTCGACGTAATCGGCGCGAACCCGATTGAAAACTTCGCCGAAAAGATCGAGCTGGCGATAGGTCTCCGAATTCGATTGAGCGCCGACAAAGTTCGGTGTCGACACCGCAAGGAGAACCGAAACGCCGAGAACGGCAAGGGCATTACGCATCATCCACTAACCTTTGTTTCTGTGGTCGCCAACCAAGGGATCGGGTTAATCGGTTCGCCATCCTGGCGCAGCTCGATATAGAGTTCGGGCTTTCTTTGGCTATCCTGCGGACCCATCTTGCCGACCGGTTCGCCAGCAAGCAGCCATTGGCCAACAGTCCCATCAATGCTGGCAAATCCAGCGAGGAGCGTATGATATCCCTCGCCATGCGCGATGATCAAGAGTTCGCCATAGCGCCGAAACGCGCCTGCGAACACGATTTGTCCATCGTAGGGCGCAACGACCTGCGCATCCGGGCGTGTCTCGACAAGAATCCCTTGGGAACGTAGGCCGACGGCGCTGCGTTCACCAAAACGTGTGACAATCCGGCCCCTTGCCGGTAGTGCCAGGCTTCCCCGGGCGCTGGAAAAGGGGGTCGCGGCCGGGGGCGGGCGCAGGGCCAGTCGCTGGGGCGTCGCCGATGGCCGCCGCTCGAGACGGTCGATCAGTCCCTTTAGGTCGTTGGCGCTCGCCGAAAGTGCCGCAATTTGTTGGCGCTCCTCCTGGCTTTCGGCAAGGGTTTGGGTACGCAACCTGGCTTTGCGGGCGATCAAGCGGTCTAGCGCCACTTGCTCGCGCCGAAGCCGGTTCACCGCGTTATCGAGATTGGCCCGTCGGCGGGTGATTTCAGTTCTGATTTGTCGCAGGGCGGCCAGTTCGGAGCGAAAGGTCTCGGCTTGCGCCGTGAGCGCCGGGACGATCGCCGACAGCAGGACCGACGTGCGCAGAGCGTCCGCAACGTTGTTCGGCCCGGCAAGCAGCGTGGCAGGCGGGGTGCGGCCGATCCGTTGCAGGGCGCCGAGGGTCTTGTCGATGGCCGCGCGTCGGTCATTCAGCGAGGTTAGGAGCGCCCGTTCTTCGACGCGGTAGGAGCCGAGACGGGTCTCCAGTTCCGTTACCGTTTCTTCCTGGGATTGCGCGCGCCGCGCACTCTCCACGAGCGTGCGCTGCAACTGCTGCAGTTCGTCTTCGATCCGCGCGGCCTCGCGGTCGAGTTCTTGGCTGCGGGTGCGTCCGGCCTCGATCGCCCGCTCGACCTCGCGGAGTTTGTTTTCGGGCGGGTCGTCGGCCCGTTGGGCGTCGACGCTCCCCACAGACAAGACTGCGATGGCGCTCGCCACCGCCAAGAGATGAAGAAGGTTACGCCGTGGCACGCGCTTTGTCGGCCGCCGCAGGACGCCGCGCAGTATGCGCAAGAGAGACACCGGACATCGTCTCCGGCTGGGGCAAACCCATGATCGCAAGAATCGTTGGCGCAACGTCGGCCAACCGACCGGCCGCGACATGGCCGATGGACGGCGCATTGGCGACAATCAGCGGTACGTCGTCGGTGGTATGCGCAGTGTGGGCGCCGCCGTCGGCATCGCTCATTTTCTCTGCGTTGCCATGGTCGGCAGTAACAAGAAGAACGCCCCCCGTGGCCTTCGTCGCCGCCTCGACCCTGCCGAGGCATGTGTCGACTGCCTCGATCGCCGCAATGGCGGGCGCCAACATGCCGGTGTGCCCCACCATGTCCGCATTTGCATAGTTGCAGACAATTAAGTCGAACTTCCTAGATTCGATCGCGGCGACGAGTTTGTCGGTGACCTCAGGCGCCGACATCTCGGGCTTTAGATCGTAGGTCGCAACGTTTGGCGAGGGCACCAGTATCCGTTCCTCGCCGGCAAACACCTTCTCTTCGCCGCCGTTAAAGAAGAAGGTTACGTGGGCGTATTTTTCGGTTTCGGCGATGCGGAGCTGTGCGAGCCCGGCGCGGGCAACGATTTCGCCCAACGTGTCCTTTATTTCCAAGGGCGGAAACAGTTGATCCATGACCCGGTCTAGGTCGCTCGAATAGGACGTCAGGCCGGCCACGGCGGAGAACTGAACGCGAGACCCCCGTTCGAACGCGGTGAACTCGTCAAAAAGAAAGGCGCTCAAGATCTGGCGAACGCGGTCGGCGCGGAAGTTTGCCACGACGAGCGCATCGCCGTCGCGCATCCCGGCATAGTCCCCCAACACGGTGGGGACCACGAATTCATCGGTGATCCCCCCCTGGTAAGCGCCCTCAATCACCGATGCGGCGTCTGGCGCGCGCGGTGCGTCGGCTGCGACAAGCGCCCGGTAGGCGCGGCTTACGCGGTCCCACCGGTTGTCGCGGTCCATGGCGTAATACCGACCGCTGACCGTTGCGATGCGCACGTTGTCGCAATCGGCGATATCGCGCGCGAGCGTATCGAGATAGCCCGCGGCACTTTTCGGCGGCGTGTCGCGTCCATCGACAATCGCGTGGATATCGACTTTTAGTCCAGCCTGCGACAGCACCTTGGCGAGCGCCGCGATGTGTTTTTGGTGCGCGTGAACGCCTCCCGGAGAAACGAGTCCTAACAGGTGACATCGACCGGTGTTGCTGCGACAACGGTCGGCCACAGTGGCGAGTGTCGTGTTCGTTGCCAGCGTCCCGTCGGCGACCGCCGCATCGATTCGCGGAAGATCCTGAAGCACGACGCGCCCGGCACCGAGGTTGGTATGGCCAACCTCCGAGTTGCCCATCTGTTCGTCGGGCAGACCGACATCGCCCGCCGAGGTCTTGAGGAGGGCCCAGGGGTTTTCCGCCAGCAACCGGTCATAGACGGGGGTCGCGGCAAGGGCGATTGCATTTCCCGCGCGCTCTTCACTGTAGCCCCAGCCGTCGAGGATGCATAAAACAACGGGGCGAGGGCGGTTTTCCATGGGCGGCGCGACGATTCTGAAGCGATAAGGGTTGTCCGGAAGATGGGCGAGATCGCCCGGGAGTGCAAGCCTTTGCCTAGTCGGCGCGGTGGTAGGGATGTCCGGCCAGGATGCTCGCTGCCCGGTATAGCTGTTCGGCCAACATCACCCGAACCAGGAGGTGGGGCCAGGTCGCCCGCCCGAAGGCCAGCGTCAGGTCGGCGCGGGATTTGAGCGCTCCGCCGAGGCCGTCGGGGCCGCCGACAACAAAGGCGACGTCCGCTTGGGACGATACCTGCCACGCGCTGAACCGGTCCGCGAGGGCCTCCGTGGTCAGGTCGTGGCCGTCCTTGTCGAGGGCAACGACGACGCTTTTTACCGGGAGATGGCGGGCGAGTGCCGCTGCCTCATCGTCGCGTCGCACCTCTGGCGTGGGGCCGCGCGATGCTGCGACTTCATGAACGGCAACGGGCCAAGCCAAGCGTGCGACATAGTCGTCGAAAACGGCCTGGAGGGGACTGCGCTTGAGTTTTCCAACCGCGACGACCGCGACCCTCATGGCCCGGTGGCGGGTACTGAATCATCGGGTAGTGCGGCGGACCACATTTTTTCGAGATTGTAGTAGTCGCGGACCTCAGGCCGGAACAGATGAACGATGACATCGCCGCAATCCAGCAGGACCCAATCCCCCTTGGCGAGGCCTTCGGTTCGGACCTGGACTCCCTCAGCCTTCAGCTTCTCCGCCAGGTGAGTGGCAATCGCCGAGACATGCCGATTGGAGCGACCGCTCGCCACAACCATATGGTCGGCGATCAAGGATTTTCCGTGGAGGTCGATGGTGGAGGGGTCGATGGCCTGATCGTCGTCGAGGGACGCGAGGACCACGTTCAGGATCTGGCGATCACCGAGGTCGGGCCGGGTCGCCGTTCGGGTGCGCGTTATCGGATGGCCTCCGGTAGGGATGCGAACATAGTGAACATTTAACCGCGCTCTTTGGCGAGGCGCAAGCTGGTGGCGGACGTCCAATCGCGGAACCCGAAAACGAATGCCCAAGCCGGCGGGGATCGTTGGCTAAGCGCCTGCAGGGGGCCGCGATAGCGCAGCGGGGCGAATGCCTGCGCGGCAGGCGATGCCAGGGCACGGTAGGTGTGGCCCGGACGATCGATCACCGCAACCGGCACTTTGGAGAAGAGGGCCCGCCAACGATGCCACCTGTTGACCTGAGCCAGATTGTCGGCACCCATCAGCCAAACGAACCGGATTTCCGGGTGCCGTGCCAGTAACCGATCGATCGTATCCACGGTGAACCGGGTCCCAAGCCGCGCTTCGAAATTGGAAACCCGGATGCGCGGATGGTCGGCGACGACGACCGCCTCACGGAGGCGTTGTGCAAAAGGCGCCATCCCAGCGGTCGGTTTCAGAGGGTTTTGTGGCGACACCAGCCACCAGACTTCGTCCAGCCCCAGGCGCTTCAGTGCAAATTCGCTGAGCCGCCGGTGGCCCGAATGCGCGGGGTTGAACGAGCCGCCGAGCAGCCCGACGGTCCTGGCGTAGCACCTGCGCGTCAGGGCCGAACCTGCCCGTTGCCGTGGACGCGGTACTTGTAGGTGGTGAGTTGTTCCAACCCGACCGGCCCACGGGCGTGGAGGCGGTCGGTCGAAATGCCGATTTCGGCGCCCATCCCGAATTCCGCGCCGTCCGCAAATTGGGTCGAGGCATTGTGCAGGACGATAGCGCTGTCGATTTCGCTCAGAAAGCGTGCCGCGGCTTCTTCATTCTCGGTAACGATGCTGTCGGTGTGATGGGAGCCGTATCGTTCGATGTGGGCAATCGCGCCCGCGATGCCGTCGACAATTCGCAAAGACACGATCGCATCCAGGTATTCGGTCGACCAGTCGGCGTCGTTCGCCGCCATCACCCGCGGGTCGAGCGCTTGGGCCGCCGCGTCGCCGCGAATCTCGCAACCAGCCTTGACCAGATCGTCAATGATTGCGGGCAGGATCGTGTCGGCGACTTTCCGGTCGGCGACCAGCGATTCAGCCGCACCGCAAATCGACAGGCGCCGGAGTTTAGCGTTGTGGACGATCGCCAACGCCTTGTCCGGGTCGGCGTCCGAATGGATGTAGACGTGGCAATTGCCGTCGAGATGCGCGATCACGGGAATACGGCTTTCTTTTTGAACGCGCTCGATTAGGGATCGACCGCCGCGCGGTACGATGATGTTGATGTAGGCGCTCATGGTCAGCATCGCGCCGACAGCGGCCCGGTCGCGGGTGGGGACCAGTTGGACGGCCGCAGTGGGCAATCCTGCAGCCTGCAACCCCGCATGGAGACAGGCGACGATGGCCTGGCTCGAGTAAAAACTTTCCGATCCGCCGCGTAAGATCACAGCGTTGCCTGACTTCAGGCACAGCGCGCCGGCATCTGCCGTCACGTTCGGCCGGGATTCGTATATGATCCCGATGACCCCAAGCGGAACCCGAACCCGCGTGATGCGCAGGCCGTTCGGCCGCGTCGTTTCCCAGAAGATTTCGCCGACGGGGTCGGGCAAGGTGGCGATGGTTTCGAGGCCCTCGGCCATCGCCGCGATTCGGGCATCGTTTAGCACGAGGCGGTCGCGCAACGATGCGGCGATGCCCTTGGCATCGGCCTCGCTGAGGTCGCGCCCATTCGCGCTCAATATCTTTTCGCGTTGATCGCGGAGGGCCTGAGCGGCTGCGCGCAGCGCGCGGTTTTTGTCATCGGTCGACGCGCGTGCGAGTGCGCGCGCCGCATCGCGCGCCGCTACGCCGATCTCCACCATCAGGCCGGGAATGTCGTCTTGCGCTTCGGCTAGGGACATACGTTCAATCGTTCAGGACAAGATCGTCGCGGTGAATCATTTCGTCGCGGCCACGGTATCCCAGCAATGCCTCTATTTCACTGCTTTTGTGCCCGATGAGCGCGCGGGCGTCGGTCGACGAATAGGCGACAAGCCCGCGTCCCAAATCGCGTCCCGAGGCATCCTTGATATAGACGGCATCGCCGCGCTGAAATGCGCCGGCGATAGAGGTCACGCCTGCGGGCAGGAGACTCTTGCCGGCCGCCAGCGCCCGCACCGCGCCGTCATCGACGACAACGGAGCCGGAGGGCTGCAGCGTTCCTGCGATCCACTGCTTGCGCGCCGTTCGCGGATTGCCCTGGGCATCGAACCAGGTGCAGGGGCCGCCGTCCTCAAGCGTGCGAATCGGTTGTTCGACCGAACCGCGCGCGATCACCATCGCTGCGCCCGCGGAGGTGGCGATGCGCGCGGCGATCAGCTTGGTCACCATGCCGCCGGAGCCGTCGCCGGTCCGGGGTTGACCGGCCATCGCTTCGATCTCGGGGGTAATGCGTTCAACCCGTTTGACTAGGTGCGCACCGGCATCGATCGTCGGGTCCGCCGAATACAGTCCATCCACGTCGGACAGCAGGACCAAACAGTCCGACGAGGTCATTTCCGCGACGCGCGCGGACAAGCGATCGTTGTCGCCAAACCGTATTTCGGCGGTGGCGACGGTGTCGTTCTCGTTAATGACCGGCAGCGCGCCGAGCCGCAGTAGCGTGTCGATCGTGCTGCGGGCATTCAGGTATTTGCGGCGCTGTTCGGTATCGTCGATGGTCAACAGTACCTGGGCAACCGAAATGCCATGGGCCGACATCGCGTCCTGATAGGCCTTGGCCAAATGGATTTGACCGGTCGCGGCCGCGGCCTGGCTCTCTTCGAGTTTCAGTTTGCCGGTGCGCAAACCTAAATGGCGTCGGCCCAGCGCGATTGCGCCCGACGACACCAAGATCACCTCCTGGCCGCGCGCCCGCAGGCGGGCGACATCGGCTGCGAGCCCCTCCAACCAGCGCCGATGGACCTGTCCGGTCTTTGGGTCGACCAGCAGGATCGACCCGACTTTGACGACGATCCGTTTCGCAGCGTGGAGCGCGCTCATGGTGTCGCCGCCGCGCTTGCCTCTTGGTCCTCCCGTTCGCGCCAACGGGCGATGATCTCGAGCATCTGTCGCAGCAGCGTATCGATCCCCGCGCCGGTTGCGCCCGAAATGACCGCGACCGGTGCGCCGGCCGCGTCGGACAAGTCGCGTTTGTGTTGCGCGATCGTGGCCTCGTCCAAGAGATCCGCTTTGTTCAGAGCCACGATCTCGGTTTTGGTTTCCAGCCCGAAGCCATAAGCGGCAAGTTCGTGACGGACGGTGGTGTAAGCGCCGACCGGGTCGTCGCCACTGCCGTCGATCAGATGGAGGATGACGCCGCAGCGTTCGATGTGGCCGAGGAACCGGTCGCCAAGACCCGCGCCGTCATGCGCGCCTTCGATCAGTCCAGGAATGTCGGCCAGCACGAACTCTTCCTCGGCGACATAGACGACGCCCAGCTGCGGATGCAGTGTCGTGAACGGATAGTCCGCGATCTTGGGTTTGGCCCGCGATACCCGGGACAAGAACGTCGACTTGCCGGCATTCGGCAGTCCGACTAGTCCGGCCTCGGCAATCAGTTTGAGACGCAGCCAGAACCAGAATTCCTCGCCGGGCATACCGGGTTGGGTTGTGCGGGGCGCACGGTTTGTCGACGACTTGAAATGGGCATTGCCCTTGCCGCCGATTCCACCCGTCGCCAAAACAGCCCGGTCACCGACCTTGGCAAAGTCGGCGATGACGGTTTCGTGGTCCTCGGCGAAGATCTGGGTGCCGACCGGTACCTTGATGACGAGGTCGCCGCCTGCCGCGCCGGACCGGTTGGCGCCCATTCCGTTGCGCCCGCTCTTTGCTTTGAAGTGTTGCTGATAGCGGAAATCGATCAGCGTGTTCAGCCCGTCGACCGCGATTGCCACGACGTCGCCGCCGCGGCCACCGTCGCCGCCGTCCGGTCCGCCCATCGGTACGTTCGCTTCGCGGCGAAAGCTCATGCAGCCCGGGCCGCCATTACCGGACCGGACGTAGATTTTCGCTTGATCGAGGAACTTCATGCCGCGGCGCTCGCCTGCCCAACAAAAAAGGGGAATGGCTCGCCATTCCCCTTGGGTCCGGCAAGCGGAATAATCTAGGTGGCCGGCTCCACCGAAACGTAAACGCGGCCCTTCGCCTTTTCGGCAAAGGCCACGGTGCCCGGGATCAGCGCGAAGATCGTGTGATCCTTGCCGATACCGACGTTGGTACCCGGATGCCATTTGGTGCCGCGCTGGCGCACGATGATGTTGCCCGGAATGACGACCTCGCCACCGAACTTTTTAATGCCGAGGCGGCGCCCGGCTGTATCGCGACCGTTCCTGGAACTACCGCCGGCTTTCTTATGTGCCATCTATCTATTCCTCGTCCGAGGCCGCCGCGTCGGTCGCGGCGGCTTTTTTCGATTTTGCCTTCGGCTTGGGCGCCGCGTCGGCTGCGGTCGCTTTCTTGCCATGGGCGTCGGCAATCTCGGCCACGCGCACCACGGTCATTTCCTGGCGGTGTCCTTGCTTGCGCCGATAGTTCTGGCGCCGCTTTTTCTTGAAGACGACAATCTTGTCGTTGCGCGTTTGCTCCACGACCTCAAGTTTGACCGAGGCGCCAGCCAGCAGCGGCGCGCCGACCTGGGTATTCTCGCCGTCGCCGACCATCAGCACGTCGCCGATGTCGACGGTCGTGCCGGGTTCGCCAACCAACTTATCCACACGCAGGCGGTCGTTGGGTTCGACGCGGTATTGCTTACCGCCCGTCTTCATTACTGCATACATCGGTCGACCGGCCTTCTATTAGGTGCGTTCGCGGCGGAATTCCAAGCGTTTCTGGGGTGCGCCGAAGCCGCCGAAATATAGTCTTCGGCACCCCCCTGTCAATGCCGGACTATGGGCGAGGGCCTTAAAACGCACCCTTTGAGGGGGTTTATTCGCACCTCCTCCTCTTTTGCGTGTAAATCTAGCTAGGGAAGCCGAAATGGTCCTACGGTCCCTCAATATTGAGCCTTACGAGGCCGGCGGCTGTCGGCGCGCACGCTGTCGACCTAGAACTTCCGCCGGAGTTCCGCGCGAACCCCGCGAATGTCGTCGGCGTTGGACCGAAAGCCGTACATCGCGTCGAAGCGGGCGAGCCAGGCAGGGCTCAAGTTCTGTTGATACCGGGCGCCCAGGGCGACTTCTTCGCCAACAATCGTGTCCGATTTACCGCGGAGGAGTTGAACGGTCGCGATTTCCGCAACGACTTGGCGGCTGAGATCGAACAGGTAGGATACGCCGACGGCGCCGCCCCACGCATCCTGGGCGGTGTCCGTCAATTTTGGAAACCCCGTCAAGCCGTCGGTCTCGAAGTTGATTCCGGTGTTCTTGAGCACGCCGTCGTTGCCCCGCGCCAACGGTTGCGGTCGATCGAGCCCAAGGAAGAAGTTGGCATAGGGAACCAGCGTCGACGGCTTGCTGGTAACCAGTGAATTCTCAAGGAGGAAGACCGCGCCATCGGCGGACTGTATGGCGCCGCCGTCCGGGTCTTGGCCGATGTTGGCGATGAGCCGCACGCTGTTTGAAAGCCACCCGCCGTAGCGGCGCGACCACCCCAAAGCAAGACTATGGTAGCTGGCATTGCCGTTTGGACGCGTATCGTCGAGATAGCCGTAACCAAGTTCTAAATGGCCCTCTCGCGCATCCGCGAACAGAACAGCGCCGTAAACATCAGCGCCGTGTTCGTCGAGCACACCACCGGCCTTGCGCAATGCCGTGGTCTCGACATCGGAAAATCCCGCGAATACCGACACGTCGAAATTGGAGATATCGAGTTTCGGCGAATTCCGCGCCGGCACAGCGAACGCCACGCCAACAACCGCGTCATCGAACCAGATACCGTTTTGGTAGAACAATGGTAATTGGCCGAAAGCAATAGGCAGGTCGTAGCGCGCATATCTGTCGGTCAAGCCCGATTGGATGGCGCCGATGTCACCCTCGAAAAATAGCGTTTCCAGCGCGCCGTCGAGAATCAGTTCGCCGCCTTGTGCGTCGTCTCCGAAAAACTCATCCCGCGTGAACCGCGCATTGTTGTCGAGCGGCCGGAAAAAGGCATGAAGGCGTTCGGTCGCCGTCAGTTTGAGGTCCACCTCAAGGTTGAGCCTTGCCGCAACCTGACCTTTCTCGGCGCCGCCGGTGTCGTTGTATGCAAGCGCTGTGCGCAAGTCGCCGTAAACAAGAAACTGCGGCCGCACCAAGTTTTTGGCGCCGACGATGTCATGCCCTGCGCCAATGGGGCCTTCGTCGTAGAGCGGATACCCGAGTTCGAGAAGAGGCCGTGGAGTTGGGACAGCGCGTTTTCCGCCGTAGGTCGCCGTCTCCTCCACTGGGTCGTAGGCGCCGACCGGATATACGGGGTCCGGCCCGAACAGCGTTCGGTCGAAAGGTTCGCGCCGGACCGTCGGGTCGGTATGGGGTGCGGCCTGGTGTGCTTCGGCGGGCGCGGTTCCTGCCTCACTTTGGGCGGGCGGATGGGTGCGTCGTGGCACCTGGGCGATCGCGACCGACGAGAATGCCGTTAGGGCGACAACGAATAAAGAAATTGCTCGAATACGCATTTATTCAACGTCGAACGAAACAGCATAGGGGTGAATATCGATCATCAACTCGTTGATCCGTTGCTCCATGTCGGGGGTCGCTCCCACGAATTTCATGAAGTAGATCGGCTCAGCTCGACTGCGCATACGGACCTGAAGACGATACCGTCCCGGTGTCGCCATCAAATTTGCCGGAACTGTGTAGCTCGCGTCGCGATAGCCAAGCGGGGGAATGGAGCGGCCCTCCATCCGAACGAAGGGTGGGTGATTTAGCACTGTCGTCGGCACCGCAGCCGGCCGCAGGAACGGCAACTGATCGACGTCGAACTGGACCGGTAGGTACATCTCGCGGTCGGTCCCCTTTACGTTTGTCGTCAGGAATTTCGTCTGCAGGTTGAACAGCTGCCGGTCGCGCTCGATCTTTCCAGCCGCCACATCGAGAGAATGCAAGTCCGCCATGTCCCCGTAGCTATCGACGTATCCCGATTCCCAGACTCTCTTACCCTCAGGGTCGACCAGGACGACGTTCAGCCATATTTCGGGCTGCGCGCCGAGCGAACCGGAGGGCAAGTTGTGCCCCTCGTCGACATTCGTGATTCGATAGCGGAAGTGGAGCGGCTTGCCAGACACGGGCTTGCCGTTGTCGAAGAAGGGTCCGTCGATCCGGCCCCCGTTTTCCATGACGGCAATCCGGTCGCGTTCCTTTGCCCGCAGTAACGCTTCGTTCTGATCGATCACCAAACGCGCGGCTTCGCGATCTTCGCGCTTTGCCCACACCGGGGGAAAATCGGGAGACGGGACTTTCTTTTGCGCCAACGACTGTTCGTAGTTGGGAGTGCCCCACCCTGCGCGGTAGTCGAAGGTCAGCCACTCGCGGATATCCCAGCGCAGGCTGCGTGGGTTGAACGGAAACAGACCCGGATGCGCGATCGGATAGCCCGGCCCGTAGAACGCATGATTCGAGTGCTTTTGTTCCGGACTTCCGATCACGCGACCGTTGACGATGGCGATGGGCCACTTGGCATACCCCTTCGCTTCCCCCGGGACTTTCCCCATATGGCAATCCTGGCAGGTAACCCCTCGCCGGAAGGCAGGGCTGTCTCGATATTGCTCCCAGACGACTTCCAGCTTGATCCCCAAATTGACGGCCACCTGATGACAGGAGACGCAGAACTCGGAACGCCCGATCTGTTCGAAAACGACGGCGCCCTTGTGAATGGGTGTTCCTTCCTGATCGTCGGCCGTGGCCACGCGGTATTCCTCGGGGTCGGCCAAGACATCGCCAAGGTTTTCGCTTCGTCCAACGTTGACGACGGGGCTGTAGATGCTGCCCGGCTCGATATGGCGCTCGCCGTTGACTTTGCCGAACTCGGCGTTCACCCGGTGGCAGGTGATGCACGTGATGCCCTCACGGGCCACGGGCGAGCGTTCCCACAGGGGCAACTCTCGCGACTCTCCGCGCTGCGTTCCGACCTGTTGGTGACACCGGACACAGAACGCCCCGATTGTTCCCGAACTTAGGTCGTTGATGGCCTGCTCGAACTTGTGAAACATCGGCGAGATAGATGCATAGGCGTGATTGGAGGATGCCCACTCGGTGAATATTTGTTGGTGACAACGGCCGCACTCTACGGCCGATGGGTACGAGTCCGCCGACAATAGGTTCGAATGGGCGAGAGCCGCATCGTCCATGCCGACGGAGCGGCGGTAGTCTGAGGGGACATCGGTGCCGTCTGCGGCCGGCGCGAAAGCCTTTGCACGATCAGGTGACACACCCTGCTGGGCAAGACTGAGCCCCGTGAAGAAGGTCAATTGAAAAAAACAAACCGCCAGGAGGTAGCAAAAGGCGGTAGGTATCCGACCGAAGCCAACTTTCACGATCTTCCTCCCGTTCGACATGCATCCCCGCAAACTTCTGTGACCTTCTCGAAAACCGCTCTGAACGTGATGGGGTCGAATCTCCCCGCGTCGGCGGCAGCGGAATAGAACATCTCCATGTACCTTGCGGTCACGCCTTCCGCGGACATTGGGCGCACCGAGTCGCCCCGACTCGCGGCGATAAGGGCGGCCAGTGCCATGACGACTTGCTCAGCATCGGAGAAGTCGCGGTAGCTTCCATTCGCGCCGGTCTCCAACAGCGCGCGGAGTACGGCGTTCCGCTCCGAACCATCAAAATCGAACTCTGCGGTACGGGAAAGGAGCATGTTCAGGGGATTCACGAGTTGCATGGCAGCCTCATTCAAGTCCGCCATGTCGCTGAATGCCGCCGCACGCAAAGCCATACTGCCGCGTTGAACGTCCATCGCAAGATCCGGCACCAATGAGGCGGCGATCGCCGTCGCCATGACAAAGGATGCTGCGTTCAGGCGAGGCTTCGGATTCGGAGATGTTCGAACAGCCATGGCCGGCCAATCGGTCATCCGGTGGTGGCACGCCGCGCAGTCGTAGAATGCCAATTCAGGAAACGCACCGTCGGATAGGCGTGGTGCCTCGGACATCAGAACTGCGAGCCGGTGGGCCGTCGCGATCTGCCCGATCGCCCAGTACTTGGCGCCGTTCGCCGGCGGTTTTCGCAGGAGGTAGTCGACGTCGACTTGCGCGTGCATCGGTTGACGAACGAGAAAAGTATCGAGTTCGAACGCTAGACGGGGATGGCCCGCACCGTAAAGACGATGGCTCGGAAAGGAACCTTCCGATCCGACGTGGCATGAGATGCAAAGGGCCGCCAGCGCGACGGGATCTGCTGTTGGGTAGAGTCCCAAGGCGGTATTCGACTTGTGCCATGAAAATCCGTCGGCATGCGGCCCCGCCCAGTCGGCGGAACCGCCGTGGCAGGCTTCACAGCCGACGCCTTCCGCGATGTCGAACGATGGGCCCCGGACAGCCGGCGCAACATTGTCGGCGTGACAATCTAAGCAGATGTCGGCGCCTGTGGGGTCGGCAATTCCAAGATTGCGGGCAATCCGTGCAGACTCGGCGGTGGTTAGTGTCGCGTACGCCCGTGAATGACGGTCTTGCTGTTTCCAGATAGAATATTCGTTCTGCGTCACCGGGGATGTCGGCCACGGTTGAGCGGCGTCGTGACATACCGAACCGCCACAACTCTCCACGCCAAGGTGTGCCTGTGTATCATCGCGCGGAAGCTGCTGCCCGGTTGCTTCTCCGGTTGCGAAGAAGGCGAAGTTGACCGCAAGACTCGCCCCGAGCCAGAGTACCGCAGGCGACCGCAACCGACCGAGTGCCTCCACTAAACAACCCAACCACACAATAGCTCCTCCGCCCGCCGGTACTGGGCTATCGCCCACTCGCCGCGTCGGTCTGCTCCCTTATTTCTTAGTAAGAACTACCTTGCAACGATTATAAGCTAAGACCTGTCCGGTCGGCACTGACAAGTGACCCCGCGCTCCATAGGCGGTCGGGAACGGATAGTCGGCGCCGTTGAGAAGACCGAACGGCGCCAAGTCTACTTGGCGCATATTGTCGGTTGTCGATATCCATCCGATCGTTTTGCGGCAGGAGGCATGCCGAAAAGGGGTTGAGCTGGGTGTGGCGCCCAAGGGCATAACGCTTTCGGAGGTGGCCTTGGCCGGCGCGCCCTATATCGGCTGTAGCCTGATCCTCTTGGCGCTGCTCATTGCGGTTCCGGAAATCGCGATCGGTCTACCAAGCCTTGTGCGCTAACGCCTAGAACGGCTACAACACGGGCTTGTCGGAGGGGTGCCGGAGTGGTCGATCGGGGCGGTCTCGAAAACCGTTGTACCTCTTGCAGGTACCGTGGGTTCGAATCCCACCCCCTCCGCCAAATCCACGCCACCGTTGGCCACACCGACCCCTCGTCGGCTGCCGTCCCCCGCGCTACAGCAGCACCGCCGAACGTCGTCTGTTAACGCGCCCAAAAAAGACTGCAGCGCGCCGAATTCTGTGGAAATAGGAGTGCGTTCTCCCCATATGGATGCGGGATTGGACCGTTGTTGGGAGAGCGGCGCGATGAAGAAACTGTTGATGGCGACGGACCTATCCGCGAGGTCCGACCGGGCCCTGGAGCGCGCTGTTCAAATCTCCGAGGCGCGCGGCGCGGCATTGACGGTTGTCCATGTCCTGGATGAGGGATTGCGGCCCGCCGCCGCCGATGCGGAGCGCGCCGCCGCGCAGAAGGCTATTCACGACCATGTCGCGGCGCTCACTGTCGCTAGCGGCCTCCGCGTTGCCGTCGAGGTCGTGCAGGGCAAGAAGGATGCCGCCGTCCTCGGCATGGCAGCTAAAACCGGCGCCGATCTGGTCGTTCTTGGGGTTCACCGCGAAGACGCGATCAAGGACATGTTTCGCGGCAAGACCGTCGAACGGGTAATCCGCACGGCCGAAGTGCCGGTTTTGGTGGTGCGCGATCGCCCCACCGGGCCTTACAAACGCGCGATGGTCGCCGTCGATTTTTCGATCTTCGCCAAACGAGCGGTCGAGATTGCGGCGGCATTTGTCGAGGGTGGTGCCTTTCACCTTATCCATGCCTATCACATTCCCTTCAAAGGGCTCGCGGACAATCGCAAAACGGCGGGTCTACAGCAGGACAAACAGTTCCGCGAAGTAGCCGCGGTCGAGATGGCGGCGTTCCTTGCCGGATTGGACGTGACCGGGGTCGAATTCGACCAAATCCTGCGGCAGGGTCTGGTTCGTCAAGTCATCGACGAGGAGTTCGCGCGACTCAAACCCGACCTTCTCGTTATCGGCACCCACGGTCGTACTGGGATCACCCACGCATTTCTCGGGAGCGTTGCGGAAGATTTTCTGTGCCACCCGCCGTGCGACGTCCTCGCCGTCAAGGCGCGCTGAGCGGCCTGTCTCTTGGCGCGACGGTCTAGGGCTGGATCAGAACGAAGCGCCCAACGAAATCGCGCTGGGCCATCGCGATATGGGCCTGGGCGGCATCCTTGAGGGGGAAGCGCCCCGCGATCGCCGCTGCTGGCAACCCTGCGCCCAGCATCTCGAACACGCGCGCGAGAATCGCCGGGGTATAGCGTCCACAGCCGTGGATCGAGATATGGCGGCGAAATAGGTCGACAAAGTCGATCGTTACTTCTTCGCCGGCGTGTGCCCCCACCACCGCGATTCGTCCGCCGTGCCGGGTTGCTTTGACGGCCTGCCGCAGGGTTTCGCCACCGGCGACATCGAAGACGACATCGGCGCCGACGCCGCCGGTGTAGCGCAGCACCGCCTCGGCCAGATCCTCCTGGCTGTAGTCGATACATTGGGCAGCGCCTAGTCCCTCTACGTACGCGGTCTTTTGGGCGGACCCGGCGGCGCCGATGACGTGCGCTCCCAAGTGGACTGCCAGTTGGGTTGCCGCCGACCCGACGCCTCCGGCGGCGCCGATCACGAGGACCGTTTCGCCGGATTGGAGCTTCATCGTGTCGACGAGAGCCTCCCAGGCGGTCGCATATTTGTAAGAGGCGATCGCGGGTTCGTCGCCTAGCGCGTCTGGAATGGCCACAAGCTGACTTTGGTGGACCGCGATATGGGTCGCATAGGTACCCCACCGGTCGCCACCAAGCGTGCGGATTGCGGTGCACATGTTGATCCGCCCGGCTCGGCAATTGTCGCATAAGCCGCAGGTATGGAACGCGTAGGTACCGACCCGCCGGCCGACCTGCCAGTCCGCAACCGTTACGCCGAGTTCGACGACTTCACCGACGCCTTCGGTGCCCAGCACGTGCGGTCGCGCGACAGTCATCCCCGAGACGCCGCTTCGGATATCTAGGTCCAGGTGATTGACCGCGGCCCGGTGCAACCGGACAAGCACCTCATCGGGCCGCAGCGCCGGCGGCGCGACCTCGCGGTAGTCGAGGACGTTCGTGTCGCCGAACGAATCAAAGACGACCGCATGCATCTTCACCGACATCTCACCGGAGCGCCAATCCGTACGTCCGCGGTATTCGCATGTCGGACCGCGTCGGCACACATTGCGTTGGTCGCGCGCTAGTTGCGCCCGGCGCGGACCAATTTGCCCGGCAAGGCACCGGTATGCAGCCCGTTCTCGAACACCGGTTCGCCGGCGACAAGGGTCATCGAATAGCCGTCGACCTTTTGGATCAGCCGTCGGCCGCCGGCAGGCAAGTCGTAGGCAAGTTCGGGCGGCCGAATGCGCAGCGCGGCGTGGTCGACGATGTTGATGTCTGCGCGCAGGCCTGGCGCCAAGCGACCGCGGTCGCTGAAACCGAAGAACGCGGCATTGTCCGAGGTCTGGCGTTTGACGACCCATTCAAGCGGAAGCTTCTCGCCGCGGGTTCGGTCGCGCGCCCAATGGGTAAGTAAGTAGGTCGGCATGCTGGCATCGCAAATAATCCCGCAATGCGCGCCGCCGTCACTCAGGCCGATCACCGTCCCAGGTTCCGTCATCATCGCGCGGATCGGTTCGTGATCGCCGGTGACATAGTTGGTGACCGGGAAGAACAGAGTGCGTTGGCCGTCGCCGTCGGTCAGGTAATCGTAGGCAAAGGCAGCGGGCGAAACGCCCGCTTGGGTCGCCATGTACTCGACGCTGCGCTCGGGTCCGGGCTCGTAGTCGGGCGGGTCGCCCAGGATATAAAGGCGGTCCCAGCGGGTCATCGCGTAGCGGTGCGGCGGCGACAGCGGCTCCAGCAACTCCGGGGCTGATTCCTCGCCCAGGATCGCGTCGCGCACGGCGCGGTCCTTGAGACGCGCAAGCCGCTCGGTCGGATCGAGTCTGGCGAGCGACGCAAAAGTAGGACGGGCGCTGAACGGCGTCATCGAGGTGAGAAGGCCGAGGATCAGTCCGACCGGCCGGCACGCAACCTGGGCAGCGACCGGCAAGCCTTCGTCGCGCGCGGCGCGCACGCTTCCCATTAACCGTTTCCAGCGCGCCGGATCGTGCAATCGGTCGGTCAACAGGAACCAAATCGGGCGACCTTGGTCCTTGGCTTGCTTTCGGATCCAGGCGAATTCGGCGTCTTCGTCAACGAAATCGGCGAGCATGCCAAACGCACCCCGACCGACGCGGCCCAAGGCCGCGCCGACGCCAAGGAATTCCTCTTCTTGGGCGAAATATGCCGGCACCAGCGAGCCGCTATAGGTGCGGTGCAACTCGGTACGCGAGGTCGTGAAGCCGAAGGCGCCGGCGCGCAGACCCTCTTCCGCCATCTTGCTCATGGTGGCGATGTCTTCGGCGGTCGCCGGTTCGTGCTTCAGAGCGCGTTCGCCCATGACGTAGACCCGCAAGGGGTGGTGCGGCACTTGGGCAGCGATGTCGATCGTGCGCGGCAATCGTTCCAAGGCGTCGAGGAACTCCGGGAAACTCTCCCAGTCCCATTTGAGACCTTCTGACAGGACAATGCCGGGGATGTCCTCGACACCTTCCATCAGGTCGATCAGACGGTCGCGGTCCTCTGGGCGGCAGGGGGCAAACCCGACGCCGCAGTTGCCGAACATGATGGTGGTGGTGCCGTGCCAAGACGAAGGCGTCAGCAAAGGATCCCAGGTAGCTTGGCCGTCATAGTGAGTGTGGACGTCGACCCAGCCCGGCAGGACCAATTGGCCGGTTGCGTCGATCTCGCGCTTTCCCGGTCCGGCTTTGCCGCCGACTTCGGTCAGAATGCCGCCATCCATGGCGACGTCGCCCGTGTAGCGGTCTGCGCCGGTCCCATCGACGATGGTCCCCCCGCGAATGACAACGTCATGCATGGTCGATTCCTCCTTTATCAGATGGCTATCGTACCTCGCCGGTTGGCCAATGCACACCGCGCGGCGGCGGCCGGGCCAAAAAAGCTGTGATCGGCGACGTCCGCGGCTTGGCGAGCGCTCTCCCGGTGGGGGACGGCGCTGGTCGTCACGCCCACGTCGGTGCATGCTTTCTCTGTCGCCGCAAGGAAGCGAGCAGGCAAATGAAAGGAACGCCCCATGAAAATCGATGGGCAATGCCATTGCGGCGCCATCCGGTTCGAAGCGGAGATCGAACCCGCCGATGTGGTGATCTGCCATTGCACAGACTGTCAGACCTTTTCGGGTTCGGCGTTTCGGGTTTCCGCTTTTACTCAGCCTCACACTTTTGCAATTACCGCGGGCCGACCGACGATATACCTCAAGACCGGATCGAGCGGCGCCAAGCGCCGCCAAGCCTTCTGCCCGGATTGCGGAACCTCGATTTACTCAAGTGACGACGTCGATCCGCCGCCGGTTTTTGCCGTTCGGGTCGGCGGCCTGCGGCAGCGCGCCGAACTGAAGCCGACAAAGCAGATATGGTGTGGATCGCAACGCGATTGGCTAAACGGATTGACCACGATCGAGGCCTTCGAGGCAGCAGCCCCGAGATAGGGAAACGCCGTTCAGCCGCCGGGCATCGGCACTTTGATGCCCTTGGTCACAAATCGTTGGGCCTTGTGCTTCTTGCCCATCCGCTTGCCCTCCCCACCGGCGTTACCGGTGCCGGCCGGTTGGGTCGCGGGGACTAGGTGCTTCTTGCCTGGACCGATCAGGTCGGCGCGGCCCATCCGCTTCAAGGCCTCGCGCAGCATCGGCCAGTTTTCCGGGTCGTGATAGCGCAGGAACGCTTTGTGTAGACGGCGCTGGCGCAGGCCCTTAACGGTTTCCACTTCCTCCGATTCGCCGTGGCGCACCGGACGCAAGGGGTTGACGCCGGATCGGTACATCGCGGCGGACAGCGACATCGGCGAAGGCAGGAAGGTCTGCACCTGATCGGCCCGGTATTTGTTTTGTTTCAGCCACACCGCGAGGTTCATCATGTCCTCGTCGGTCGTGCCGGGGTGGGCGGCGATAAAATAGGGAATAAGGAAGTATTCCTTCCCGGCCTTTTTAGCCGCATCGTCGAACAACTGCTTGAACCGATCGTAGGCACCGATTCCAGGCTTCATCATTTTCCCAAGCGGGCCGTCTTCGGTGTGTTCGGGGGCAATCTTCAGATAGCCGCCGACGTGATGGGTGACCAACTCGCGCACGTAGGCCGGGCTCTTGATCGCCAGGTCGTAGCGCACACCCGACGCCACCATGACTTTCTTGACGCCGGGTATAGCGCGCGCCTTTCGGTACAAATCGATCAGCGAGTCGTGGCTGGTGTTTAAGTTTTTGCAAATGTCGGGATAAACGCAGGACGGTCGTCGGCACAGCGCTTCGGTCTCTTTGTCCTTGCACGCCATGCGGTACATGTTGGCGGTCGGTCCGCCGATATCGGAGATGATCCCAGTAAAGCCCTCGGTGCGGTCGCGGATCGTCTCTATCTCGCGCAGGATCGATCCTTCGGAGCGGCTCTGGATGATGCGACCTTCGTGCTCGGTGATCGAGCAGAACGAGCAGCCGCCGAAACAGCCGCGCATGATGGTCACCGAATAGCGGATCATTTCCCAGGCAGGGATCTTGGCGTCGCCGTAGGCGGGATGGGGCGCTCGCGCGTAGGGCAGCTCATAGACCCCGTCCATCTCTTCGGTCGTCAGCGGAATCGGTGGCGGCGTCAACCATAGTTCGCGGTCGCCGTGCTGCTGCACCAACGACCTGGCGTTTCCAGGATTAGCCTCGCGGTGCAGAACCCTCGATGCGCGCGCGTAGGCCTCGCGGTCCTCCGCGACCTGGGTGAAGGAAGGTAGGCGCACGACGGTTTTCTCGCCACGCAGGCGCGCACCCTCGTCGCCGTCGTCGAGATTGTCGGCATGGGCTTCGGTCCAGCCGTCCGGGACGGCCGGTTTCATCAGGGCGACGCCGCGGATGTCGTCGAAACCGTCGATGGGATCGCCGCGAGCGATGCGGTGGGCAACTTCGACCACGGCCCGTTCGGCATTGCCGTAGAGCAGGATGTCGCCCTTCGCATCGGTAAGGATGGAACGGCGGACCTTGTCGGACCAATAGTCGTAATGGGCGATGCGGCGCAGCGAGCTTTCGATCCCGCCCAGAACGATCGGCACGTCGCGAAACGCTTCGCGGCAGCGTTGCGCATAGACGACCACCGACCGGTCGGGTCGCTTACCGCCGACGCCGCCCGGCGTATAGCTGTCGTTGTGGCGGAGCCGTTTATCCGCGGTGTAGCGATTCACCATCGAATCCATGTTGCCGCCGGTGACGCCGAAAAAGAGCTCGGGCCGCCCCAACGCGGCGAACGGTTCGGCGCTTTGCCAGTCGGGTTGGGCGATGATGCCGACGCGAAATCCTTGGGCTTCCAGTAGCCGTCCAACGACCGCCATGCCGAAGCTTGGATGATCGACGTAGGCGTCCCCGGTAACCAACACAATGTCACAGACATCCCAGCCGAGCAGGTCCATTTCCGCGCGCGACATCGGCAAGAACGGCGCCGTCCCAAATCGGTGGGCCCAGTATTTCCTATAGGAAAAGAGGGGTTTCGGGGTGTCCATGCAGTATGGTTTGCGCCAAGCGGGGCGTGGCGTCAATGCCGTGTCGGACCGTCGGGGATCGATGGCACGGCCTTTTGACTCGCCCGCGGCAACGCGCGTTGGTTTCTTGAGCGCGCAAGATGTAGGCGTGACCGTGACGGCGCGCCCACATCCGGGTTTGATATCGCTGCCACGAGGACCATATGAAGCCTGGAAGCGGGCGAAAAGAAAGGGCGACAATGATCAAAGGACTGCATCACAACGCGTATCGCTGCCGCGATTCAGAAGAAACCCGCAAATTTTATGAGGACTTTCTTGGGCTACCGCTCGCGGGCACCCTCGAGATCACCGAGACAAAGACGGGACGGGGCACAAATACCTTGCATACCTTCTATCGGCTGGACAATGGGTCGTATCTGGCGTTCTTCGAGTCGCCGGAACGCCCGTTCGATTTTAAGGAACAGCACGATTTCGATTTGCACATCGCACTCGAGGTCGATCGCAAGGTGCTTGAACCGATGATGGAAAGGGGCAGGGCCGCGGGGATCGAGACGCGCGGTATCGCCGACCATCATTTTATCGATTCCATCTACTTCCGTGATCCCAACGGTTACGTGATCGAACTTACCGCGAAGCGCCACAACCACGACGCCGAGATGAATCCGGCAACCAACGGCGCGCGCGACAAGCTAGACCGCTGGCAAGCGACCAAGAGCAATTAGGTTAGGGGCCCCAAGCGCCGAGAATCGCACCGGACGCAACGAGGGCGATAAGGAAATAAAGCCCGCTGATAATGTGATTGGCGAGCGCGCGGCCCTCGAACAGGAACGTCACGCTGACCATCGGCACCGCCATGCCAATCCAGAGCAAAAGACCTACGAGGGCGCCGCCGAGCAGCGTGTGAGCATCGGCCCATCCGATGAGTGCCGAGAGCACGCTGGCCTGAATCAACGACAGGATGGCAGCGATCACATACAGGATCGGACGGTTTGCCGCGCGAACTTCTTCTTCGGTCTTCCCGATCGCCTTGATCCAGGCGTGTCCGGCCACGGCCGGTGAATAGTAGATCGCCCCGACGACCATCGTTGCTAATGCGGCGACTGGGACGGCCCAATAGTTCACATCCCATTCCATAAACATAACGCGTTCCCTCCGATGAATTAGTGGGGCCCAACCCCGTCAGGGACAACGGTGCGGCGGGGCCGATGTGCGGTTCAACTCAATTCGCGTTCAGCCGGTTGATAGGTCGTGTCCGACGCACAGCAGCGTGCATCCGACCGGCGATACGTTGTTTGGCAGGATCGGCGTCACGCCGGGGTTCCAGCGCATATAGGTGTTTTCTTTGAGGTCGGCGGACTGGCCATCGATCTCCACACCAAGGCCGCCCGATAGCACGAACACCCATGACCGGCGCGGTGCCGGTGCAAGCGCGAGGACATCGTGGTTTTCCGGAGGAATGTAAACCAGCGATACCGGTCGTTCAGTCGTCGTCGCGCTCGCGGCGATGGTCGACAGCGGTCGCCAGCGCCAACCCGTCCGTAGGGGATGCGCCTCCCATTTGATCGCGCGCGAATCGATGACCGTCGGTTTTGTGAATGGCGCGTCGAACGTCGGCGGTTTGCCGGTGAAGGGGATTTGGATGCTTTCAACCGGATCCGCTTCGAACTCGCCGCCTCCACTTGTCCAGATCAGCAGCGTCGACCCGGTACGCGATGGCGGTTGGGGCCGCCGACCGTGAATGCTGAACGGCATGCGGTCCATGAAGGTGCCGGCGTTGAAATCAATCACGTGACCGGCGTGGTCGTGCGCACTGTCGAATTCCCAACTTGGCAAGTCGCCCCCGAGAAAGAAGAACGTCTCGTTGATAGAAAGATGCAGACGACGGCCTTCCGGCGCGCCGCCGGGCGGCACGTAGCGGTAATGGACGTAGGAATCGCGATCCGCGTCGAGGTCGAGAACCTTGCGGATCGATTCCCCCATCACGTGGGGTTCCCAAGTCATGTCGTCGACCTGGGCGATATGGTGGTTTTTCGAAGGATTAAGCATCGCTGTTCGCCTGTTGTGGGGGGTGGGGTGCCGCGCTATTGCGGCTCAAGTAATTCGATCAGGGCGCCGTCCGGGGTCCGGACGCTGGACAATCGCACGGTGCCATAGGGCGCCAGGTCGACGCGGTGGACCTGTGCCGGCGTTCCTTGGGCGGATCGCATGGCGGCCAAGGTGGCGTCGAGATCGCCGACGGGCCAACGCAGTGCCAGGTGTCCGCGATTGGGCGGCATCGCGCGGTCGGCCAAATCTCGCCCGGAAAACACCTCCCACTGCACTAGCTCAACCTGACCGAACACTTCCGGCGCGGCATGCATGATGGCGACTTTCTTGGGCACTTTGCCCTTGTAGTTGGCAGGCATCCCGAATTGGTTGATGGCCAGTCGGGTTTCTCCGTCGTACCACGGCGACCATTTCAACATGTCCGCATAGAAGTCACGGGCAGGTCCGATTGCCCGGACCATTTGTTGTGCGGTAAACGGGGCACCGAAGGCATGGGGGGCCGGATCGTTCGCTGATTCGTAAAGGCCGAAGCACACGCCGTCCGGACCGCGCAGCACGACGTTGCGATTGCGGTGTTCCCCAAACTCCATCACGTCTATGTCGTTGAACGACCCCCAGCCGAGGTCGTTGGCTCGCCTCAGAATGTCCTCGATATCGTTAGTGCGAACGAGCAACGAAAAAATGCCGCCGGTGTCCCACGGCTGAGCGCTGCCGCGAATCGGTCGGTGGGCCCCGTCGTCGATTTGCACCAACCGAACCCACGTAGCAGGGTCATGCGGTTGCGCCACGACAGCTTCGTGAATCTGCGTATCGGCCGGCAACGACCAATGGGCTGCGAGATCGGGTCCGGCTCGGCCTCTGTGGACGGCCCGCCAATTACCGATTTCGGCAAGCGCCTCGATCCAGCTGTCGACATTGCTCACACTGATGACGGCTTCTTGCCAGCCGCCGCCAATGCGCCACATCGGAGGTTACCAAGCCTTGATCGGGGGACTCTTCACTTCGACGGACTTTGAATCCTCAAGGGCTTCGACGTTGTGAACAACGCCGGGGGCGTTGTACCAAGCGTCACCCGGACCGGCGATGAACTCTTTACCGTCGATCGTGGCCTTCACCTTGCCTTCGATGATGTAGACGATCGATTCGTGGTCGTCGTGACTATGGGGTGGCGATGCCTGTCCCTTGGAAAACGTCGTCTCGACGAACACCATCGACGGTGTGACCATCAAGGTCTTTAGCGTAACGGGCGTTCCAAGTTTCCCCCCTTCGACGTTGTCGATTTTGATCGTGTCGGCGGTGGCGGACGAAACGAACGGGGTCGTCAGCGGTTTCAGTTTGCGGGTGTCGGTAGATGCCATGAGTTCCTCCCTCTAATGGCGCCAGCGTACCCCTTGCGCCGCGGCGAGACAAAGGCGCTGGCGTCGCCGCTAATCTACGCGCCGAACCGCCTTTTCAGTTCGGGTTTGACGACCTTGCCGCCGCCGCTGCGGGGCAGCGTATCGGTGAACATCACCGACGCCGGCACTTTGAACTTGGCCAATTGGCTCCGGCAATGGGCGACGATATGTTCCTCGTCCACCGTTGCGCCCGGCTTCAAGACGACGATGGCGCGCCCGCATTCGCCCCAACGCTCATGGGGCACGCCGATCACCGCCGCTTCGGCGATGTCGTCCAACTGATACAGGACGTTCTCGATCTCCGCCGGATAGACGTTCTCTCCTCCCGAAATATACATGTCCTTCCAACGATCGATGAGATAGTAGAACCCGTCGGCATCGCTCCTTGCAGCGTCGCCGGTCTTGATCCAGTCGCCGTCGAACGCCTCCTTCGTTTTGTCGGGATTGTTCCAGTATCCCGGCGAGACGTTGGGACCGCGCGCCCAAATCTCGCCGACTTCCCCGAGCGCGACGTCGCGGCCGTCCGGGCCGACCAACCGCATTTCGGTATAGAGCGCGGTTGTCCCAATCGACCCCATCTTGCTCACAGCGGTATCGCGGTCGAGGGCCGTTAGAACAGGCCCGCATTCGGTCAAGCCGTAGATATTCTGTAGGGGCAAGTTCTTTTCTTCGTGATAGCGCCGCAGGAGCGACATCGGCGCCGACTCGCCGCTGATCGTGGCGCACACCAGACGGGAATAGTCCGCTTGAGCGAAGGACTCGTGCTGACTAATAAGCAAGTACATCGTCACCGCACCGTTGATGTGGGTGATCCCCATGGCCGGGTCGCCGATGCAGCGGTTGATTTCGCCCGCATCGAAATTGGGCATCACGTAGACGGTGGCGCCGGTGTGGATACACGGGATCGAGTAAGCGCTGAGCGCGCCGGTGTGGAACAACGGACCAAAGATCAGCGTTGCCGAGTCGCTGGTCAGGCGTGTGAACATCGTGTGGCTGACCAAGTTATAGAACGTCGTTCCGTAGGTGATGATGGCTCCCTTGGGCCGACCTGTGGTGCCCGAGGTGTAGATCAGGATCCAAGGATCGCTGTGGTTGAGCGACAGCGCCGGCAGATCTTCTTCGAGGTCGGCTGCAGCGAGGCCGGATTCGTAGTCGGTCTGCGCGACCCCCGGATCGAGGGTCGCGATCTTCTCCGGTGCGACGATCGTGCGAGCCGTTGCGGCAAACTCCGGGCTCGCAAACAAAACGATCGGTGCTGCATCCTCGACGATATAGTGCAGCTCCGGTGCCGCCAGCCGCCAATTCATCGGCACAAAGAGAGCGCCAAGCCGCATGCAGGCAAACAGTAACTCCAGTTGGTCGCTCGAATTTCGGGCGAGTATTGCGACCCGGTCGCCTCGACCGACCTTCATCGCGGCCAGGTATCGCGCGGCGCGTTCTACTCGCCCATGCATCGCCGCGTAGCTGAACCGCCGCCCGGTGCCGACGTCCACCAGCGCGAGATGATCGGGTCGCCGCCGCGCATTGAATGCGACCCAGTCGCGAACGACTTGGCTCATAGGCCGAGCTCGCGGGCGATGATGTTGCGTTGGATCTCGTTGGAGCCTTCGCCAAAGGTGTAGAGCCGCGCGTCACGCCATATCCGCTGCATGTCGCTTTCGGAGGCGTAGCCAGCTGAAGCCATTATTTGCATGCCATGGTCTGCCACATAGTGGAGGGCCTCGGTGGCAATCACCTTGGCCTGGGCGGCCTCGCGCCGGCACGGCTGGCCCCGGTCGATCAGGTCGGCGAGGTGATAGGCCGTCAGGCGGGCCTGATCGACGCGCATCTGCATGTTGGCAATGCGGTGCTGGATCACCTGAAACCCGGCAATCGGTTGGTCGAACTGAATGCGCTCGCGCGCGTGGGCGATGGCGAGGTCGACGGCCTGCTGCGCTTGGCCCACCGCACTGGCGGCTAGGCCGGCGCGGGCATAGTGCAGCGTCGACATGAGGTTCTGGAACCCGCGACCGACCTCGCCCATCACATCCGAATCGGGCACAAAAACCTTATCCAATCCGATATCCCACGAGGTCAGTCCAGCGTTGCCGATCTTGGACAGCTCCGTCATGTGTACCCCCGGTGCGCCGGGCGGTATCAACATCATCGTCATGCCGTGGTGGCGGCTCGAGTCCGGATCGGTCCGGCAGGGGGTGACGATATAGGTCGCCTGTTTGGCGTTGCTCGACCAAGTTTTACGTCCGGTGACGTGCCAGCCGCCCTCAACCTTTTTGGCTCTTGTCTGGATGGAGCCGGCGTCGCTGCCCGCACCGGGTTCGGTCAAGGCCAGCGCAAACAGGGCCTCGCCGCGGATCATGCGCGGCAGCAGATCGGCACGTTGGCGGTCGTTACCGTAGGCGAGCAACGACATGCCGCCGAAACAGACGGTGGTATCGTAAAGGGTTCCCAACATCGCAGCGCGGTAGCCGAAGCGTTCTTCGACCCGTGTTACCACGGACCATGGCAATGCCTGGCCGCCGTATTCGGTGGGAAAGGGCAAGCCCAATAGGCCAGCCTCGCCGAGCGCGGGCATCAAATCGAAGGGCGGCACATGGTCGCGGTCGCGTCGCCGCAATTCTTCGGGCGGGATATGGCGGTCGACGAAGCGGTCGACGGTATCCAGGATCAATCGCAGGTCGTCGGTCGACGTCGTGTTAGTATCCATGATCTTTTTTCTATGCGGGTTGTGGCCTTCGGCCCGACAGTACCGCATTGGAGCTCCCCCTTGCACCGGAGCGCGCGTGTCGGCACCCATTATCTACTTGTTTCGGCGGGATCTGCGCTTGGCGGACAATCCGGCTCTATCGGCGGCAGTGGCAACCGGGCGACCGGTGGAATGCCTTTTTGTTCTGGATGACGGCGCCAGCGGCCCTTGGAAAGGCGGTGGCGCGTCGCGCTGGTGGCTGCACTATAGCCTCGCAGGTCTGGCTGCCGCGCTCGAAGGCCGGGGTGGCCGACTGATCCTGCGCCGCGGCGATACCGAGAAGACCGTTGCCGCCGTTGCAGCGGGTATTGGCGCCGACGCGGTCTATCTCGGCCGGCGGTACGAGCCATGGGCCGCCGCCCAGGAAGGACGCCTGCAGGAGCGATTGTCGCAGAACGGCGTCGCGGTGCGCCGCTTTGGCGGTGGCCTGTTGTGCGAGCCCGAGTCGGTCCGCACCGGCCAAGGTACACCGTTCAAGGTCTTCACGCCGTTCTACCGGGCAATCCTCCCGTTGCTTTGCGCCCAAGCGCCGCTGCCCACCCCAGTAAAAGTATTGGTGCCGGCGTCGGCGGTCGACACCGATACGCTTGAGGATTGGCGACTGTTGCCGCGCCAGCCCGATTGGTCGGGCGGCCTGCGCGATCACTGGACGCCGGGCGAGGCGGGCGCGTGGCAACGGCTTGAGCGCTTTGCCACGAACGCGCTTGCCGACTATGGCGCGCTGCGCGACGTGCCCGCGCGCGACGGGACCTCGGAACTTTCGCCCCATTTACATTTCGGAGAGATCAGTCCGCGTCAGTGCGCGGCCCGGGTTCGCGCGGTGGCGGCGCAGCAATCCGCTGCCGTCGACGGCGCCGAAAGCTTCGTGCGCCAGTTGGTGTGGCGCGATTTCTCGCATCACCTTTTGTTCCACACGCCGTCGCTGCCTGAAGCGCCGTTCCGCCCGGACTATGGAACCTTCCCGTGGCGCGACGATGCGGCGGCGCTGCGCGCCTGGCAGACCGGGGCGACGGGATATCCGCTGGTCGATGCCGGCATGCGCCAGTTGTGGCGGACCGGGTGGATGCATAACCGTGTGCGGATGGTGGCGGCCTCGTTCCTGGTCAAACACTTGCTGATCCCCTGGCAGCGGGGTGAAGAATGGTTCTGGGATACGCTGGTCGATGCCGACCTCGCCAACAACGCGGCCAACTGGCAGTGGGTGGCGGGATGCGGCGCGGACGCGGCGCCGTATTTTCGGATCTTCAACCCGGTCACCCAAAGCGAGAAGTTCGACCCCGACGGGGCGTACCTGCGACGGTGGTTGCCCGAGCTGGCGGAGTTGCCCACCAAACATCTCCACCGTCCGTGGCAGGCAGCGCCGGAGATTCTGAATCGGGCCGGGGTCGCGTTGGGCCGGGACTATCCGATGCCGATCGTCGATCACGCCGCAGCGCGGGCGCGGGCTTTGGCGGCATTTGCCGATTGGCGGCGCGACCGGCCCGGCTGAGAGCTCTTAGGGGGCGTCGGTGCCCGCCAGCGCGGCGTCGCCGACGAAGGGGTTGTTTTTACGCTCGGCGCCAAAGGTCGATAGCGGGCCGTGTCCTGGCACGAAGGTCACGTCATTGCCGAGCGGCCACAGTTTCGTCGTGATGGCGTTGATCAGGTCGGCGTGATTGCCGCGGGGGAAATCGGTGCGGCCGATCGAGCCCTGGAAAAGCACGTCGCCGACGATCGCGACGTTGGATTGGGGCTCGTAGAAGACGACATGGCCGGGCGTGTGGCCGGGGCAGTGCAGAACCTGCAGCGTCAGGTTGCCCACCGTGACCGTATCGCCGTCCACGAGCCAGCGGTCGGGGGTGAAGGGGGCCGCGTCGGTCAGGCCGAACTGCTGGCCAGACTCGCGCGCCTGGGCGATCCAGAAAAGGTCTTCGCGGTGCGGCCCCTCGATCGGCACGCCGTGGCGTTCGGCAAAGGCGCCGGCGCACCCGGCGTGGTCGATGTGGCCGTGGGTGATGAGGATCTTTTCAAGGCGCACCCCTTGGGCGGCAATGGCATCGTCGATCCGGTCGAGGTCGCCGCCGGGGTCGACCGCGGCCGCAAGCATGGTCTCGGTACACCACAGGAGCGAGCAGTTTTGCTCGAAGGGGGTGACCGGAATAATGGCGGCTTGGAGCATGGCGCGACGCTTGTCCTTGTCAGTTCCGGGTCCACGAATATAGGGTCTTGGTCCTGCCCACAAATATCTTGTCGCCGCGGCTGCCGCGGCCGAAGGACGCCATGCCCGGTTTGCCCCCGCCGCCCAGCCGCACCCTGTTACACAACCGCTCGATCGACCTCGCCTGCTTCGAGCGCGCCGACGGTCTGTTCGATGTCGAGGCGCACCTCGTCGACACCAAGCCGTTCGACCTCGTGCTCGCGTCCGACCAGCGCAAGAACGCAGGCTACCCGATCCACGACATGCGGCTGCGCTTCACCTTCGACGAAAGCCTGACCATCGTCGATACCGCAGGGGTGATGGACGTGCCGGCGCACGACAGCTGCACCGGCGCGCTGCCCAACTACAAGGCGCTGATCGGCCTGCGCATCGGACCGGGCTGGGTGCGCGCGGCGTTCAAGCGCATCGCCCGCGCCGAGGGCTGCACCCACCTGAGCGAAATGTTCACCGAGATCGGCACCACGGTGATGCAGGGCATGTTCGGCCGCGCCAACCGCGACCAGCGCGCCGGCAAACCGCGCGACCGCAGTTTCGCGCCGTCGCTCGTGAACAGTTGCTTCGGCTGGCGCGAAGGCGGCGTGATCGCGTCGCGCGCCGAAGACCGCGACAAAGGTTAAGGTGCGCCGCTACCGCGTCGTCGTCATCGCGGGCGACGGCATCGGCCCCGAGGTCACCGCCGCCGCGCTGGCCGTCCTCACGGCAGCGCAGGACGGCTTTGCCCTGGACATCGACCCCCACGTTGCTGGCGCCGGCCATTACCGGGAAACGGGCCGAGCGATGGACGACGCGACGCTGGCCGCCTGCCGCGCCGCCGACGGCGTCCTCAAGGGGCCGGTCGGCGACCCGGCGGTGCGCGCCCCCGACGGCACCGAGGCCGGCACTCTGGGCGGCATCCTGCGCCCCGGCCTCGACGCCTATGCCAACGTGCGCCCGGTGCGGCTTTATCCCGGCGTGACCTCGGCGCTGCGCGGCGTCGCGGCGGGCGGCATCGACTACGTCATCGTGCGCGAGAACACCGAGGGCCTCTACGCCAGCCGCGGCAAGGGCACCGTGACCGAAGACGGCGTCACCGACTACATGACGATGAGCCGCACCGGCATTACGCGCGTGGTGCGCAAGGCCTTCGCGGTCGCCGCCGCGCGTCAGGGGTCGCCCGACGGGGTGCGCCGCGTCACTTGCGTCGACAAGGCCAACGTGCTGCGCGGCTTCGCCCTGTTCCGCGAGATCTTCGATACGGTCGCCGCCGACCATCCGGGCATCGTGGCCGACCATCTCTACGCCGATGCCGCCGCCGCCGCGCTGATCGAGCGCCCGGGCACCTTCGATGTGCTGGTGACCGAGAACTTCGTCGGCGACATCCTCTCGGACCTCGGCGCGGCGACGGTGGGCGGCCTGGGCATGGGCCCCTCGGGCAACATCGGCGACGCGTCGGCCTACTTCGAACCGGTCCACGGCTCGGCCAACGGCCTGGCCGGCAGCGACCGGGCCAACCCGATCGCCACCATTCTGTCGGGCGCGCTGCTGCTCGACTGGCTGGGCGAGCCCGCCGCCGCGGCGCGTATTCGCGCCGCGGTCGCGCGCACGCTGGCCACCGGCACCGTCACCCTGCACCCCGACGGCACCGCCGCAGGGGGCACCCGGGCGGCGGCGACGGCCGTCATCGCCGCGCTGTAGGGCCGTCGCCAAAAACGCCGAAACAAAGCCAACACCCGCAGAATTCCTCAGCTTAACGCCTCCTCCCCCTGCGCAAGGGGAAAGGGTCGCGCCCGCGGTAAAAACGCCGAAACAAAGCCAACTGCCGCAGGAATCCTCAGGTTTGGCCATTGGGGGGCCGGTATTGCCATCGCGCCGCCGCTGCCGGTTGCTCATCCGGGGAAGGGATGGGGACGGCGCGGCGCGGGATCAAGCGCGGGACGGGGATTGTGATGACGGGGACGGGAGATGTGATGGGGGGAGGGGGTGCGCGGCCATCGTTCATGCGCCGATTGAGCGTCTCTTGGGGCCCTTCGACTGGGGCCGCTGCGCGGCCCCGCTCAGGATGACGGCCCTTCGGCTTGGGCCGGCGCGGCCCCGCTCAGGATGACAGGGGCGGCTTTAGCCGACGACCAGCCTGGGGGCTTGGGGGGGGTCTAGTTCGGGGAGGGTGAAGTGGAAGGTGGTGTTGCCGGGGCGCGAGGTGAAGCCGATTTGACCCTGGTGTTTCTCGATCAGCAGTTTGCAGATCGACAGGCCCAGGCCTGAGCCTTGGCTGGCGCCGGACGCGTCGGCCTGGGTGAACTTGTCGAAGACCTTGCCGCGGAACTCGGGCGGGATGCCGGGGCCGTGGTCGGTGATCGAGAAGACCACGCTGCTGCTGCTCCCGCCTTGGCCCTGGCGGGCCGCGCCAATGTCGATCATGCCGTGCAGCGGCGAGTGCTTGATCGCGTTCGACAGCAGGTTGGTGAGGACCTGGTGGAGCTGGTCGGCACCGCCGTTGATGCGCGCGGTCGGGATGTCGCCGGCGACCCGGATGGCGATGCCGAACTTGTCGGCATAGGGGCGGTTCTCGGCCACCGCCGCCTCGATCACCTCGGCCACGTTGAGCGGGCGGAAGTCGATCTCGATGCGGCCCGATTCGATGCGCTCGATATCGAGGATGTCGTTGACTAGGCGGACCAACCGGTCGGCGTTGCGGTTGGCGATATCGACCAGGCCCTTGGCGGCGTCGGGCAACTCGCCGATCATGCCGCCCGCCATCAGCGAGAGCGCGCCGCTGATCGAGGTGAGCGGGGTGCGCAGTTCGTGGCTGACGGTGGAGATGAAGTCGTTTTTCATCGTTTCGGCGCCGACCCGGTCGGTGATGTCGAGGACGGTGAGCTGGACCGCGGGCGCGCCCTCCCACTCGACCTCGCTGAGCTGGTTTTCGACCCAGATGCGCGCACCGTCGCGGCGCAGCGCCCGGCGTTTGTAGATGTTGACCATCGCCTCGCCGCGTTCGCGCGCGGCAAGGTTGTCGGCGATCTCCTTGCGCTCGGCGGGCAGGAAGATCGTCAGCAGGGTTTCCAGCGCCAGCACATCGTCGGGGAAGTCGAAGCCGAACATGTCGGCGAAGGCCTGGTTGGCGAATAGCGGTTTGAAGTCGCGGTGGATGCACACGCCCTGGCGCGAGCCTTCGACCAGGTTGCGGAACTTGGCTTCGCTCTCGCGCAGCGCTTCGAGGGTGCGTTTGCGTTCAGTGACGTCGCGCAGCACGATGAGGATCGCGCGCTTACCGCGGTAAGACAGCGCCCTGCCCGCGACCTCGGCCACGAAACCGGTCTCGTCGGTGCGCCGCCAGCGTTCCTCGACGAAGGGCACGCTGCCGCCCCTGTCGCGCAATTGGCTGAGCCGTTGGCGGGCGAGGTCTTGGTACACCGGGTCGAGGAAGCGGCCGATCGGTTTGCCGACCAACTCGCTGCGCCGGGTCGCGCCGAACAGCCGCATCGCGCCGGAATTGGCGAATTCGATGGTGTCGCTGACCACAAGAATCGCGTCGGGCGAGAGTTCGACCAGCGAGCGGTAGCGTGCCTCGCTGTCGGCCAGCGCCTCTTCGGCGAATTTGCGGTCGGAAATGTCGCGGGCGATGGCGATCGCTTCGAATTCCTGGCTCTTGAGGATGCGGACCTCAAAATGTTGCACCCGGCCGTCGTCTTCGTTGCGCAGCCAGTATTCGAAGAACTGCGGCTCGCCGGTGGCGAGTGCGCGGCGCACGTTGGTGAGCGCCGGTTCGGCGACGCGCGCGGGGAATAGGTCCTGCATCCGGCGTCCGACGATGTCGTCCTCGCGGAAGTGCGGTTGGTAGTAGCGGCCCGCCGAATAGCCCAGGATCGTGCCGTCGCCCGATAGGCTGATGACCAGATCGGGGATCGCCTGGAGCATCGCGGTCTTGCTGTTTTCGCTGTCGTGCAGCGCGCGTTCGGCGGCGCGCCGGTCGGAAATGTCGCGCAGCACGATCAAGGCGGTGCCGGGTTCGGCCGGATCGTAGCTTGAGATTTCGATCTCGGCGTCAAGCGCAGTGTGGTCGGCCCGCAGCAGGGTCAATACGTGGCGGGTGTTGGGTCCGCGCACCGGTGCCGCCAGCCATACCGCCAACGCGGCGCGGTCGCGCGGATGGACGAAGGTCTGCAACGGTTGGCCGACGACGGAATCGTCGACCGGTACCCGGAGCAGACGGTTTAGCGCCGCATTGGCGAAGTGGACGCGGCCGTCCTGGATCGCCGCCAAGCCCTCGCCGGTCTTGTCGAGCAAGTGTTTAAGAAAGGCCGCGTTGTCGTTCATGGCTGCGGCACGGTCGGGAGCAAGCGTCGCATGGCCGCCATTGTCCGTACTTTCGGGGTTATCCACAACCCGGGGGTGGTACCGTCAAAATGTGGGGGCCGCGCGATGGCGGGTCAGCGCCGTGCTGGCGAGGCCGAACAGCGCGAAGGCGACCATGCCCGCCCCCATCGGCCCTTGGCTCGCGTGCGGCAACAACCCGGCGACGACGGTACCGATCGCCCCGCCGGTTAGTTGGATGGCGCCGAACCCGGCCGAGGCGGTGCCGGCCAGTTTGGGCGCGAGGCCGACGGCGCGGGCGGCGGCGATCGGCATCATCCCGCCGTTGCCGAGCCCAACCAAGAACAGCGGGACGATCACGCCCGCGATCGAGGTCAGACCGGCGAGGCCCAGCGCGAGGATGACGCTGCCGCCGGTCAGGGAACAGAGCGTGCCCACGCTCAACAACCGCGGGCCCCAGGGCCGCGCGCCGTAGCGCGCCGCCACCGCGGCCCCGATCAACGACCCCGCGACCATCACCAGCATGGAGACGCCGAAGGTATCGGGCCGCATCCCGAGGTGTTCGATCAACACGAACGGCGCGGAGCCGAGGAAGACGAAGAACATCCCGTTCATCGCGCCCACACTCAGGCAGTAGCCGAGATAGGGCGGGTAGGCGCACAACCGGCGCAGATCGCCGGCGATGCGCAGCACGCTCATCGGGCGGCCGACGTAACGGTTGGTCTCGGACAGCCGGAAGATACCGAGCGCCACCGGAATCGCGCCGAGCGCTGCGAGAAGCCAGAACCCTGCGGTCCAACCGAAATGCGCGGCAAGCTGGCCGCCGATCAGCGGCGCCATCGCCGCGCCCAGGCTGATCGACAGCGTGAGCAACCCCATGATGCTGGCCGACCGGTCGCGGCCCCAAGCGTCGCGCACCAACGCGCGGGTGACGACGCTGCCGGCGCAGGCGCCGAAGGCTTGCAGGACGCGGCCCACGAGCAACGCTTCGATCGACACGGCCAGCGCACAAACGACGTTGGCGACCACGAACAGCGCGCTGCCCCATAGCAGCACCGGGCGGCGGCCATAGCGGTCCGACATCGGCCCGAGCACGAGCTGCGCCACGCCGAAGGCGACTAAGAATACGGTCAGGGTGAGTTGGATTTCGGTCGGCGAGGCGTCCAGCACCTGTCGGATTTCCGGCAACGCCGGAACATAGACGTTGATCGCCAGCACCCCGGCGAGGACGAAGCCCATCAGGAGGACAATCGGCGGACGCTCGCCCGCCGGCAGCCCGTCGTCGTCGGACGCGCCGGTCAATCCGTCGATCCCAATGTTGGGGTCAGAGGTTTTCCGACCACTCTTCCGGCGATCCGGCCTTCAGGCCGGGCGGAAGAACGGTCGATTTCGTGCCGTAGGCCTTGCCGACCTGCGACTGGGTCAGGCCGCCGGCTTCCTTGAGGTCGGCATTGTCGAGGTCGGCACCCAATAGGCTGGCGCGGGTGAGGTCGGCCTGTTTGACGTTGGTCTTGGCCAGCCGCGCGCCCGCGAGGTCGGCGCCGACCAGGATCGCGCCTGAGAGATCGGCCAACGACAGGTCGACATGCCGCATGGCTGCATAGGAGAGGTCGGCTCCGGCAAGGCGCGCGCCCGACAGGTTGGCGCGGCGCAATTCGGCCGACATCATTTGCGCGCCCGAGCAGTCACTGTCCGAGAGATTGACTCCGCGCATACTGGCGTTGGCCAAGTTGGCACCGGCCAGATCGGCGCCCGACAGATCCATGCCCTCGAAACGCGCCTTCTCACCTTCTTGGCCGTTAGTGTCGAGCCAAGTTTGGTGGGCGCCCAGGATGCCGACGATATCGACCGAGGGCGCGCTGTCGCGTTTCTTTTTGGGCTTTTTCTTTGGGGTCAGCGCCGCCTTCCAGTCGGGGCGTTCCTTCTTGGGCGGGGCTTGGACAACCTCTTCGGCGAAATCGCGCACTTCTTTCTTGGGCGTCACGGCGACTTCATCTTTGAAATCGCGGATCTCGGCCTTCGGTTTCGCCGCGACGATATCGGCGTCGTCCAGCTTCGCCGGTGCGGGCTTTTTTACAGGGGCAGGCGGATCGCGGGTCTCGATCGGTTCATCCTTCGGGGCCGCCGCTTTGGCCGGGGCGGCTTTGCCCTGGGGCTTGAGGACCACGCCGGTCGGCCCACGCCGTTCCTTCCCGGCGGGGCGTGGCGCGGCTTTCGCCTCCGGCCTAGCCCGCGGGGCCGGTGCAAGTTTCGGCGCTTCGGGTTCGATGCGGGGCAGTTCGCGGCGGTCGGGGCCGGCAAAGCCGCTGTTGAGCACGATTCGCTCGGGCTTCAGGATCGTCGTGACGACCCGCGTCAGCATCGCCTTTTCGGCGATCGGTTTGACGATGATCCCTTCGATCCCCTGTAAGCTCGCTTCATAGATCGATTTCTTGTCCTGGGTCTTCGCCATCAGAATGATCGGCAGGGCCGACAGACGCTGGGCGCGTTTTGCCCGGACGTCGCGAATGAATTCAGCGGCGGTCATTCCCTTGAACTCGAGGTCGACCATGCCGAGCGTCGCGTCGGTGCGCTCGAGCGCGTGCAGCGCGTCGAAGCCGCTCGCGGTGCTGATCACCTCGGCGGTGCCGAGGCGATTGAAGACCCCACGCGCCCAGAAGCGGAATTGATCGTCCTGGTCGAGCAGAAGAATCCGTTGCCGTTTCCAATCGAACTGTTGCGGGAGTGCAGCCATCCCTCTCCTATAGCGGCGGCCGTTGCGGGCCTGCCGTGTTCCCTATGCTACTCCGAATCAGGAGAGCCGGTTGATGCCGTCAAACGCGGCGGTTTTGTAGCATTCCGCCAGCGTTGGGTAGTTGAACACCGTGTCCACGAAGTAGTCGATATCGCCGCCGAGCGAGATCACCGCCTGGCCGATGTGAATCAATTCGCTGGCACCCTCGCCGATGATCGAGACGCCGAGCAATTTGCGGGTATCGGCATGGAAAATCAGTTTGAGCAGCCCGGTGCGGTCGCCAATGATCTGGCCGCGGGCGATTTCATTATACGAGGCTTTGCCGACCTCGTAGGGGACGCCTTCCTCGGTGAGCTGTTCTTCGTTCTTCCCGACCACCGAAATCTCGGGGATCGTGTAAATGCCGAAGGGGAACAGTTCGGGGACGCTGTGGGCCGGCACGTCGAAGGCATGGCACGACGCCAAGCGCCCTTGTTCCATGCTGGTCGAGGCCAAGCTGGGAAAGCCGATAACGTCGCCCACCGCGTAGATGTGCGGCTGCGCGGTTTGGAAGTCGGCGTTGACCGAGATACGGCCGCGCTCGTCGGCATCGAGACCTGCCGCGGGCAAGTTCAGGGCATCGGTCGCACCGGTGCGACCGATCGCATAGAGCGCCTTTTCCGACACGACTTGTTTGCCGCTCGCCAGTTTGATGCGGACGTGCTCGCCTTGGTCGTCTTCGTAGAGCTCGACCCCGGCGACCTCTTCGCCGAGCCGCAGCGTGACGCGGTTTTCGCGCATGTGGTGGGCCAGTGCGTCGGTGACCTCCCAGTCGAGGAAGTCGAGCAGACGTTTACGTTTGTCGATCACGGTGACCCGCACGCCGAGGGCCGCGAAGATCGTCGCGTATTCGCACCCGATCACGCCAGCGCCGATCACGGCGAGGCGCTTGGGCAGGGTTTTCAAGCTGAGCAAGTCGTCGCTGATGAAGATGCGCTCGCCGTCGAAGGGGATGTGCTCGTCGCGGGTACAGATGGTGCCGACCGAAATGACGATCTTGTCCGCCGTAACGTCGCGGTGGCCGCCGTTCGCGACATCCTTGAGGCGCACGGTATGGGGGTCGACGAAGGAACCCGCGGCGAGAAGCACTTCGACGTTGTTGCGCATCAATTGGTGTTGCGTGACGTCGACCTCGTTGCGAATGACGTGGTCGGTACGATGGAGGAGATCGTCCATCGAGATCTTTTGTTTTACCCGGTAGGCCTGTCCGTAGACCCCGCGCTGGTTGTAGCCCGACAGGTGCATGACCGCTTCGCGCAGGGTTTTCGAGGGGATCGTGCCGGTATTGATGCAGGTCCCGCCGACGACGGCTTTGTGTTCGACAATGGCGGTTCGCTTGCCAATTTTGGCGGCTTGGATCGCTGCGCGGTGCCCCGCGGGCCCTGAGCCAATTACAATGAGATCGTAGTCACGACCGGACATGCGCGATCCTCGTTACCAAATTATGTCGGACAGATCGAATAACTACCTGACTTTGCAAGTATTTTGAAGGCGAGGCAATAACGGTAACCCCGTACCCGGGGGCGTGGAGACACCGATTGCGGGCGTTGCGGGCAAAAGGTGCAATCGGTCGTTGGCTGTGAAAATCCTCGGCTCGACCGGTGTTGCCCATTTGCGCCGACGGTCGCGGTCCGTAACGCGCAATACTACCGGCGATGTCGTTCGCGCGTTAGGCGCTCTTGATCCACATCGGGGTTGTCCGGTGAATCTCGGGCGCCCCCTCCAAGAGTGGGCCGGCTTCGGCCATGAAGGCGGCAAAGGCGGCACTGCCGCCGTCGGCCGCCTGGGCCGCGGCGTCGCGGTAGATCTCGAACAAATGGATCACATCCGGATCGTCGTTGTCGTAGCAGTAGACGTAGGTTTCCAGCGACGGGTTTGCCGCTGCGCGATCGCCGAGATGTGACTCCCATAGTGCGCGCACGGCATCGCGCTGCCCGGGCTGCTCTTTACGAATAGGGCGACCTTAACCATCGGGGCTACTGGGCCGCCAATGCGTGGGCTTTGAGCGGCGGTGGCAATGTGGCCTGCAGACTAGCTCGGGCAAACAAGGCATCGACAAGGCCGGCGAGTTTGCGGCGGGCGCGGATCATATCATGGCCTTCCGGCGTTTTGAGATCGAGGTAGACGAGCACCGGTCCGGCGACGAGGTCCGCCAAGGTCGGGGAATCGCCGACAAACCAGGGGCTGCCGGTGTGCAGATCGTCCAACACGCCGAGATGTTTCTCGACGGCCGGTAGCGCCGCATCGACAGCCGCGCGGTCGACCACGCCGTCCTTGGCGAACAGGTATTTCAGCAAATAGGCCGGGACGAAATCCTCGTACATGTAGGCTTTGTAGGCGCTGACGATTTGCTCCATGCGGGCGCGCCCGAAAGCGTCCGCCGGTTCCAAGGCGGGGCCGTCGAAGGCCGCGTCGATGTAGCGCAGAATCGCTGTTGTTTCGAACAGCGCGACATCGCCGTGCGCCATCGCCGGCATTTTGTTGTAGGGGTGGCGCTCGGTGCGGTAGGCCTCGGAGCGGAAGTCGCTCTGCACGAACTCGTGCGGTACGCCCTTTTCTTCGCATACCAAGCGCGCGCTCCACGGATAGGACGCGCCGCCGGCGCCGAAGATTTGAATCTCGGCCATCGGTCTCTCCTTAGAAAAGTTTCTCGAGGCAATTAAGCGAACTCGACCAACCCCAACTGTGACGGTCGCAGTCATCCTGGTCGGCGAAGCCCTCGTGATGGAGGCGGACTTCGGTGCCGCCATCCTTTTCGGCGAATTCGACCGCGACGGTCGTTTCGTTGCCGGGCTTATCGTCGGTGTACCAGGCCCAGGTGTAGGCGACTTTCTTGCCCGGTTCGATTTCGGTGAAGGTGCCGCGCACGTCGTGGGTGGTGCCGTCGGGCGCTTGCATCTGGGTTTCGTAGCGCCCGCCGGGGCGCAGATCGATGTCGGCCTTGGGGCAGCTCATGCCCTCGGGGCCCCACCATTTTTTCACCTGCTCGGATTGGGTGAAGGCGGCGAAGACCGCGCCGGGTTTTGCTTTGACCACGCGGGAGAGGTCGAGACCGAGAACGTGATTGCCTGCCATCGCGGCGCTCCTAACGGGTTTGGTTGAAGCAGTCGAAAGTGCTGGTCCAGCCTCGGTTGTGCCGTTCGGCCATCGCGGCGTCGGGGAATCCGGTGTGGGTCAGGATAACCTCGGTGGAGGCCCCGCGATCTGTGAAGTCGATCGCAACGTAGGTTTCGATACCGGGTTTGTCTGCCGCGTCGAGCCACGCCCAGGTGTAGCCGAGCGCGGCTGGCGGCGTGTAGGTGGTAATGCGCCCGGCGACTGAATGGACGACGCCGTCGGGGTCGGTCTTGTCGAACCGATAGGCCCCGCCGACCCGCAGGTCGATCGCGACGCCGGTCAGCGTGAACCCTTCCGGTCCCCACCATTTACGCAGGATCTCGGGTTGGGTGAAGGCGTCGAACACGAAACTGCGGGGTGCGGCGAAAACGCGGCGCACGGTGGTGCTGCAGGGCGTCGGTTCAACGCGGGCGGTTGCGTTCGTCATCGGGATCGTCCTCCTCCGCGGATCTTTTCAGCGTGTCGATGAAGTCGGCCAGGGAATCGAATTGCGCCTCCCAGAAGCGGCGGTATTGATCCATCCATTCGGCCGCTTGGTGCAGCCGTTCGGGGTCGAGCGTACACCGGCGCCACTGCGCCTCCTTCACCCGCTGGATCAGCTTTGCGTGTTCGAGAACCTTGAGGTGACGCGAAATCGCCGGCGCGGAGATCGCGAAGGGCGCGGCCAATTCGCCCACCGTCGCCGGGCTTTCCGCTAAGCGCGCCAGGATCGCGCGCCGCGTCGGATCGGCGAGGGCGGCAAAGGTGGCGCTGAGCGGGTCGGCGGCGTGCTGCATTTAGCAAACTCATTAATTAACTAATATGTTAAATAGTGCGTAGACAGAGGCCCGTCAAGGGATGGCATGAGTCAAACGTGGGGGCCGCTACTCCGCGGCTTGGGCGGGGACGGGGGTCCGTGGGCTGAAGTGGACGACCTCGTTGCCGACATCGGGGTTGGGCGGGACCAGGCGTGAGAGACCGAGCGAGGCCAGGGCCATCGCCGCACCCGCCAAAAACACAGCGGCGGGCGACACCAGCCATAGCACACCGAAGGCGGCCGGCAGGACCACGGCGGCGATGTGGTTGATGGTGAAACTGACGCCCGCCGTGGGTGCGATGTCCGCGGGGTCGGCGATCTTTTGAAAATAAGTCTTCATCGCGATCGCCATGGCGAAGAACACGTGGTCGACGATATAGAGTGCGATCGCGATCGCCGGGTTTTGCACGAAGGCGTAGGCCACGAACACCGCGATCAGACCGATGTACTCAACCGTCAACGCGCGGCGTTCGCCCCAAATGACGATGAGCCGACCGATGCGCGGCGCAAGCACCATGCTGATCGCGCTGTTGGCAAGGAAGATGAGCGCGATGGTCCCGGCATCGAAACCGAAGCGGTCGACCAGCATGAAGGCCGCGAACACCACGAAGATCTGACGCCGCGCGCCCGACATGAAAACCAGCGCGTAGTAAAGCCAGTAGCGTTTGCGCAGGACCAGCGTCTTGCGCTGCTCGACCTTGGCCGGGAACACCGGGAACAACGTCCAGGCAACGGCCGCGAGTGCCACCGTAATCCCGCCGCCCACGAGATAGACCCATTTGAAGTCGAGCCCGACAATGTCGAGGCCGATGTAGATCAGGCCGTAGGAGACGATGCCCGCGAACGAGCCCACCGAAATGATGCGGCCGAACCAGACGGCGGCATCCTTTTTGTCGAACCATTGCAGGGAGAGCGATTGTGCCGTGGTTTCGTAATAGTGAAAGCCCAGCGACATCACGACGGTGGTGATGTAGAGCCCGATAATCGTCGGAAAGAACCCGGTGACCGCAGTGCCGACGCCGAGGAACAGCAACGACAGGTAGGCGAGTTTTTGCTCGCGCACGAACAGCAGTAGGAACACGACGGCGAAGGACAGAAACCCCGGCACCTCGCGCAGGGACTGGAGAATGCCGATCTCGACCCCGCCGAACTGGGCGCGTTCGACCGCGAAGTTGTTGAGTAACCCCTGCCATGTCGCAAACGAAATCGGCACGCCCGCGCCCATGATGAGCAGGAGAATTTCTGGCCGGCGCAGGGCGACGCGGAGGCGGGCAAACATGGAGGGGTTACGCCGAAAGGGACGGGGCGGTCAGATTAGCGCGGTTGGTTCGCCGCCGTCACGCCATCGTTTGCTCGAAAGGGCGGGGCCGCGCGCCGCTCTACCACATCGAAATCTTGGCGCGGGCCGGCCAGGCCTTGTCGTAGTCCGCGCCGCCGATGCGACCGTCCGAGGTTTGGGCCAGCATGGTCCCGGCGCTGGGCAGCGATTTGGGGTCGACGTGTTTTTCGGGGTTCCACAAATCGGCCCGCAGGACGGCGCGGGCGCATTGGAAATAGACCGCATCGGCGGTGATCACGACGACGCTACGCGGCGGTTTGCCCTCGATCGCAAACGAGGCGAGCAGGTCGGGGTCGACCGAGATCGCGGCGCGTCCCTGGATTCGCAGGGTGTTGCCGGAGCCGGGGATCAGAAACAACAACGCGACATGGGGGTCGTGGACGATGTTGCGCAAGGAATCGATGCGGTTATTACCGTGACGGTCGGGCAGCATCGCTGTCTTCTCGTCAACCACCCGCACCACGCTGCCGGCATCGCCGCGTGGCGAACAGTCCAGTCCGTCGGGCCCACGGGTAGCCAGGGCGACGAACGGCGAGGCCGCGATCATCGCTTGATAGGCGGGGACGATGCGGTCGCATTCCTTGACCAGCGCCGCCTCGCTGGGCTCGCCGTAGAGCGCGTGGAGGTCGTCAAGGCTTGCGATGGTCGACATGGCGGCGCTCCGTCTGCGATGGTTGCCGGCGCACTCTAGAAGCCGCCAGCGGGCGGCGACAAGGGTGCCCGCACCCTCGTTCGGAAAGGACACGCCATGGCCGCAACCCAAGCGCTCACCGCCCCGGTTTCGCGCACCACCGTCTTTACCCGTGATGCCGAGCGCGCACTCGAGTTCTACCGCGATCTCTTGGGGATGGCGGTGTGGATCGACACGCTAATTCCCAACCCCGGCGCCTCGGACATTCTAGGGCAGCCGTGCCAGTCGATGCGGATCATCGTGCTGCGGGCGGGTGAGACCGAGATCGGCAATATCGGGCTGGCGGAGGTGCACGGGGCGAACCCGCCGCTGGACGACCCGCGTCCTGCGACCAAGGTACGGCTGGGCGAACCCTGTTTGGTGATCCGCACCGATCATTTGAAAGAGTTGTTGCCCAAGTTGGAGGCGGCGGGCGTGCACATCATCAGTCCGCCGACCAAGCTCGACCTCCCCGTGGAGGAGGAGGTGTGGGAAATGTTCCTGCGCGACCCTGACGGGACGATGATCAATCTATCCCACCACGGTGCGTGGTAGGCGCGCGCGTTTAGACGCCCTGGGTGATGACGTTAACGACGGCCTGGCGGCCTTCGTTGAGGACGATGTCGCGGGCCTTGGCGAGTTCGGCTTCGAGCTTGGTCGGGTCCTCGACCATTGCGCCGTAACCGCCCGAGGCGGTCACCACTTTTTCTAGGTCGGGCGAGGGATCTAGGAGGGTCAGCGGGACTTGGTTGCTTTTTGCGGCATACCCGCCCGGGTACATGAATTTGGTGGCGCGGCTGACCGCGCCCCACATGCGGTTGTTGAAGATCACCGTGAGCACCGGCAGGCCCAGCGCGCGGCTGACGAAATGGGCCGACGTCGGGTTGCCGAACATGTAGGCGCCGTCGCCCAGGGCGGCGATCACCAGTTTGTCCGGCGCGCCGAGCTTGAGGCCAAGCGCGGCACCCATGCCCCAGCCGAGTCCGCCGACGGGGCTGGCGGAGAAGAATTCGCCGGGTGCGCGTAGGGTGAGGTGTTCGTGTTGCAACGGCGATTCGTTCACCAGGATCGCGTTGTCGCCTTTGATCCGGTCGATGCAGTGGGTCACCCAGGCCGGGCTCATCGGAGCGGCGTCTTTTATCTCGGTAAGGGCCGCCGTGTGTTTTGCGCGCCGCGCCGCGTGGGCCTTTTCATAGGTTTGGCGCCGCGCCGCGATTTCCGGGGCGCGGGGGTCGAGGCGTTCGGCCAGCGCTGCCTGCAGGGCGGCGAGTCCGGTCACCGGCGCGGTGTTGACCACGACGTCGGCGGCGAACGAGCGCATCGGGTAATCGCCGTAGAGCGGATCGATGCCGAGTTGGATCACTTTGGCGCCCGGCGCGGGCCCTTCGATCGCCGGGACCCAGGGGACGTCACTGTCGACGACGAGGACCGCGTCGGCGTCGGCAAGGGCCGGGCCGGGGGCGAAGCCACCGTGCATCGGATGGTCCGATGCCATCGAGACGTAGCGGGGCCAGTGCGCGACGACGGGGATCGCAAAGGTTTCGGCGAGCGCCGTTAGCGCCGCGGCGGCGCCGGGATAGCGGCCGGCAGTGGTGGTGATGATGAGCGGTGACTTGGCGCGGGCCAGCAGATCGGCCGCGGCAGCGATCGCGTCCGGATCGGGGCCAGGCGCGCTGGCCGGCGTGATTGCACGCGCCATAGTCGGGTCTTGCGCCGGCGCGGCAAGCACCTCGCGTGGCAGCGTCAGATAAATCGGGCCGCGCGGTTCGCTCATGGCCACCGACATCGCGCGGTCGAGCGCGGCGGCGGTTTGGTCGGGGCGGCGCAGTTCGTAGTCCCACTTGACGTATTCGCGCACCATCGCGCCTTGGTCGAAGGATTCCTGGGCCCACTGGATGATGCGGTTGCGCGCGCCGAAGGCGCCCGCTTCGGCGATTGGCGTCCGTCCGGCGAACAACAGGATCGGGACGCTTTGGCGCGAGGCGTTCATCAACCCGCAGACTGCGTTGGCGGTACCGACGGTGGTGTGCACCATGACCGCCTGGGGCCGCCCGGTCGCGAGGTAATAGCCGTGGGCCATGCCCATGGCGGTGTTCTCGTGGGGAATCGCGATCGGCGTTGGGGCTGGTCGGCCCAGGGCGGCGGCCTTGGCAAAGGCCTCGATCACCGGGGCGAAATCGGTGCCAGCGTTGCCGAAGAAATACTCGACGCCGTGATCGGCCAGAGCCGCCACGAACGCCTCGCCGACGTTTTCCAGTTTTTCGCTCATTTTTATAGGTCCTCCCGAGACGAGCGGAGTATCGGGAGCGCGGCCGCGTCGCGCAATGCACGCTCGATAGTCAATCCGGTCTGCGGTCACCGGTTGCCAACCCGGCGTCGCACGACTAGATAGCAGTGATGTCTATCCCCGACGAAAATTCGTCCAGCGAGGACCCCGACCAGCCGCTCTATCTGGTGTATGGCGGCCGGGTCGAGGATCCGATGGGGCAGCGATTCGTCGATTTACCGTCGCTCGACATCCGCGGGATCTTTCCGACCTACGACACGGCTTACGCCGCGTGGCGCGGGATCAGCCAGCAGCACGTCGACGATGCCTTTATCAAGTACGTGATCCAGCGCCTGCGTTAGGCCGACCGGGCGGCGGTGCGCGCCCGTTGGCGTGCGAGGGCCAGGACCGTATCGATCGTGGGCGTGGCGATCCCGACGAGACGGCCCATTTCCGCGATGACGCCGGTCAACGCCTCGATTTCCAGCGGACGACCGCGTTCGAGGTCCTGCAGCATCGAGGTTTTGTGGGGACCGACCGACAACGCCATGGCGATCCGCGCGTCCACATCCATCGGAAAGGTTATGCCGAGGCGGGCCGCGATCGCCTGCGCCTCGACCATCATCGCCCGCAGCGTCGGCACCGTCCGCGGCGAGGTCGCAAGAACATCGAGCGTTGCGTGGGTTAGGGCGCTGACCGGATTGAACGAGAGATTGCCCCATAGCTTGGTCCAGATCGCGCCGCGGATGTCGCCCGTGACCGGCGCTTGCAAGCCGGCGCGCTCCAATAGGGTGGCGAGGCCGGCAATGCGGCCGCTGATCGAGCCGCCGGGTTCGCCGAGGTCGAAGCGATTGCCGTAGGTGTGGCGGACGTGGCCCGGGGCGACGATGTCGGCGGCGGTCCATACCACCGCGCCAATGGCGCGCTGGGGGCCGATTTGGTCCCACTGGGACCCACCGGGGTCGACGCTGTCCAAACGGTGTCCGTCCCACGCGCCGCCGTGGGCGTAAAAATACCAAAAGGGAATTCCGTTCATCGCGGTGACCACGGCGGTGTCAGGACCGAGCAACGCGGCGATGCCGGGCACGGCCTCCGGCACCGCGGGCGCCTTGAGCGTGAGGATGACGAAGTCCTGGGGGCCGAGGCGGGCCGGGTCGTCGCTGGCATTGAGCGGCACGGTGAAGCGGTCGCCGCCGGTGTCGACGATGAGGCCGCGGTCTTGGATTGCGGCGAGGGTCGCTCCGCGCGCGACCACGCTGATATCGGCGACCTTGGCGCGTGCCAGGGCGGCGGCCAAATGCCCGCCGATCGCGCCGGTGCCGTAAATGCAGATCCGTGTCATCGCCTCTCCATCCGCGGCGCTTGTACCACGGATAGCAGCGAGGGCGGGGTTAGGCGTAGACCGAGATGGGTTCGATGACGCTAAAGAAAGAGTCGATTCGGGCGCTCACCGCATCGTAGGCGGCCGTACCGGTGGCGGTCCCGCGCGGCGGCGGCATGATCGTGCCGCGTTCTTGTCCGATCGCTTGCGCCACGAAGGGGCTGGAATGGCGGACGTATTCCGGCGCGGTCGGGAGCTTGAGATGGAGGCCGCCGCTTGCCGCGCTGTCGCCGATGCGCCGGCCCCCGGGCCGGGTCTGGGGGTCGTGACGGTCGCCGATCCGCCGGCGCGGGTCGCCCGATGGGGCGTCCTGGCGCGGGGCGCGGTTCGCGCGGTGGTTCTCGAAGGCGTCGGTGGCACGCCGCCAACCGGCGCGGCGGTCGAAGGTCTCCTGGGGATTGCCGATGAATCCGGACGGCTCGCCGCGGCGCGGCGGGGGAAGAACGCTCATGAGGCCCTGTAAGCTCATCGCTCCAAAGACCTTTCCTCCGGATTTGAAGTTATTTTGATATATATTCGCTTTAAATTGTTAACAAAGCGTAAGCACGGGCACATTCTGCCGCCCGACGCGGCATCAAAAGCCCTGCGTTTGCTGGGGTCTCTCATAAAACCGTCACAGAACGGTCATGGGCGATTCACCGCGTTTCCCTAGAAGCGAGCGCGGAAATACCCCAGGGGCCAACAAGGCCCGGTTAAAGCCCGAGGACAGACATGAACCAAATCCCGCTCCGACCGTCTTTCGACGACTTCGACGAACTAAGAAACCCGCGCCCCGAACAAACCGATTTCGCCCGCATCACCGAAAAGATGGTGTCGCGGCGCTCGTTCCTGGGAGGTGCCGCCGCGCTCGGCGCGACCGCCGCTGTGATGGGTTCGACGGCACTGACGCCGTTCCAGGCCCAGGCCGCGAGCCGGTTGGCCTTCGAGCAGGTGGCTGCCAACAGCCTCGACACGGTCACCGTGCCGCGCGGCTATAGCTGGCAGGTCGTAACGACATGGGGCGACCCCCTGTGGTCGCGCGGCGCAGCGTTCGACGAAGCGACGCGCGGCACCGGCGAAAGCCAAGAACTCGCGGTCGGCGACAACACCGACGGGATGGCGTTGTTCGAACGCCAGGGCCGGATGGTTTTGGCCGCCAACAACGAATACGTGAACATCGAAATCATCCACGGCAACCGCGAGGGCGGAAAGCCGATCAACGCCGACGACGTGCGCAAGAGCAAGGCCGCGCACGGGGTCACCGTTTCGGAAATCGCGCGCGAGGGGAACGGCTGGCGCCTCGTCGTCGACTCGCCCTACAACCGCCGCATCACGGTCGACACGCCGATGGAGATCACCGGTCCGGCGCGCGGTCACGACTGGATGAAGACAGCAGCCGATCCGGCGGGCACGAACGCGCTCGGCACGGCCAACAATTGCGGCAACGGACGTACGCCGTGGGGTACCTATCTGACCTGCGAAGAGAACTTCAACGGCTACTTCTCGGCCAGCGACGAGAAGCAGGACATTGGCGATGCGTGGAAGCGTTACGGCGTCGGCGCCAAAGACTGGGGCTACAACTGGGCCAGTGCCGACGAACGTTTTGACATCACCAAACATCCCAACGAACCCAACCGCTTCGGCTACATCGTCGAGATCGATCCGTTCGATCCGACCTCCACGCCGAAAAAGCGCACGGCGCTCGGTCGCTTCAAGCACGAGAACATCGAAGTCGTGCTTGCCGCGGACGGTCGCGTAGTTGCCTATTCGGGCGACGACGAGCGCGGCGAGTTCATCTACCGCTTCGTTTCCGAGGGTCAATACGTCGAAGGCGGCGACAACTCGGACCTGCTGGAAAACGGTAAACTCTACGTCGCCAAGTTCAACGAGGACGGCGGCGGCCAGTGGATCGAGCTCAACCCGCAGACCACGGGGATGGCGTCGCAAGCCGAAGTCTGCATCAACACCCGCATGGCTGCATCCAAGGTTGGCGCGACCACCATGGACCGGCCCGAGTGGATTTCCTCGAACCCGCGCAAAACTGAAATCTATTGCTGCTTGACCAACAACAGCCGGCGCGCAGCGGACGGCAAGAACGCCGGCGGCGATCCGATGGTGCCCGGCGGCCCCAACCCACGGGCCAAGAACAACTATGGCCAAATCGTGCGCTGGGTGCCGGCGGGCGGAGACCATACGGCCGAAGGTTTCGCGTGGGACCTGTATGTCGTGGCGGGCAATCCGACCGTCCATAGCGACGCGAACGCCGGGTCGCCGAACGTCACCGCGGACAACATGTTCAACTCGCCCGACGGGTTGGCATTCGACGAAAACGGCCTGCTGTGGATCCAGACCGATGGGAATTACAGCAACGAGAAGGACTTCGCCGGGCAAGGCAACAACCAGATGCTGGTAGGCGACCCGGCGACCGGCGAAATCAAGCGTTTCATGGTCGGTCCGCGCGAATGCGAGATCACCGGAATCACCTGGAGCCCGGATCGCACGACCCTGTTCGTCGGCATCCAGCATCCGGGCGAGCGGGGCGATAGCCACTTCCCCGGCGGCGGCAGTTCGGTGCCACGTTCGGCGGTGGTCGCGATCGCGCGCGACGACGGCGGCCGCATCGGCTAACCCGCGACACGTTTGACGCATTAAGGGGCGCCCTTGGGGCGCCCCTTTTTTTCTATGCCGCGAAAACGTCATGCTCGAGTCGCGGGCGTGTCACGCGCGGTGGGCACGATCGCGGCGCTACGCGACGCAAGCTCCGCCCGGAACCCTCACCTGGGGCATGCGCCGACAGGGGGACGGTACGCGCCGTCCCCCTGTTTTATTTTGCGAGCTTGTCGAGCCGGGCGCGCATCGCATCCATTTCTTTCTTGAGGTCTTCGATGTCGCCGCCGTCGCTTTCGGAGGTGGGCCGTTCGCTGGACGCGGGTTTGGCCGCCCCCGCGCCGAACGGGGTGAAAGCGCCCAGGGCGCGCTCGAACATCGCCATGTTCTGGCGGGTGATGTCCTCGAACTGCTTGATCGGTTGTCCGAAGGCGGCGGCGAACTGCTGTTGCAGCCGGTCTTGATTCTCCTGAAAGCTGTCGAGACTGGCGTCGAGGTAGCCTGGCAGCACCCCTCCCATGTTCTGCCCGTAATAGCCGATCAGTTTGCGCAGGAAGTTGAGCGGCAGCAGGTTGCCGCCGCGGCCCTCTTGGTCGAGGATGATTTGGGTCAGGACTTGCCGGGTCAGGTCGTCGCCGGTCTTGGCGTCGCGGACGACAAACTCCTCCTCGTTCTTCACCATGTCGGCGAGATCGTCGAGCGTCACATAGGCGCTCTTGGCGGTGTTGTAGAGCCGCCGGTTCGCATATTTCTTGATGACGGTCGGCTCGGGTTTGGATGCGGTATCGCTCACGGGCAGCCTCTCGCGTGCATGAACCGCCATTGTCGTCTCCCCATGCTGCGTTGCGCAAGGATTCATGTTGCGCCGCGCAATCGGGCGCTCGGACATCGCCGGAAGCGGCGCTATACTCCGGCCATGTCCGCGGCCCCGACCCCCGAGCAACTCGCCGTCCGCTTTCTCGATCTGTGGGAGGCGCAGGTGGCCGAGGTTTTCAGTCACGATTGGCGCGCGGCGATGGAGAGGGCGTCCGATGACCATGCCCCAAATTGCCCCACGCCAGGGGCCGCGCCCGGTCAGTCTCCATATGGCGCTGGCGCTGTGGACCTGGACCGGCTCGCTGACGGCCTTGCCGCTTGCGCAGCGCGGCTTGCTGACCTGGATGCCGAAGCTGGCCGCCGACGCGGCCCGGTTGATGCCGGCGCTGGAGACCGCTGACCCGCAGACCCTTTCCCAGGCGGTTAGCGCCGAAGCGACCGCGCGTGCTGCGGCCCTGACAGCGGCGATCGAGGCCTACCGGACCCATCCCTATCGCCGCGATGTCGCCGACCCCGACCCGATCGCGCGGTTCGGTGCGGCGGCCTTGCGCGACTACGGCGGCAGCGGTCCGCCGGTGCTGTTCGTGCCCTCGCTGGTCAACCGCGCCTACATCCTCGATCTGTCGCAGCGCCGCAGCCTACTGCGCTGGTTGGGCGGCGCGGGGACACAGCCCTATTTGCTCGACTGGGGCGATCCTGGCGCAGTCGAGAAGACATTTTCGGTGGGCGACTATGTCATGGGGCCCTTGCGCGACGCGTTGGCAATGCTGTGCGCGCGGCACGGCGGGCCGATCGATCTCGTCGGCTATTGCATGGGTGGCAATCTCGCTTTGGCGGCGGCCCTGCTTTACCCGCAGTACGTTCGAACGCTGGCGCTGCTGGCGACCCCGTGGGACTTCCATGCCGAACGCGGGTCTGCGGCATGGATGCTCGAGCCAGGCGGGGCGATCGACCAGACCGTCGCGGCTCTGGGCGAGTTGCCGGTCGACCTGTTGCAGGCGTTCTTCGCCAGTCTCGATCCGCTGCTGGCTGCGCGGAAGTTTCGCGCCTTCGCGGCAATGCCACCGGACAGCGCCGCCGCAGAAGATTTCGTCGCCCTGGAGGACTGGCTCAACGACGGCGTGCCGCTGGCCGGTCCCGTCGCCCGGGAATGTTTCGTCGATTGGTACGGCGCGAATGATCCAGGCGCGGGGCGCTGGCAGGTGGGTGGGATGCGGATCGATCCGGCGCACCTGACGTGCCCCGCCTTTGTCGTATTGCCCGGCGACGATCGCATCGTGCCGCCGCAATCGGCGCGCGCGCTGGCCGCCGCCCTACCGGCAGCCCGTGTCCACGCGCCGGACGCCGGGCACGTCGGCATGGTGGTCGGCAGGGGCGCGCGGCGGACCCTGTGGGAGCCGCTGCGGGACTGGCTAACAGCCTAGCGCCTTCGCGGTTGCGGAAGGGCGTTGTGCGGTGCAACAATCAGCCCTTGTTCGCAAAGGAGCCGTGATGACCGAGATCGTAATTGCCAGTGCCGCCCGGACCCCCGTGGGCTCGTTCAACGGAAGTTTCGCGCCGCTCGGGGCCGCGGCCCTGGGGCAGGTCGCCATCGGGGCCGCCCTGGAACGCGCCGGCGTGGCGGCGGGCGAGGTATCCGAGGTTATCTTGGGTCAGGTGCTGACCGCGGCGGCGGGCATGAACCCGGCGCGCCAAGCGGCCATCGGTGCCGGCATCCCGGTCGAGGCGCCGGCTTGGATCGTCAACCAGGTCTGCGGGTCGGGTCTGCGCGCGGTCGCGCTGGGCTATCAGGCGTTGCGCAACGGCGATGCCGATATCGTCGTCGCGGGCGGCCAGGAAAGCATGAGCAACGCGCCGCACGCGATGCATCTGCGACAGGGCACCAAGATGGGCGATACCCAGATGATCGACACGATGATCCGCGACGGCCTTTGGGATGTGTTCAACGGCTATCACATGGGCTCGACGGCCGAGAACGTCGCGCGCCAATGGCAGATCACCCGCGAGGCACAGGACGCCTTCGCGGTGGCTTCGCAAAATAAGGCCGAGGCCGCCCGCAAGGCCGGACGCTTCGCCGACGAGATCGTCGCGGTCACGGTGCCGGGCCGCAAGGGCGATACCGTGGTCGAGCATGACGAATACATCCGCGACGGGGCGACACTGGACGCGATGCAAAAACTCCGCCCGGCCTTCGAGAAGGACGGCACGGTGACCGCGGCCAATGCCTCGGGCATCAACGACGGGGCCGCGGCCCTGGTGTTGATGCGGGCCGAGGATGCCGCCAAGCGGGGCATAACCCCGCTTGCCCGGATTGCGTCGTGGGCCCAGGCCGGCGTCGATCCCGCGGTGATGGGATCGGGACCGATTCCGGCCAGCCGCAAGGCGCTGGAGAAAGCCGGTTGGACCGCCGCCGACCTCGACCTGATCGAAGCCAACGAGGCCTTCGCCGCCCAGGCCTGCGCGGTGAACCAGGACATGGGCTGGGATCCCGACCGGGTCAACGTCAACGGCGGCGCGATCGCGATCGGCCATCCGATCGGCGCGTCGGGCGCCCGGGTGCTGACGACCCTGCTGTTCGAAATGCAAAAACGCGACGCCAAGAAGGGCCTCACCACCCTGTGCATCGGCGGCGGCATGGGCATCGCGATGTGCGTCGCCCGCGACTAGGGTCTAAGCTGGCCTCCCAGCCAGGGAGGATTTTATGTCCAGAGTCGCGATCGTTACCGGCGGGACGCGCGGAATCGGCCGGGCTATTTCGGAATCGTTGAAGAACGCCGGCTACCGAGTTGCCGCGAACTACGCCAACAACACGCAAGCCGCCGAGGCGTTTCACAAAGAGACCGGCATCGCCGTCTACCAGTGGGATGTCTGTAGCTACGACGACTGCAAGGAAAAGATCGCTCGGATTACCGCCGATCTCGGGCCGGTCGATGTGCTGGTCAACAATGCCGGCATCACCCGCGATGCGACCATGCACAAGATGTCGCTCGACGACTGGCAGGCGGTGATCGACACCAATCTGACGTCGTGTTTCAACATGGCGCGGTGCGTTATCGACTCGATGCGCGCCCGCGGCTTCGGGCGCATCGTCAATATCGGTTCGATCAACGGGCAGGCGGGCCAGTACGGCCAGGTCAATTACGCCGCCGCGAAATCCGGCATCCACGGTTTCACCAAGGCACTGGCCCAGGAAGGTGCTGCCAAGGGGGTGAGCGTGAACGCCATTGCCCCTGGATATGTCGATACCGACATGGTGCGCTCGGTGCCGCCGGCCGTGTTGGAAAAGATCATCGCGCGGATTCCGGTGGGCCGCCTCGGTCGCGCCGAGGACATCGCCCGTGCCGTGCTATTCCTGGTCGCCGACGACGCCGACTTCATCACCGGCGCAACCCTGTCGGTGAACGGCGGACAGCATATGTACTGACGTGTCGGTTGAGACGTCAGGCTTTCGCATCAACGCAGCGCGATGGCGTTGTCGCGGGGGACGAAAGACGGGCGGTCGGTGAAGCGGTCGTACCAGGCCGATAGGTCGGGGCGCTCGTCGCGCCAGTCTAGGTCCATGCCGTCGCGGTCGCGAATTTTGGTTAGGTACATCAGGCCGCAGGCGATCGAGATCAACCCGATGGTGAACCCCTCGAACGCCGGCGCTTCGGACTCCAGCGCGTCGAGCGCGCGGGCCACGGTCGCCATGTAGTTTTCCAGCGCCGCCGGATAGACGAATTCGCGGGGGCGTTTCAGTTCGTTCTGGCGCAGCACGAAGGTGTCGAACATCGCATCGCCAAGCGCCAATTGGCGCAGTGCCGTCCAACGCGCAGGCCCGGTGGCTGGGAACAGCTTGGCGCCGTCGTGTAGCGAATCGAAATACTCGTAGATCGCCGGGCCGCCGTAGAGCGCGCTACCGTCGTCGAGGATCAAGGTCGGCACCTTGCTAAGCGGATTGGCCAGCACATGCTCGACCTGGCGGGTATAGGGGTCGGTGGCGATACGCTCCAACCGGTCGTAAACCCCGGTCTCGATCGCCACCACCTGGACCTTGTGGACGTAGTTTTTCAACGGCGTGTAAAAGAGTTTCATGGCGCCGTTGTTACACTGGGTTGCGGCGTCGCGCCAGGGTGCCCCGGCTTGTGGTAGAATCGCGTCATGCATCTTGACGTCGTCGACCTAAAGCAATTCTACGACAGCCGGCTGGGCCGTATCGCCGCACGGACCCTGCGCCGCCGCGTGCGCGAATTGTGGCCCAGCGTCGCGGGCCTGCGGGTCGTCGGCATCGGGTATGCGACACCGCTACTGCGCCCGATGTTGGAGGAGGCCGAGCGTGTACTGGCCTTCATGCCGGCGGGCCAGGGCGTGCACCGTTGGCCGGCCGATACGGCGAGCCGGGTTGCCCTGGCCGACGAGGCAGAACTGCCACTGCGCGATTCCAGCGTCGACCGGGTGCTGCTGGCGCACACGCTGGAGAATTCTGAACATCTGCGGCCGATGCTGCGCGAGGTGTGGCGGGTGTTGGCGCCGGAAGGCCGGATCTTGATCGTCGCCCCGAACCGGCGCGGTATCTGGGCGCGGCTGGAACGCACGCCCTTTGGTCATGGGCGTCCGTTCAGTCCGCCGCAGCTCAACCGGTTGCTGCGCGACACCATGTTTTCGCCGGGGGCGACCAAGGCCGCGCTCTATTTTCCGCCGAGCCAAGGCGGGCTGATGCTGCGCGCAGCGGGCCCGCTGGAGCGGTTCGGTGAAAGCATCGGAGCGACCGCGATCGCGGGCGCATTGCTGGTCGAGGGCGGCAAACAGGTCTATGCGGCGACGCCGCGGGGCAGCCGGGTTCGGCTGCGCCCGGTCAGGGCCGTGGCGCGACCGATGCTCGCCGGTCGAGGCGCCGCCGCGCGGCTAGCGCCGGGAGAGCATGAATAGCGCCTGTTCGCCGAAGAAATTGGCAAACCGCGACGTGCTGCGAAACTGGGTGTCGCGCCCGGTGTGATTAAGGATGGCCTGGTGCTCGGTGCGCAGATCGAGTTCGTCGCAGAGCGCGGTAAAGTCGCGGATCGTGCACAGGTGAATATTTTCGGTGCTGTACCAGGGGTCGGCCAACAGCCGGGTCGTGGGCATTTGCCCGTTGGCAATCAGATTCCAGCGCACCCGCCAATAGCCGAAGTTGGGAAAGGTCACGATTGCCTTGCGGCCAATGCGCACCAACTGAGCCAGCACTTCGCGCGGGTTGCGGGTCGCCTGCAGGGTTCGGCTCAACACGACGTAGTCGAAGGCGCCGTCCGGATAGTCCTGGAGGTCGGTGTCCGCGTTGCCCTGGATCACCGAGAGGCCGTGGCTGACGCATGCGTTCACCCCAGCTTGGCTGATTTCGATGCCGCGTCCGTCGACGCCGCGTTCGCTGCTGAGGTAGTGCAGCAGGGCGCCGTCGCCGCAGCCGATGTCGAGAACCCGCGCGCCCGGTTCGATCAGGTCGGCGACGAACAGAAGATCGCTGCGCAGTCCTGCGCGGGCGCGCTCGTCCGCCGCGCTCACGGTTTTTTCAAGCCGCGTTTGTCGGCGGCGCCGTTGAGGAACCCGACCAGCGTTTTGTGGAATTCGGGCTCGTCAAGCAGAAAGGCGTCGTGGCCCTTGTCGGTGTCGACTTCGACGAAGCTGACGTTGGCTGCCTCGGAGTTCAGCGCCTTGACCACTTCGCGGCTGTCCGACGTTGGGAACAGCCAGTCCGACGTGAAGGAGATCGCGCAGAACCTAACCGGCGTTTTGTGGAAGGCCGCAGCAAGGCTGCCGCCGTGCTCGGCCGCAAGGTCGAAGTAGTCCATCGCGCGGGTGATGTAGAGATAGGAGTTTGCATCGAAGCGGTCGACGAAGGTCATGCCCTGGTGGCGCAGGTAGCTTTCGACCTGGAAGTCGGCGTCGAAGCCGAAGGTGATGCGGTCGCGGTCCTGCAGCTTGCGACCGAACTTGCGGCGCAGCGCCGCTTCGGACAGGTAGGTGATATGAGCGGCCATGCGCGCCACCGCGAGACCGGCGCGCGGCGTGGTGCCGTGGTCGTGGTAGGCGCCGCCGTGCCAGTCGCGGTCTGCCATGATCGCTTGGCGGCCGACCTCGTGGAAGGCGATGTTCTGGGCCGAATGGCGCGACGCGGCGGCGATCGGTACCGATGCGAAGACGCGCTCAGGGTAGGCCGAGGCCCACTGCAACGCCTGCATCCCGCCCATCGATCCGCCGATGACGCAAAACAGTTGGTCGATCCCGAGGTGGTCGAGGAGGCGGGCCTGGGCCCGCACCATGTCGCCGATGGTGATGACCGGAAAGGCGAGGCCCCACGGCTTGCCGGTTTCAGGATTGATCTCGCCGGGCCCGGTCGAGCCCATGCACCCGCCAAGGACATTGGCGCAGATGACGAAGTAGCGATCGGTATCGAGCGGTCGGCCCGGTCCAATCATGATGTCCCACCACCCCGGTTTTTGCGTCATCGGGTGGTCGTTGGCGGCGTGCTGGTCGCCGGTTAGCGCGTGGCACACCAGGACGGCATTGGACTTGTCGGCGTTGAGGGTGCCGTAGGTTTGGTAGGCCACCCCGAAGGCGGCGAGTTCGGTCCCGCTGTCCAGGCGCAAGGGTCCGGCGGCGCCCAATTCGACGAACTGGCCGCTGACGGCGCTTGGCGATGAGCGCGAGACTTCCATGGGATCGGCGACCGCCATCTAAGAGCAAAACCAGATTGACCCGGGGATCGAATAACTTGGCTTAGGTAACGGATATGTCAATGTTTTCTTTGATTTTGGCCCTTTCGGCGCTTAAGACTATGCCGCCCCGGCGCGGTGGCCGAAGGGGTTTATCATGAGCAACGACACAACCGATCTCGACGCGCTCCGGCGCGAAATTGACGAAATCGACGCCCGATTGTTGGCGGCGATCGCGGCACGAACCGATGTCGTGCGGCGGGTCGGCGCGGCTAAGGGGGGCGGCCCGATCTTGCGGCCCGGACGCGAAGCCACGGTCCTGCGGACGTTGTTGGCGGGGACCGAAACCGGCCTACCGCAACCCGTCGTCGGGCGGATTTGGCGCGAACTGATTGCCGCCTATTGCCGCCTGCAAGGGCCGTTGGAGGTCGCGGTCTGCGCCCCGGAAAAATCGGTCGGTTACTGGGATCTGGCGCGCGACCATTTCGGGTCGGCGACACACATGTCCTTGCACAAATCCCCCACCGTGGTGCTGCGGGCGGTGTCCGAGGGCGCGGCAACCGTTGGCATTTTGCCCCAGCCACACGACGGCGAGGCCGATCCGTGGTGGCGGTATATGAGCGGTGGCGGCGACAACATGCCGCGCGTGATCGGGCGTTTGCCGTTCGTCGACAACCCGGGCGCGCGGTTCGAAGACCTCCAGGCGATGGTCGTGGGTTGCCTGCCTTACGACGAAAGCGGCGACGATTTGAGCTGGCTCGTGGTCAGCACCGACGAACAAATCAGCCGGCGGTCTTTGACTGATCATCTCAAAGCCGTCGATCTCGGCGGTCGGGCGATTTCATCATTCTCCGAACGCGGCGCGGGCGATTCCTACCTGTTCGAGGTCGATGGCTACGTTACGTCAGCCGACCCAAGGCTCGCCGCGTTCGCCAAGCGCGTCGGCAGCGCGCGCCTGTCCGCGGCGGGCTCCTACGCGCGGCCCTTTTCACGCGCTTGATATGACTCACCCACCGAGCCCCCGGCCCCACGCCGGTGTCATGGACATCACGCCCTACAAGGGCGGCGAGGCCGACGCGCCGGGGATCGACAACATCGTCAAATTATCGTCGAACGAGTCTGCGCTCGGCCCCAGCCCGAAGGCGATCGACGCGTTCAAGGCAGCGGCGGCAACGCTGCACCGCTATCCCGACGGCGAAGCGCGCGTGCTGCGCGAAGCCATCGGCCGGCGGCACGGGGTATCGCCCGCGCAGATCGTGTGCGGCGCGGGCTCGGACGAACTGATTTCGCTGTTGATCACCGCCTATGCCGGACCGGGCGAGGAAGTGCTGTACACCGAGCACGGCTTCTTGATGTACCGGATCTCGGCGATGGCGGCGGGCGCAGTACCGGTGGCTGCGCCCGAACGCGATCTGCGCGCCGACGTCGACCAGTTGCTGGCCCGGGTGACTTCGCGCACGCGGATCGTCTTCCTGGCCAACCCGAACAACCCGACCGGCAGCTACGTCACATCGGCTGAACTGCAGCGGTTGCGCGACGGCCTGCCGAGCGACGTCATTTTGGCGATCGACGCGGCCTATGCCGAGTATGTCGGCGCGGCCGATTACAGCGCCGGGCAGGACCTTGTCGCGGGCCACGACAATGTCGTGATGCTGCGCACGTTCTCGAAGATTTACGGCCTGTCGGCGTTGCGTGTGGGTTGGTGCTACGCCGCCCCGGCGATTGCCGACGCGCTGAACCGCGTGCGCGGTCCATTCAACGTCAATGCCGCCGCCCAGGCCGCGGCGGTCGCGGCGATCGAAGATGCGCGCTTCGAAGCCAAGGCGCGCGCCCACAACGACCAATGGCTGCCCTGGCTTGCCCGCGAACTTGCAGGATTGGGCTTGCCCACGGCGCCCAGCGTCGGAAACTTTTTGATCGCCGATTTCGGCGGCGCGGAACGGGCCCAGGCCGGCTTCGCGTTTTTGCGGTCGCGCGGCATCCTGGTGCGTTTGATTGCCGGTTACGGGTTGCCGCAATACCTGCGCGTTTCGGTGGGCCTGGCCGACGACAATGCCGCCGCCATCGCCGCCCTGAAAGACTTCGTCGCGGCGAATCCGGCTCGATGACAGAGGCGCAGCGCCCGTTCACGCGGCTAGCCATCATCGGCCTGGGATTGATCGGCGCGTCGATCAGCCATGCCGCCCGGGCCCATGGCGCCGCCGAAACGGTGGCAGGTTTCGATGCGGCGGCGGACATCCGCGCCCGTGCCCGCGCGCTCGGTTTAGGCGACATCGCCGAGGACATCGGCGCGGCGGTACGCGGCGCCGACCTCGTGATCCTGGCCGTACCGGTCGGCGCGGTGGGCGCGGTGGCGGCCGAGATCGCGCCGCACCTCGCACCTGGCGCCATCGTCAGCGACACAGGCTCGGTCAAGGAATCGATTTTGCGCGACGTTGCGCCGCATTTGCCTGAAGGGGTTCACCTCGTCCCGTCGCATCCGGTCGCGGGGACCGAATTTTCGGGCCCCGATGCGGGCTTCGCCGAACTGTTCGAAAAACGCTGGTGCATTCTGACACCCGCCGAAGGTACCGATCCGGCGGCGGTCGCGCGGGTCGCTGCGCTGTGGCGCACCTTGGGCAGCAAAACCGAAATCATGGACGCGGCCCACCACGACCGGGTGCTGGCGATCACCTCGCACCTGCCGCATTTGATCGCCTACAACATTGTGCGCACCGCCGACGACCTGGAGACCGTCACCGAATCGGAAGTGTTCAAATATTCGGCCGGTGGTTTTCGCGACTTCACTCGCATTGCCGCCAGCGATCCGGTGATGTGGCGCGATATTTTTCTCAACAATAAAGACGCAGTGCTGGAAATGCTGGGCCGCTTTACCGAAGACCTCTCGGCGCTCCAGCGCGCAATTCGCTGGGGCGATGCCGAGACGTTGGAGACGCTGTTCCGGCGCACCCGCGACATCCGCCGCGGCATAATCGCGGCGGGCCAGGACGAGCCCGAGCATTTGAAAAAATCCTAAGCGGCCTATTGCAGGTTGGGGATGTACAAAAGGTCGGTCACCGGCAACAGGTCGCCTAAACCGACCGGGCCCACCGACAGGCGGCCGAACTGCGCGGTTACGGGGATGCGAATGCGGCCCCCCTCGGTACGTTCGCCCAACAGATTGATCGATACCTTTGCGGCGGCGGCATCGCGCGGGCGCACGATCTCGGCTGCTTGCAGCCGGTCGATGAAGTCGGATAGGCCCAGGAACGTCGCGGTCATCGCGCCCAGCGGGCGCAGCTCTTCGTCGAGCGAGAAGGTGCCATCGGCATCGACCGTAAGGCCGCTCCACTCCAGCCGCGTATCGCGCACCTCCAACGTGCCCCCGGCCAGCCGCCAAGCGTCGAGTTGGCGTTCAAGCGGTCCCACCGTCCAAGCGCCCTTGAGGTCGGCGGTCGCTTTGAGACGATCGACCGTGCCGCCCAGGCGCTGCAGCAGCGCTTGTCCGCTGGTGATATCGATCGCGTCGAGGGCCAGCGACCCCTGGCCGTCGGGCGCCGTCGTCGCATTCAGGGACAGTGTGCTGGCGGCGATCTCGTCGCGGATGCCAAGGATGCGCAGGACCGGCCGCTCGAAGCGCGCAGTGATGACGCGCGGCCAGTTGGCGCCGTCGAGTTCAACCGTCATGGCTAGGCTGGCGGCATTCATTTCGACGTTGCGCGAATTGCCGCGCGCCGAAAAGGTCAAGCCGTTATCGGGTGCGCTAACCGCCAAGGTACGCGGCGCCCATACCCAGGCGCGGGCGCGGAACCCTTCGGCGCGCCAGGAAAACGTTCGTTCGTTGGTACGCCCAACCACGGCTTGGTCGGCCGTGAGCGTAAAGGCGAGCGGAAAGCCGGTGATTTTGAGATCGTTTAGGACGACGAAGTTGCCGTCCGCGCGCTGCTGCGCGGTCCACTCAACAATACCGATCTTGAGCCGTTCGGCGGCGTCGAACCAGAACGCGGTATAGAGCCCCGCCGCGATCACGGCGAAGACGATGACGGTCAGCGCCGCCCACAATTTGGTGCGCGGCCGGCGCCGGCTTTCGAAGGCGGCGGTGGCGTATTCAGCCATGCGGGGGGCGGGTGCGTTGGCGGGGGTTCATCGGCCTAGTATATAGCGGGCGCGAAACGGCGCGGCCACTGCGGCGAGCCGGTGGGAGACACGGGGTGCAGCGAAACGGCGAGGGCGATATTTGGGTGTTCGGCTACGGGTCGCTGATGTGGAACCCGGGCTTTCCCTATGCCGAAGTCCGGTCCGCGCAACTGCATGGCTATCACCGCGCCTTCTGCCTTTATTCCGAACACTACCGCGGCACGCCCGAGCGGCGCGGACTCGTGCTGGGGCTGGACCGCGGCGGCTCGTGCGTGGGGCGGGCGTTCCGGGTGGCGGCTGCGGACGCGGCGGCGGCGATGGATTACCTCATTGCGCGCGAAATGTTCGGCCATGCGGTGGATGTGTATGCGTTGAAGTGGCTGCGGGTTGCGCTGGGCGTGGCACCAAGCGGCGAAGCCGGGTCTACCTCCTCCCCCTCGCCAAGGGCGAGGGCAGGGAGGGGGGAGAGACAAGTTTCGCGCGGCGCAAGCGTCGTGCGGGCGGCGTGTTTTGTCGTTAACCCGGCGCACGATCACTATGCCGGCAAATTGCCGCCCGCCCGGATCGCCGACATCATCGCTGCTGCTTCAGGGCAGAGCGGCAGCAACCGCGACTACCTCGCCAACACCATTGCCCATCTCGACGAACTGGGGATCGCCGACGGACCGCTGCATGCGGTGCACCGGTTGGTTTCCAAGGTGTGAAACGTCAGGTGAGATGTACGTTTCCGTGCAACCGGGCGCGATCCTGCGAGGGGGTGCAAGCCCATGACGCCACGGGTTTCGACCCTACCCGCACTTACTGAACCCGCAGCTCGTGCAGGTGTCGCAGCCCTCTAGGCGCATCAGGGACGGTTGCGAGCAGCGGGGGCAGGTGCGCAGGCGGGCATCAGACGGGCCGCCTTCCATGCCGGCGACCTTGCGCAGTTCGAGCGCGGAGTCGTCTTTGTTTTCGGGCCCTGCGATGAAGCCGATGTTGATCAGATGCTTTTCGATCACGTCGCCGATCGCGGCCAGGAGCGAAGGCACGTAGGCGCCGTCGACCCAATAGCCGCCGCGCGGGTCGAACACCGCCTTGAGTTCCTCGACCACGAACGAAATATCGCCGCCGCGCCGGAACACTGCCGAGATCATCCGCGTTAGCGCCACGGTCCAGGCGTAGTGCTCCATGTTCTTGGAGTTGATGAACACCTCGAAGGGCCGCCGCCGGCCGTCCTGGATGATGTCGTTGACGGTGATGTAGATTGCGTGGTCGCTTTCGGGCCAGCGCACCTTGTAGGTCGAGCCCGGCAGCACGCCGGGCCGGTCCAGCGGTTGGGTCATGTAGACCACGCCGCCGGCCTCGAACGGATCCTTGGGCCGCGCAGGGGGCGCGTTCAGCGGCAGTTCGGATTGCGCGGTGTCCTTGGCCGGCTCGGTGCGCAGGACGGCACCGGTGATGTCGTTGGGGCGGTAGGTGGTGATGCCCTTGCAGCCCTGATCGTAGGCGCTGAGGTAGACGTCCTTGAACGATTCGAAATCGATTTCCTCGGGCACGTTGACGGTCTTGGAGACCGCCGAATCGATATAGGCCTGCACGGTGGCCTGCATGCGCACGTGGTCGGCGGGGGTCAGGCTTTGTGCATCGACGAAGGCGTCCGACAGGGCGGTGGTCTCGCCGAAGGTCCGCCGGTAGAGGCGGAAGGCATAGTCGCTGACGTCTTCCTCGCGGCGGCTGCCGTCGGGCATCAGCACGTTGCGCTTGTAGGTAAAGCTGAAGACCGGTTCGAGGCCGGAGGAGACGTTGTCGGCGAAGATCGAAATCGTCCCGGTCGGCGCGACCGAGGTCAGCAAGCCGTTGCGGATACCCTTCTCGGCGATGGCGGCGCGCACGTCGTCGTCCAGCTGTTGCACCGACTCGCCTGCGAGGTAGAGGTCCTTGTCGAACAGCGGGAACGACCCTTTTTCGGCCGCGAGGTCGGCCGAGGCGAGGTAGGCGGCGCGCCGCAACGTGCCCATCCATTCCTTGGTCAGGGCGACCGCGGCATCGCTGCCGTAGCGCGCGCCGCACATGATCAGCGCGTCGGCCAGTCCGGTGACGCCTAAGCCCATGCGGCGCTTGTTCTTGGCTTCCTGTTCCTGGGAGTCGAGCGGGAAGCGCGACACGTCGATCGCGTTGTCGAGCATCCGCACCGCGAGGCGCGTCATCTCATCGAGCGCGGCGGTGTCGAGATGGGCGCCGGGGGTAAACGCGTCCTTGACCAGCTTCGCCAGGTTGACCGAGCCCAACAGGCAGGCGCCGTAGGGCGGCAGGGGCTGTTCGCCGCATGGATTGGTGGCGTTGATCGTTTCGCAATAGGCGAGGTTGTTCTGCCGGTTGATCCGGTCGATGAAGATCACGCCGGGTTCGGCAAAGGCGAAGGTCGCCCGCATGATCTTGTTCCACAGGTCGCGCGCCGACACCGAATCGAAGATCGTGCCGTTGAAGGTGAGGTCCCACGGGCCGTCGTTCTTGACGGCGTCCATGAAGGCGTCGGTGACCAGCACCGAAAGATTGAACATGCGCAGGCGACCGGGTTCGCGCTTGGCTTCGATGAAGGCTTCGATGTCGGGATGGTCGCAGCGCAGCGTTGCCATCATTGCGCCGCGGCGGTGGCCCGCCGACATGATGGTGCGGCACATCGCATCCCACACATCCATGAAGGAGAGCGGGCCCGAGGCGTCGGCGCCGACGCCCTTCACCAATGCGCCCTTGGGCCGCAGCGTGGAGAAGTCGTAGCCGATGCCGCCGCCCTGCTGCATGGTCAATGCCGCTTCGCGCAGGTTGTCGAAGATCGTGCCCATGTCGTCGTCGATGGTGTTCATGACGAAGCAGTTGAACAACGTCACGCGCCGGTCGGTGCCGGCGCCGGCGATAATGCGGCCCGCCGGCAGAACCTTGAAGTCGGCCAGGGCGCCGTAGAATTTCTCGGCCCAGGCGTCGGCGTCCTTCTCGGGGGCGGCTAGGGCCTTGGCGACCCGGCGCCAGGTGTCCTCGATCGATTTGTCGACGGGCGTGCCGTCGGCGGCCTTGAGGCGGTACTTCATGTCCCAAATTTGCTGGGCGATCGGGGTCAGGGCGGCCATGGCGCGTACTCGGGCGAGGGGAGGTGGGCGGCGATGGTAGGCCCGGCCCCGTGGGGGCGTCAACGCAGATGTTCTAGAAATGTTCTCACAGCCGGAGCGCAGTCTAACAAATTGATATATAAGGATTGTTCCAGGTTGTTCGAGTTATCCACTGATCATTGGCTGGGTCACAGCGGGATTTCTGGGGATCCTATTTGTGACAACGGCCAGTTTTATATACAGAGTTATACACAGCGATCCTGCTGGCCTAGCTGGCGGGCAACAACGATACTTTCCGACATGGTGGATGAGCCCACAGCAGCAGAACTTGTCGATGGGTTTCTCGCGGCACCGAAGGAACTTGCAGGCGCACCGACCTGGGTCGAGGGTAGCCGCTCGGGCGAGATGAGATCGTCATTACCGATTCTCGTCAATGGCGAGTCGACAAACGCCGAATTCTGCACGACGGCCTATCCAGAAGAAAGCGGGCTTCGCTTCACCATTGTCCTCCAGTACAGAAACCACTGTATCTGGCGCCTGGATTTTGAGCCTGACTACAAACGGCATACCAATCCTGCCGACCGTGTCGATTCCCTGGGGGGAGAGTACTCGATTGTAGGTCCGCACTATCATGCATGGAATGACAATCGACATTTATCAACCAGAAGTACCCTGCCCGATATGCCCTGTGCAAGGTCACTGCCAAATGCGATCAGGCATTGGGAGAACGCTTTTCGGTGGTTCTGCGGTGAGACTATGATCGCGTTTCATGAACCGGTGTTTGAGTTGCCGCCCAGAGGGAGATTGCTATGAGCGAAATGGGCGTCGTGAAACATCTCCTAGATGCATACCTTGCTATTGCCGAGGCAGGCAGTCGAATAGCAGTTCCCACACACTGTCTATATCCCAGCAACTCCTCGGTAACCGTATATGTAACCGGCGGAGCTCTCGAGATCAGGGTATCCGATGAGGGCGGTGCAATTGACGAGATATCCGCGCACGGACTGAAAGTTGAAGATGCTGATCGTTTGTTACACCCCTTCTGCAAACGAGCCGGTTTAAGGCACGACAAAGGCGCAATCTACTCACCAAGTGTTCCAATCGAGAGGCTGCCATCGATGGTGGTCTTGGTTGCAAACGCGTCGAGCGCGGCTGCTAAAGCCGGATTAGACAAATTCAAGATTCGACTTAGAAGGGATTTGAAGGAGGAGCTAAGGCGGGTCTTGCAACTAAGGTTCTCAGAAGAGCGGATACATTCCCACTCGGTGCTAACAGGCCAGAGCACTAGACAATATCACTTCGACAATGTGGTCGATATTGGCTCAAAGAAGAGACTTGTTATGGATGCTGTTTTGCCAGATGCAGCTTCAATTAATGCCAAAGCAGTTGCTCACCTTGACCTCAAGCAAGTTGACGATTCGACGATTATTCAAAGGATCGTTTACGACGACCAGGACAAATGGGCTTCCGCCGACCTCAATTTGCTCCAAACTGTGGCAACCATCGTTCCATTTTCCGCTATTGACCGACAACTAGACAGAATTGGCGCAGCCTAGTTCTTGAGTGCTGCTTCTTTGGCCAATCGACCAGAGCCCTGTTCGATTGCGGTTTCCAACCGGGCCATGAAGTCCTTGCGGGTTAAGCCCGGTTCGATCGGTGGCAGGTATTCAAGGACGATGGTGCCGGGTTTGCGGCGGATCGAGCGGCGCGGCCAGAAGACGCCGGAGTTGAGCGCGACCGGCACCACCGGAATGCCAAGCTGACGGTAAAGCGCGGCGACGCCGGGCAGGTAGGGGGCGTCCGCGCCCGGTGCGACGCGGGTGCCTTGGGGGAAGATCACGATGGGGCGCTGCGCGCCTGCGGCGGCCTTGGCGGCGTCGACCATGGTGCGGATCGCCTTCGAGCCGGTGTCGCGGTCGATCGGGATCATGCGCGAGTGGCGGCAGTACCAGCCGTAGACCGGGATCTTCAGAAGTTCGGCTTTCATCACGATGGCGGGATCGTGGGCGATAATATGGAAGATCATCGTGTCCCAGGCCGACTGATGCTTGGCGGCGATCAGCACGGCACCCGGCGGAATGTTCTCGCGGCCGCGAATCTCGTAGCGAATGCCGACCAACAGCCGCAGCAGGACCATCACCCCGTGCGCCCAGATCGTCTGGCCGCGCACCGTCGCCAGCGGTGACATCGCCAGCGAGGGCAGCCAGGCGAGGTTGATCGCCGCCGACCACAGCCAAAAGGCGATTTGGAAAGCGAGGGCGCGGGCGAGGCTCATGGTTGCCCCGTCGCGATCAGGACGTCTACCGCGGCCGCGAGGTCGTCGTAGACGTCGACCGGCTGGAGTGCAGGCGGCAGCGCGGTTTCGGCGGCGCGACCCTTGCCGGTCCGCACCAGAATGCGGCGGATACCGAGCGCGGCAGCGGCTTCCAAATCGCGCACCGCGTCGCCGATCATCACGGCGTCGGCGGGCGCGGCGGCGAATTGGGTCAAGGCTTCACGCAGCATCCCGGGGCCGGGTTTGCGCCGATCGGTGGCGGCCCACGGCGGATCGGTACAGACGATGACGGCATCGATCTGGCCGCCGGCGGCAGCGACGGCGTCGCCCAGGGCGGCGTTGACGGCACTGAGGTCGCCCTCGGTCATGAGGCCTCGCCCAACGCCGGATTGATTGCTGACCACCGCGACGGTGTGACCGGCGGCGTTGAGCCGCGCGACCGCCGCCGCCGCGCCGGGCACCATGACCAATTCGGCTGGAGATTTGACGAAGTCGGCGCGGTCTTCGTTGAGTACGCCATCGCGATCGAGCAGGACCAACATCGGATCAGGGCAGTCGCCGCAGGGCACGCATCACGGTGATCCGCGCGGTGATCATGGCGATCACGGCCGAGACAATGGGCACGCACAGCAACGCGACCCAGGCAGTCAGGCCGAGGGACAGGCGGGGCAGTACCGTGTCGTCCACTCCCTGGGCCGCCAGCGCGAGCGCGACCAGCGTGAGGGTCGCCAAGATCAACCCGATGACGCCGCCGAGCAGGCCGTACCACAGCGCATGGGCGACGAACCGCCGGGCGATGTAGCGGTCGCGCGCGCCGATCAAGTGCAGCAGTTCGATCGTGTCGCGGTGCGAGGTCATGCCGGCACGGGTGGCGAAGACGACGATCGATACCGTGGCGATGCCGACGATCAGAACGACGACGCCCCCAACCAATTGCACCACGCGCGCCAAGGTGACGAGACGCTGGAGGAAGACGCCGTTGTCGCTGAGTCGTGCACCGGGGATCGTGTCTTCCAAGCGTTGCGCCAGGTCTTCGAAGTTGAGCCGACTGGCGGGGTCGATGGTGACGTCGACGATGATGGGAATGGCGAGGTTTTCAGGCAAGTCGCCGGCGCCGAGCCAGGGTTCAAGCAGTGCCTGGGCCTGGGCGTGGGGCAAGGGCCTTGCGCTCAGGATGCCGGCGGTTTCGCGCAGCATGGCGACCGCTGTATCGATCCGGGTCTGGGCCTCGGCGCCCTCCGGGTCCTGGGCCACGCCGGGCAACTGGACCGTCAGCGCACCGCGCAACCCGTCGCTCCATTGCTGCACGGTCCGGTCGAGCGCGAAGGTGCCGGCCAGGGCCAAGGCAGCGAGATAGACCATCGCCCCGACGATCAACGGAATGAAGCGGCGGTTGGCGTCGCCGCCGAGCGGCAAATCGCCTCGGCGCGGGATCATGGTCGATCCGCCACGGTTCCGCCGTCGGTTTCGCCGCGGTTTGGTTCGGGGTCCAACGATGGCGGGGCGGGGGTCTTGTGGACGCTCAGTTCACCGTTCGCTAGCCGCAGTTCGGGCCGCCCGAAGGTGGTGATAAGCGAGCGGTCGTGGGTGGCGATGACCACGGTCGTGCCGATCTTGTTGAGTTCCTCGAACAAATGGAGGATGCGCAAACCTTGGGCGAGGTCGATGTTGCCGGTGGGTTCGTCGGCGAGGAGCAGGTTGGGGCGACCGATCACCGCCCGGGCGATCGCGACCCGCTGCTTTTCGCCGTCCGACAGCGTCGGCGGGCGGGCGTTGATCTGCCCTGCCAATCCGACCCAGGAGAGCAACTCCGCAACGTGCGATTCGATCTGTTCGCGCCGGGCGCCGGCAATGCGCAGGGGTAGGGCGACGTTCTCCAGGGCGCTGAGGTGATCGAGCAGGCGGAAGTCTTGGAACACCACGCCGATACGGCGGCGCAGCAAGGGCAGGTCGCGCCGCTTGGTTTTGCCGATATCCTGGTCGAACATTTCGATCGTACCGCGCGACGGGCGCTGGGCCAGGTACATTAGTTTCAACAGCGTGGTTTTGCCCGCACCCGACGGTCCGGTCAGGAAATGAAACGACCCCGGCGTCAGCCTGAAGGTCAGGTCGCGGAGGACTTCCGGACCGTGCCCGTACCGTTTTCCGACGTTCTCAAAACGAACCACGCGGGGGCAATCTCCATGGGCGGGCGCGGCAGAATCGCACGCGGCGGCGGGCAGCGTCCAGCGGCCCCGCTTGTCAGCATACGGCCAAAGGGCCTATAAGGATTTGGCCGTAAAATCAATCGCGTAGGCATGATTGTCACTTGCCCGAACTGCAGTACGCGGTATCAGCTCGATGCTCAAGTCCTGGTTCCTCACGGTCGCGCGCTGCGATGCGTGAGGTGCGGACACTCGTGGACTGAGCGCCCGAAGACTGGTGCCGCGCCTGTCATCGTCGAAAGCGACGATATTGAAGTCCCCGATTTTGGGCTCGACGTACCCGCGCGTCCGGCGCGTGGCCGCACCCCGGCCGCGGCGCGGCGCCGCGAACGCGGTCGGGCCAGCCGATCGCGCCGTGCCGCGGGCAGCGGGGGGATGGGCTGGGGTGTCCTAGCCGCCGTCGTTCTGGCTGTCATCGCCGGGCTCTATTTCTTCCGCGTCGAGGTCGTCACCTTCTGGCCCCCGGCCAAGACCGCCTACGACCTAGCGCGCCTCGATACCAACCCGCCGGTGACCGCGCCCGGCGAAGGCTTGAAGGTTCTGGGCAACCCGGCGGTCGACTTCCGTGACGATGAAGGGACGCTGGTCATCGACATCGAAGGTGAAGTGCAGAACGTCACCCGGTCCACCCGGTCGGTTCCGCCGATCATGCAGGTCATCCTGCTGGACGAAGCCGATGAGGTATTGACCGAGTGGAAGTTCCGCGCGCCGGTTAGCGTGCTGGGGCCGCTCGACAAATTCTCCTATCGCACCAGCATTATCGACGCACCGCGCGAAACCCGCCGGTTGCGGGTCACCTTCGTCACCCAGGCGCCGGGATGAGCGGCGCGTCGCTCGAGTCCGCCGTCGCGGACGAGCGCGCCGAGGTCGACGTTCTGTTTGCCGCCGACGCCATTGCGCGCCGCGTCGACGAACTCGGAAACGAAATCGCCGGACGCATAGACCGCAACTGCATGGTCATCGCCGTCCTCAAGGGCAGCTTCGTATTTTGCGCCGACCTAATTCGCGCGCTGCACCGCGCCGGCATGCACCCTCGCATCGACTTCCTGACGCTGTCGAGTTATGGCACCGGCACGGAGAGTTCGGGGACGGTGCAAATCACCCGCGACATTACCGACGACGTCGCCGGGATGGATGTGCTGTTGATCGACGATATTCTCGAATCCGGTCGCACGATGGTCTTCGCCAAGGACCTGATCGAGCGGCGCGGGGCGAAGTCGGTCAGCGTTTGTGTGTTCCTCGATAAGCCGAATAAACGCAAAGTGGCGATCGCCGCCGACCATGTCGGGTTCGTTTGCCCGGACCGGTTCGTGGTCGGCTACGGCCTCGACTTCGCTCACTACTACCGAGAACTGCCCTTCGTTGGGGTGCTGCGCCAGGAGTAGCCGCGATGGGCCGGGTGTTGGTGGCCGACGACGATCCGATCGTTGCCGAATTCATCCGCCGCGTGGTGGCCGGACGCGGCCACCGGGTCACGCTCGCGGCCGACGGTGCCGAAGCTGCCCGTGCGCTCGACCTTGCGCCCTACGATCTCGTGCTGGCCGATATCCGGATGCCGGTGCTCGATGGTATTTCGCTCGCGCTCCAGGCGTCGCTGGAACACCCCAATATCAAGATCGTGCTGATTACGGGATTTGCCGCGGAGCGCGACCGCGCGCGCGGGTTGGAGAAGATCGTCGCCGAGGTGGTGGCGAAACCGCTCACGCCGGACGAGCTTGGCGCGGTGATCGACCGCCACCTGCCGCCCGAGCTCTAGAAGCGACGCAGCAACCGGTCGAGGTAATCCAGTTCGAATTGCGGACGGCGGCGGTCGCCCGAACGCCGGTATAGTTCGCGCAGGATTTCGCGGGCCTGTTGGATGTCGAACTCGGTCGGTATTTCGACGCGGCTGTCGTCCAAAATGCCGAAGCCGTTTTGCGGTCGACCGAAGGGGTCGCGACCGGCGCGGGTAAAGGGGTTGGGCCCGTCGTCCAATCCGGGATCGGTGCCGAGGGCTTCTAGCATTTCGCGGATCACCGAGTTTGCACCCTGGCGAAGTTGATCGAGCGCATCGGTCATCGGATCGACCGCGTCGCCGGGGCGGCGGGCTTCGAGCTGGCCGCGGGCGTTGTCCATCGAGCGTTCCGCGCGGCCCAACGCGCCCGGAATATCGGCACCTTGTTCGCCGAGGCGGCGCATCATTTCGCCGAGCCTGCGGCGCAGTTCTTCCTGCCGCTCGGCAAGCGATTGTTGGTCGCCTTCGCCGGGCTGCTGGCCGTCCTGACCCGGCTGCTGTTGGCCGCGTTGGCCGCGCTGGGATTCCTGGTAGGTACGGTCGAGAAGTTCCTGCTGCATCCGCAAGAGGTCGTTCAGGTCGCGCAGCATTTCCTCGCCCTGGCTGCTGCCGTCGGGCATCTGGGCGACACGGCCGTCGCGCAGGGACTCGAGCAATTCGCGAAGTTGCGACAGCAGATCCCGCGCGGCGTCGCGGGCCCCGGTTTCGCTCAGGCGCTGGGCCTGATCGAGCAATTGCTGTAGCTGATCCTGTTCGAGGGCTTGGCCAGGCGGGATTTCCTGGTTGTCGCCGGCTTGCTGGTTTTGAAGCGCGCGTTCGGCCAAGGCTTGAAGGAATTTCTCCAGCGCATCGCGCACCTCCTGCATGCGCTGGTTGATCTCGGCATCGGTTGCGTTGGGATCGGCCAGCGCTTCCATCAGGCGGTCTTGGGCGGCGCGCAATTCCTGTTCGGCCAGCGACAGGGTGCCGTCCTCGATCCGGAGTGCGGTTTGCCACAGTAGGGCGCTGATCTCGTCGTCGCTCTCGGTCGACGGCGCGACGTTGCGCAAGCGCCATACCGCGCTGCGCAGGGCGAGGAAGGCGGTGGTGTCCTCGTAGTAGGCGCCGGGACGCGCGGAAAGCCGGCTGAGGCTGTCGGCGACCCGCTCGCGCCGGTCGGGGGCAAGCGCCAGGACCCGGCGCTGCTCGACGATTTCCTTGGCGACGGGATGTTTGAAGTCGCGCTCGGGCAGGATCAGCTCGATCTCCGAACTGACACCGCTTTGCTCGGCCTGATCGACCGCTTCGAGATGGATGATGACCGGCAGGCCGGCCCAAGGGTGCGGCGTCAGGTCGTGGAAACTGGTTTCGGCGATATCGGTACGGTCGCGCTGGGGCAGCGGCAGATCGAGCGCCATAGTGTCGTCGCTATCGGCGCGGCGAATATGGGCCTGGGCGCGGGCCACCCCGTAGTCGTCGTTGGCCGCGAAATCGAGCCGCAGCGCTTGGCGCACCGTCGCGACCGGTTCCTCGGTGTAGCGGATCGCCGGTATGCGGTCGGGCACGATGGCGATCGACCACTGGGCGATGGCGCGGTCGCGTTGCTCGAAGCGGATCGTCGCGCCGTCGGTCAGCGGGTACTCGACCTCGAAGTTCGATTTGTCGACGACGGTAAAGGCGGTTTGCGAGTCGTCGATACGCAGTTGCGGCAAGCCGCGTCCGCCGTGGATCCGCGCGAACAACACGCTCCCGGTCGGCACGTCGATGGTTTGGGCATCGCCCGCGGCGGTCTGTTGCAGAAAGATCGGCGGCTGGCCGGTGTAATCGGGCGGTGCGATCCATGCGTCAATTGTGACCCCACCCGCGCCGCCAACGCCGGCGAAGTCCGGCTGGAAGGCAAGTGCCATGCGGCGCGGGGCGTCGTCCCCGGCTGCGGCAAAGGCGGTGACGACGATCAACGCCACGATAATGCGCAAGCCCCAGGGGTCTGCAGCGCGTGCCAGCCCGGCCCGGGGCCATCCGACCTGCAGACGATCGAGGCTGCGGCGTGTACGCCGGGTGTGTTCCGCCCACAGCGCCGCCGAGGCGGCATCGCCGGAACCGGTGGCGAGGCGATCGTCGATGGTCGTCAGCGGTCGGTGGCGCAGGCCGCTTTCCTGTTCGAGCCGGCGTTTTGCCTGGCCGGCCCGGGGCAGCGCGACACGCCACAGGCCGTATCCGAGGGCACTCGCAATCGCGGCGGCGAAGGCAGCCATGAGGCCGAGGTGGAGCCACCCCGGCGTCACCGCCCAAACATCGAACAGCGACAGCGCTACGTAGATCAGGGCGATGGCGAGGGCCGGCCACAGGCTGGGCCACACCCTTTCCCACAGCAGGGCCGCAAGGGCGACGACCAAGCGCCAGCCGACGGTCGGCGGCATGGGGTGGGGTGTCTGAGGGTCGGGCGCTTCGGCGGTCATCGAACTCCCCGGAACGGAACCCTAAGGCGACAGCCAATCCGGAAGGGCGTTGGCGGCCAGAAGCTCTTCGTAGGTCTGACGCTTCCTGACAACCGCATGGGCCGTTCCCTTGACCATGACCTCAGGCACAAGTGGCCGCGCATTATAGGTCGAGGCCATCACGGCACCATAGGCCCCGGCCGAGCGCAGAACGAGTAAATCGTCCGCGAGCGGTGCGGCCATTTCCCGGTTTTCCGCTAAAACGTCGCCGGTTTCGCAGACCGGCCCGACAATATCGACGGTCTCCAAGGCGCCCTGGGCACGGACTTCGAGGACCGGCGCGACCGCATGGTGGGCGCCGTACAGCGTCGGGCGGATCAAATCGTTCATCGCCGCATCGGTGATGACGAAGACCTTGTGCGGGGTGCGCTTCACGTAAATCACGCGGGTCACCAAAATGCCCGCATTGGCGACGATCAGCCGGCCCGGCTCGAACATCAAGGTGCAGCCCAGGCCGGCGGTTACCCGCTTGACCATCGCACCGTAGTCGGCCGGGGTGGGCGGATCGGCGATCCCGTAGGGCACGCCCAGGCCGCCGCCGAGGTCGAGCCGCTCGATCGCATGGCCGTCACTGCGCAACTGGCGGACGGCGTCGGCCGCGATTCTGAACGCCGCTTCGAACGGCGCGAGCTGCGTCAATTGCGAGCCGATGTGAATCGCGACGCCGCGAACGGCGAGTCCGGGCTTTTCGGCTGCCGCGGCGAAGACGGCGCGGGCTTCGGGCCAGGGAATGCCGAACTTGTTGTCCTTGCGGCCGGTGGAGATCTTTTTGTGGGTCCCGGCGTCGACATCGGGATTGATTCGGATCGCGATATCGACGGTCGCGTTGCGCGCGCTTGCGACCTCGCTCAGGGCCTCAAGTTCAGGTTCGGATTCGACGTTGAATTGGAGAATGCCGGTATCGAGCGCGTAGGCCATTTCCTCGCGCGTCTTGCCGACGCCGGAGAACACGATCCGTTCGGGCGGGATGCCGGCGGCGCGGACCTTTCGTATCTCGCCGCCCGAGACTACGTCGGCGCCGGCGCCCGCGTCGGCCAGAGTGCGGATGACGGCGAGGTTGTCGTTGGCTTTGACGGCATAGAATATTTGCGCGTCGAGCCCCTTGAGCGCTTCGGCGAAGACCCGGTAGTGGCGCTGCAAGGTCGCGGTGGAATAGCAGTAGAACGGCGTGCCGACGGCAGCGGCGAGCTCCGGCAACGGCACGTCTTCGGCGTTCAGAACACCGTTCTTGTAGGTGAAATGATCCACGAAAGATCCTCCGCGCTCAGGAGCGCCGCTGTTCTTTTTTGTCCGGGGGCGGTTGCAGGTCGCCCTTTTTGCCGCACGACGACATCCCCGCGCCGAGCGCGGCGGCGATCACAAAGACGATGAGGAGACGGATCACGCCAACCGTGCGCGGAATGCCGCGATTTGTTCGCGCACACGGGTGGGCGCGGTGCCGCCATAGCTGTTGCGGCTGGCGACCGAGGACTCGACCGACAGAACGTCCAACACACCGGCCTCGAAGCGCGGATCGATCGCGCGCAGGTCGTCCAGTGTCAGCCCGGCCAGATCGGGGCAGCCCTTGGCCTCGGCTGTCCGTACCGCGCGGCCGGCAATTTCGTGGGCGTCGCGGAACGGCACGCCAGCTTCGCGCACGAGCCAATCGGCAAGATCGGTCGCGGTCGAAAAGCCCTGCGCGGCGGCGGCCCGCATTGCCGGGGCATGGACGCTCAGGTCGCGCACCATGCCGCTCATCGCGGCGACGGACAGTTCCAACGAATCGTAGGCATCGAAGACAGGTTCCTTGTCTTCTTGCATGTCCTTGAAATAGGTCAGGGGCAGTCCCTTCAGCGTGACCAATAGAGCGGTCAAGTCGCCGATAACGCGACCGCTTTTGCCGCGCACGAGTTCGGCAGCATCGGGATTGCGTTTTTGCGGCATCATCGAGGAGCCGGTGGAGAACGCATCCGACAGCGTGACGAAGCGGAACGGTGCGCTCATCCAAATAACGATTTCTTCAGCAAGGCGCGACAGGTGCACGGCGGCCAGCGAACAGGCGGCGAGGAACTCGATGGCGAAATCCCGGTCGGACACGGCGTCGAGCGAATTCGCCGCCGGCCGGTCGAACCCGAGCGCCGTGGCGGTCCGGTGCCGGTCGATCGGGAACGACGTGCCCGCGAGCGCGCCCGCCCCCAAGGGTGATTCGTTGAGCCGCGCCCGGGCGTCGCGCAACCGGCCGCGGTCGCGGTCGATCATTTCCGCATACGCCAACAGATGGTGGCCGAAGGTTACCGGCTGGGCGGTTTGCAGATGGGTAAAGCCCGGCATGATGGTTTCGGCATGCTCATCGGCACGGGCAAGCAAGCTATGCTGCAAGTCGGCCAGCCCTGCGTCGAGCCCGTCGATCGCATCGCGCACCCACAGCCGGAAATCCGTGGCAACCTGGTCGTTGCGCGAGCGTGCGGTATGGAGGCGCCCAGCAGGTTCGCCGATCAAGGCCTTGAGGCGGGCCTCGACGTTCATATGGATGTCTTCGAGCGCCGCGCTGAACGTGAAGGTGCCCGCGTCGATTTCGCCTTCGATGGTGTCGAGGCCGCCCAGGATGGCGGTGCCGTCGGCGGCCGGGATGATCCCGGCATCGACCAGCATTCGGCAGTGCGCCCGCGAGCCAGCGATGTCTTGCTTATAGAGCCGCCGGTCGACATCGATCGACGCATTGATCCGCGCCATGATCGCCGAGGGGCCCGCAGCGAACCGTCCGCCCCAAAGGGCGTTCGCGGAATCGGCTTTCTTTGGCGTCTTTGCGGTCATCGTCGGGCTCGTTGGTTCGCGGTCATCATACAGGCGCGCGAGTTGGCGCGGCTAGGGCGCAAGGCGCGCGCCCACCGGCAATTCAGGGCCTTGGGGGAGCGCTAGCGGGTGGGGACGGGGGTGTCGCCCGAGTAATCGTAGAAGCCGCGCCCGCTTTTCTTGCCGAGCCAGCCGGCCTCGACGTATTTCACCAGCAACGGGCAGGGGCGGTATTTCGAATCGGCGAGGCCCTCGTACAGTACCTGCATGATCGCGAGGCAGGTATCCAAACCGATAAAGTCGGCGAGTTCGAGCGGCCCCATCGGATGGTTCGCGCCGAGCTTCATGCTTGTGTCGATGGCTTCGACCGAGCCCACGCCCTCATAGAGGGTGTAGATCGCTTCGTTGACCATCGGCAGCAGGATCCGGTTGACGATAAACGCCGGGAAATCTTCGGATACCGCGGGAGTCTTCCCGAGCGCGATGGCCACCGCCTTGACCGCCTCGAAGGTCGGCACGTCGGTCGCGATGCCGCGGATCAGTTCGACCAACTCCATCACCGGCACGGGGTTCATGAAGTGCAGGCCGATGAACTTGTGCGGCCGGTCGGTGGTCGATGCGAGCCGGGTGATCGAGATCGACGATGTGTTGGTCGCGATCAACGCGTCGGGCCGAATCGCCGGACACAGCGCCTGGAATATCTTGCGCTTTGTCTCTTCGCTTTCGGTCGCGGCCTCGATCACAAGGTCGGCGTTCTTCAAGGGGCCGTAGTCGGTGCCGGTCGCAATGCGGGCGATCGCGGCGTCGCGGTCGCCCGACGCGATTTTCTCGCGGTTGACCTGCCGGTCCATGTTGCGCTTGATCGTGGCGAGCGCCTTGTCCAGTTGCTTTTGGTCGATGTCGATCAGTTTGACCGCATAGCCCGCCAGCGACGCCACATGGGCGATACCGCTGCCCATTTGGCCTGCGCCGATAATGCCGATTTCCTTGATGTCGACCATGGTGGTCTCGCTCTTGATCGTGACGGGCGCGTTCATCGTTCAGCTCGCTTTTTTGAGTTCTTCTTCGAGCTCGGGGACGAGCTTGAACAGATCGCCCACGATGCCGTAGTCGGCGACCTGGAAGATCGGCGCTTCCTCGTCCTTGTTGATCGCGACGATGACTTTGCTGTCCTTCATCCCGGCCAAATGCTGGATCGCGCCGGAAATGCCGACCGCGACGTAGAGGTCGGGGGCGACGATCTTGCCGGTTTGCCCGACCTGATAGTCGTTGGGCACAAAGCCGGCGTCGACCGCGGCGCGGCTGGCGCCGACGGCGGCGCCAAGCAAGTCCGCGACCTTTTCCAGCATCGCGAAGTTCTCGCCGTTCTGCATGCCGCGACCGCCGGAAATGATGACGCGGGCGCTGGTCAGTTCGGGCCGTTCGGACTTGGAGAGTTCCTGGCCGACGAAGCTCGACAGGCCGGGATCGTCCGCCGCCGCGACGTCTTCGACCGCGGCGCTTCCGCCTTCGGCCGCCGCGGCATCGAAGCCGGTCGCGCGGACGGTGATGATCTTGACCGAATCGCTCGATTGAACGGTTGCCATCGCATTACCGGCGTAGATCGGGCGGATAAAGGTATCCGCCGATTCGACCGCCACAATGTCGGAGATCTGTGCGACATCGAGCAACGCCGCGACCCGCGGCATGACGTTCTTACCGTTGGTCGTGGCCGGGGCCAGCACGGCGGCGTAGTTTGTGGCGAGACCGACCAGGAGCGGGGCCAAGGTTTCGGCCAGCGCATGCCCGTAGGCGGGCCCGTCGGCCTTCAACACCTTGGTGACGCCAGCGATCTTGGCGGCGGCGTCCGCGGCGGCGGCGCAATCCTGGCCGGCAACCAACACATGAACGTCGGCGTCGAGGGCGATGGCGGCGGTGACGGCACTCAGCGTTGCCGGCTTGACCGAATTGTTGTCGTGTTCGGCGAGGACAAGTACGGACATCAGATTACCTTTGCCTCGTTGCGGAGTTTGTTGACCAGTTCGGCGACCGACTCGACCTTGATGCCGGCTTCGCGCTTGGGCGGCTCCTCGACCTTCAGAGTCTTGAGACGCGGGGCGACGTCGACGCCGTAGTCGTCGGGGCTTTTTTCGTCGATCGGCTTTTTCTTGGCCTTCATGATGTTGGGCAGCGACGCATAGCGTGGCTCGTTCAAACGCAGGTCCGTGGTGACCACGATCGGCATTTTGAGCGAGACGGTCTCAAGGCCGCCGTCGACTTCGCGGGTGACCTTGGCGCTGTCGCCCTCAAGCACGATTTCGGAGGCAAAGGTGCCCTGCGCCCAACCCAGCAGTGCCGCCAGCATTTGACCGGTCTGGTTGCTGTCGTCGTCGATCGCCTGCTTGCCCAGAATGATCAGGTCGGGCTTTTCGGCATCGGCGATCGCCTTGAGCAGCTTGGCCACGGCCAGCGGCTGCAGTTCGGCGTCGGTCTTGACCAGGATGCCGCGATCGGCGCCCATCGCCAGCGCCGTGCGGATGGTTTCCTGCGCCTGTTGCGGGCCCATGGAAACAGCGACGATCTCCTCGGCCTTGTTGGCTTCTTTCAGCCGGACGGCCTCTTCGACGGCAATTTCGTCGAACGGATTCATCGACATTTTGACGTTGGCGAGTTCGACGCCGGATTTATCGGACTTCACGCGGATCTTGACGTTGTAGTCAACGACGCGCTTGACCGCGACGAGCACTTTCATCGTCGGTTCGCTCCCTCTTTTATGTTGACCCTGGATCGGTATCCGTGCCGGGCTGGGGTCAAGACCGGCCTGTCATTGTGTGCGGCGCAGCGTAGGCATTTTGCATGTGCGAAGTCAATCATATGACGGGTCCGTGACGCGCGGATTTGTGCCAAATTTACCGGTTTGCCCCGGGCCGCCACAGAATATCGCCGGCCCCTTTGTCGTTGAGATAGCGGGCGGCAACGAAAAATAAGTCCGATAAACGATTGAGATAGCGCACGGCCTCGGGATTGATCGGCGCCACGGCAGCAAGCTCGGTGGCGAGGCGTTCGGCACGGCGGCACACCGTGCGGGCCTGGTGCAGGTAGGCCGCAGCCGGCGTCCCGCCCGGCAGGACGAACGAGGTCAGCGGCGACAGGTCGGCGTTCATCGCGTCGATTTCCTGTTCCAGGCGGGTCACCTGGGCGGCGACGATGCGCAGGCTCGCGTCCGACATATCTTCGGAGGGATTGCCGAGATCGGCGCCGAGGTCGAACAAATCGTCCTGGATGCGCCCCAACAGGGCATCGGCGTCGCCCGTCGTGTGCAGCCGGACCAATCCGATCACGGCATTGGTTTCATCGACCGTGCCGAAGGCGGCAACGCGCAGGTCGTGCTTTGGCACGCGGTCGCCGCTGACCAGCGAGGTCTCCCCCTTGTCGCCGCCCCGGGTATAGATGCGCGTCAGTTTGACCATGGCGGGCTACGGGCTGGCTATTTGGTGAGAAGAAAGAGAACGAAGAACAGCACAACGCTGCCTTGGCTGATCAGGCGCGCGCGCATCAACAGGTTGCTGCGGCGGCGGTTCGCCTCGCCCGGCCGCGCCATCGTCAGGAGGCCGGCGAACAGCGACAGGACCACGGCGGCGAGACTGATCGCGAACAGAACGAAAAAAACCGTACTCATGGGGCGCTATCCGGTTGGGGCCCGCTGCCTCGCGGGCCGAACATGCTTCGGGGTCATACCACGCATGTCCGTACAACATAAGGCCGACGTTCCTGTGCGTATACCGCGCCGGTCCGGCGTTCTACAATGATTCTCCCGCCATGCTCGAACGTGGCGTCCCCGCCGCGCTACCGGCTGAGGCCACCCTCCAACGCGGCCGGTTCAGAAAGGACATTCTAAGCGCTCATGACATGGCATCCCGCGCTTATTATCGCCTTTCTTACCGGCTTGATCGCGACCGGCCACATTTCGACAAACATCTACGCGCCGTCGTTGCCGTCGATGGTCGATTATTTCGGCACCGACGCTGGCAGCGTGCAGATGACGATCAGCATCTACATGGCCGCGTTTGCCGTGGGCCAGTTGATTTACGGACCGTTGTCGGATCGCTTTGGGCGGCGCCCGGTGTTGTTGGGCGGGCTCATCATTTTCGTGGTGACCACGATTCTGCTCATCGTCTTGCCCAGCGTGTACCGATCGATCGACCTGTTGATCGTCGGGCGCGGGTTACAGGCGCTCGGCGCCTGTTCGGGCCCGGTGGTGGCGCGGGCAATCATGCGCGACATGTATTCGCGCGAAGAAACAGCCAAGGTGATGGCCTACATCGCCCTGGCGATGGGGCTGGCGCCGGCCTTCGCGCCGGTCTTGGGCGGCTATCTCGAAGAATGGTTTGATTGGCGCGCGTCGTTCGCCGCGGTCCTGGTGTTCACGCTGGCGGTGTTCGTGGCCGCGCTGAAAATGCCTGAGACCAACAAGCACCGCGAGGCCAACGCCGCGCAGCGCCCGATCACCTTGATCACCAACTACGGCGTCCTACTGCGCTCACCGGTCTATTGGAGCTTCGTCGGCGTCGGCTCGTTGGTGTTCGGGGCGATGTTCGCGTTCCAAGTCGGCGCCCCCTTCGCGGTCATCGAGGTTCTGGGATATTCGCCCTCCGCCTATGGCTGGTTCTCGGTTTCCGGAATCGGCGGTTACATGGTGGGGTCGTGGGTCACCAGCCGGATCGCCGATCGGGTCGGGGTCGACCGCATGGTGCCGCTTGGGGTGACCCTGGTGATGATCGGCGCGGTGATCTTCTTGGCCCTTGGCATCGCCGGTGTGGTGAATATTTGGAGCCTGTTCGGCCCGCTTGCTTTCATGGCCTTCGGCATGGCGATCTTGTTCCCGAGTACCTTGGCCGGCTCGATCAGCGTGTTTCCGCAGATCGCGGGCGCCGCCGCGGCGCTCTACGGATTCATTCAAATGGTCACGGCAGCGGTGGCGATCACGGTTGTCGGCCTGCTCGCCGACGGCACGCCGATGCCGATGATCTGGATCGTATCGGTGACCATGATCGTGGCCTTCGCAGTCGCGATGGTCGGCGGCCCCGGGCGCAAGCGCAGCCCCGTTCACACCCCCGGCGAATAGCGGCGGGACCGACACCGTGCAAGAACGCGTACCGCTGTTGATCTTCCTGATGGTCTGTTTGATGACCGTCGCCTACAGCACCATCGGCATCTACACCCCGGCAATGCCCGCGATCGCCGCCCATTTCGGCGCGACGCCGGGCGAGGTGCAGCTCACCTTCAGCACCTATTTGGTGGCCTTCTCGTTCGGGCAACTGGTCTATGGCCCGCTCTCGGACCGCTACGGCAGGCGCCCGGCGATCCTCGCGGGCCTAGCGATCTACGTTCTAGGCAGCGCGATGTCAGCCCTATCGACGTCGATCGAAATGCTGATCGTGGCGCGCGCCGTTCAGGCCTTCGGCGGATGCGCCGGGCCGGTGCTGGCGCGGGCGATCATGCGCGATCTGTTCGACCGCGACGAGGGCGCGCGCTTGATGGCTTTCGTTGCGATGGTGATGGGCGTCGCACCGGCCTTCGCGCCGGTGCTGGGCGGGTATCTCCAGGTGGCCTTCGGCTGGGAATCGATCTTCTGGGTGCTGACCGGCGTCGGCGGTCTGGTGCTGGTGTTGTTCGTCGTATTGCTCAAGGAGACGCGGCCGGGGAGCGATCGGGGCGTCGGCGGCAGCATCCTCACCATGCTGATGGTCTATCCGCGTCTGCTGCGCTCCAGGGCCTTCGTCGGTCACACGCTCACGGCGGGTTTCGCGATGGCGACCATCTTCGTTTATATCGCCTCGGCCCCGTTCGTGTTCATCGAACTGTTGGGCGTGCCGCCGGACCTTTACGGCTGGTATTCGCTGATCCCGACGTTCTTCAACCTTGGGGGCGCGGCCTTTGCCACGCGCTACACGGTGCGGCTTGGCGCCGAGCGGATGATCCTGTTCGGCTCGGTCTTGGTATTTGCAGGGGCGATGGCGATGGTGGGGCTCGCGCTGGCCGGCTTCCTGACCATCTTGGCGATGGTCGGGCCGATGTCGGTCGTGGCCTTCGGATTATCCAACGTGTTCCCGAGCGCGGCGCAAAGCGCGGTCAGCGTCGCGACGCGCCAAGCCGGGGCCGCGTCTTCGTTGAATGGCTTTATCACCATGCTCGTGGCCTCGGTTGCCGTGGTTGTGGTCGGCGTGTTGCCATCGGGGAGCGATCAAATGCCGATGGCGATGGTCGTCGGCGCGATGGGTGTCCTGACCATGGTCGCGTTGGTTTTGACCCGGCGATTCGGCGCATCGGCGCCGGTCGGCGAGTAGCGCCTCTAGCGTTGGAGGCGGGCCCGGATGGCTTCCGGCGTTTCCCCTGCCGCGCGCAACGCGCGCAGGGTCACCGCGCCGTCGCGTTTGGCATAGCGGGCGCCCGAATCGTCGGTCAACAGCCGGTGATGGGCGTAGCGCGGCGGCGCGTAGCCGAGCAGATCCTGCAACAGCCGGTGGATGTGGGTCGCCTCCAATAGGTCTTCGCCGCGGGTGACCAACGTAATGCCTTGGAGATGGTCGTCGACCGTCACCGCGAGGTGATAGCTGGTCGGGGCGTCCTTGCGGGCAACCACGACGTCGCCGAACTTTTCCGGGTGCGCGGTTATGCGGCCGCGGGAGTCGTCCTCGAACCAAAGGTTCGGGCTGGCGGTGGCGCGGGCCTTGGCGACATCCAAGCGCAAAGCGAAGGGCGCCCCGGCGGCGCGGCGCGCGGCGGCTGTATTGGGGTCCAGGCCGCGGCAGGTGCCGGGATAGACCGGCCCGTCGGGTCCATGCGGCGCGGCCGGGCTGGCAGCGATTTCGCGACGAATATCGGCACGGGTACAGAAGCAGGGATAGATCAGTCCCCCCGCGTCGAGCGCAGCCAGGGCCGCGGCATAGTCGTCGATATGGTCGGACTGGCGGCGCACAGGTTCGGGCCAGTGCAGCCCGAGCCACCGCAAATCCTCGACGATCGCGGTCTCGAATTCGGGGCGGCACCGGCTTGGGTCGATGTCTTCGATCCGCAGCAGCATGACGCCGCCCAACCGGTGCGCGGCCGCGGCTGCCGTCAAGGCAGCGAAGGCGTGGCCGAGGTGCAAGTACCCAGTTGGGCTGGGGGCAAAGCGGGTCCGCGTGGGCGCGATCATCGCGCACAGTATGCCGCTGCGTTCGATGGCGCGCGAGCGCCGGATAAGGAGTGCGCGAGCGCCGGATCGGCGGGGTCACGTCCGTGTGTTTGGCACCGAACAATACGAGGGGCGCGCGGTTTGCCGCGTTAGAATAGTGTTGTGGCGCAACACTAAGGATCGAAGAGCCGGATGAGCGAAACCAACGGGCGCGGACGGCGCACCTATTCCATCACCGTCACCCTCGCGGCCGCGATCAGCAGTTTGGTGTTTGTCGGCGTCCTGAGCGTTCTCGTCCTAGGCCTGACCTCGGCGCAGCGCAACACCTTCGCGCTGCTCGAAGCCCGCGCGACAGATACGATTTCGAATTTGCTGCTGCGGGTGCGGCAAGAACTCTCGCCAGCGACCGCGCAGGTGCGGTTCCTACATGACCGGATCCTGTCCCCCGAGATGGACTATACGGACACCGCGCGAATGACCGACCTGCTGACCGGTGCGTTGGCGGGGGCGCCGCAGGTTTTTGGCGTCGGATTCATCTACAACGACATGAAAGTGCTCAACGTAACGCGCCAAGGCGGTCAACCCGTGCCGAGCATGAGCGATCTTTCGGCCCTGCCGTTGGCCCAGCGCGCCGCCCAGGAGTACGCCGACAAAAGCGGGGTCTTTTGGGGCGAATTGATCCCGGCGCCCGACGATTTCAACGCGACGTTCATCAACTTGCGGATGCCGGTCCAGCGCGACGGCGAATACCTCGGATTGCTGGTCGCCGTCGTGTCGGTGTCGCGGCTGTCGCAGTTCGTCCAGACCCTGGCGATGGGGAATGGTAGCGAGGCGTTCATCCTGTACGGACCCCAGCATGTTCTTGCCCACCCGGCGCTCACCGATGGCTTCATGCGCGGCCTGCGCGGCAACCGTCAGGGCGTCGACCGATTGCTGCCCAGGCTCGAAGATGTCAACGACCCGGTCCTCGCGGCGATCTGGGGCGGCGGCAGTGGTCCGGAGGATGTCATCCGTCTCGGCGGCCCGCGCGCCGCGGTGGCGGCGACGGTCGGCCATTCCCAGGTGGTGGAAGGTGCCCGCTATCTCTATTCGTACCGTCAGGTCGACGACCTGGGTGATACGCCGTGGTACGTCGGTCTGTATCTTCCCGCCGCCAGCTTCGCAGCTGAAATCCAACGATTGATCATGGCGGCGGTCGCAGGCGTGGCGGTCCTGGTCCTGTCGTTGATCGCGTCGATTGTGATCGGGCGACGGATTGCCCGGCCAATCAAGCGGATTGCCGCGGCAGCCAATACGATTTCGGACCTTCGCCTCGACGCCGTGAGCGATCTGCCCGCGTCGCGGATTAGGGAACTCGACGACCAGGCGCGTGCGTTCAACAGTATGGTCAACGGGTTACGTTGGTTTCAGAACTACGTTCCCCGCCGATTGGTCAAACGCCTGCTCGAAGAACAGGACAAGACCGGGGGGCTGAAGTCGCTAACCCGCGAGGTAACGGTGATCTTCACCGATATCGCCGGCTTCACCGCGCAATCCGAAGCGATGGACGCCGAAGAAGTCGCGGCCCTCCTGAACGATCATTTCAGCGACGTCAGTGCTGCGGTCGAAGCCGAGGACGGCACTATCGACAAGTATATCGGCGATTCAGTCATGGCGTTCTGGGGCGCCCCGCACCGCCAGCCCGACCACGCCCGGCGTGCGGCGCGCGCCGTCGTCGCGATGGCCGAGCGCATCCGCGCGCGCAACCGCGACCGCGCCGCGCGCGGATTGCCGCCGATCCGGGTTCGGATCGGGGTGCATTCGGGTGAAGTTGTCGTCGGCAACATCGGGGCGCCGGGCCGGATCAATTACACCATCGTCGGCGATGCGGTGAACATCGGCTCGCGCCTAGAGCAATTGTGCAAAGACGTCGCGCCCGATGCCGAAGTGGTCGCGCTGCTGAGCGCCGCGACGGCGGGGCAGCTCGGCGACGACATTGCGCGCAAGCCAGTCGGGGCCTGGACCTTGCGCGGCCGGGAGGGCGCGGTCGAGGTCTATCGCTTGGTCTGAGCCCGCCGCGGCGCCGTCACAAAACGGCAACCGCTTGACAATATGCAGGCCACAAGATGTTGTTATGCCCAGGTTGCATTTTGATTTCGTGCAATTGGGGAGCCCAGTGACACCTGCTCTTGAGTCCTGTCAGTCCCTCGTCCTCAACGCCGATTACCGGCCGTTGAGTTACTTCCCCCTGTCCCTGTGGCCTTGGCAAGAATCGGTCAAGGCGGTTTTCATGGACCGGGTCGACATCGTGTCGGTCTACGACCGCGCGGTGCACTCGCCGACGCTGAGCCTCAAAGTTCCCAGCGTGGTGGCGTTGAAGCATTACGTGCCGCCGGCGCGTCATCCGGCCTTTACCCGGTTCAATGTGTTCCTACGCGATCGGTTCAGTTGCCAATATTGCGGCACCTCGAACGACCTGACGTTCGATCATTTGATCCCCCGCTCGCGCGGCGGCCGAACGACGTGGGACAACGTTGTGGCGGCCTGCTCGCCCTGCAACCTCGCCAAGGGCGGCAAGCTCGAAGACGAATGCGCGATGCACCCCCGCCAGCGCCCGCACCGGCCGACGGTGAGCGATCTGCAAAAAAACGGCCGCGCCTTTCCGCCGAACTATCTGCACGATAGCTGGCACGACTTTCTCTACTGGGATTCCGAACTGGAACCCTAGGCCGAGGCCTAGTTTGTTTTGGTCCCTAACACGCAGCCTGCCCTGGTGGTCAGGCGAGGGCACCTAAACCCGTTCGCTGAGCCAGATCGCGAGTTTGGTACCGGACTTGATGGCGCGGCGCATCGGCTCGTAGAGGGCGGCGCGTTCGGCGCCGGCCTCGATCGCGGTGTCGCGGTGGTCGATCTCGTCGGCGCGGGCGGCGACGATCAGGTCGCGCAGGTCTTTCTCGTCTTCGCCGAGGTACGCGGCTTGCGCGGCATAGTGTTCGTCGATGGCTTCCTCGACCGCGACTGTGCAGGCCATCGCGACGCGTTCTCCCATCAGCGCGGTCCCGGCGCCAAGTGCGAAGCCAGCGAGGTGCCAGAGCGGTTGCAGGGCAGTCGGGCGCACCCGGCGGTCGTTGAGCATGGCGTCGAAATCGCGCAGGTGCGTGGCTTCCTGGTCGGCCATGTGGCGGATCGTCTCGCCCGCAGGCGTTTTGCCCAGTACCGCGAGTTGTCCTTCGTAGATTCGTTTGGCGCCGTACTCACCGGCCTGATCGACGCGCACGATGCGCGCGATCATCTCGGCGACGGTGGGGTCGCCCGGCAGGCGGGTTTCGCCGGTGGTCTTGTTGGGGGGTGGCAGATCGTCGTGCATCGGCCCTAGTCTAGGCCGCCGCGGGCCGGTGCGCCACGGCACGGGCCAGGACCGCGCTTAGCCCGGCGAGGCCCAGCGAAATCGCCACGTTGAAACCCGCCAGGGAAATCCCGAACAGGGTCCAGGCGGGCCGGTCGCAGCGCACGATGGGTTGATCCAGCAGGCGCGTGCGCAATTCCTCCATTGAGAGGCCGCGCGCATTGAGGCCGCCGCCGCAGGCATTGGTGCCGGGCCACCATTGCTGTTCGACCCCGACATGGTACCCAGCCAAAACGGCACCGCCGACAAAAACCAGCGCGATCAGGACGAACAGGGCGCTCACGGTCCGCTGCGCGCCCGGATCATTGGATAGGCTGAGGGCGAGAACGGCGAAGCCGATGGCGAAGTAGTAGGGCCAGCGCTGGGCGAAACACAGCGCGCAAGGATAAAGGCCGCCGACGTATTGGAACAGGAGGGCACCCCCCAGCGTCGCCGCGCAGGCCGCGATCACAAGCCAGGCTGCGCGGGCGGGCGAAACCGCCGTCACCGCATTACACCAGCTTGAGGGCCACGAACCCGCCCACCAGAAGCACGACGAACAATGCGGTGACCCATTGCAGGTTCTTTTCGACAAAGGCGCGGATCGGTTCGCCGATCCACCACAGGAGCGCGGCCTCGATAAAGAAGCGCAACCCGCGTGACACCACCGAACCCAGGATGAACGTTCCGAGCGGCAGGCCGGCGACGCCCGACGCGATGGTGAAAACCTTGTAGGGCAACGGCGTGATGCCTGCGATAAAGACGATCAACAGGCCGTATTCGGTGTACCAGCCCTGGAACACCTCGAATTGATGGCCATAACCGTAGAAATCGACGACCCGCTGGCCGACCGCCTCGAACAGGAAAAACCCGATGGCGTAGCCGGCAATTCCACCTAGGACCGATGACACCGTACATACGGTGGCGATCCACCACGCTTTGGCACGGTTGGCGACGATCATGGGGATCAGCATGACGTCGGGCGGAATCGGGAAGAACGAACTTTCCGCGAACGACACCGCCGCCAGTGCCGGCACCGCGCGCCGGTGGGCGGCCAGCCGCATGACCCAATCGTACAGGCGTCTCAACATCGACGCGGTGTAGCAGGCGGACGGGTGGGGGGCAATGGCGGCGTTGATCAGGCTTTCACAACCTCGTACGTCGCGACTTTGTGCCAGAACAAGTGAGCGCGGTCAGGATGCTCTTTTAGCCTTCCCTGCGATACCATTTTGTCAATGTGTGAGCGGTTCTCTAGAGACGGTCTGACGCGATAGGGTACTTCGTGCTCGACGTCTCTCAGGAGAGGTAAGAGCCTAACCCCGACCTCACTCGCGTGCTTCATTGTCTCCTCTATGACGATATCGGAGAACGATACCACGACCCGTTTTGACTTATTTGGCGCGATGGAGAGCACGTGATTCAGGAGGACTGTCCCCATCACTGTTGACTCCTTGAGTATTTCCGGCACTCCAAGGTCAGGAAGGTAGGGCGGATTGCAAACGATAAGATCGAAGGTCCGTGGCGGCGCTATACCGAGGTTTTCCCACTGCGTATTCAATCCGAGCAGATAGCCACGCTTCTTGTATTCGTCGGGCAGGTTCTCGGAGGCGTTGATGGCCGAATATGCAAGAGGACCGACCAGCCAATCTGCAAAAAACACCGCGCGAACTTCAGGGTTTGATTTCGCAAACCATATTCCGAGAAACCCGGTCCCACACCCGAGGTCCAGGACAGTCCGAATTGGTTCGTTCAGAAGCCCAGACTGACGGATGTCGTCGGCCATGTTCATTGTGTCAATCGAGGGCGGCCAAAGGTTCGGGTGGTTGCGCCAGAGCACACGGACTCCGTCATGTTCAATGGATACGTGGTCGCCATTAAATCGCCGATTAAGTTCGGCACCATGTAGTCCGTCATGGACGGGGCATGGAAAATCCGATCGAGCGACCCCGTTTCGCACTTCATAATCCTTCGTAAGTCCATTGCAGTCCCATAGTAATGGCGCGTCGTTTAGGGATAGAAGCGTTTGGTCGTTCGCTTGGAACTCTACATACGAGAAACGGTCGCCAACCATCGGCCCACATTTGATGTTCAAAGAGGGTTGCAGCGGGCCTGAGTTACGAATTGCAGTAACCGCGGTGTCGTTTAGGAATTGGCTCAGTTTTTCGAGCGTGACGCTGTGTTGCGTCATTTTGTTACGCAGGAGCGCACCGTAGACGTCGAGTTGATCTTCGGAATGATCTTGCCTAAACGAACGAAACTGTCTCAGCAGATCGTTGTCCAATTCCTTGTCCAATAGCTCTGCGGCGGCCAGGTACTTCGCGACGGTGTTGAGGTCGTCCGGCAAAGGAACGTGTTTTGCAAGTTCTAGGATAAAGCCGTGGGCGGCTCCCCCAATGCCCCACGGAATCGCCTTTACCAGCCCTTCAATTGCGGGATGTCTGGTGTAGTACTCGGCCCATCTGACCGGGAGGCTGGACCGTCCCTTTTGCATCGTCACCTGCCTGTGTTTCTACCTAGGGTGGTTGCCATACAAGTTCAGCCACGTTCTCATTTCAATGTCAAATTCGGTGAAGTCTTGATTGTTGACGCCTGTTGACCGGCCTTCGCGCGTGGCTATCATGCGCGCCTCGACGGGCGGGTGTGGCGGAACTGGTAGACGCGCCAGACTCAAAATCTGGTTCCTGTATGGGAGTGGGGGTTCGATTCCCTCCACCCGCACCAGTCGATCTTTTCCAGCAGGGTGGGAGTGGCGAACGATGGCCGACCTCAATGCCGACCAGCTCCTGGCGGCGGTGACCAAAAGCTACTTCGGCAATGTCGACTTGAAACGGCTGGAACCGGCCCTCGACTGCTTCGCGCAGGACGCGACGTTGACGATCCAGACCGATCAGCTCACCCATACGGGCCGCGACCAGGACATCAAGCGGATGTTCACGGACTTTTTTTCGGGTTTTAAGACGATTTGGCACGGCGACTTCAATCCCGTGGTGGATGTCGCCAATCAATCGGTCGCGGTGCAGTTCAACGCGCTACGGGTGCGGCACGACGACGGTGTTGAGCGGGCCTCGAACTGCAATGTCTTTCGCTTCAAGGACGGAAAGTTTCAGGCCGTCACGATCTATATGAGCGACGAGAATCCGCTGCGCTAACCCGCGCGCTATTCGGCGGGCTGCGCGGCGCGCCGGCGGCCCAGCGTGAAATAGGCCAGGATGTAGGCGCCCACCGCACATAGTGCGATCGCACTGACCATCGGCAGCGGTGTGTTGTCGCTGAAGACGCTGACGGCCACGATCACGATCGCGCCGGTCATCATTTGCAACGTGCCCCCCAGGGCCGAGGCCATGCCGGCGATCGGACCGTGTTCCTCCAGCGCCAGGACCATCGTCGTCGGAATGACAAGGCCCATGAAGGCGAAGGCGGCGAAGATCAACGCCATCATCACCGCCAGGCTGTCGACGCCGGCTGCAATGGTTGCGAACAGCGCGACTGACAACAGCATGTACATGAGCGTCGCGGCGGTGACGACGCGGGTCATGCCAAAGCGCATCCCGAGCTTGGCGGCGAACTGAGACGCGCCGATGAAGCCCACGGCATTGATCGCGAAGGCCACGCTGTAGCCGGTCGGGGTCAACCCGAAGTGTTCGATATAGACAAACGACGATCCGGCCAGAAAGGCGAAGAAGCTCGACATGCTCAGGCCGCCCACGAAGGTGAGGCCCAGGAACTGCGCGTCGCGCAGCAGGACGCCGAATCCCTCCAACAGTGCGCCCACGGAAACTTTGACACGCTGCGCCGGCGGGCGGGTTTCGGGTTGCAGGAACAGGACGAGAAAAAACGCGAGCCCGGCCACGACGGTGACCGCCACGAACACGGCGCGCCAGCCGAACGGCCCGATCAGGACGCTGCCCAACAGTGGCGCCAGCAACGGTGAGACGCTGAACACCAGCATGATCAACGCCATCAGTTGCGTTGCCTCAGGGCCAGTGTGGAGATCGCGGATGATCGCGCGCGGGATCACCATGACCGCCGCTGCGCCGGCACCCTGGACGAAGCGGAAAAAAATCAGCCACTCGATGGTCGGGGCGAGCGCGCACCCGACGCCGCCCAGTGCGAAGACGATAAGCCCGAAGTAGAGCGGCGGCTTGCGCCCGAACATATCGGAGGCCGGCCCATAGAAGATCTGGCATGCCCCGAACGACAGGAAGAACACCATCAACGTCATCTGCGTCGCCGCCGCCGTGGTGTCTAAGCCGGCGGCGATGGTCGGCATCGCCGGCAGATACATGTCGATCGCGAACGGCCCGACCGCGGCCATCAGGCCAAGGACGATAGCGTTCCGGAGAAAGCCGGGTTTCATAGAGCGATTGCTTTTTGCGATTGCGGGCCGCTAGTCATAGGGCGTCGCGCCGCCGCGCGAAAGGGACGGGGCGGAATTGTGATGGCGCGCGGGCCTGCGCCCCGCCGGATGGGCCGTACCGATGGCGGGCGCACTCCGCTACAATAGCCCGGTGGCCAAACTTCACCAGTTCAACTTCAGCTATCAGACCGACGAAGACCGCCTGTTGCTGCGGGTCAATACCCACGAGGGGTCCGAGATCCGGCTGTGGCTGACCCGGCGGGTGGCGCGGCTGTTGTGGGAGTTGCTGGTGCGCCGGTTGGAGACCGCGCCCGAGGTCGCGGCGCAGGCCTCGCCGCAGGCCAAACGCTCGGTCGTCGCATTCAAGCGTCAGGCCGCAGTTTCCAACGCCAACTTCAAGAAGACCTATGAGAACAAGCCCAAGGAACTACCGCTCGGCGAAGCGCCGCTGCTGATCGTTAAGCTGAAGGCAGCGACGGTCACGCCCGGCACCCACGCGCTGACCTTCGTGCCGAAGTCCGGCAAGGAAGTGTCGTTGACGATGTCGGAGGAGGCGATCCTCACCTTCCTCCACCTGTTCGGTCAGATCGTCAAGAAAGCCCGGTGGGGCCTCGCCTTCGACCTCGACGACAGATCGACCCCGGCGCAGGGGTCGCATCAGATCATGTAGGGTTGGCTTTTACGCCGCCGCGGTCACCATGATTTCGACTTTGTAGCTGGGCGAGGCGAGTTGGGCTTGGACACAGGCCCGCACCGGGGCGGTAGCTTCGTCGACCCACGCGTTCCACACTGCGTTCATCGCCGAAAACTGCGTCGAGATATCGGTCAGCCAGATTTGCGCTTGGAGCAATTTCGTTTTGTCGGTACCGGCGCTGGCCAACAGTTTGTCGATCGCGTCCAGGATATCCTTGGTCTGTGCGGTCACATCGCCGTCGGGCGCGTTTCGCGCAACCTGACCGGCGACGTACACCACGCCGTTGTGCTTGACGACGGGTCGCATAATCGGTCGAACGTTGGCTTGGCTCATCGGTATTCTCCCTGTTTTCCCGCGCGCACTGTAGCCCATGCCGCCGGTCGCGGGGAGGGTTGCACGGTGCAGCGACCTAGCCGCCGCGCACGGGGGCTGGCACAATGGCACTGCGCGGTGTGCCGCGCCTTCTCGTAACCCAGTAGACGCCTCTCCCCGATGAACAATCCACATTCCCCGCCGACGGATGACGGCGCCGAACCTGATGCGAGCGAACTCGATGCCACCGAGCCTGGCAAACGCTTGGACGGCCGCGTCGCCCTCGTCACCGGCGCGGCCTCGGGGATTGGCGCGGCAACGGTCGCGCTGTTCCTGCGCGAGGGCGCCAAGGTGCTGGCGACCGACGTACGGGCGATCGACGCGGACGATGCGGGTGCCGGCGATTCGCGGGCCATCGTGGTCCGCCACGACGTCGCCAGCGAGCGCGAATGGCGCAACGTGCTGATCCGCGCCAAGGAAGAGTACGGCCGCCTCGACATTCTAGTGAACTGCGCGGGGATCAACATGCCGGGCGGCGGTCCGCCGGAGAACCAGGATATCGAAAGCGTCACGATGGACGATTTCCGCGCGGTGCAGGCGGTCAATGTCGAAGGCACCTTGCTGGGCTGCAAGCAGGCGATCCCGGTGATGGCCGAGACCGGCGGTGGCGCTATCGTCAACGTCTCGTCGGTGGCGGGGTGGGTCGGTGTGCCGAGTGCGGTGCCCTACGGCGCCAGCAAGGCAGCTGTGTGGCAAATCACCAAATCGGTCGCGCTCCATTGCGCCAAGGCGGGAAACAACATCCGCTGTAACTCGGTGCACCCCGGCGGCATCCATACGCCGATTTTCGTCCCGATGACCGGCGGGGGCGGGGGCGAGGACGGGCCGGAGGCGCCGCACGTCCCAATGCAGCGCTACGGCGAGGCCAGCGAGGTGGCGGCGGCGATTTTGTTTCTGGCAGGCGACGATGCGACCTACGTCACCGGGGCATCGCTCCCGGTCGACGGCGGCCTGTCGGTGATCTGATGGCGCGTCTCGACGGTAAAGTCGCCATCGTCACCGGAGCGGCGTCCGGCATCGGGCGCGCGGCGGCGCGGTTGTTCGCCGCCGAGGGTGCGGTCGTGATCGGCACCGATATCCAAGACATCGACGCCGCGCTTTGGCGCGAGGACTGCGGTCCGGACGCACCATTCGTGCACCACGACGTCACCGACGAAGACCGCTGGGCGGCGGTGGTTGCGCAAGCCGTAGCCGACCATGGCAGTCTCGACATCTTGCTCAATTGCGCTGGGATCAACGGGGTGAGCGGCGATGACGCTCCACCCCAGGCACCCGACGTCATCGGCCTCGACATTTGGCGCAGGGTGAACCGGGTCAATGCTGAGGGCACGCTGTTGGGTTGCCGCGCGGCGTTGCCAAGTTTGCGCGAGGGGCGCGGTGGCGCGATCGTCAATATTTCGTCGATCGCCGCGCAAAAGGGCTGGCCGACGCGCTCAGCCTATGGCGCGAGCAAGGCCGCCGTCTTGCAATATACCCGTACCGTGGCGCGGTTTTGCGGCGAGTCGGGTTGGAACGTGCGCTGCAACGCGGTGCTACCGGGGCCGATCGATACGCCGATGATCAAACCGCCGGGCGCGCCGCCCCTGGCCGGGGGCGACGGCCGTGCCGGCGCCGACCATGTCCCGATCAAACGCTATGGCGATCCGTTGGAGGTTGCCCGTCCGATGTTGTTCCTGGCCAGCGACGAGGCCAGCTATATCACCGGCGTCGGCCTCAACGTCGACGGCGGGATCGCTGCGCTCACAGTCGACTGACGGCGACTAGCCGCCTAGTCCCAATGCGCGTGGGATCGCCATGGTGATCGCCGGTACGAACACGATCAGAAAAAGTACGACCAGTTCCGCAACGAGGAACGGGATCACCGCCACGGACACGCGTTCCAACGATATCTTGGCTATGGGCGCTGTGATGAACAGCAATAGGCCAAGGGGTGGGGTAATCAGTCCGAGCAGCAAACTGATCATTAAGAACAGACCGAACTGAATATCGGTCATCCCGAGCCCGAGTTGCGACGTCGCCACTGGCATCAAAAGAGGGCCCAAGATGATCATGTTGGCCAGCGCGTCCATGAACGTGCCCATGACCAAGAAGAATCCGATCAAGATCAGCGCCATGATTACGCGGTTGTCCGAAATCGCGAGCAGCAGTTCCAGGATTTCCTGTGGGATTTTGAAGAAGGTCAAGATGCGGCTGAACACAATGGCGGTCGAGACGATCACCAGCGCCGAGGCGGTGACCTTGGCGGTGCTGATCATCGCCTCGATCAGATTGCGCATGTCGAGCGTGCGGTAATAGAGCGTGCCGATTAGCAGGGTGTAGAGCACCGCGACGGCACCGGCTTCGGTCGGCGTGAACACGCCGCCCAGGATGCCGCCCAGGATGATGAAGGGGATCAGTAGCGCAGGCGCCGCTTTGGCGCTGCCCTTTACAATGGGGATGACGCCCTCGAACTTGTGCATATCGCCGTAGCCGCGCCGCGCGCTGATGATGTAGGCGGTGATCATCAACGACAGCCCGATCAGGATGCCGGGAATGATGCCGCCGGCGAACAGGCCGCCGATCGAAATCTGCAATTGCCCGCCGATGATGATGGCGACCGTACTGGGCGGAATGATCGCGCCGATGACCGCGCTCGCGGCCGTGACGGCGGCGGAGAAGGAGGCGGGATAGCGTTCGCGAATCATCGCGGGGATCAGGATCGGGCCAAGCGAGGCGGCATCGGCCAGCACCGACCCGGAAATGCCGGCAAAGAACATCGACGTCAGAATGTTGACGTGGGCAAGGCCGCCCTTGAGCCAACCAACGACCAAGCGCGCGACTTCGACCAATTTTTCGGTGATGTCGCAGCGGTTCAGCAATTCGCCGGTGAGTACGAACATCGGCAGCGCAAGCAGCGCGAACTGATTGACGGCCGTGAACATCTCGGTGACGAGAATCAACGGCGGGATCGTCGTCCCCGAGAAGAACAGGAAGATCACGCAGGAGAGGCCCAGCGCAAAGGCAACCGGAATCCCAAGGATCAGCAGAATGCCGAACGGGATGAGCAAAAACGGTGCGACGATTTCCATCTACAAAATTCCTACTCGAGGCCCGGGTTGCCTTGGTTTGCGAAATGCTCGGTGTTGCCGCGCCGCAAATTGATGAAATCCTGCACCAGCGCGTTGACCGCGAAGATCGTCATCAAGACGCCCCCGACCGGGATCGCGAGCTTCGCCCACCGGGTCGATAGATTGAGGCTGGGCGAGCGTGCATGGAAGTTTTGGTTGAAGACCATGAAGCCGTACCAAACGACCGCGAGCAGGAAGAGGATCGTCGCGATCTTGGCGCCGATCAGAAAATAGGGCCGAATCCGAATCGGGATCAAATTCGTGAAAGTTGGAATATTGATGTGCGCCCAATCGCGCATGATCACCGCCGATCCGACGAACACCATCCAGATCAGCGCCCAGATGCTGATCTCCTCGGACCATTGCAGCGACGAATTGATCACGTAGCGGAAAAAAACCTGCCCCAGCATCACCACGGTAATGGTGATGACGAAGACGATCACCGCGTAGCGCGATAGGCGGTCGAGCCAATCGATCAGCCGGTTGTATCCCGCCATTCCCTAAGCTCCTGACTCTGTCGTGGTCATATCATGGCCGTTGCCGGACGCGCCGAGCGGCGCCCGTGTGGCTCTGTCCCAGATCGATTAACGCGTTCGGCCGCGCTGTGTGGCCGGGCCTGTGCCGACCGCCGTCCAGCATGGCAAAGTCGTTGACGTCATTCGAAGGCTCCTCCCTGTGCACGCCCCTTAGTGGCCAAGGTGGCATGACTGTCTCGATCTCCGTCGAGTAGCTGGATTAGAAGTCATTTGGAGCCCGCACTCAATCCCCCTGCGGGCCCCAGGGTCGCTGGAGCTAGAATTTGACCGCCGGTGCGTAGGGCTTGGCGTACCGCTTTAGGTCGGCCGGGAGTTTCGGCTTGTGTTTCGGGTTCCAATCCATCGGATGTTTCTTCTTTTCGAAGATGTTGTGCATGGGGCCGCCCACCGTCCGCACCCATAAATTGAACCCCGGAATCGATCCCGAAGGGCCCTGGTAGACGAACTCCCGCCACCAGACATAGCCGCCGGGGCCCATCACACCCGCGTCGGCAAAGACATACTCGCCGTCGATGACGAAGATTTCCTCGATCATCGAATGGGTCCAGCGCGGCTTCTTTCCCTTCGGCGGCACGCGGTGGGCGGCGGAACTGTAAAGGAACGAGGTCTCGCCGGTATCGGGATCGGTGCGCAGCGCCTTGATGGCGACACCCGCTTGCAACTGCGGGTCGACCAGGCCGGGATCCCACGGGATGTCGAGCGTATTGATTTGTTCGATCAGCAGACGCTTGTCGTAGAGGCCCTTCTCCGGCTCACCCTGCTCGACGGTCGGCTGGGCGGCAAAGGTGGTCAGCAGGACGGCGCCATCGCGGCTGGACACGTCGCGGCGCACATGACCGGCGGGGAAGAAGCCATAGGAATGCTTCCCGTACTCGGTGCCGTTGATCTTGATTGAGCCGTCGAGCACGAGGAACTCTTCGTGCGCGCGCACGAATTCCTTGATCCGCCGCCGGTACTTCGCGGGGTATTGCAAAATGCAGGTCGAATCGCCGTTCTGCTTGTCGATGCTCAGAACTTTGCTACGGATATCCGGTCGCCCGCCGCCGTAGAGCCCCTTGCGCCAAGGCAGCGCCTGCGCCTGGATGAAGCATGTGTGTGGCCGTGCCATGTTCTATTCCCCTGGTGAATTTCCTAACCGCCCCCAATCGATACCGCTTCCGGCACCGCGCGGTCACCAACAAAGTGTGCGAAAAAAATGGGACCGGCCCCCAGGCCGATCCCATGTGCGAGAGAGGTGTGCCGTCTAGCTGAGTGCGACGGTCTGATCGATCACCGACCGATCGATGTCTTTGCCGGCACTGCCCCAAACCGAACGCCCCTTTTCTTGCCACTGGGTGAACTCGGCTTTGGTCGGCGTGTAGATCTCCATCCCAACGCGTCGGAGTTCGTCTTTGTAAAAGTTCTCCGCGGCGCGGTCCGCTTCGTTGGCCTTGTCTGCCGCTTCCTGGAAGGCCAACATCATCGGCCCCTGGATGCTTTCGGGGATGGCGTTCCATGTGTTGATGTTCATGACCTGGAACTGGATGCCGAAGATCGCATTGACCTCGGCGGCGTACTTCAAGACTTCGTACATGTTGAACTTGAAGGTCCAGATCGGCTGCACGTGGAAGCCGTCGGCGACGCCCTGTTGGAGCGCCGTGTAGGTCTCGACCCACGGCACCGGCGTCGGGTTGGTGCCCCAGGCGCGCAGCAATTCGATCACGATCGGCGAGGTCACCGAGCGCATCTTTAGGCCCTCTGCATCGGCGGGCGATTTGACCGGACGCACGTTGTTCCAGAACATCCGGTAACCGCCTGCACCCACGGGCGGGAGTACTTTGACCGCGACGTTCTTCTCGAACTGCGCCGCCTGCTGCTGCCACACCGGCGACTTGGCGATGCGCAAATACTGATCCCAGCCCGTAACGATGTAGGGCAGATCGAGAAACGCAAAGGCCTGGTCGTAGGCCATGAACTGCGTGGTTACGTTGCTGGTGATGTCGATGAAGCCGGTCTGCACCGCGTCGAGCTGGGACAAATCGGTGCCCAGCGTCGAGGACGGATGGATTTGAAAGTCGACTTCGATGTCATATTTCTCAGCCAGGATTTTCGGCACGTCCGACACCGACGTGTATGTCGGATCGCCGTCCTTGCCGTTGAGGCCAGCCACGATCGGCTTGAGGAATTTCTTCTGCTGGGCCGACCGGGTCAGGGCCGGAAAACCCGTAATGACCGCACCCGCCGTCGCGGCCGCCGCACCCGTCTTCAGCGCATCGCGCCGCGTGATCTTGATAGACATGAAACCTCCCATTTTGTTTTCGGTGTCGGTGGGCATCCTCGGACAGCCCCCGCCCAGGACGAATTACAGGCCAGGGGTCTTCCCGCGACAACCAAAAACCGCGATGCCGCGCCGCAGCATCGCGCCGATAGCCTCTAGGTCATTGATTCAACGCGAATCTTTGTCGGGCGGTCGCCGGGCGGCCTCGGTTTATGCTGTGCACCCGAAGAGAGAACCCCATGCTGCACCAGGCCGAACACACCGTCCTACCGCGCACCAATCACGACGAACTTGCGCGGCAAGAATTTGCCTTCACCTTCAAGACACACATTTCGACCGATGTTGGGCCGGGCAATCGCGACGCTGCCGAAACCCGAGTCATTCCCAAGTTTGTGCGTGCGTCCGGTCGGCGGCCGCAGACACGACGCGAGTTGCGCAAGGCGATGGACGCAGACCCCTATCATCAAATGTGGGGTTCGCTCACGCGACTTGCCCAGGAGGTGATGTGGGACAGTGTCGAGGAAAGCGTCGCGCGGCAACTGAAGGATCTGGTCGGCGCGGCCAAGCGTACAAAACGCGCGGGCGGTAGTTTGCGGCTCGACGCGACGCTGCCGATCCCCGGGTACATGTCGACTGTGGACATCCACGCGATGCCCGGCGGCTATGCCAGCGAGGTGACCAAAGACGACTTACGGGCCGGCGCGATTTTTGATCGCGGGACGTTCATCAACGTGTGCGGTACCCAAGGGCCGCTTCACGATGCCCGCGGACGCACCGTGTGCTCCTACCTTCGGCACAATTACCCGGCGTTCCGGCCCCTGCGTATTCTCGACCTCGGCTGTTCCATCGGCCAGGCGACGCTGGCCTATCCGGTTTTCTTTCCCGACGCCCAAGTGCACGCGGTCGATGTCGCGGCACCGTTGTTGCGCTACGGCCATGCGCGCGCCGAGGCGTTGGGTCGGCGGATTCATTTCTCCCAGCAAAACGCTGAGGCGACCGACTACCCGGACAACCACTTCGACCTCGTGGTGTCGCATCTCCTGTTCCACGAAACCTCGACGTCCGCGCTGGAGAACATTGTCCGTGAGTGCCACCGGGTGCTGCGGCCGGGCGGGATGATGATTCATCTGGAGCTCGGCTTGCCCTACAAGGACATGACCCTGTTCGACCAGGTCATCCACGACTGGCAGACCCTGAACAACGCCGAACCGTTCTGGGCCAAGATCAATTCGACCGACACCGCAGCGCTCGCCCGCAAAGTCGGTTTTCGCGAGGCGGCCAGCGGCTACCTCGAACGCAGCGAGCATCAGGAAACCGATAAGACCACGTTAGGCCCCAAGCCCGCCGACACCGACGCCCACCCCCAAGGCGCCCGCGTCGGGTGTGAGGTCTTCTTCGTGATGCAGGGCGTGAAGTAGGATTGGACTCTTGGGTTAGCCGAACGCCGCGACGCGGGCGCTGCGCTTGCGCCCATTCCTCAGTGAGCCGCGAACCCAGTCTCAGGCAAAACCAAAGAGGCGCGGAAGGGTCATCGTTACGGCGGGTACAAACGCCATAACAAGGAGTACACCGACCTCCGCGAAAAAGAACGGTAGAACGGCAAGCGACACGCGTTCAATTGAAACCCGCCCTATTGGCGCAACGACGTTGAGCAGGAGGCTCAAGGGCGGGGTCAAAAGGCCCAGCAAGATCGCGGTCATTAGGAACAACCCATATTGGATTGGGTGCATACCGATCCCTTCCGCGGATGTGCAAATAGGCATCAGAAGCGGTCCGAGGATGAGCATGTTGGACAGCTCATCCATGAAGGTTCCTACGACCAGCAGAAAGGCAACGATAAGCAGGGTCAAAAAAATAGGATCGGAGGTTACCTCGAGGAGGGTGTTGAGCAAGGCCTCGGGTACCCGAAAGAAGGTCATGATACGGTTGAAAACCAGCGCCGTTGCTACGATCAACAACACCGACGCCGTCACCCGAGTCGTTGCACGAAGCGACTCGGCAACCTTCGCGAAGGTGATCGTGCGAAAGTAGATTGCTCCGAGGAGCAGAGCATAGAAAACGGTAACGGCACCGGCCTCGGTCGGCGTAAACACGCCAAAGACGATGCCACTGAGCAGGAGCATGGGTACCGTCAGCGCGGGTAGGGTGCGCAGCGATCCGCGGAGGACCGGTTTGACGCCTTCGAACCGGTGTATCTCGCCGTAGGCGCCCCTTCGGCTGGCGTAGGCGTTCAGTCCCATAAGCACCGCCGCGAGCAATATCCCCGGCACGATTCCGCCCACGAACATACCGCCGATGGAGATGCCCAACTGGCTGCCGACGATGATCATGGGCGTACTGGGCGGAATGATCGGTCCGAGCATCGCCGCTGCCGCGCAAAGAGATGCGGCGAATGCGCTCGGATAACGTTCGCGAACCATAGCTGGGATCATGGTCGGGCCGATCGAGGCCGCTGTGGCCAGCGCCGAGCCCGAAATAAACGCGAACATGGCGCAAGCCAGGATTGTGACGTGGCCAAGGCCTCCCCGGGTCCAGCCGATGAGAAGTCGGGAAAAGCCGATCAGGCTTTCGATGATGTTGAACCGGTGCATCAGCTCGCCGCTGAGAATGAACATCGGCAGTGCCAGCAGCGCGAACTGGTTGACGCCCGTAAACATCTCGGAAGCCAAGGCCAATAACGGTATCGGTCGCGGTACGAGGTCTAGGCCCGGGACAGCGGTCAGGGCGAGGAAGAAGGCGGATGAAAGCCCAAGGCTAAACGCTATAGGCACGCCTGCGATTAACAGGATGAACAGCGGCGCCAGCAGAAAAGGTCCGACGATTTCCATTTTACGACGCGCTCCCACGCGCCGATGTTAGAGAGACCCGCCTTCACCCAATTTTTCGAAATACTGGCGGTCTTTACGGCGGTAGGCGGCAATGTCTCGATAGATCTCGCCGACGATGGCGATCATCATCAACGCGCCGCCGACTGCAAGCGACAGCTTGGTCCAGCGCGCAGAAATCCCAACGCTGGACGACGTTGCATGAATGGGGCCGAAGAAAACGACAAAGGCGTAGTAGGTCATCGCGGTCAGGAAGACCAACGATAGAATCTTCGCGACGATGTAAGCGATGCCCTGCGGCCGAAACGACAGCATTTTGACGAAGGCCGTTACGGAAATGTGCTGCCACCCGCGCACGAGGGCAGAGCTTCCGAGAAACACGACCCACACCATGACGCTAACGCTGACTTCTTCCGACCACTGTAGAGACGAGTTGAGGACATAACGGAAGAAGACCTGAGCCAGCATGATGCAGGCAATTGCGGTGACGAGGAGCATGCCCGTCGCCATCGCGGCGCGATCCAACCAGTCTGCTGCTCGCCCCACCAATTTCATTTTTTTGGTCCAGATAGCAGAAACCCCCGGGGCGGATAAACGCCCCGAGGGTTTCGTGTCTAGTTGACGTCGTCGGGTCGGTTAGGAGGAACCCTGCAACGCGGTCATGGCGTCGAGATCGGATTTGGAAATCCCCTTGGCGGTTTCCCAAACCTTCTGGCCACCGGCAACCCACTTGGCCTTCTCGGCGGCACTCGGGGTGTAGATCTCCATTTTGGCCTCACGCAGCTTGCCCTTGTAGAAGTCTTCGAGACCACGGTCCTTGGCGTTTGCGATATCCGCGGCTTCTTGGGCGGCGAGCAGGAAGGGCTTCTGGATGTCTTCCGGCATCGACTTGAACGTGTTCGCGTTCATCACCTGGAACTGGATCGCATAGAGCGAGTCCACTTCGGTGGCGTACTTGAGCACTTCGTGCATCTTGAACAGATACGTCCAAATCGGCTGCACGTGGAAGCCGTCGACCACGCCCTGCTGCAACGCCGTGTAGGTTTCCACCCACGAAATCGGGGTCGGGTTGCCGCCCCAGTTGCGAATGAGCGCGGTTTCGAGCTCGGAGTTCGAGCTGCGGAACTTCAGGCCGGCCGCTGCCGCGGGATCGGGCAGGGGGCGCTTGTTGTTCCACAACAGGCGGTAGCCACCGGCGCCCACCGGCGGGAGGACTTTGACCGGGACGTTCTTTTCGTAGTTGGCGGCGGTGCCCGACCACAGGTCGGATTTGAAGAAGCGCAGCGCCATGTCCCAATCGCGAATGATGTAGGGCAAATCGACGTACGAGAATTCCGGCGAGTAGGCCGTGAACTGCGACGACGTATTCGAGGTGATGTCGATAAAGCCGGTCATCACCGCGTCGATCTGCGACAGGTCGGTGCCGAGCGTGGACGAGGGATGGATCTGAATTTCCATCTCGACGTCGTATTTCTCTTTCAGGATCTGCGGAATCATCCGGATCGAAATGTCGGTTGGATCGCCCTCTTTGGCGTTCAGGCCGGCCACGATCGGCTTCAGATACTTCTTGGCTTGGGCCGAACGGGTCAGCGCGGGAAATCCGAGGATCGCCGCACCGGCACCGGCCGCCGCCGTGGTCTTGAGAACTGTGCGGCGATTGACGCCGGCACCGTTGGTTTTTTTGCTCATGGGTTTCTACCTTATCTGGGTTGTTCGGGCACACCGCTCTCCAGTCGTTCGCATTCGACCGTTCGTGTGCTTCTTGTTGGTGGTCTTCGAAACGGGGTTTAAGCCCGCCCTGGCACCTCTCAGGAGAGACGTGACGATAACATTACCAGAAAGTGGGTCCCCCCGGCCAGGGGGCGGGCCTATTTGCCAGCGTTGGCCGCGCCCGCTTTGAACATCGCATGGATCATCTGCGGGTGCGGCTTGAGCGGTTTGGGATAGGGCCGGCGGCTATGGCTGATGCCCATTGCGAGCAGGGTTTCCACCGTTTTGTAGGTCAACGGACCCGGGTTGATTACCGGCACCGGCAACTCGCGGTTTAGATACTCGGCGGCCTGATACATGGTGGTTGAGCCGAGGCAGATCACGTCGGCGCCCTTTTCGATGGCGCGTTCGCAGGCCGCCTTCATCTTGGGCAGGGTCTTGTCTTCCTTGCCCGACAGCAGATTCTTGTAGTCCGGCGGTGAATCGTAGCTTTCGATCGCGGCGCAAAAGGACTCGAGACCCAGTGCCTTCACGAACTTTTGTGTGCGAATCAAGGCCGGTTCCCACTGCGCCAACATGCCGAACTTGGTTCCCAGCGTCATCGCGAAGGTCATCGACAGCTTGCCCGGCGAGACCACCGGGATGTCGAGATAGGACCGCAGGGCGTCTAAACCAGAATCGCTCATGGTGTCGATGCAGACGGCGTCGTAGCCGTCGTCCTGGGCGGACATGCCGGCTTCGAAGATCGCCAGGTCCATCAGCACGAAGTCGTGCGGGCTCATGTACAACTCGGGGCCGGCCGTGACCGGCTTGAAATCGAACTCGATGTTCGGGCCGAGCTGAACCGTGGTGAGCTGCTGTCGGCGGTTGTTGACGCCCTCTTCGTCCATCGCGAAGGGAACGAGTACGAGTGCTTTGGCCATGGTCTGGGCTCCCTATTTCCGCCGGGTGGGTTTTTTCGCGGCGCGCTTGGCCACAGGCTTCTTGGCCGCGCCGGTCTTTTTCCCGCCCTTTTTCTTGAGGCCCTCGGCGCCGACGATCTTCGGCCCCTTCTTGGCCGCATCGACCGCGGCGTCGAGCATGGCGTGCAAATAGTCGTCGCTGCGCCCGACAGGCGCCGGGTAGGACTTGCGGCTTTGTGCAAGACGCAGGTTGATCATCATCAGGGCCGCGGCATAGGACGTCGGGCCCGGGCTGATCACCGGGACAGGAAGTTTCTCGGCCAGGAAATCGCGGGCCTGATGCATCGACGTCGAGCCCAGAATGATCACGTCCGCGCCATTCTCTTCAACGAGTTTTTTGCCGGCCTTGAGCAGTTTCGGGAAGACCACGCGTTCTTCGCCGCCCAGCAAGCTGAAACGGTCCGGCGCCATGCCGATCGATTGGTAGCCGGCGTATTTGTGCCAAACGCCAAGCTCGTCCATGACTTTTTTATAGAGGCCGAGCCAGCGCTCCCACATCACCAGCATGCCGAACTTGTCGCCCAGCATCATCGCGGTGAGGATCGTGGTGCGGCCCGGGCCGATGACCGGAATGTCGAGCACCGCGCGTAGCGCCGCGACGCCCGAATCGCTCATCGTGTCGATGCAAACCGCGTCGAAGCCGTCGTCCTGGGCCTGCAGGCCCGCTTCGAGAATGGTGAAATCGCCGACGACATAGTCGTAGGGACCGACGAAGTTGGTCCCGGCCCATTTGACCGGCTTGTAGTGAAATTCGAGGTCCGGCCCGAGGTCGATCTGTTTGCTCTGCGCCTCGCGCATCGCCAAATGTTCGCCCGCCATTGGAAACGGTACCAGCACCAGGACTCTTTTTTTCTTGCGCGCCATCGGTTTCTCCCTCTCCCTACCCGGCAATATCGTTGTTGACCGATTAGCCCCCGCGGGGAATCGTGTCAATTGACGCCATACAGTGCCAGGGGAGGATCGTCATGGGCAGTGTCATTTCGGCTGAGGGCAAGAAATTCGACGTCACGGTGCCGGTTTTGGTGATCGGTGCGGGCGCGTGTGGTTGTACCGCCGCATTGGCGGCGCACGAAAAGGGCGTCGAGGTGATGATCCTGGAACGCGACGACACGCCGCGTGGCAACACGTCGCTATCGGGCGGGCAGATTCCGGCTGGCGGGACAAAGTTGCAAAAGGCCGCCGGGATCGTCGATTCGGCGGACATTCTTTACAAGGACATCCTGGCCAAGGCGCAGGACCAGTGCGACAAGGATCTCGCGCGCCACGTCGCCAACGAATCGGCCAAGACGGTCGACTGGTTGGTCGATCGCTACAAGTTGCCGCTGTCTTGTATTTCCGACTTCACCTATCCCGGCCACACGGTTCCGCATATGCATGCGTCTCCCAGCCGGTTTGGTGCGGAACTGCTGACCGTGTTTCTTCAAGCCGTCGCGGGCGAAGGCATCGATATCGCGACCTCGGCCCACGTCACCGATCTGTTCGCCGACGCCGATGGGCGGATTCGCGGTGTGCGCATCACCCGACCCGACGGCAAGCACGAAGATGTCGGGTGCGAGGCGCTGATCTTGGCCTCCAACGGCTATGGCGGGAACAAAGAGCTCCTAAAAAAGTACATCCCCGAGATTGTCGACGCCCACTACCACGGCCACGACGGCAACCAGGGCGACGCAGTCTTGTGGGGCGAACAACTCAAGGCGTCGATCAAGGACATGGCGTCGTTCCAGGGGCACGGCGCGGTCATCACCCCGCACAATATTCATTTGGGCTGGCCCTCGATCACCGAAGGCGGATTCCAGGTGAACAAGGACGGCGTGCGGTTTTCAGACGAGAACCACGGTTATTCCGAACAGGCACTCAATGTCGTGCGCCAGCCCGGCCACGTCGCCTGGACGATCTGGGACCAGCGCTGCCAGGACGTCGCCATTCAGATGCACAGCCACCAAGAAGCGATGAAGGCGGACGCCATCAAAAAGTGCGACACCGTGGCCGAGCTTGCCAAGACGGTCGGCTGCGGCGAGGCCGCGTTGCAGCAAACGATGAAAGAGAACGCGGAGATGTGCCAGGGCAAGCGCACCGATCCGTTCGGCCGCAACTTCGCCAAGAAGCCGCCGCTCGCGCCGCCCTACTACATTGCCAAAATCCAAGGTGCGTTGTTCCACACCCAAGGCGGCCTCGAAGTGAACAAAGAGGCGCGGGTTCTCAAGGAGGACGGCACACCGTTCCCGAATCTTTTCGCCGGCGGCGGCGCTGCGCGCGGCTTCTCCGGCCCGGCCGATTGGGGCTACCTGTCGGGTTCGGGGCTGATGTCGGCGACCAACTTGGGCCGCCTCGCGGGTGAGGCCGCCGCCGATTTGGTCAAGCGGTAGCGCAGCCCCAGCGTCGCGGGGGCGCGGCCATCCATGGTCACAAATCCGCGGATACCCCTTGTCCGCGCGTCCATGAGACCGCATGTACCCGGCGGGTTCCGCGGTCCGGTGCAATGAAGCGCCGCCTGCCGGCGCCGCACGCGTGGGTTCCTTGAGTTCGACTTTCTATGAAGACATTACGCCGGTCGCCGACTTCGGCCGGGTTCTCGACCAAAGCGCCTACCGGGCGCTGCCCGAGGATTGGTGGGTCGGGGTCACCGACGTCGTCGAATCGACGGCGGCGATTGCCGCCGGGCGCTACAAGGCGGTGAACTTGGCCGGTGCGGCGGCGATCAGCGCGGTCATTAACGCGCTGGGTCATCAAGGGTTCCCCTTTGCCTTCGGCGGCGACGGGGCACAGTTTGCCGTTCCCGCAAGCGACGCGTCGGCGGCGCGGGACGCATTGACGCGCACCGCCGCCTGGGTGCGCGACGACTTGCATCTCGACCTGCGGGTCGCGTTGATCCCGGTCGCGGATATTCGCAAGGCCGGGGTCGATGTCCAGGTCGCGCGCTACAGCGCCTCATCGGCGCTCGACTACGCGATGTTCTCGGGCGGCGGGATCAGGTGGGCCGAGACCGAACTCAAGGCCGGCCGCATCGGCTTGGAACCCGCCGCGCCCGACGCGCGGCCCGACCTGACCGGGCTGTCGTGCCAATGGGGTCCGGTGCGCGCACGTAACGGCGCGATCCTGTCGATCATCGTGCGGCCCAACGAGGCGGTCCCCGGTCCGGCCTACGCCGCCGCGACGGCCGATCTCTTGAAGATCCTGAACAAGGAAAAGCAATACAACCCGATGCCGTCGCGCGGTCCCGATCTGGGCTGGCCGCTCGGCAGCGCCGAACTGATGGGTCGCTTGGTGGGCAGCAAGGCGCCCCGGGCGGCGCGCCGCCTGCGGGCGATTTTCCAGACCCTGGTGTTGTCGGCGATGTTCCGGCTGCGGTTAAAGCTGGGGCCATTCGATTCGGCGCACTATCGCCGCATGGTGTCGGCCAACACCGACTTCCAGAAGTACGACGACGGGCTCTACCTCACGGTCGATTGTGGCGCGGCGGTTGCCCGCGAGATCGAGGAACTTCTTGGCGCGGCCCAAGCCAAGGGGGTCTTGACCTACGGCCTGCACCGCCAAAAGGAGGCGATGATGACGTGCATCGTGCCCTCGATCACCGCCGATTCGCACCTGCACTTCCTCGACGGCGGCGGCGGCGGTTACGCGTCGGCCGCGGCCCAGCTCAAAGACGCGGCGGCCTAGGACGCTTGTAGTCCGGTGTAGAGGGTCACTGCGCGCAGGCTGCGCCGGTACCACCAAATCGCGCCAACGACGACCACGGGAAACGCCACCACCGCGCCCGCCGCAAGGAGCGTAGCTAAATGGGTGTCGAGCCAGCCGCCCGGTAACAGACCAAGCGTTTCACCCGCGGCTTCGCCGCCGAATGCGGCTATCACGCCGACCACGACAATGGCGGGCCCCAAGGTCGAAAGGGCAAGGAGGGTCACTAGGGCGGCTTCGGCATGGCGCTTAAACAGGGATGTCATCGACGGAACTCCAAAATCGGTAAAATCGGATCGTCGCGTCCGGGGGTTCGGTCGGGCCGGAAGGGTACCCCCGGACGCGATTCCGGACGCGGCGGCACGGTTCGGGCGCCGCTGCTTCCGGCTAAACGTGGCTTAGTGGGCCCGTTTGATCCCTGCGCCGGCCATCGCGGCGTTGATCTTTTCGACGCAGGCGGCTTCGTCGCCGGCCTTCATCGCCTTGTCGGCCTCGCCCCAAAGCTTCTTGGCGGCGTCGACTTTGGTCGCGTCGGTCACGTTCGCCAATTCCTTCTGCACGAAGGCAAGGTCGTCTTTGCAGGTCGCCGCGTTAGCGGGCGACATGGCAAACAGCGATGCACCGACCGCGAGGGCGGCCAGCAAACCGAGGGTCTTCATTTCTTCTCTCCATAAAAGCATCGCAGGCGGCGCCGACAGTGGCGCTTCGCGTGTGCGTGCGGGCGGAAATCTAGGGATTGACGGTCATGGGCGGAAGTAGGGGCAAGGTGCCGCGTCAAGGCTCTGCGGACGTCGGCGGCGCGACCGGTTACGCGCGATTCCGGCCCGCGCGGCGGCTTCCAGCGCATCGTCATGCGTGAGTAGGTACGGGCCCGCCGCGCGTCAATCCGGCAAAAGAAAAATATCGCCCGCGCGCCCGTTCGCGCCGGCAGGTAAAATCCCCCGGGGCTGCTTGGGCCGAAAAAAGTCTAGCCGCGCCCGCGGTAGGGGGCCACGCCTTGGTCGGGCAGCCACACGCCATCAGGCGGCGCGCCGGTTTGCCAGAAGACATCGATCGGGATGCCGCCGCGCGGAAAGAAATAGCCGCCAATCCGCAGCCACTGCGGTGCGACCTCTGTCACCAGCCGTTGAGCGATGCCGGCGATACAGTCTTCGTGAAATGCCCCGTGGTTGCGGAACGCGCCCAAATAAAGTTTGAGCGCCTTGCTCTCAATGAGCCATTCGTCAGGGACGTAGTCGATCACGAGGTGGGCGAAGTCGGGCTGGCCGGTCATCGGGCAAAGGCTGGTGAATTCGGGGCAGGTGAAACGCACGACATAGGGTGTCTCGCGGCTGCCGTTTGGCACGCGCTCGATGATCGCGTCGTCGGGCGTAGCGGGTGTCTCGGTCTTGCCGCCGAGAATGGTCAGGCCGCTGGTATCCGTCATGGCAAACTCCCTACGGGTTGAAGTGTCCCCAGATTGTCCATAGCCCGATCGTTACAAAGCCGACGCCCGCGATCAGTTTGAGTGGGATCATCGTCAAATAGCGCTCGACCGTCGTCCCGAGAACGACGGCAAGGGCGGTCGACGCGACCAGTGCGCCGGCGGCCGCGACGAAGACCAACAGGGGCCTGGTGTCGCGTTCGGCGGCGAACAGGACGGTCGCAAGCTGCGTCTTATCGCCAAGCTCGGCGAGGAACACCGTGACGAAAATTACCCATACCTGACTCACGTTTGAAGCTCCCTGAAAAGCGATTCGCGGGGTTTGTTGTTTTTGCCCGGCGCGGGCGTCGGTTACCCGACGCGTCTAAACCGGCTTTTCGCCTTCGACCGTGGTGCGGTGCATGTGGCGGATGTGGCGCGCGTCGAATGGTGTGGCGTGATGCAAGATGCTTCGGTTGTCCCACATCACGAGATCGCCGACCTGCCAGCGGTGGCGATAGATAAAAGCATCTTTTGCCCAATGCGCCCGGAGGAAGTCGAGAATCGCGTCCGATTCCGCGTCGCTTACACCGAGGACCTTGAGCACGAATACCCCCGCATAGAGCGCCTTGCGGCCGGTCTTTGGATGGGTGCGGACTAGGGGGTGTTCGACGCCGGTGACGCGGGCCAGTTGCTCGTCGGTGAATTTGGGCGCGGTGGTCTTGTTGAGCCCGTGCAGGGCGCTGAGTTTACCCAGCCGCGTTTTCCATTCGCCCGGCAGGGCATCGTAGGCGGCGAACTGGCTCGCGAACAGCGTGTCGCCGCCCTCGGGCGGGATTTCCACCGCATACAGAAACGAGCCCATGCTGGGGGCCGCGGTAAACGAGACGTCGGTGTGCCAATAGCGCCCGGCCTCGACCAGGCCGATCGGGTTGCCGGCATCGTCGGTGCGGTTGGACAACAGCAGAATCTCGGGATGGCCCGCGAGCTGGTACTGGTCGAGGATATGGACCTCCAACGGCCCGAAGCGGCGCGAGAAAGCGATATGTGCTTCCGGTGCCAAGTTCTGGCCGCGAAACACCAGCACAGAATTCTGGTAGAACGCTTGCTCAAGGACGGCGAAGGTGGCGTCGTCCAAAGGTTGCGACAGGTCGACGCCAGCGATTTCGGTGCCGACATGGTCGTGCAGTTTGGTCATGGTCAGTGTCATGCCGCATCATCCGGCAGGATAGGCGGCGCGCGCAAGGGCAGGCCGCGCAGGGGAGGACAAGCAATGAATCTAGGGTTTAAGAACAAAATCGCGATCGTCACCGGTGCCTCCAAGGGGATCGGGGCGGCCTGCGCCGAAATTCTCGCGGCGGAGGGCGCCAAGGTCGTGTTGGTGGCGCGCACCCCGCGCTATCTCGACGCGTTGGCCAAGCGGTTGTCCAAACGCTACCGCACCGAAGTCGGGTTCATTGCGGCCGATATGGGCGCGCGCGGCAGTGCCGATCACGTTGCCAAGGAAGTGCTGGGCGCATTCGGGCGGATCGACATTCTGATCAACTCTGCCGGTTCGTCCCAGGGCGGGCTGTTTTGGGAAGTCACCGACGATACCTGGGATGCCGCGCTGCAGCTCAAGTTCCTGGGTGCCGTGCGCATGGTGCGCGCGGTGCTGCCGGCGATGCGCAGGCAAAAATACGGGCGCATCGTCAACGTCGCCGGCAATACCGGGCGCCAACCCCACCCGCGCCTATTGCCGGGCTCCACCACCAATGCGGCGCTGCTGTCCTTCACCAAGGGCCTGTCCGAAGAAATCATGAAATACGGTATCTACATCAACGCGCTGCAACCCGGCCCGACCCAGACCGAGCATTGGGACAAGCTGATGACCAACCTGTCGCGCGGCACGGGCTTCACGCCCCGGGCGTTCGAAAAGGAATTCATGAAGGAGATCCCGATGCGCCGCGTCGCCGCCGCGATCGAGATGGCGCGCCCGGTGATCTTCATGGCGAGCGACCTCGCCAGCTACATGACCGGGCGCTCGATCATTGTGGACGGCGGCTGGACGAAAGACTTGGCGTAGAGGCGGGGTTTTCGCGTGAAACGATCCCTGATCCAAGCATAATACCGGGGATGACCGAACAGCCCCCCGGGCCGGCGACGGCGCCCGCCACCGCCGAACCGGCGCGCACCGTGTTGCGCAATGGTCGGTTGTCGATGCGCAAGGTATGGGCGCAGGCGCTCGGCGCGCTGTTCCGTGACGCGGTGCCGATTTTGTCGGCGATGATCGGGCCGGTGGTGGTGATGACGCTCGTGTCGTACGGCTTCGTTGCGGCACTTTTGCGGTTATCCGCTGACGCCCAAACTCTGCTCTCCTTAGTCGCGGACCTAGTATTGGCGTTGGTCTGGTTCGCGCTGTGGGTCGGCTTCGCGTCGTATTTGCATCGGCTCTTCTTGCACCCTCAGTCCAGTGGCTCGCCCTGGCGCGCAATCGTGTGGACCAAAGAGCAGACCCGCTTTTCTAAGGGAGTGATGAAGCTTGTCCTGTTGATCGTCGGGATGTTCGTCGGTCTGTCGATCGTCAGTTTGGTTTTCGGTTCAGTCACCGGAACCTTCGGCGTGCTGGTCATCAGTGTCGGCGGCAGCTTGGGTATCCTTATCGTGTGGTCGCGGCTGTCGATGGTGTTGCCGTCGACGGCGGTGGGCCGGCCCTTGGCGTTGGGCGATGCATGGGTGTTCACCGGGCAGGCGAAAGTACGCGTTGTCATACTCTTCGCGTCCATGTACGCCGTGTCGCAGTTCTTCAGCAAATTCGTGCCGGTGTCGTTCGCCGGCGCGCCTGACGCGTTTTCCGATTCAATCGCCCTGGCTTGGGTGCCGGCCTTCATTTCCAGTGTCGCTTTATTCGCGGGCGCCGCCGTTGTCGCGGCAGTGCTGTCGGCAACCTATCGCGGGCTCGTGGAAATGCGGCCACCGGATGTGCGCGACACCTATGTCCCCCAAGACGGCGCGCATCTCGGGGACGCGCCCTAGAAGGGTCCATCCGACGCGCTTAGGCCGCGGCCGCCCGAAAGGGACCGCGATGCTGGCCTCGCCGCCGCGTCTGCGCCCGCGCTACGCCTTCGGATAGGCGGCGATGTCTTCCTTGGTCAGGCGGAACTTGAGCGACGGGCGGCTTAGAATGCCGTCGTACCATTCGCCCAGCACCGGAAATTCTTTCTTCCAGTCCCAATCGCCGTCGCCGTCGACCAGCTTGCAGTCGGTAATCGGGTTGCGCAAGCTGAGGTAGGACAGGCTGCCCGCCGAGGTGACGTGGGCGATGTGGAAGACCTTCGGGTTCTTCAGCCATTCCTTGGCGTCTTCGTTGAGCAGCTTGAGCGCCAGCATGATCTTGCGCCGTTCGCGCAGCATGTAATCCTTGTTCCACACCGCCTTGTCGCGCCAGCTTTCGACCCGAACCAGGGTGGTGGCGTCGAACACGCCGTCGGAGGTGACCATTTGGCGGCGCACGTCCCATTGGGTGGCATCCTTGGGAAACAGCGGTGCGGTCGTGTTGAACGAATCGAGGTATTCGCAAATCAACAGGCCGCCGAACAACGGCTTGCCGTCGTCCTTCACGAAGGATGGCACTTTGCCCAAGGGGTTGTACTTCCAAATTTCGGTGTCTTCGTCGAACGGTACCTGGCGTTCCATGTGGAGTTTGTCGAGGACGCCCGCTTCGTGCGCGGTGACGAGAACCTTATGGATGTAGTCGGGGTTGGGCGTGAAGACGAGTTTCATGATCGGTTCCTTGGGTTGCGGCGCGCGCGGTCTTGGCCGCGCTGCGTCCGGTGGAAAGACTAACCTAAAGCTTGCTGAGGTCCGGCGTGCCGGCTTCGGGCACGAGAATGCGCACGTCCTGCTCGACGATGTATTCGCGCGCTTTTTTGACATAGGCCAGGAACGTGGGGTCGGCGGCGCATGCGGCGCGGCGGCGCTGGCGCTCCTCAAGGTTGGCGTAGCCCCACATGTGGATGATTTGGTTCGGGTTGCCGATTTCCTGACGGAACATACCGATGAAATTGCCGAGGATGCGTTTTTGCACGTCTCGGCCCTCTTCGTCGAAGAGTTTGAGAAACAGCGGCACGGTGCCCGTCTTCAGCGTATAGGCGCGGTAGTCGATGATCATGTGCATCCTCCCCGGATCGGCGCATTGTCGTTGGCCGCATAATCTAAGGGACGGATGGCGCCGGCGCGATACCTTTGGCGGCGCTGCCCGCCCGGCAAAAAAAAAAAGAAGACGCCGTGCGGCGAGCCGCACGGCGCAAGGTAACCCGAACAGGGAGGTAATGCCGCGGGGTTTAGGCGGCTTCGGGGTTCAGTTCTTTGGTGTAGAGAGTCGCGCCGTCGAGATCCTTGAGGTCGACGGTCATGATCCGGCTGCGGGCGTCAATGCGGACCTGACCGAAGAACTGCATCCCGTCGGAGGGCGGCAGGTTGAACTGTCCGGCCGGCGGTGCCTTCACATACATCACCTGCGGTCCGAACGTATTGTCGAGATCGTTGGGTCCGAAGGTGCCGGCGTTGAGCGGACCGGATACGAACTCCCAGAACGGTTTGAATTCCTGAAACTGCGCTTGGTTGGGATCGTAGAAGTGCGCTGCGGTGTAATGCACGTCCGCCGTCAACCAAACGACGTTCTGGATGTCGGCCGTCTTGATGAAGCTGAGGACATCGGCAATATCGAACTCGCGACCGCGTACCGGGCCGTTCCCGTTTGCCCCGTTCTCGAAAGTATCCTTGGTCTGGAAGTTGTCGTAGACGACGAGCCCGATGGGCATGTCCGACGCGATGACCTTCCACACGGCATTGGACGTGAACAGTTCCTGCTTCAACCAGCGGATCTGTTCATGGCCAAGAAATTCCGTCGCGGCGCTGCGTTCGCTCTGGTTGTTGGCACCGATTGCAGCCCGGTAGGTGCGCATGTCCAAGAAAAATACATCGAGCAACGGCCCGTAGGAGATCTTGCGGTAGACCCGTTCTGGATCGCGCGGGTGCTGGCGCAGCGGCATGTATTCCATGAACGCGCGGTTGGCGCGCGCCGCCAGCAGCGCCGCACTCTTGACGGAATAGCGGTCGTCGTTCGCGAGCACCTCGGTTGGGTACCAGTTGTTGACCGTCTCATGGTCGTCCCACTGGGCAAGCATAGGCACTTCGGCGTTGAAGCGGCGGAGGTTCTCATCCATCAAATTGTAGCGGTAGTTGGCGCGGAACTCGTTGAGCGTCTCTGCGACTTTCAACTTCTCCTCGATAACGACGTTCTTCCACATCTGTCCGTTCGGCATTTTTGCTTCGGCCGCGATCGGTCCGTCCGCATAAATGGTGTCGCCCGAATGGATGAAGAAATCCGGTTGGACGCGGCGCATCGCTTCATAGATTTTCATGCCGCCCCACTCGGTGTTGATGCCCCAACCCTGACCGGCGGTGTCGCCCGACCATACGAACGAGACGTCTTGAAAACCGGCGGGTGGTGTGTTGAAGCGACCGATCAAGGGTTCGCTCAGGACGTTCACGTCGTCGAGATTCTGGAACTGGGCGCGGTAGAATATCCGCTGACCTTGCGGCAAACCTGCCAGGTCGATCTTGGCGCAGAAATCGTTGCTGGCGAGGGCGGCGGGCCCGACCACACGCCGGGCGTCGGCGAAGGATTCCGTCGTCGACCAATCGACGATAAGGCGCGCGGCGCGGTCGGCTCGGCTCCAAATCATCGCCCGGTCGGCGCTGATGTCGCCGGTCTGAAGGCCGCTCGGCATCAGAGGCCGGCCGGCTGCAGCAGCGGCGAGGGCAGGCGCGCCCGTCAAGAACCCTAGCCCAGTACCGCTGGCGGCGGCGAGAACGCCCCCGGTCGCGAGCGATTGTTTGAGAAAGCGGCGGCGGCTTGGCCGGATCGTCATCGTCCCTACTCCTCAGGTGGCAGCGGTTGAATGGCCGGATGTTTAGGCCTGTCCGGTGACTCCAGGATGACTGCGCTATGAACCGGGCGTTAAATCGATTGCTGGCGGGACGATGACGCCTCGGTCGTTCGTGCTAATCTCGGCGCAGCGCAGAGCGCGAAACGAAACTTGGGAGGAGGCCTGCATGGCGAAGGAAATTCTGGTGGCTTACGGTGTCGATGTCGATGCGGTGGCCGGGTGGTTGGGGTCGTACGGCGGTGAGGATTCGCCCGACGATATTTCCCGTGGCATGTTTTCAGGTGAGGTCGGAAGCCCGCGTCTGCTGGACCTGTTCGACCGCTGGGGCATCAAGACGACGTGGTTTATCCCCGGTCACTCGATCGAGACGTTTCCCAAGGAAATGAAGGACGTGCATTTGCGCGGCCACGAGATCGGCGTGCACGGCTATAGCCACGAAAATCCGATCGCTATGACACGCGAACAGGAAACCATCGTCCTCGACAAATGTATCGACCTGATCAAAAAGCTCACCGGCAAAAAGCCGCGCGGCTATGTCGCGCCGTGGTGGGAATTCTCCAATGTCACCAATGAACTGCTGCTTGAGCGCGGAATCCTCTACGACCACTCGCTGATGCATCACGACTTCATTCCCTACTACGTTCGGGTCGGCGATTCGTGGACGCCGATCGACTATTCGAAGCACCCTAACGATTGGATGAAACCGCTCAAGCGCGGCAAGGAAACCGATCTCGTCGAGATTCCAGCGAGTTGGTACACCGACGATCTGCCGCCGATGATGTTCATCAAGAAGGCGCCCAATAGCCATGGCTTCGTCAACCCGCGCGATATCGAACAGATGTGGCGCGATCAGTTCGACTGGGTCTACCGCGAATACGACTATGCGGTGTTCACCATGACGATCCACCCCGACGTCTCCGGCCGCCCGCAGGTGCTGATGATGCACGAGCGCTTGCACGACCACATCGCCAATCATCCGGGCGTGCGTTTCTGCACCTTCGAGGAAATCGCCAAAGACTTCCTCAAGCGCAGTCCGCGTAAAGGCGGCAAGAAGAAGTAGGCGGCGTTCCGGTGCCCCAAATCCCCTCCTTTATCCTCCCCCTCAATGAGGGGGAGGGATGGCGTGGCGCGCGCCGCTTGGATCCCTCGATCCCGAAGCGCACAGAGTCGATCCCTCCCCCTGTACGCAGGGGGAGGTCCGGCCGCGTCGCGGCCGGGGAGGGGGGCGCCGCATCTAGGGTGCCGGTGCCACCAACCCCCTCCTTCATCCTCCCCCTCGTTGAGGGGGAGGAGATCGGTCGTTGGCGCTAAGGCGATGTGCGGTCTTTGCGGCATTCTCGGGGCGGGCGAGCACTGGACTGATTCCGACGACGTGCTGAAGAAGCGCGAGGGCGCCGAGACCCGGCGGCGCGAGCGCGCCCATCAGGTCGCGTTGACCAACCGCATCCTCAAGCACTACGGGCTGAAGATGGCGGACTGGCAGGGGGCGGCGTTCGTCGTTTCGAACCGAACCGGTGCGAGTGAAGTGATCGACCACTTCGCCGCCCTTTGGCCGACGGCCGAAAAGATGATCAAGCGGCCCTGCGATCCGCTCGATCCGAAAATCGTCGACGCGTTGGGCCGCTAGTGTCGCGCTACGCCGGCTATCTGCCCGTCAACGTCATCACCGGATTTCTCGGCTCGGGCAAGACGACCTTGCTCAAACACCTGCTGGAGTCGCCCGACATGGCCGACACGGCGGTGCTGATTAACGAGTTCGGCGAAATCGGTCTCGACCATCACTTGCTGGAACAGGTCGACGAAAACATCGTCATGCTGCAGTCGGGCTGCCTATGCTGCACGATCCGCGACGACCTCGCGACCTCGATGCGCGATCTGTGGGAACGGCGCGCGGCCGGAGAATTCGCCTTCCGCCGGCTGGTCGTGGAAACGACCGGCCTCGCCGACCCGGCGCCGATCATCTACACGCTGATGGCCGATCCGGTGATCCGCTATCACTTCCGGCTGGGCAACATTATCACCACGATCGATGCGGTGAACGGTCTTGCCCAGATGAATCGCCAGCCTGAATCGGTGAAGCAGGCCGCCGTGGCCGACCGCATCGTGCTGACCAAGACCGATCTCTCGGACGACGACGTTCCGGCCCTGCGGGCGCGGTTGCGCGACCTCAATCCGGCGGCGCCAATCTTCCTGGCAGGCGAAAAACTGACGGCCGCCAAACTGCTGACCAACGATCTCTACGACCCTAAGAGCAAGTCCAGAGAGGTCGCGCACTGGATCGATGCCGAGGCCTTCGCCGCCGCCGACCACGATCATCACCGCCACGACGCCAACCGGCACGACGATCATATCCACGCGTTTTGCCTCACCTTCGAGCGGCCGATCGACTGGACCGCCTTCGGCATCTGGCTGACGATGCTGCTCCAGGCGCACGGCGAGAACGTGCTGCGGGTCAAGGGCTTGCTCAACGTCAAGGGCATGCCGGCCCCAGTGGCGATTCACGGCGTCCAGCACGTGGTCCACCCACCGGTGCACCTCAAGCGTTGGCCCGACGACGACCGGCGCTCGCGCATTGTGTTCATCGTCCGCGACCTCGCGCGCGGCCCGATCGAAGCCTCGCTCGCTGCGTTTAACGCACTCGCGGACGACCGCGAAGCGGCGGCATGACGGCGGCGGTGCCACCGATAGGTTTACCACCGCCGTGGTCCGCACCCGGCCAACCTATGGAAGGAAAAAGACGATGAATCCCGTCGTTCATTTTGAGATGCCCTGTAAGGACCGCGACCGCGTCGCGGCTTTCTACAACACAGCCTTCGGCTGGAAGATGCACAACCTCGGCGAAGAGATGGACAACTACGTCCTGGCCGAGACAGGGGAGACCGGCGAGAACGGGCGTCCGAAAGAACCCGGCGTGATTAATGGCGGCTTCTATCCCGAATCGCCCGAGGCCGCGCCGCATCCCTCGGTCGTCATCGCCGTCGCGGATATCGCCCAAGCGATGGCGGCCGTCACCAAAGCGGGCGGCACGGTCTTGGGCGAACCCCATGCAATCCCCGGGATCGGCCAGTACGTTGCGTTTGTCGATACCGAAGGCAACCGCGCCAGCATTCTGCAAGGCGAGTAGGGGGGGGCGGCGCAGAGCTGTCGTTATCCGCCGCCGCTTGTCGTCGCCAGATCAACAGGGCATAACCGCCAGTCATGGATATCAGTTCCCTTACCGCCGCCCAATTGGGCCGCGCGATGCGCGACAAAACGCTCGATCCGCTCGAGGTGACCGAGCACTTCCTCGATCGGATCGCGTCGTCGAAGGACCGCTCGGTGTTTATCACGGTGACCGCCGAGCGCGCCCGCCAAGAGGCCAAGGCGAGCGCCGCGCGTTACGCCAAGGGCCATCCGCTCGGGCCGCTCGACGGCGTGCCGGTGGCGTGGAAAGACTTGGTCGACGTGCGCGGCGCGCCGACGACTTGTGCCTCGGACCTCTACCGCCAACGCCCGCCCGCCGACGACGACGCCCCCATCGTCAAGAACTGCACCGCCGCGGGCATGGTTGTGCTGGGCAAGGTCAACCTGACCGAGTTCGCCTTCTCCGGCCTCGGCCTCAACCCGCACTATGGCACGCCGATCAATCCCCACAGCGGCGATACTGCGCGCGCGCCCGGCGGTTCGTCCTCTGGTTCGGCGGTCGCGGTCGCGGCCGGTCTGGCGCCCATCGCCATCGGCACCGACACCGGCGGGTCGGTACGCATCCCGGCCGCGTTCAATGGGTTGGTCGGTTACAAGTCCTCGCAAGGCCATATCAATAAAGAGCGCGTTCAACCGCTTTCATTGACGCTCGATACCATCGGCCCGTTGGGCAAGTCGGTGGAGGATTGCGTGTTGATGGAGCGCGCCCTGCGCCGCCAACTCGTGGTCGTCCCGCGTGCCGCGGGCCTGGGCGATCTCACTGTCGTGGTGCCCGAAAACCTCGTCTTCGAAGAAGCCCAGGATGCGGTCGCCGCGAATTTCGAAACGATGCTGTCGCGTCTGTCGCGCGCCGGGGTTACCGTGCAACGCCGCCGCTTCGAGGTGTTCGAAGAAATGCTGGCGTCCTCCACCGCCCACGGCACCCTCGCCACCGCCGAGGCGTTCTATACCTTGGGTAGCCTCGTCGACGGGCCCGACGGCGGCCGGATCGACCGGCGGGTGGTGTCGCGGATCGAACGTGGCCGCGGCCAGTCCGCCGCGGACTACATTGCAATCTCGGAAACCCGCCGCGTTCTTAACCGCCAACTGGGCGCGCAAATGGAGGGGCCGACCTTCCTGGCGATGCCGACGGTCGCGATCACCGCGCCGGCGATCGCCCCGCTCGACGCCGACGACGATCTATTTCACGCGACGAACCTAACCGCGCTGCGCAACACAATGCTCGGCAACTACTTCGACCTACCCGGATTCACGTTGCCCTCGGGTGTCGACGCGCAGGGGTTGCCGACGGGCATCCTGTTCAATGCCTATACCGGCCAGGACGAACTCCTGATGTGCTACCTGCAAAGCGTGCAACGGGCGTTGGAAATTTAGAGACGGCAGCGTGCCGGACGCACAAAGGGGGGATCGATGGAACTCAGCGTAGCGACGGCGGCACAGATCGGTCGCGCGCTCCAGACAGGTGCCCTCGACGCCGTCGAGGTAACCGCGTTCTTTCTCGAACGAATCGCCGCCACCGACAACCGCGCGGTGTATACGACCGTTACCGCCGAGCGGGCGCGCACCGAGGCCGAAGCGGCCGCGCAGCGGCTTAAGCGGGGCAACAGCCGCGGTCCGCTCGACGGTGTACCGATCAGTTGGAAGGACTTGTTCGATATCGCCGGCACGATCACGACCTGCGGTTCTGCGCTGTACCGCAACAACCCACCGGCGACCGCCGATGCCGCCGCTGTTGCCCATGCAGCGGCAACCGGCATGGTCGCCCTCGGCAAGGTCGGTCTGCCCGAGTTTGCGTTTTCCGGGTTGGGCCTGAACCCGCATTTTGGGACCCCGATCAATCCGCACGATACCGCGACGCCGCGCGCGCCGGGCGGCTCATCCGGGGGATCTGGGGTTTGCGTCGCGGCCGGTCTAGCGCCGGTCAGTATCGGCACCGACACCGGCGGTTCGGTGCGTGTCCCCGCGGCCTATAACGGCCTCGTCGGTTACAAATCGTCAGAGGGACATATCGGCAAACGCGGATTGGCTGCATTGTCGCCGACGCTCGACACGATCGGCCCGTTGGCCCGGTCAGTCGAGGATTGCATCCTGCTTGAACGGGTGTTGCGCGGGCGCAAACCCGAAGCGATGGCTGCAGCGCCGCTCGAGGGCGCAACCCTGGTGGTTCCGACCAACGTCGTCTTCGACGACGTCGAAGACGCGATCGTAGCGAATTTCGACGCGGCGATTGAAAACTTGGCGCGTGCCGGCGTGAGGATCAGGCGCGAACGCGTGCCGCTGTTAGACGAGGTTTTGGTCTTAACCCAACAACACGGGTTGCTCGCCTGGGCCGAGGGTTGGCACACGATGCGTCATATTCTCGAAGGTCCCGACTACACCAAGATGGACTTCCGGGTGTGGCACGACCTTTCGCTGGGCAAGAAGATGACCGCCGATGACCTGCTTCACGTTCTTGAGGGGCACCGTCGATTGCGCGCGGCCTTGGCCGATGTGCTGGGGCCCGACGCACTCCTGGCGATGCCGACCACCAAGAACACCGCGCCGGCCATCGCCGATCTTGAAGCTAGTTGGCACACGTTCAACAGCCACAACTGGCTGGCGCTTGCCAACACCAACCTTGGTAACATCTTGGGCGTGTGTGCGTTGACTATACCGAGCGGCACGAACGCCAACGCGATGCCGACAGGGTTCATGGTCTATGCGCCGGGCGGTGAGGACGAGCGACTGTTGGCCTTGGGGCTATCGATCGAGTCAGTGCTGCGCGCCTAGGGGAGGGATCAATGTCGCCACCGACCCCAAGCCCGCGTATCGTGGGCGGGCTCTTCGAGGCGTTCCACGCGGTACCCGATCCGGTCGCGGCGATCCGCTACTGGCAAGCCTTCGGCTACCGCGTCGGCCCGGAGGGTCGGCTAGAGGCGGCGGCGGCCAAGGCACTCTACGGCGTCAACCTCGGCCTGCGCTCGATCCGCTTGCAACATCAGGACGCCGATCACGGGTTGGTGCGGCTGATGGTGTGGGACGGCACCGTGGGCGACGGACTCGGCGCCCGCGCCATCCGGGGACGGGGCACGCGTTGGACCGGGCAGAAGACCCTCAATGTGGCCCGCCTGCACGATCACGCCGAGGCGGCGCAGCAGGTGGGCGAGACGCGATGGGTCGTGCCGCCGTTCTTTGCTGGCTTTACCCCGCGCGACAAACTTGCGCCGTTTGCCCAAGCGATTCCCGGCGTGCGGGAAATGGTGGCGTTGGGCCCGCTGACCCGCCAGGTCTTTATCGAGTTCGTCGGTTGGGAATTGCCCCAATATGGCCGGATCGATCCGCACTGCCTGTTCCAGACCAGTCAGTTCACCCACCAGTGCCTGATGATCCAGGACGACAGCAAAAAAAGCCTCACCTTCTACGACGACACCCTCGGCATGGTTCGGCTCAACGATTCGACCACGGTGGGCGTGGCGGGCAGCGGTCCGGCCCGCATTTTCGACCTCGCCGACGGCGAAACGTTTTACGCCAGCGACTTCGATGATCCCCGCGCGACCAACGCCCCGGCCGAGCGCCGCTCCGGGCGGCTCAAGGTCATCCGGCTCGACGAAGGCCGGCCCGCGCCCGATTGGCGCGATCTGTCGCGTCCAGGGCACCTCGGCTACACCGGCAATTCATTCCGGGCGAACGATCTTGCGGGCATGCGCGAAAAGGTCGTCGGGGCCGGCGCCACGGCCGTAACGTCGATCGCGCCGGACGAGTTCGGCCATCGCGCGTTCTCGTTCGATTCGCCCGACGGGTATTTCTGGACAGCCCTCGAGGCGTGAGTCCTCCCACGACCGAGGATCGAGTACTGCGCGCCGTTCTCGCCAATCCGGTGAACGGTGCCCTTCTGTCCTCACTGACCGATGCGCTGTTGCCCAACTGGTACCTGACAGCGGGGTGCGTGTGCCAAAGCGTGTGGAACGCGCTGACCGGCCGCGACCCGCAATACGGCATAGACGACTACGACGTGTTCTATTTCGACGACGGCGATCTCTCTTACGAGGCGGAGGACCGGGCGATTCGCCGCACCCTGGCGGCGCTAGGTCCGCTACCCGGGGTCGATATCGAGATTCGCAATCAGGCTCGCGTCCACCTTTGGTACGAAACGCGCTTTGGCACCCCGTGCGCGGTGCTGCAATCGTCCGAGGACGGGATCGATCAATTCCTGACCCGTTCAATGTCGGTCGGCATTCGCCGCGGCGGGGATGGTGCGCTCGCGATCTACGCGCCTGCCGGACTCGACGATGTCCTGAACTTCACGATCCGCCCCAACGTCGCGCCGGGCCGCGCCGACCGCTACGCCGCGAAGGCCGCGTCCTGGGTCCGCCGATGGCCCGAACTGACCGTTCTGCCGTGGCCGGTCGAATAGCCCGTAAGCTGGCGGTTCGTTCGCTGCAACCGGTGCCGTCCCTTCTGCTAGACTGGACAGATGCCCGATCTGAGTTTCGATTCCTCGGTCCTGTTCCATAGTGACGATCTTCCCCTCGCGCCGTTGTCCCTGCCGGGGGCGCCGCCAGATCTGCCGGCGCGCCTTCTGCGTCGGCTGGAGGACGGAACGGTGCGCAGCGCGCTGGTGGAGATGCCGGCGGGCTGGTCGTCGGACGCATTGGTCGGCACAGCGGCGCAACAGGGGTACGTGATCCAGGGTACGGTCCACGATGGCACGACGGCCTTGGCGGCGGGCACGTTCTTTTTTCACCCCGCCGGTCATCCGTTCCGTTGGCGGGCGGCGCAAGGCACGCGGCTGATCCTGATCTTGAATGCGCCGCAAACCTATGCGCCGGCCGCCGCAGCGCAGCCACAACCTGGTGCGATCGTGGCGCTCGACCCCGCCACGGTGGCGGTGACGCCGTCGTTGATCGATGGCAAACCCACCGGGGTGGTCCGCCGTGTGCTGTGGCAGGATCCGGTCAGCGGCGCCGACACGCGCCACCTGACGATCCCCAAGGGCGTTTCCGGGCTCGGTGCCGAATGGCACCCGTGCAACGAAGAGATTTTTTGTCTTACCCGCGACACCGTTGCGGGTGACGCGCATCCCTTTCGCGCCGGCAGCTTTCTGTTCAACCCCGCCTACGGCGTCCACGGCGGCAACCGCACGGTCAACTCCGCGGAAACGACGATGCTCGAATGGCACGACGGGCTGTGGGCAATCAATCGCTACACCGATTGACCCCGTACGGTTTGTTGGGTGCTGGCGTTTTGTCGGCAGATCGCGGCCGCATGGCCGATTAAACTGACGAGATCGACCAGGGAGGGCGGCATGGCCTACTACGAGAAGCTTGCAGCACGCGTTCACGCGATGCTCGGGCACCGCGACGACGTCGTTGAAAAGAAAATGTTCGGCGGCATCGCCTTTATGCTGCACGGCAATATGGCCTGCGGCATCGTCAAACAGGAACTGATGCTCCGGCTTGGGCCGGAGGCGGCCAGCAAGGCGCTCAAGCAAAAACACGCCCGCCCGATGGACTTCACCGGTCGCCCGATGACCGGCATGATTTACGTCGCCGCCGAAGGGATCAAGACCGCCAAACAGCTTAGGTCGTGGATCGACAAGGCCGAAGCCTTCGCCGACACGCTGCCCGCGAAGTAGCGCGGCAGCGCGCGTTCCGCGCTAGCATGGAGGCGGGAAAGATCGCGCCCGGCGGCGCGGCACCGAAGGAGCGGGGGCTCTATGCCACGGGATGAAATCGACGTGCCGATCGACGAGATCTATGTGCCGGTCGATCGGCGCAAGACGCTCAACCCGGAGACCGTCGAGTCGCTGTCGGCGAGTATTCTGGAAGAGGGGCTCAAGAACGCGCTCTACGTGCGCCACGATGGAAAGCGCTACATCCTCGTCGAGGGGTTGCACCGGCTCGAAGCGTGCCGGGCACTGGGCGAAACCACCGTCCGCGCGCTGCTGGTCCAGGCCCGCCGGAAGTAGCGCCTAGACCCGGCGTTTCTCGCTTCCGTGCAGACCCGGCCCGGGGTCGAGGCCGAGGGCCCAACGGCCCCAGGGCGGCATGTTGACGTCGAAGGCGACGCCGATTTGCGTCGCCATCGCCTGGACATCGCGGTAGTGCCGCTGCACCGGGTTTTCGTCCGACAGGCCGATCGCCCCCATCATCTGCACCAGGCGCTGGGTCGCGCGCACGCAGAGCTTGGCGATCAGTCCGCGGTTGCGCACGATCGCGGTGCGCTCGCCGTCGCTCAAGCGGCGGCCGGCCTTACCGGCGTCGTGCAGAATCTGGAAGTCCTGCACCGCGACGACGTCGGCGGCGTGGATTTCTGCCGCCGATTCCGCGACGCGCATTTGTACCGCCGAACTTTCCGCGACGCGGTTGCCGAAGATCGCGCCGGTTTTGGCGCGGGTGATGTCGAGATAGGCTTCGAGCGCCCCTTCGGCGGTACCGATCAGCGGCCCGAGCGGGCTCGACCCCTGCACCGGGGCGAACTCCATCGCGTAGATATAGCTCGGATTGACGCCTGCCCCCGGCGGCCCGCTTTCGTTGAACGCGACCGATGGCATGACACGGTGCGCCGGCACGAAGGTGCCGGGCACATGGATGTCCTTGGTGCCGGTGCCGCGCATCCCGGCCACGAACCAAGTGTCCTCGACCTCATAGTCCGTGCGCGGCAGCAGGACTTGGCAGGGCACGCCGTCGATCGGAAACAGCGCCATGGCCCATCCCGAATGGTCGACCCCGCTGGCAAAGCCGACCGAACCCGACACCTGATACCCGCCGGCGACCCGCTCAGTCTTGACGTTGGCGCGCGGCACCGATCCGGTGGTGATCAGCAAGTCTGCGTCGTCGGGCCAGACCTCGTCCTGGGCCTGTTTGGCGAACCGCGCGACATGACAGGAATGCTGACCGACGACCGAGGCCACCCATGCGGTCGACGGGCAAGCGTGCGCGAGAATTTTCGAAAAGCGGTACTGGGCGCCCCAGTCCATCTCGTAGCCGCCGTAGGCTTTGGGACGGAAAAAGCGGAAGAAACCGGCGTCGTGCAGTTTAGCCATCGTCTCGGGCGACAGCGCCCGGCGTTGCTCGGTCGCCGCGGCCTCGGTTTTGAGATAGGGAACCAAAGCGGTTGCTCGCGCGCAAAGATCGTCGATCGTCGGTACGGACATACGTTTCTCACTACTTCCAAACAACCTTGGAGTATGGTCACCGCCGCGCGACTACGGCGCAACCGCGGCGCGTGTATTGACCGCTACGCGAAGGGCCGGTCATGGTGCCGGCGTCCGATCCGCCTGCCTTGGGAGGTTCCATGCAAAACATCCTGCGCCGCACCACGATTGTCGTGCGCGACATTGATCGCTCGATTGCCTTTTACCGCGACGTGGTCGGCCTCCGTTTGGGCTGGGACCGCGAGTCCGTACTGGGCGACGCGATACCGCTTGCATCCGGTGCCAAAGGACGTTTTGCCACGGTGATGGGCGAGGACGAGGTCATCGGCATGATTGGGTTGCTCCAGGTGATTGACCCGCCTTTGCCGCCCGAACCGATTGTCGAGGCGGCGACATTGGGCATTGGCGCAACGATTTTCGTGATCGGAACGGAGGACTGCGACGGGATCTACACCCGCATGAAAGATTTCGGCAATCGCATCTACAAGGCGCCTTACGACCAGTCCATGAAGAGCCGCGACGGCGCGCCCATCAAGATGCGCTCGATGGCCGCGTGGGACCCCGACGACCATTTCCTCGAGATCAATCAGCGGTTCTGACCGAATCCCCCGCTGGCGGCTCACGCGGGCTTGATCGGCGTTCATGGCGCCGGGAGGAATAGGGCGCCCGGGCTCGTGTTGGCTAAGGGTAGGCCCTGCACCGGCGGGGCCCGCGAGGGGAGAGCCCGATGACCGGCAGGATGGAAGATCAAGCGGCACACCTCACGGACTACCTGGTCGATATGTGCGGCCCCGGCGCCGCCCGGCATGCGGCGGAACTCGCCCTCGCAGCGCACCGGCGCGAGGACTATGAGGGCGAAGCGTTTTGGTGGGTGGTGTCGATGCGCCTCGCGGGGCGCGGCACCCCGCTTGCCCTGGTGGCGTGATTAGCCCAACAGGGTTTTGCGCCGGTTCGCCGAGAGTTTCTGCGACCCCTCGTTGAGGATGCGCCGCTCGGCCTTGTCTTTCCACGACAACAGAAAATCGTAGACGGCGTTCGCATCGCTCTTGGTGGCTTCGCGCAGCGCCCAGCCCACCGCCTTTTTGACCCCGGCATCCTTCTCCTCCATGACGTGACGGCAAACCGCCAGCGTCGGCACGGCGTAGGCTCTGCCCTTTTGGTTGAGCACCGTGGTGGAAGCGATCGCGGCGCGGCGCCGCCAAGGGTTTTTGCTCTTGGCCCATTTCTCCAGCCGCGCGACCGCGCCTGTTTCGCCTGCGCCGATTTCGCCCGCGACGATCTCACCGATTACGTTCATCGACAGTTGGTCGCAGACTTCCCAATCCTCGATGCGGTCGATCAACGGATCGATTCGCGCGAGGTGCGCAGGCGTAAGTTTCTTTTTCAGCCGCGACAACACCACGATCGCGAATACCAACTCCTCGCGACACCGCCGCTCGAACGCGGCGGCGAGCAGATCGAGCGCGGTCGACGGGTCGAGGTCCTTGTGTGCCCGGTGCCAGGTTTGCGCGAGACGGCGGATCGTTGGCACCCGAACCCCGACGATCGTCACGCCGGTCGGCACCAGTTCCGATATTTTCTTGCGGTAGGCCGGTTCGGCCGCGCGCATTAGATCGGTGCGGACGGCGTCCAGTATTTTGATGGACGACACCTAGATTCCTCTAGGGCCTTGCGGCCGGAGACAGATGACCCATCGGTAATGCCGTGCGGTGCACGATCTGCTTGAGCGAAAACGACGACTTGATGCTGGCGATCCCGGGCACACGCGTCAGCCGGTGCATCAGGAAGTGTTCGTAGGCCGGCAGGTCGGCGACGACGACCCGCAACAAGTAGTCGGCATCGCCCGTCATCAGGTAGCACTCCATCACTTCGGGCCAGTCCGCGATGCGGCGTTCGAACTCCTCCAGCGCGGTCTCGATCTGCCGCTCCAACGTAACGTTCAGCATGACCGAGACGCCAAGGCCAAGTGCCGCCGGGGCGACCAGCGCAACGTAACCCGCGATCACCCCGCGCTCTTCTAACTCGCGCACCCGCCGCAGGCAGGCCGAGGGCGATAGGCCGACGGCATCGGCCAACTCGACATTGGTTTGGCGCGCCCGCACTTGGAGCTGTTGTAGAATTCGCCGATCGATCGAATCGAGGCTCGTTTCTGCCATTAAATTGTGCTGTTTGCCAAAATCATCGCATAGTATTGCAAATACTTCCCATATTTGCGCATCTTTCGCAATCTTGGCGCGGCGGTGCTCGGCTACAGTGCGCCTCTGAGGAGGATACCCATGACCGATACCCGGGCCCCGCGTGCCAACACCGTTGCCGGCCTCGCGCCGGACGATTTCGCCTGCCTCAAGGCGCTGGAGAAAAAGTCGTTCTGGCTGTCGTCATGGACCATCCATCACGCCAACCATCTGCGGCCCAATCGCGACGGGTTGAAGGTCGGCGGCCACCAAGCGTCGTCAGCTTCGTTGGTGACGTTGCTCACCGCGCTCTACTTCAACGAACTGCGCCCCACCGACCGGGTCGCGGTCAAACCCCATGCCAGTCCGGTCTACCACGCGATCCAGTACTTGATGGGCCGTCAGTCGGTCGAGAACCTGCAGAACTTCCGCGCCCTGGGCGGCGCGCAGTCCTATCCCTCGCGCACCAAGGACGTCGACCAGGTCGATTTCTCGACTGGCTCGGTCGGTCTTGGCGTTGCGGTGACCTTGTTCGCCTCGATGATCCAGGACTACCTATTTACTCGCAAGATGATGCCCGAGGACCAAGAGCCCGGACGCATGGTTGCGTTGATGGGCGATGCCGAACTCGACGAGGGCAACGTGTGGGAAGCGATGCTCGAAGGGTGGAAGCACGACGTGCGGAACCTCTGGTGGATCATCGACTACAACCGACAAAGCCTCGATTCGACAGTGTCCGACCGTCTGTTCGGGCGATTCGACGATATTTTCCGCACGACCAACTGGAACGTCATCACACTGAAATACGGCAAGAAGCTCGAAGCGGCCTACGCCAAGCCGGGCGGCGACGCGTTGGAAAAGTGGATCGACGAGTGCCCCAACTCGCTCTATTCGGCGCTGACCTACAAGGGCGGCGAGGGCTTTCGTGAGCATCTCAAACGCGACATCGGCAATGTCGCGGGGATCAAGGCGCTGCTTGACGAACATGACGACGCGGCGCTCGGCGACCTGATGACCGACCTTGCCGGTCACGACATGGAATCGGTGCTCGAAGCGTTCACCAAGGCCGACCCCGAGCGCCCCAATTGCTTCATCGCCTATACCGTCAAGGGCAAGGGGATGCCCTTCGCCGGCCACAAGGACAACCACGCGGGTTTGATGACGCCCGATCAGATGGCGCAGTTTCGTGACCACCTCGGCGTTGCCTCGGGCGAGGAATGGGCGCCCTTTGCCGGGCTCGACATTGCGCCCGACAAGCTGCAATCGTTTATCGAACGCGCGCCGTTTCTCGACCTCGCCAATCGCAACCACCGCGCGCCGCGCGTCGAGGTGCCGATCGACTTTCCCAAACAAAGCGGCGGTAAGGCGTCGACCCAGGAAGCCTTCGGCAAAATCCTCAACGAATTGGGCCGCGGCGATTCCGAACTGGCCGATCGGATCGTCACCGCGTCGCCCGACGTGTCGGTTTCGACCAATCTTGGCGCCTGGATCAATCAACGCGGGATCTTCGACCGGCTTGAACGGTCTGACGTGTTCAAGGACGAAAAGGTGCTGTCGCCGCTGAAATGGTCGATGGGCCAGAACGGCCAGCACATCGAACTCGGCATTGCCGAGAACAATCTTTTTCTGTTCCTCGCCGCCGCCGGCCTGTCCGGCCCGATCTTTGGCAAACGTCTGTTGCCGGTGGGCACGCTATACGATCCGTTCATCATGCGCGGCCTCGATGCGCTGAACTACGCCTGCTACCAGGATTCGCGGTTCATGCTGGTGGCGACCCCGTCGGGGATCACGCTCGCGCCCGAGGGCGGCGCCCACCAATCGATCGCAACGCCGCTCATCGGCATGGCGCAGGACAAACTCGCGTCGTTCGACCCGGCGTTCACCGACGAGCTTGCTGTCATCATGCGCTGGGGTTTTGAACATATGCAGGCCGACGACGGCGGCTCGGTGTACCTGCGCCTATCGACGCGTGCACTGGAACAGCCTAGCCGTGACATCGACGGGATCGCCGACGACATCGTCCGCGGTGCCTATTGGCAGGTCGCGCCGGATGCCGGTGCGCCGCTGGCGATCGTCTATTCTGGCGCGGTCGCGCCCGAGGCGATGGCCGCCCATGCCGAAATCGTCGAGGACATCCCCGGCGCCGGGTTGCTCGCGGTCACCTCGCCCGATCTCTTGCATCTCGATTGGAGCACGGCACGCACCGGCCAAACCCACGCCGGCAGCCTTCTGAGCCGGTTGGCCCCCGACGCGGCGTTGATCACGGTGCTCGATGGGGCGCCCGCGACGTTGTCGTGGCTTGGCTCCGTCCGGGGGCAGCAGGTCCACCCGTTGGGCGTCAACCGCTTCGGTCAATCGGGCGATATCCCTGACCTCTACCGAACCTACGGTCTGGATGCTGCGGCGATCGTCGACGCCTGCGCCACCGCCTGTCTTGCGCGGATGGGCGCCTAGTCGGTCTCGATCAGTTCGATCAACTCGCCCGCAGCGCCGTAACAGGTGACCTGCCGGCGCCCGCCATAGGGCGCGATATCGAACCGACTCGGTTCGCCCAGCCAGTACAGCGGCAGGTCGTCCACCCCCGGCGTCTCGAACGTGGCCATCGCGATGCCCGGCACCAAATAGCCGCGCACGCCGCGGCGCTTGGCCGTCATTTCAGGGTATTGGTCGATCTCGATATAGCTTTCGCCGGGGAGCGCGATCGTTGTCATCTGGTGGCGTTCCGTCGGCTCAAGGTCGAAGGCATCGTTGACCCCACGGATCGGCGTTGCCACCTCGGGCCCGGCCGGGCGTTGGAACTTGTCGCGGTAAAACGCCCGTACCTTGCCGAGATCCTCGGCGGCGGCGACGGCAATGAATGGCCGGTCGACCGGGTCGGTGGCGATCGGCAAATCGTACCCCGGCAAGGCCCGGCGGATTTGAGTGAAGATCAGGATTTCCTGTGCCGGCCCGCGCACGGTCATCGCCCGCAGGGCGCCGTCGCCGAAGGCGAGGTCGGCGGGCGGACTGACGGTGACGAAGGGCGAGCCTGCCAACGACCGGGCCAGGCCGTCGACGTCGGCGACGACGATTTCAACCGCGGCCCAACCGAAGGTGCGCAAGGGCCGGTAGGTCTCGGGCAACAGGCCCTCGACAAAGCGCAGACTTACCCCGGTATTGCCGGGCGGCGTCATCACGCCGTAGCGCGCCTCGGCATTTTGCGGCGCGGCCCATGACTGCGCCAGCGCGGCGGGCACGTAGGCGCTTTCGAGCAGGCGGTAACCAAGGTGGGCGCGGTAGGCCTCGACGATGTTCGGCAGATCGGCCACCGCGACCGTGACCGCGACGAGACGGCCCAGCGGCGCCGGTGTGCTCGCGCCCGGGTCCGTCGACGGCGTGTTCAACTATTCCTCGACGAGTTCGATGAGCTCCCCGGCCAACCCGGTGGTGACGCCGACACGCTTGCCGTTATAGGGGGCGGCGGCGATGACTTGGGGTTCGGCGAGGAACGGGAGCCCGACCTTGTCGAGCGAATCGGTGACGAACGACACCGTTGCGATCCCCGGCGGCAAGCTGCCTGCGTTGCGCGGCCGTGCCTTGGCCGAAGGCGGGTAGTGGTCGATTTCGATCAGTGTCTGGCCGCCCAACTTGACCGTGCAAATCCCCATCTTGGTCCCTTTGGGCAAACCCATCGCGTCGGTGACCAGCCCGAGTTCGATGTCGGGGGCGACCATGCCGGGTTCGACCTGCGCGAAGGTTTCCATGTACCAGGCGCGCGACTTCATCATGTCGGGCGTCCCCAGCGGCATGATGAAAATGCGGTCAATGAACGACTTGGCGATCGGTAGATGGGGTAAGCTGCCATCGTCGGGAATCTGCGTCAGGTACAGAACTTCCTCGGCCCGCCCCAGGACCTGCATGGCGCGGATCGACGACGTGGAGCCAAGATTCTTAGGTCCGGCGAGGTGCTTGAACGGCGACCCTTTTAATTTGGCCGGGATCGCATCGACGTCGGCGACGCCGATCTCCATCGAATGCCAGCCGAAGGTGGTCATCGCCTTATAGCCCGGCACCGGCGGCGCTTCGACGAACCGAATCCATTGCCGCTCGCCGCTTTCGGGGCCGAGGATCTTGAAGGCCGCGCCCTTATGCGCGGGTGTATTCCAGACCGCGGCCTGCTCGTCCGACACCGTGCCCTTACTGAGGACACGGTAGCCGAGATAATCGAGATAGGGCGCGACCGCCGCGTCCAGATCGGGCGCCAGCACGGTGGCGCCCGCGATGGGGCCGAGAATTGCTTTGTCGTGAGCCATGGGATGTCCTCTCGCTGGAACGCCGGGAGAGCACTGTAGGTGAGGGGTGGCCGGGCTGGCAAACGGCACGGACCGCAACCCTTGAGTTGGGCGGGCGCGGCGTCCTATCGTGACCCAGGGGAGGCGACCATGACCGCAAGTACGGAATTCGAAGTTCACGATATCGACCTCAAGGGTAAGGTCGACGCCGCCGAATGGCAGGTGCGCTGCGATCTCGCCGCGTGCTACCGGCTGTGCAACGAGTTCGGCATCGTCGACCGGATCAATACTCACATCTCCGCACGCGTGCCGGGCAGCGACGGCGACTTCCTGCTCAATCCCGTGGGCCTGTTGTTTGACGAGGTGACCGCCTCCAGCCTGGTGCGGATCGACCGCGACGGCAACAAGGCCGACCCGGATCATCCCTATGACGTGAACCCGGCGGGCTATGTGATTCACGCCGCCGTTCTCAACGTGCGTTCGGATATTACTTGCGTGATCCATCACCATTCGCTGGCGGGCATCGCGGTCGCCGGGCTCAAGGAGGGCCTGCTGCCGGTGAGCCAACATGCGCTGCAGTTCTACAACCGCATCGCCTACCACGACTACGAGGGCTTTCCGACTCAGGACGACGACGAATGCGCCCGGATGGCGTCCAACCTGGGCAACCACCGCAACATGTTCCTGCGCAATCACGGCGTACTCGTCGGCGGTCGCTCGATCGGCGAAGCGTTTTGCGTCATGGACGATCTCGAAAAGGCCTGCCAAGCCCAACTGATGATGCAAGCGACGGGGCGCGAATTGCATTTGCCCTCGCCGGAGATGTGCGAAAAGACCGCCCAGCAGTTCGAGAATATCGGTCGCCCACGCGGCGAGACCGAGTGGCCCGCGATGAAACGTCTGCTCGACCGTAAAGGCATGACCTACGCCGTTTGAAACCGAGAGGACTCAGCGTGAAACACCGCGAACTACGTTACGAGATCGACTACCTCACCGCCGACGGGACCAAGCGCGGGCAGGAACCCTGCACTGTGACCGTCCATAGCGACGGCCAGCGCACCATCCGCGCGCGCTCCGAAATCTTCGACACCGAAATCGTGCGCGACGTCGTTTATACTCTCGATGCGTCGTTCCGCCCGGTAGATTGCTTCATCAAGGTACGCCAGTACGACAAGACGATCGGCTCGACCTGGTTTCGCTTCGATGGCGCCGTCGCTGAATGCGAGGGGTTCACGGCCAATGAGGGGCGGATTTCGCAACGCTTCGATCTGTCCGGCCCTGCGCAGTCGTTCATCACGCACGCCGTCGCCACCGACGTCTGGCACTGTACCAATATTAAGAAAGATCCTTCCGCGGGGCGGCAGTTGATCGACCCGATTCCCAGTTGTTCGCCGCTCGCCAACGGCGCGTCGGGGCCGATGCTCGGCCTATGGCCGATGACCGCCGAATATATCGGCGTCGAAACCATCGATGTGCCGGGTGGCACGTTCGAGGCCGAACATGTGCGTTACGTCGAGCTAGACGGGTCGCTGTGGTTAGAGATGTGGTGCACCAACGACGCTGACCGGGTGATGCTCAAAATGCACTACCCGGTCTACGATTCAAGCTACGTCCTGACCGCGCTGCACCGCGACGCTTAGTTGCGTCGCGGCCTATTCCTAACTACGGCTCGCGGTCACCATATAACGCGGGAACTGGGGCTCTTCGACCCATAGGGTTTTGTCCATCAACGAGCGGATGGTTGGCCTGACGAAACCCGCGCTTTCGAGCAATGCAGTGATCTCCGTCGCCGGGCGGCCCCCAAGCAGCGGCAGGCTCTGCCCAATTTGTTGATACTCCTCCTTCATGCTGGCGCTCTTGAATTCACCCTCGACGAGAATGATGCGGCCACCCGACCGAAGTAGGGTCAACCAGTTCTTCGCCGCCGCAACGGGGTCGGGCAGCGTCCAGATGACATGGCGCATGCAGATGAGATCGAAACGGCCAATATCCGTGGCTGGCGCTTCGGCATCGCCGGATAGAAAGACGGCTTTTGATCCCGCATCTGCAGCCTTGCGACGCGCTTCGGTGAGCATACCCTCGGCCATGTCGATCCCCGTGGCGCGGTGGCCGAGTTCGGACAACAAGAGCGCCAAGAAGCCGGTACCGCAACCGATGTCCAGCACATCGAGCGGGGAGGGGCCCGCCACATCGGCGAGTAAGGCGCGCCAGGCGTCATGCTGGGCGTCGTTCAGCAGGCCGTGGCTTGCCTCTTGATCGAAGCTCGATGCTCGACGGTGCCAGTGCTGTGCGACAAGATTCTTTACGTGCTCGGTCGGTGGGGCGGTGTCGTTGATCATTTCTATTTCCTTCCTCGCCTGGGGTTATGCTGCCGCGGCACGAATGCGCCGGCGGACGGACTCGACTGGGGTTACGGTAATGAATCCGTCGGAGGAACGGACGCGTGCGTGAACGCCGTAAACCTCGGAAATCATGGCTTCGGTCAATACGTCGGTAGGGAGGCCCTGCGCGTACACTCTGCCCTCGCATAAAACGATGAAGGCGTCGGCGTAACGGACCGCGAGATTGAGGTCGTGAATTGCGACCATCGTGGTCATGCGGCGCGCACGCGTAACTTCCGTTACGAGGTCGAGCACTTCGACTTGATGCTGTAAGTCGAGCGCGCTGGTCGGTTCGTCGAGCAGCAACAGGTCGGGCGCGCGTACGACGGCCTGCGCAAGTGAGACCAGCTGTTTTTGGCCGCCGCTGAGTTCGCTGAGATGGCGGTCGGCGAGTCGCTCGATACCGAGGTCGATCAGGGCCTCTCCAACCGCGGCGATATCTTCTGTACTGACGCGCCACTGCGCAGTTTGCTTGCGGGCCAGCAGCACGGCTTCGAACACCGTTAGTACTGCGTTGACGGGCACTTCCTGCGGCAGATAACAGAGTTGCCGACGCCGCGTTTCAGGCGACATGGCGTCGATCGACACGCCGTCGACCCGCACGCTGCCACGACCGTGTAGGAGGCCCGCGATGCATTTGAACAAGGTGGATTTGCCCGCGGCGTTGGGTCCAATGACCGCCGTCACTGCGCCGGGTAGCAAGCCCGGCAACGTAATGTCGTCCAGTACGAGCCGCGTGCCGTAGGCAAATGATAGCCGTTCTATAGAAAGGTCTAACCCCACGATTCCCTCCGTCTTGCAAAAATGAGGCTTAAAAAGAACGGTATGCCGACCAGCGCCGTGATGATGCCGATGGGGAAAATGACGCCCGGAATTAGTTCTTTGCTGACGATGGAGGTTGCGGACATCATGATCGCGCCAGCGAGTGCGGCTACCGGTAGAAAGAACCGTTGATCCTCGCCGACGAGCATGCGTGCGATATGCGGCCCGACAAGGCCGACGAAACCAATCGTACCGACAAAAGCAACCGCAACGGATGCCAACAGAGAGACCAGAACGAGGACGCGTAGGCGGAGCGCGCGAACATTGATGCCGAGGCTGCGCGCTTTCTCGTCGCCCAAACGCAGCGCGGTGAGCGGCCACACACTGATCACAAGGAACGGTGTGACCGTGAAGATTGTGGCAAAGGCGACACCGACTTTGCCCCAGGTCGCCTTGGTCAGGCTGCCGAGCGTCCAGAAAACGACTTCTTGCAGCGCCTGTTCGGTGGCGATGTATTGCAGCAGTGCAAGCAACGCGTTGAAGGTGAAGACGAGGGCGATACCGAGAAGGACGACTGTCTCGATGGTGACGCCGCGCAGTTGGCTAGCGAAATAGATCAGCAGCGCGGCGAGCATTGCAAAAAGGAAGGCGTTGGCAGGGATCAGTGCGACGCCGGCCAGCGGCAGCACGCCGACGCCAAGGACGATGGCCAGCGCCGCGCCGAAACCGGCTGCTGCCGAGATACCCAAGGTGAAGGGGCTCGCGAGGGGATTGTTGAGGATCGTCTGCATCTCCGCGCCCGCTATAGCGAGGGCCGCGCCGACGGCAACGGCCATCAGCGCCACGGGAAGACGAATTTCCCAGACGATGACTTTTGAAGCGGCCGCAACGGATCCGGGCGCAACGACAGCTTGAATGACTTCCCAAAGCGGCAGGCGAGCGGGCCCCAGAGCGATGTCGAGCAACAAGCAGAGCAGGAGGAGTGCGGTCATGCTCCCGAGCAAGAGTGTCTTGCGGCGCACGATACTTCGGTAGACGCCCTCGCCACTTGGTGCGGTTGCGATGTGCGACATGTGGTTACCCAAAAAAGGTGGGCCCCGCCGAAGCGAGGCCCAAGGTTAGGAAATCAGGAGGCCGGATCGAGAGTGGCGAAGTAGCCCCCGCGATACGCCACTGGCAGGAACGCGTCGTGGAAGCGCTTGAAGGTTTCATCTGGATCGATGTCGGCGAATGCCTGCGGGTTGATCCACTTGGCGAACGCCTGCAACGCTACGAAGTTGTAAGGCGAGTTGTAGAACTGGTGCCAAATAGCGTGGAAATGACCGCCCTTTAGCGCCGAAAGTTCTTCGAATCCGTAGCGGCTTGCGAGGCTGTGCAGGCGTTCCTGTACCCGCCGCGGATCGGCCCCTGCGCCGACCGGCGCGGCTGTGTTGCCCGGAGCGAGCGAGTCCCAGTCCGAACCGGTGACGATGAAGATGTCGGGTGAGGACGTCATCACCTGTTCCGGGTTGAGTGAACCCGTTGGCCCAGGCAGCAGCGTCGCGGCGATATTCTCTCCTCCTGCTCTTTCAATCAGAAGCCCGAGGCTTTCGGCACCCCAGGTTTCGCAGCAGTCGTTCTTGAAAAAGCCGCCGCCGGCTGCGCGTTCAATAAAGACCTTTGGGCGTGGTCCTTTAAGGGCAGCAATCCGCTGATAGACCGTGGCCTGTTCGCGAAGGAGGAAATCGGCCATCGCCTGAGCACGTTCTTGACGCTCCAATAGGCGGCCCATTAACAGCATGCTCGGGATCGTGTTGTCCAAGGGACGTTCGCGGAAGTCGACGAAGACGACCGGGATGTCTGCGGCCGCCAACTGATCAAGGAGACCTGACGCTTTGGTCGCCTCATGCACTTGCAAGTGCATGAAGACGAGGTCGGGTTTCATCGCGATGGCTTTTTCGGCGCTGAAAGCGCCGCGACCAGGGTTGCCGAATTCGGCGACTTGGTCGATCTCTGGGAAGCGGTCGCGATAGGCGGCATAGCCGCCAGGGTCGACGTTCTTGAGATCGGTTTGCCAACCGACGATGCGCCCAAACGGCTTGTCGGCATCAAGGGCCGCCGTGACGTAGAACTGACGCCCCTCGCCCAGGATCATGCTTTGGACCGGTTGATTGACGGTAACCGTACGGCCCGCGATGTCGGTAACGGAGATCGTTTGCGCCGCCAATGCTGGTGTAGACGACAGGATGAGTGCGGCCGTTAGGCCTGCTCGGAGGGGGTTAATCATTGAGGTGCCTTACTGCGAATGAGAATCAATATCATCATTATGATTTAGTTGAGAATGATTCGCAATAGAGTCTGCCGACAGGCCGGTGCCTAGCCGCGCCTGGACCTCGTTCCGGGGGTTAGTGGTGGGGTCCGCGGCCGGCTGCGATCATCAGGTGGTGTTCTTGATGGTGCGCGCCCAACGTCATTACACCGAAGAATCCAAGGCCGGCGAGTTTCGCCAGATCTTCGGGGCGGGTCGCGGTAACGGTCATGACCGCCCCGCGGGGGTCGTCCGCCGCTACGATGGTCAGTCCGTGACTGCCCGATGCGGTTGCCGCGTGGGCGCTCACCATACGTGCGATCGACTCGCGCACCGATCCCGCGCCGGTCACGACGTAGCGAAAACCGCCGTCGATCGGGGTGGTCTCCACCTCTGCCCGAAGGGTCACGTTATCCATATCGACGATATGCCGGCGCAAGCCGTCGATATCCACCGCCGCCCAGTCGGTCCTAGGATCAGCCTCCAAGAGGGACACGATTTCTTGAATCGCGGCAAAGCTTGCCTGGCCCGGTTCCCGCGCCGCCGACGGTGAACCGACCGTGTCGGCGGATGCGGCGTGGGTCATGCCGGGCGTGTGAGAATGGCCGGACTGCTGGGCCTGGGCCAGGGACGGGAGCACGAGGATCGAGGCGAGTAAGAGTCGGCGCATGGGGTATTCTCCTGGGACGAAAAGGGGATTTCGGTGGGGTGGCTAGGCGTTCGATCCGGCGGCCTCGCTTTAAAACAAAAGGCGGGTACCAAGAACAAAGAACAGGGTCCGGTCGTCTTCGCCCTCGGCGCGGCGAAAATCGGATGTCTTGCCGAACGATCGTTCGTAGGTGAGCCCGACATATGGCGAGATCGCGCGGTCGACGAGGTCGTAGCTCACGCGCGCGCCGAGTTCGATTCTCGGCCCCCAGGCGCCGAGTGCAATCGGCCTGTCGTTGGCCAGCGGCACGTCGATCTCGACACTCGGGGTTACGATGATCCGGTTGGTAATCAAGCCCTCATACTCGGCCTCAAAACTGAACACGGGGTTCTCCGACAGGTACAGGTCAGCATCGATCTCGAACCACTGCGGTGTGAGGCCCTTGATCCCGACAACCCCGTAGGTTCGATCGGGGCCGTGGGGCGTATCGAGCCGCACACCCACAACCGCATCGAAAAAGGTCGAGATCGGTTTTTGTAAGCGAAGTTGGTTCGACAGCGATTCGAACAAACCGGTTCCGGTTGAAACCTCGGCTTGGCTGCGCCAGACAAGCTTCAGTTCGTCGCGACCGACGAGGGCATCGGCGTCCCACACGACGTTGTTGTGGTTGCTTTCGCCGCGGCGGGCTTCCAGTTGTTCGACCTGAGTGCCCCAGATCAGGGGCTCGGACGCAGCGGGACCGGCGAGGACGGCGATCCCGGCCGCGCCGAGGACAATGGCAAGGAGGTGCTTTTGCATATCCCTATCCTTCCCGCCCGGGGGCCGCGACGGCGGCCCGGGGACCGGGCGCACCCTCGACGACGATCTCGCGGAACATACCTGCGTCCATGTGGTACGAGAGGTGGCAGTGGAACGCCCAGCGACCCAACGCGTCGACCTCCGTCTCGGTATAGACCGTCGTCCCTGGCGCAACGCTGATCGTGTGCTTGATCGGGTTCAGCCGCCCGCTCCCGGTGTCGAGGATCGACCACATGCCGTGCAGATGCATGGGATGACTCATCATTGTCTCGTTGACGAACTTAAAGCGGACGCGTTCGCCGTAGGTCAGTCGGATCGGTTCGGCATCGCTGTATTTCACCCCGTTGATCGACCACGTGTAGCGCTCCATGTTCCCGGTTAGACGCAGTTCGATTTCGCGGTTCGGCGGGCGCACTGCGTAAAGCGGGCGCTGCGCCTTCAGGTCGGCATAGGACAGGAACTTGCCGCCCTCGGCGGCTTCGGGCGTCAGTCCGCTGCCTGCGGCATAGAACGGATCGGTGGCTCCGGCAGCGCCGCCGTGGGCGCTATGGTCCATCCCCGCCATGGTCCGACCGTCGGGCATGGTGTGGGCGCCGTCCCCTCGGTCGGCCGCCGCTCCGTGACCCATTGCGCTGTGGTCCATGCCCGGCGTGGCTTTGCCTTCGGTCATGGTGTCGCCGGTACCGTCGCCGTCGCCCATCGCGGCCATATCGTGGCCCATCGCGTCGTGGTCCATGCCCATGTCGGCCATCGACAGGAGGCCGGGGCGGCGCAGCGGCGTGATGTCGCCGGCCATGCCCTCGCGCGGCGCCAACGTGCCGCGCGCCATAGCGGTGCGGCCCATCGATTCGGCGAGGATCGAATATGCTCGTTCTTCGGTCGGGCGCACGATCACATCGAAGGTTTCGGCGACGGCGATTCGCAGCTCGTCTACGGTGACCGGCTGGACGTTGTTTCCGTCGGCTTGCACCACGGTCATCTTGAGACCTGGAATCCGAATGTCGAAATAGGTCATGGCGGACGAGTTGATGAACCGCAGGCGGACCCGCTCGCCGGGTTTGAAAAGTCCGGTCCAGTTCTGTTCTGGACCTTTACCGTTGATCAGCGGCGTGAACCCTTGGAGGTCTTCGATGTCGGTCGGCATCATCCGCATTTCGCCCCACGCGCCGCGGTCGGCCAGGGCCGCACCCAATCCGTCTTTCTTCGCGTCGCCGAGGAAATCGAACAGCGTGCGCTGCTGGCGGTTGTAGTAGTCCGGCATCATCTTCAGGTTGCGCATGATTCGCTTGCCGGCGTGGGGATGCGCATCGGCCAGTTGCACGACGTAGTCGCGGTCGAAGCGAAACGGCTCCCGCTCCTGGGGCTCGATGACGATGGCGCCGTAAGCGCCGTCGGGCTCCTGGAAGCCGGAATGGCTATGGAACCAATAGGTGCCGCTCTGCACGATCGGGAAACGGTAGGTGAACGTCTCGCCCGGCGCGATGCCGGGGTAGCTGAGACCCGGCACACCGTCTTGCTCGAACGGAAGAATCAGTCCGTGCCAGTGGATCGACGTCGATTCCTTCAGATTGTTGGTCACGTTGATGGTGACCTCTTCGCCTTCCTTGAAGCGGAGTACCGGACCCGGCGTCGCGCCGTTGTAACCGATTCCGCTGCGGGTGAATTGCCCGGTGTCGATAGTCACTTTGTCGACCGTCAGGTCGTACTGTCCGGCGGTGGCGGCGCCGGCCGTGGCCAATAGGGCGGCGCTCATCAAGAGCGTGCGGGCCGATCCAAATATCTTCATCGTCACTTCCTCAATTGGGGGGATAGGGCCGGTCGCCACCCGCGCGGCGGCGACCGATCTATTTGTCAGTGTTGAAGTTTGAATTCGCCGACCATGCCGGCTTCGTAGTGACCGGGAACGTTGCAACCGAATTCGAGCGCGATCTCGCCGCCCGCGGGAAAGGTCCAGATCACTTCGCCGGTTTTGCCCGGCTCCAGCAGCGCGCTGTTCGGATCGTTGTGCATGCCGTGTCCCATCGACTCCTGCATCGCGGCGGCGGCCTTGACGTCGATGCGGTCGGGCAACAGCACGTTGTGCTCGACCATCATCGCCATCTCGCCCTGGTGTTTGACGTGCATCTCCGGCGTGCCGATGTTGAACTCGTGGACGAATTCGCCGGCGTTGACGATGCGGAATCGGATGGTTTCGCCGGGCGCCACGCGAATGGTTTCGGGTTCGAAAAAGTTGTCGCGCATCACCACGTCGATCGTGCGGGTCGCCCGCGACGCGTCGCCGGGAGCTCCGGCACGCGCGTTTTCGCCGTGGTGTCCGCCCTTGTGCTCGCCGGCGGCAAGGACGGGGGCGGTCAAAGATAGAGACCCGATAGAGAGAAGGCCGGCGGTCAACGCGATGCGACCGAGTCGAACGGATAGGAACGTCATTGAAGCACTCCTAAGAGTTTGAAGAGAGGGAATCGGGGGAGCGGCCTGACGGGCGCGCCACCGCGACGCGGCGGCGATCGGGCGGGCTACGCCAGCGTTGTGCGCCTGCCGGATTCGGCGGACGCACGGATACACGGCGCCAAGCAGCGCATGGATACGCGGCGCCGAGCGGCGCAGGCCGTTAGAGAAGGATGTGTTTTGGCGGTCGCCGGGGCGGTTCGGTGGCCACGGCGGTGGCGTCGATCGCCACAAAGTCGAACGCATCGGCCCGCAGCGCGATCGTCGTGTTGGCGGCGGCTTTGTCCAGCATCGCCATACAGGCAAACGAACAATGCCCGCCGTTCATGCCGCCCTTTTTTCCATGCTGCCCGTGCCCACCGCGATGGGTGCTGTCGTTCGAGACATTGTCCGACTCGAACTCAACTGTCGTCGCAGCGGCCATGTCGGACGCCTGGACGCCATGCGCGTTCGCACCAACGGTTCCCCACGAGAGGGCGGTGACAAAGACGATCAGGAGCGCACAGATATTGAGTTTCAAAAGCGCAGGCCTCGGTTCGGGCAAGGTTTGCAGTCGCGGCGCATGGTGGACCAGTATGATCGCGTCATGCAAGGGGTTAGCGGTGTCACGTTGTCGTTGGCAATGCGCCGCGCGGGTCGTGCTTTCCGGTAGAAGCTCATCACGCCGGTTCGGCGATCACCGTGGCGGCGACGGTATCGGGCGGGAGGGCCGCCGGGGCGGCGCCCGGTTGCAGGCGCAGATAGTGAAACCGGGGCACGCCGCGAACCGGGCGAACCAGGCGCCAGCGTTCGGCCTCGGGCGCATCGGCAACTGGTGCGTCCGCCATCGTCATCACCAGGTTGCGGTGCCGGGCGAGGCCGGCACCGGCGTCGTTCTCAAACAGGTAGACGTGGGCGTTGACCGATAGGTCGGCGGCGTCGGGCCCCTGTCCCCACAGCCGGCGCCACTCGGCGGTGAAATCCTTGACGTCCTGGCGTTGCCACACGTCGGCCGCGGCGGCGACGCTGTCCAGCCCCATCGTGTCGAAATGGGTGAACGGCACTGGCGACCCCGAACCGGTAATCTTCCAGTTGGTATAGCGCGCGATCCCGGGGACGCCGTTGAAGAACGGGTTGTCCACCGCGTTCAACCACGTCTCGTAGGCGGCGGTGTCGATCCCGGCGCGCGGGGTGTAGCTTAGCAAGATCATGGCGGTGAAGTCGGGCGTCGTCGGCATACCGTCGGTTCCAATGTGAGAGGAGGGGGGCGTCATGGATGCCATTAAATGGTCAAGGTTCGCTTTATACAACGTTGCGGATTCGGATTTGGATACAGCGCCCGACAAGACCTTCCCGTTCATCGACGGGTCGCGCTACCGCGCGGTCAATACCGGGATCAGCGAACCTGCCGCCCAGGTCAACTTCGAGGACTTCTTTCCCGGCCCCGATATCGTCTGGACGTTGAGCCACGACGAAGTGCACTACGTCACCAAAGGGCGGGCCGAGATCACCTATCACCTGCCGCCCTTGATGAAGGAGACCGGCACCGTGATCGCCGAAACCGGATCGGTCTATCTGCTGCCGCGCGGCTGCCGCGTTGTGTGGCGGGTGCTAGGCGACGAGCCTTTCCGCCACCTATGCATTTGCGTGCCGAACCCGGGCTATCCGAGTGCTCCGGCGCCAAGCGTCGCCGGCGGTTAGGCAAAAAAAGGGCGCCCCGCGGGGCGCCCCATCCAAGTCGCAACGAGAAGCGGTCTTACGCCGCTTCGATCTTGTCCCACGTGCCGGCGCCGAAGACCTCGTCGGCAAGCTGCTTGTTGAGCGGCGCCATCTTGGCCTGCGCCGCAGACGCGTCGAGGGTCAGCACGGTGCCCTTGCCGTTGAGCTCTTCCCACTTGTCGTAGCTCGGCCCAAGTTCCTCGTTGACCCGCTTGGCGTAGAGTTCCGGCTCCAGCTCGTCGAACGTGCCCTGGACGATGTCCTGGTTCTTCTTGCTGAGTTGGCTCCAGATCCGCGAACTAATGAAGAACTTGTCGAGGCCCAAGCCGAAGTCGTTGCGGACGATGTACTTGGTCACTTCGTAGAACTTCTGCGGGATGTTGAGCGCGGCCAACGTCGCCGCACCGTCGACGATGCCCTGTTGTAGCGCGCCGTAGAGTTCGTTGAAGGCGATGACGGTCGGTTCGGCGCCGAGGTGATTCAGGCCCTTGACCTGGCCTTCGATCGACGAGGCGCGGATCTTTTTGCCCTTGAGATCGTCGAATCCGTCGATCTTTTCGCGCAGGTAAAGGTTCCACGGCCCGGCCCGGCCGACGCCGAGGAAGTGCACGCTGTACCGGTCAAGCAAGACCTTCGTGGTTTGCGGGCGCAGGAAGCCGTTGGCGACGCGGAAGGCGTGTTCGCTGTCGCGGAAGAAATAGGGCGCGTAGAAAATGTCGAACTCGCGGGTGCCGGTATAGGCGGTGCCCGATCCATCGACGGTCCCGATCGAGGCGCCTTCGATCAGTTCCTTCTCGCCGACGCCGAGATTGCCGGCGAAAACCTCGAACTCGACTTCGCCGTTGGTGCGCTCGGCTACGGCCTTGAACAGGTCGGTCGCGGCGCGCGCCGAGATCGACGATGGCGCGGCCGCGGTGCCGTATTTGAATTTCGCGGCCTGCACGACGCTCGGAATGCCGGCGATCGTCCCAGCGGCAACAACGCCCGCCGCGCCTTTCATGGCGGTACGGCGGCTAATCATGAAGTCAGTCATCTATAAGTCCTCCCGGGGTGATTGGCCGGTGATTCGGCCTTGTGACGATTATTTTACAGGAATTACCAGATCTGCAAGGAAGAGAGTGAGTTCGGGGACGTAGGTAATCAGCATCAAGACGCCGAGCAACGTGAAGAAATACGGCACGGCATAGCGGAATATCTCGATCACGCCGACCTTCGAGATCGCCGACAGAACAAACAAATTTAGCCCGATCGGCGGGGTGATCATCCCGATCATCAAGTTCAAGACCATCACGACCCCGAGGTGCACGTCGCTCACCCCCATCCCGGTAAATAGCGGGAACAGAATGGGTGCGAGGATTAGCATGATCGGGAGAATTTCCATGAACATGCCGAGGAACAGCATCAGGATGTTCGCCATCAGCAGCAGGACATAGATGTTGTCCGACACGCTCAGCATCGCGGTCGTCAGGATTTCGCCCAGCTTTTCGCGAACCGCGAGGAAGGCGAAGATTTGCGACGTTGCGACCGTCAGCATGATGACCGACGAGGAAATCGCCGCCATTCCGGCGGTCTCCAGAATGTCCCGCCACGAAAGGTTGCGGTACACGAAGACACCCAGGATCAGTGTGTAGAACACCGCGATAGCGGCCGCTTCCGTCGGTGTCGCAATCCCGCCCACGATGCTGCCGACGACAAAGATCGGGGCCAATAACGGTAGGAACCCTCGGGCAAAGGCGTTGCCTTGCTGGACGAAAGTTGCCTTCACCTCGACCGGGTAGTTGTTCTTTTTGCTGATCCAATAGGTCAGGGCGAACATCGCCACAAACATGATGAAGCCGGGCACGACACCGCCCATGAACAACCGGCCGACCGAGACTTCGACGATCGCGCCAAGCAACACGAACGAGATCGACGGCGGAATGATCGGCCCGACCGTGGCGGCCGAGGAAATCACCGCACTGGAGAAGGCCGGCGGAAAGCCGCGTTTCTTCATTTCCGGCACCAGGACGGTGCCGGTGGCGGCGGCGTCGGCAAGGGCCGACCCGGAAATCCCCGACATGATGAAGTTCGCAACCACGCCGACATTGGCGAGGCCGCCGCGGATGTGGCCGACCAGCGCTCCGGCAAAATCAATGATGCGGTGGGTCACGCCGGACCGGTTCATCAACTCGCCCATGAAGATGAACAACGGGATCGCGACGAGGATAAAGCTATCGAGACCCGCCACCATCATTTGCGAGAACAGGATCATCGGCGTGCCGAACGGTTCGAACTGCGCCAGCACCAAATAGCCGAACGCGGCGAAACCGATCGCCCAACCGATCTCCATCCCGATTAGGGAGAAGATGAACAACAACGCGAGCATGCTGACCAGAAGCATCAGTCGCCTCCCGCTTCGTTGAGGCCCGAGGATTCGCCGTCGTAGTTGCCGGTCTTATAGTCCTCGTAGCTTTTGATCATTTGCCGCACCTGGTACATCAGCATCAAGGCCGCGCCGATCGGCAGCGGGAACCAGCTCACCGCGTTGGACCAGCCGGTCGACAGCATCGTCCCGGCCAAATTGAGCCGGATCAGCGGCCACACGTTCCACAGCAGCGTGATCAGCATCGCCAGCACGCATAGGTGCATGAACATGTCGAGGTAGAGCCGCGGCTTCGGCGCCATTTTTTCGACGAAGAAGGTGACGCGGATGTTCTGGCCGCGCCGCGTCGCCACCGCGATGCCAAGATAGGTCATCCACAAAAAGAACACGCGCGGCGCATCCTCGGCCCACAGCGGCGCGGAATGAAAGATGTACCGGGAAATCACCGTGTACATCACCGCGGTCGCGATGGTGATCAAGAGTAACGCCGAGGTGTAGTAAAGAGCGCGGTCGAGCAAAAAATCTGCGCGCGCCAACAAGCCGTCGGATGCCGGGTTCTCGTCCATGCCTCTCCCTGTCCCTGTGGCTGTCTTTGCAGCTCTTCGTTGGACCAACCTTTACACACACCGAGCGGCCCCCGCAACGAAACCGTCGGCCCTACCCGGCTGTGCCGCGAGGGCCTATAATGTCCGGTATTCCAAACTAACGACCGTGAGGATGCAAATCATGATGGAGCGGCAAGGCAAACACGCGATGTTGCCCGATAACACCCACGACGAATCGGCCCGCCAGATGTTCGTTTCGGGGCTCAAGCTGCATCTTGCGAACGCGGTCTCGGTCAACCTGCGCAAGGTTTACGACGCGCGGGTCAAGCCGGCGATCCGCCGCGACCTCGGTCACGACCCCGCCAACCGGCACGATGTCCGCCGCGCCATGTCGCGCGACACGGTCTACCAGGCCTGGAGCGCGCTGCAACGCACCAGCCAGGAAATGAAGCAGGACACCCAAAGCGAAATCGCGGTGCGCCAGATCGACACCTTGGCCGAGAAAGCCAAGCGCGCCCACACATCGGCGCGCAAAGGAACCCTGCGCACCAACCCGAAGATCGCGATCCCGCGCTATATGTCCGAGATCAACATCCATTGCATCCCAGGCGGCTACCACAACGAGCTGATCGAGGACGACGTCCTTCCCGGCGCGGTCTACGACCCCGGCGTGTTCCTCTATTCGATGGGCCGCATGGGCGCCTACAACGAGGACATGGGGGCAACGTTGCTGTCGTATTTGCGCCAGACCCGTCCCGGGCTAGCACCCAAACGCATTCTCGACATGGGCTGTTCGGTCGGACACAGCACCATTCCCTATGTCGAGGCCTTCCCGAAGGCCGAAGTCCACGCCCTCGATCTTGCTGGCCCGTTTGTGCGCTACGGCCACGCCCGCGCCGAATCGATGGGTAAGGTCGTCCATTTCTCGCAACAGAATGCCGAGGCGACCGACTATCCTGACGGCCATTTCGATCTTGTGGTCTCCCACATCCTGATGCACGAAACTTCGCACAAGGCGCTCGCCAATATCTTTCGCGAGTGTCACCGGCTGCTCAAGCCGGGCGGGGTGATGGCCCACGTCGAAACCCCGACCTTCGAGGGGATGGACCCGTACGATCAGTTCATCCTCGATTGGGATACCTACAACAACAACGAACCGTTTTGGGGGCCGTTGAAAGACCTCGACCTCGCCGGTCTTGCCGCCACCTGCGGATTTGCGCGCAACAAGTGCTTCTCCAAGGTGCAACCCAGCGCCGTCGGCGAGGCCTATGCCAAGGGCCGCACCAGCAAATTCCAAGCGGGCGACTTCGGTGGCGCCGGCGCCTGGTTCGTGTTCGGCGCGGAGAAATAAGCCGTTCGCTGCGACGCCTGGCGCGTCCCGGATTTTCCGGTGCCGCTCCCCGGGCGGAAGCTTTCCTTGACGGAGGGCTCGGCGGCGGCGAGAGTCGGCAAAACGAAAAATGAACGGACAAATGGGGAGGTGCCGTCATGACCTCAGTATTGCTGAGATCGCTCGCCGCGTTTGGTTTCGTGCTTGGTATCGCCACGCCTGCCTACACTGCGGACCTTCTGGTCCTAACCGACGACGTCCCGGCCGGACTCGATTTTGACGGCCCGACCTCGTCGACCATTCAGTCCTATACCGGCATCGTCAACTTGCTCGACCCGTTGGTCTATTTCCAAAAGGGCGCGGTCAACGACGAGGGCGTGCAACTCCTCGATTTCCAGAAGTTCGAGGGCCGGCTCGCCGAGTCCTGGTCGTTCGACAAGAGTACCCTGACGTGGACCATGAATCTGCGCCGCGGCGTGAAGGGATGCGACGGGCAAACCTTCAACGCCGATGACGTCATCTACACCTACGCGCGCGCCAAATCGGTGTCGGGCGCGGCGCCGATCGGTTGGTTCCTCGCCAGCGTCTCGTCGGTCGACGGGTTCACGCCCGCGGTCTTCGGCGGCGGCGATGCCCAGACCCTCGGCGACGAGGTGAAGAAGGTCGACGATTACACGGTCACGATCCGCCAGTCGGCGCCCAACCAATTGTTCCTGCCGGTCCTGACGATTTTCGCCAGCAACATCTTCGACAAGGAGACGATGGAGGCGAACGCGACCGCCGAGGACAAGTGGAGCCACACCTACAACAACAACGTCGATGCGCCGGGCTTCGGTCCATGGTGCCTGGCCGAGTGGCGCAAGGGCGAAGAAATGCGGCTGCGCGCCAACCCCGATTACTACCGCGGCAAGGCGGCGTTCGACCGTGTGATCTTGCGCAAGGTGCCGCAGAGTTCAAACCGTGCCGTGATCTTGCGTTCGGGCCAAGCGCACATTGTCGAGCGGCTGACGCCCAAGGAATACGACAACCTGAAGCGCGCCAGCGGGGTCAAGGTGCTGGGCACCTTCGGCAACGAAAACCTGTTCCTGCATCTCAATTACAACGTCAAACCCTTCGACGACGTGCGGGTTCGCCGTGCCATCGCCCACGCCATCCCCTACGAGCGGGTGGTCCAAACCGGCTATTTCGGACAGGCGAAGAAATGGGTAGGCACGATCCCGTCGAGCTACCCCGGTTTCCACCAGCCGGCGATGCAATACGACTACAACCCCGAGAAAGCGAAGGCGCTGCTCGCCGAAGCGGGGTTCCCGGGCGGTAGCGGGCTCGCGCAATTCGCGGACTCCTTCAAGATCACCTACCAATCCGAGCGGGAAGCGGTGCTCGGGCCAGTGGCGACTGTGTTGCGCTCGGCATTCGAGGAAGTCGGTATTCCGGTCCTGCTCGATCCCATTCCGGCCACCCAGTACGGCGACCGCGAATTGGTGAAGAAGGACCTGCCGCTCGGCCTCACCGACCACGTCAAGCCGATCGGGGTCGACGCCGGTTACGGCGTCCAGCTTTCCTATGTGTCGTCGGCCAAGGGCGGCATTTTGAATTCGATGAACTACGTCAACGACACGGTCGATGCGAAATTCTTCGAAATGCTTGTCGAGGGCGATACCGGCAAACGCAACGCGTTGCTGGCCGAGATCCAAGACCAGCTCATGGCCGATGTCGCCGTTGCCCCGGTCGTCGAGTTCAAGACGAACTGGGCGATCAGCGACAAGATCAAGGGTGTGACGTGGCACCCGGACAACTCGATCCACTGGTACGACTACACACCGGTGAACTAGCCGCCAATGATCGGCCTGGGTGCCGTGTCGGTGCCTAGGCCGCAATTTTCTATAGGGAGAGACTCTTCATGAAACGACTACACGCTCTTTTCGGTTCGGCCGCGCTGGCCTTCAGCCTGTCGGCTGCGCCGGCGCTTGCCGCCGACTTGTTGGTTCTGGCGGAAGACGTGCCGGCCGGGCTCGACTACGACGGCGCCTCGATCGCCATCCCGGCGACGCAGACCGGCGTCGACAACCTGCTTGAACCGCTGATCTACTACAAAGAAAAAGGCATGAACGACGAGGGCGTGATCGTGCACGACTTCACGCAGTTCGAGGGCCGGCTCGCCGAATCCTGGTCGTTCGACGAGGCCACGCTGACCTGGACCTTCAACCTGCGCCGGAACGTCAAAGGCTGCAACGGCGCAACCTTCGACGCCGACGACGTCATGTACACTCTGGCCCGCGCCAAGAGCGTTTCGGGTGCCGCACCGATCGGCTGGTTCCTATCCAGCGTCGGCTCGATCGACAATTTCACGCCCGCGGTTTTCGGCGATTCGCCCGAAGCGAAAGCGGCTCAGAAATTGGGCGACGAGGTCCAGAAAGTCGACCAGTACACGGTAAAAATTCGCCAGTCCGCGCCGAACGCGCTGTTCCAGCACGTCCTGACGATTTTCGGCATGTACATCTACGATAAGGAAACCATGGAGGCGAACGCGACCGCCGACGATCCGTGGAGCCACAGGTATAACGACAACGTCAATGCCCCGGGCTTCGGCGCCTACTGCCTGAGCAATTGGGAGAAGGACAAGGAATTCGCGGTCGCCGCGAACCCGGACTATTACCGCGGCAAGCCCTATTTCGACCGGGTGATCCTGCGCAAGGTGCCGCAAAGCTCCAACCGCGTCGTGATCTTGCGCTCGGGCCAAGCCGGCTTGATCGAACGGGTTACGCCCAAGGAGTTCAACAGTCTGCGCGGTGTGCGCGGGGTGAAGGTCGCCGGCGTGCTGGGCAACGAGAACCTGTTCGTCCACATGAATTTCAAAACGCCGCCGTTCGATAACCCGAAGGTGCGTCAGGCCATCGCCCATGCCATCCCCTATGACGCTATCATTCGGGATGCCTATTTCGGCGGTGCGAAAAAGTGGGTCGGTCAGATCCCGACCTCCTATACCGACTACCACGAACCCTCGACGACCTATTCGGAAGACCTGGACAAAGCCAGGGCCTTGCTCGCCGAAGCCGGGTATCCGGACGGCAAGGGGCTGGAGAAATTCCCTGGTGCCTTCAACATGGCCTACGTCACCGAAAAGGAATCGTCGCTCGGCCCGGTGGCCAACTTGGTCAAGACCAATCTCGCCAAGATCGGGATCAACGTCTCGCTCGATCCGTTGCCGCAGACGACCTACGGCGACCGGCAGTTGGTCAAGAAGGACCTGCCGTTTGCGCTCAACGACCAGGAAAAGCCGATCGCGCCCGATGCGGCCTACGGTCTCTTCCTGTTTTTCGTGTCGGCGGAAAAGGGCGGTCTTAACACGATGGTCAATTACTCGAACCCGCGGGTCGACGAGTTGTATGCCGCCGCGTTGATCGAAGGCGACCCGGCCAAGCGGACGGCGCAACTGGCCGAGGCCCAGGAGATCCTGGCCAAGGACGTTGCGTGGCTGCCGGTTTTGGAGTGGAAGACCCAGTGGGCTTTCAACGACAAGATCAAGGGGATCAAGTGGCACGCGGATAACTCGATCCGCTGGTACGACTTGAGCATGTAGGAACGACTGGCGTCGGCGGACTCATTTCCGCCGGCGCCTTCCTACCATTTGTGCCCCGCATCGTCGGGGCCTAATTTTGTCACGGTGAACGAACCGAACAACGACCAGCAGGAGGCGGACATGGCGCGGAGACTCAAGGGCAAGAAAGCGTTGATCACCGGCGCGTCGAGCGGCATCGGTGCGGGCGTCGCGGTCGCATTCGCCCAGGAGGGTGCCGACGTCGTCATCAATTTCCCCACCAAGCAGCAAGAGGCCGCCGCCAAAAAGGTCGCGGCTGCAGTGCGCAAGGCGGGTGGAAAAGCCTACTTGGTCCAGGCCGACGTTTCCAAGGAAGGGCCGGTCCGCCGTTTGGTCCGAGAATCGGTCAAGCGTCTCGGTCAGATCGACATTCTTGTGAACAACGCCGGCATCGCCTCGGGTGCGCCGGTCGAAAAGATGCCGATCGCAATGTGGGACGAGATGATCGGCATCAACCTGCGCAGCGTCTTTCTCGTCACCCACTTCGTGCTGCCGCATATGTACAAGCAAGGCTCGGGCAAGATCGTCAACAATGCCTCGCAGCTCGCCTATCTCGGCTCGGCCGGTCTCAGCCACTATTGTGCGGCCAAGGCGGGGATCATAGCCTTCACCCGCTCGCTGTCGCGCGAGATTGGCGATCGCAACATCAACGCCAACTGCGTCGCACCTGGCGCGACCTATACGCCGATCCTCGATGCCGTCGAGGAAGACCACATCAAGGCGATCAAGTCGATGATCCCCAAGGGCGATCTCGCCCGTGTCGATCAGATCGTGCCAGCTTTCGTATACCTCGCTTCCGAGGAGGCGAGCCACATGGTCGGGCAGACGATCAGCCCCAACGGCGGCGACATGATGCTCTAGGGAGCTGCCCAATGGCCAAACGTCTCAAAGGCAAGGTCGCCCTGATCACCGGCTCGTCGAGCGGGATCGGTGCTGGCGTCGCCAAGGCCTACGCCCGCGAGGGTGCCGACATCGTGCTCAACTATCCGAACAAGGCCGGAGAGCGGGATATTTGGGAAATCCAAAAGGCGATCGAAAAGATCGGGCGTAAGGCCCTAGTGATCAAGGCTGACGTTGCCGAAGAGGCTGCGGTCAAACGCATGGTCCGCGAAGCGCTCAAAACCTTCGGCAAGATCGACATTCTGGTCAACAACGCCGGTCACGCCGACCGCGGCGGGCTGTTGCAGGACATGCCTGTAGCGATGTTCGACCGGATGATCGCGGTACACCTGCGCGGGACTTTTTTATGCACGAAGTACGTGCTGCCGCAAATGTACGAACGCAACTACGGCAAGATCATCAATGTCTCGACGCAGTTCGCCTTCGGGGGCACCCCGCTGTTTACCCACTATAACGCGGCCAAGGCGGGGGTAATCGCGATGACCCACACTCTGGCGCTTGAAGTCGGCGAGCACGACATCAACGTCAACTGCGTTGCGATGGGCGCGACCTGGACCCCTATGGTCGAACAGGTGCCGCCCGAGAAACCCAAGACCGTGCTCGCGAAGCAAACCAAGCACCGCTTCGGCGACGTCGACAAGGATATCGTCCCGGCGTTCGTCTTCCTCGCCTCCGACGAATCGCGTTTCTTCGTCGGCCAAACGCTCGGCCCCAACGGCGGCGACGTCTTCAGCTAACCCACGCTAAGGAGAACACCCATGGCTAAACCTATCGCACTCGTCACCGGCGCCGGGATCGGCATCGGCGCGGCGACGGCGGTCGCGCTCGGCAAAGAGGGCTACCGCGTCATCGTCACCGATATCTTGGAAAAAGAGGGTCGCGCCGTCGCACGTAAGATCAACCGTGGCGGCGACGCCGAGTTCCATTACATGGATGTCGCCGACACCCAATGCGTCAACGATGTCGTCGCGGCGGTCGAGAAAAAGTACCGCAGCGCGCTCGATGTGATCGTGAACAACGCGGGCATCGCCAAGCACATGCCACTGAAGTCGCTTAAGGACGAAGAGTGGGACATCACCCATGAAATCGACCTCAAGGGCATGATGCGCGTCGTGCGCGCGGCCGCACCGAAAATGCGCAAGGCTAAAAAGGGGAACGTCGTGTGTCTGTCGTCCATTGCCGGCCATGTCGTCGGCTGGGGCGACCACATCCCCTATTCCGCCGCCAAGGCAGGTATCGCCGGTCTGGTGCGCGCCCTAGCGATCGAACTCGCGCCCAACCAAATCCGGGTCAACGGCATCGCGCCGGGCTTGATCTGGACCGCCCAAGCGCTCGACCCGGTCCACTCGATGGGTCCCAAGGGCCTCAAGGCAGCGGCCCCGAGCGTGCCCCTCAAGCGCATCGGCACGGCCGAGGAAATCGCCGACGTGGTCACCTTCCTCGTGTCCGACAAGGCGCGCTACATCACCGGTCAGATCATTACCGTCGACGGCGGCTTCACGATCGCGATCTAGTCTAGCGCGGGCCGGCTAACCGGCCGCGAGTTTCTTGGCGTGTTCGGCCGCGAAACGGCGCAGCGCGTCGATGTCGAGATCGAGTTTGTTCCCGAGCCAGAGCGGATTGATATCGTGATCCGCGACCGCGTTGTCGGTGTTGGGATGGACCAGGACGCTGAGCCCGCGCCGGTTCAGCATCAGCCACGGCACGATTTGGGGGAATACCGCGACGCCGAAGGCCACCTGATACATCGCCTGGGGATGCGGGCCGACCGGCCCGTCGTGCCAGCGCCCGAGAATACAATCGAAGCGCGCGTCGATCCCTAGTCGTACCGCGCGGGCGTCGTCGCGGGTTTCGGGGCCGTAATAAATGTGGGCGTGGTAGCCGGTGATTTCGGTCGGATCGCGGTGGGTGAGCGGCATGGTGCCTCCTACAAACGTTTATCCCGGTCTTGGCTGCGCAGAACGCGCACGATCTCTACGTCCTCTCCGTCCAGGCGGTAGTAGATGGAGTGTACGCCGCAGACGCTTCTCCGGTAGCCCGGTCGAATATGATCGATCGCGGGGTAGAGGTAAGGGGCTGCTGCCAGGTCCTCAAATCGCCGTTCGATATCCTTCAGGTAACGTTCAGCGCGCTCCGCGCCAAACGTTTCGATTCCATAGAGAGCGATATCGCTCAGATCGCTGTCGGCCGCAACGGTCAGCCGATAGCGGGCCACGGCGTCTAACCGCGCTGAGACAGGTGCCGGTGGCGGGCTTCTTGCCAGATGTCTTCAACCGACCGGGTACTCGTGCCGCTGCGCTCTCCCGCGACGAGGGCGGTACGGATTGCGTCCAATTCCGTCTCGCGCGCCAGCCGTTCCCGAATCAGGTCGCGGACGACTTCGCTCTCGTTCCCGTACTGGCCGGACTTGATCTGCGTCTTGATCCAATCGTCCTGTTGGCTTGTAACGGAAATGCTTTTCTTCACCATGGGCATCGCGATGGACCCTCCAGGTAGAAACTATCCTACTCAGTAGTATATTATACTACAAACGCGCCACCGCGAGTCGAGGGCGAACCCATGCGCCTAGTCGAGGACGTTGCCGGCCGAAATGTTGGTGACGGTGCCGGTCATCGTCGCGGCATAGTCCGAACACAGGTGCAGGATCATTCCGGCGCATTCCTCGGCGGTCGAGTAACGGCCCAGCAGGGTCGCGGCCTTGGCACGGGCGTGTTGTTCGTCGGTTAGCCGGTCAAGCATCGGGGTATCGACCGGACCCGGCGCCACACAGTTGACGCGGATGCCGTCGGGCGCCCATTCCTTGGCTAGATACCTCGTCAGATTGATCACCCCGGCCTTGGCCATCGCGTAAGGAAGGCCCGAGACCGGCGATCCGCCGTGCAAACCGTTGGTCGAGGACAATAATACCGCGCACCCCATACTCGCCTTTAGCGCGCTATAGGTCTCGCGGCAAAGTAAGAACGCCGAGGTCAAATTGACGTCGAGTTGGCGGTGCCATTCGGCGAGGCTGGTGTCTTCGATCCGCCCGGCGCTTACCGCGCCGGCGCAATGGATAACGTGATCGATCCGGCCGTAGCGTTGCAGCGTGTTTGCCACCGCGCGGCGTGCGCTCCCCTCGTTGGCGAAGTCCCCTTCAAGGGCGAGCACATGCTCGGCGTCGCGGAAAACCTCCTCGACCCGGTGTTGGTCGCGCCCCGTCGCCACTACCGCGGCGCCGGCCTCGAGGAACAACCGCACGGCGGCGCCCCCGATGCCGCCGGTCGCGCCGGTAACCAGCGCGACCTTTCCGGTGCCGTCGTACCAGCGCAACGCTACTCGGCGGCTTGCTGTTGGCGGGCGCCGACCGTCGCATCGTAGATCGAGGTCAGCATCTGGTAGCGCATCCGCGCCGCGTTGCTGACCGTGGCGATCGCACGGTCCTGCAATTCGCGGGTGTAGGCGTAGCGGGCGCAAATTTCCAATCCGCCTTCTTCGTGGCCTTCGTCGGCTTCGACATGAACGTGGAAGAACTTCATTTGCTCGTCGGTGAAGCCCATCTTGCGCCCGGCCTCGATATAGAGCGGGTAGACCGTCGGGGTCTGGCCTTCGAGCGCAATCATGATCCCGGCAGCGGCGTCCGAGAGTTCTCGTACCGTCGCCAGTTCGAAGATCCACGAGCGCATCGCCATCGACGAGGGCAGCACGTCGCCGCGCAAGTAGGCACCCTTCACGTGGTCGCGGCTGTAGCCGCAGGCTTCGGCGAAGTCGAGCAGCAGGTCAGGGTGACGATCGGGGAATTCTTCGCCGTTGAGGTTTTCCAGCATCAACAGGCGCGCCTGCAAATCGGGCAGGCGGGTGAATAGGGCCGAGAACATCCGGGTGACGTCCTCGATGTAGTAATACATTTGCATCGCCCAGAATCCGAGGTCGTCCTTGGTCAGCTCGCCGGCTTTCCAGGCGTTGGAGAACGGGTGGCCGCTCGAATGCGCCGGGGTGCGCGCGGCTTGCAGCTTTTTGAAAAACTCTTCCTTGGGCATCAATTGCTCGGTCATGCTCGTCTCCTGCAGGGCGCTGAATGCGCCCGGGTAGATGGGGGCGCCGGACGCGCCGGTGAATGGCAGCCGATAAATTGACATACCTATGTCTTTCCTACCATTATCGAAAATTCAATAGACCTTAACTATTGGATAAGTCGTGGATCTCCGTCAGCTCCGCCAGTTCCTCGCCGCCGTCGAGCACCGCAACCTCGGGCGCGCGGCAGCCTCCCTCCACATCACCACCCCGGCATTGTCCAAAAGCTTGGCCAACCTCGAAACCGAACTCGGCGTCCGCCTTGTCGATCGCGGTCCGCGCGGCGTTACCCCGACGGTGTTCGGCGCCTCCCTTACGCGCCACGCCAAGACGATGGCCGCCGAGGAACGCCACGCCCGCGCCGACATCGCCCGTCTTCAAGGGGCCGAGCAGGGCCGTATCGCGGTGGGCGGCACGGCGAGCGCCGGCGGTGCGCTGCTGGTCCGCGCGCTGGCGGCGCTCAGCCAGGCCCGGCCGGGCGTGCGCATCGACGTTGTCGGCGGCCGTCACGGCGCGTTGATCGAATCCCTGCGCGACGGCGCCCTCGATCTCGTCGTGACCGGTTTCGGCACCGACGCGCCGGACCCCAACCTCAAAACCCACGTGTTGGCCGACGATACCTATGCGACGGTCGTCCGCGCCGCCCACCCGTTGGCGCGCCGCCGGCGCATCGCCCCGGCGGATGTCGTGGCCTATCCCTGGGTGGTCGCGTCCAATATCGCCGAGGTGATACCGGGCTGGGCCAGGGTCTTCACCGACGAAGGGTTGGACCCGCCACAGCCGGCGATCGCGTCCGATTCCTATCTCTTCATCAAATCGGTGCTGGGCGAAGGCGACTTCGTCGCGGTGTTGCCGCGCGACATCATCGGCGCGGCGGATGCAGGGGTACTCGCGGTCCTCAAGATCGAGGGCATCGCCTGGTCGCGCCGGGTCCGTGCGGTCACCCGCGCGCGGGGCACCCAACCGCCTGCGGTCGACGTCCTGCTGGAGACCCTGTCGCGCCTTGCGGCCTGACTACAGGCCTACGACCTGACGCAAGAACAAACCGCGAAAGACGAACCCGGTGATTAGGGCCGGCGCCGCTGCCCCTGCGACCACCAGTACGGCCCCGGAGATCTCCGCGGCGATCCGACCGGTCGTGCGCGTCCGCGCCTGGGCCAATCGCCACCAGCCCGCCACCATCGCCGCTCCACCCGCAAGCGGGATCAACAGCCACAGTGTTTCGGCGTCCATGTGGTCGACGATCTGGGCAACCACGACCGCATTGATGAGAACGAGGCCGCTGGCCAGGAACGCCGCCCCCGGAATCCATAGCCACACCAAATGCCATGCCGCAGGCAGGCGTATCGTCCGTCCCGCCGCGACCCGGTCGAGCCAGACGCCAATCGCGATCCCGGCCGCGATCCCGATGACGTCGAGCCACACCCGCGCGCTGTCCTCCAATCCCAGGATGACGATCCCGGCTAGGCTCAACAGGCCTGCGCCGAGTCCGGCGGCCAGCGCCCGGTGCCGCCCGCGCGGCAGCGCCAGCGCATTCACCGTCGCCCACACCGTCAACCCGATCTGACCGACGACCCAATAGGGAAACAGCTCGGCCCAAATCCCGTCTGCGAACGCGTCGGCCCCAAGATTCCGCGAATAGGGCGCCGCCGCCACCCAAAACGCGAGGAACCCCGCGGTGTAATAGACGATGCCGACCAACGCGGCGGCGAGGTGATTGCGCATCGGACAGACCGCCGCGCCGCTACTTCCCCTCCGTCGCCTTTGCCGCTTGCAGCATGGCGTGCACCATTTCCGGTTTGGGCACCAACGGGGCCGGGAAGGCGGCTTTGCTGTGGGTCAGGTTCAAACCGATCATGGTCTCGACCAACTTGTAGGTCAGCGGCCCCGGATTGATCACCGGGATGGGGAGTTCCTTGGCCAAGTATTCGGCGGCTTGGTGCATCGTGGTCGAGCCGAGGCAAATGACTTCGGCACCCTTGTCCATCATCCGCTCGCAGGCGGCCTTCATTTTGGGGAAGACCTTGTCTTCCTTGCCGCCCAGCAGGTTGGCGAAGTCGGGCGGTTCGTCGAAATGATCGACCGCGGCGCATTGCGCCCCCAGCCCGTATTCGGCGGTGGCCTTGCGGTAGCGCACCAGCGCCTTGTCCCACTGCGCCAGAATGCCGAAGCGGTTGCCCAGCATCAGCGCGAACAGCATCGAGGTGCGTCCCGGTGACACCACAGGGATATCCAGCATCGCGCGCAACGGCGCCATGCCCGAATCGCTCATGGTATCGATCACCACCGCGTCGTAGCCGTCGGCCTGGGCGCTCATCCCGGCCTCCCAGATCGCCATTTCCATCAACGCCCAATCGGGTGCGCTCATGAAGCTCGTCGGCCCGGCGGTGACCGGTTTGAAGTCGAACTCGATATCGGGGCCGAGCTTGACCGCCTTGGTCTGCTGCTTGCGATTGGCGACCCCGGCGGCGTCGAGCGCGAAGGGGACGATGACGAGCGCTTTTTTCATGGGATTCTCCTTAGTCCAGTTTCTCGACCGACTTCCCGGCCTGTTCGGCCGCCGCCGCATCGAGCATCGCGTGGATCATGCTGCGTTTGTCGACCTTGGGCGCTGGATAAGTCTTGCGGCTCTGCGCGAGATCCAGCGACATCATCGCCTCGGCAGTTTTGTAGGACAGCGGACCTGGATTGATCACCGGCACAGGCAGGTTCTCGGCCAAGAACTTGGCCGACTGGTGCATCGTGGTAGAGCCGAGGCAAATCACGTCGGCGCCGTCCTCGTCGATGCATTTCTTGGCCGCGTCCAGCAACAGCGGAAAGATCTTCTCTTCCTTGCCGCCCAGCAGGTTGCGGTTATCGGGCGTGACCCCGATCGCGCGCATCGAGGCCACTTTGTGCATCAGGTTCATTTCGGTGAGGACTTTTTTGTAGAGCCCGAACCAATCCTCCCACATCGACAGCATCGAAAAGCGGTCGCCCAGCATCAGCGCCGTCGTGTACATCGTGCGCCCCGGCCCGATCACCGGAATGTCGAGCACCGAGCGCAGCGCCGAGACGCCCGAATCGCTCACGGTGTCGATGCACACCGCACCAAAGCCATCCTCCTGCGCCGAGCGACCGGCCTCCAGCAGCGACATATCGGCAAGGACATAATCCTGCTGGCTGGTATAGGTGCGCGGCGCCGCGCGCACTGGCCGGTAATGCAGTTCGATATCGGGGGCGAGGTTGACGGCCTTGGACTGCGCCTGACGGTTGGCAAGTTCCTCGGGAGTCATCGGAAACGGAACCAAGACAAGAATTTTTCGCATGCGTGTCTCCTAATCGGTCGGCGCAAAGGACGGCCGCCGGCGCACCTCGGCGAGCCAGCGGGCGAGATGGGGGCGGCCTTCGTAGAAATCCGGCATGACGCTGCCGAACTCGTTGGTCGCGAGGTCGCGGCCCCGGCGGTAATCGAAAAAGTTGAAACACCCGGCCACCGCGATATGGCCGATATGAAACGAATCGAACGACGGCGCCAGCGCCTCCAAACGATCGATCACCCGGTGGATCGCCGCAAGGTAGCGCGCGCGTTGCTCCGGCGATTGTTCGGCTTCGGGCCGCTTGCGCTCGTTGTTCCACTGCACCGTCATGTCCCACAGCCCTTCGCCCAGGCTCAACAGTTGCATCGCCGGCCACCGCGCCGCCGGATCGCTCGGGTACAGTTTCGGTCCCGCCAGGGATTCCAGGTATTCGTAAATCACCGCGCCCGGAAACAGCGCGATGCCGTCGTCGGTAATCAGCGTGGGCACTTTGCTCAGGGGATTTTGATCGGTCAGGTGCGCGGGCCGCTCATAGGGCTGGGCTCGCTCCCAGGCGATGGCGTCATAGAGCCCAAGCTCGCGGGCCACGATTTGGACCCGGTGCACCAGCCCCGGCATTGGCGTGTAGAGAATTTTCATCGCCCAAGACGATATCCGTCCCGCACGCCCTTGGCGACCTTGGCATCAAAGGTTTCGATCGACCGGCCGCCCGAATGCGGCGATCCGAAACAGCGTTACGTCAGCCGCAGCCGGACCGACCGCGCATGGGCGGGCAGGCCCTCGGCATCGGCGAGCGTGGCCGCGGCGGGGCCGACGCGGGCCAGGCTCGCAGGATCGCAGCGGATCACCGAGGTCCGCTTCATGAAATTCAGGACCGACAAGCCCGAGGCGAACCGTGCGCTGCGCGCGGTGGGTAGCACGTGGTTGGGCCCCGCGACATAATCGCCGATGGCTTCGGGCGTGTGGCGACCCAGGAACACTGCGCCGGCGTTGCGCACGTGCGCGAACATCGCCTCGGGGTCGTCCACCGCGAGTTCCAAATGCTCGGGCGCGATCCGGTCGATCAGGGCCGGTGCGTCGTCGAGCGATCCGAGCACGATGATCGCGCCGTGGTTGGCCCAGCTCGCCGCAGCAATCTCGCGCCGGGTCAGCGTGGCCAGTTGTGCGTCCACCGCCGCCGCCACCGCACCCGCAAAGTCGGCGTCGTCGGTCAGCAGGATCGATTGCGCGGCCTCGTCGTGCTCGGCCTGGGACAACAGATCGGCGGCGATCCACGTCGGGTCGTTCTTGCCGTCGGCGACCACAAGAATCTCCGAAGGGCCCGCGATCATGTCGATCCCGACCGTGCCGAAGACCTGGCGCTTGGCCGCGGCGACATAGGCGTTGCCCGGCCCGACAATGACGTCGACCGGCGCGACCGTATCGGTGCCAAAGGCCAGCGCGGCGATCGCCTGGGCCCCGCCCAACCGGTACACCGTGTCGATTTCCAACAGTTGTGCCGCTGCCATCACCAGCGGATTGATCGCGCCGTCCGGTGTCGGCACGGTCATGGTCAGGTGCGCAACCCCGGCGACCTGGGCCGGGATCGCGTTCATCAACAACGAACTTGGATAGGCGGCAAGGCCGCCCGGCACATAAAGGCCGGCGGCTGCGACCGGCGTCCATCGTGCGCCAAGTTCGACCCCGGCGTCGTCCACGTAACGCAGATCGGCGGGGCGCTGGGTTTTGTGGAAGGCGCGAATGCGCGCCGCCGCGACCTTTAGCGCCGCCACCGCGTCGGGCGCGGCCTTGGCCGCTTCGGCGGCGATTTCGTCGGCGGTCAGGCGAAAGCGGTCGGGCGTGAGCGTCAAGCGGTCGAAGCGCGCGGTGTAGTCGGCGAGCGCGGCATCGCCGCGTGTGCGCACATCGGCCAGGATATCCGCGACCGCCTGGCCGACATCGGCGGCGGTTTCGCGTTTGTCGTCCAACAGGCGCGCAAAGGCGGCGGCGAAACCGGCGTCGCGGGCGTCAAGCCGCTTGGCCACGGACCACCTCGGTGAACGCGTCGACCAGCGCACCGATCTCGACCGGCCGGGTCTTCAGCGCGACGCGGTTAACGACCAACCGCGAAGAAACTTCGGCGATGGTTTCGATCTCGACCAGGCCGTTGGCGCGCAGGGTCGAACCGGTCTCGACCAAATCGACGATGCGACGGCACAGACCCAGCGCGGGTGCGAGTTCCATCGCCCCGTGCAGCTTGATGCATTCGGCCTGAACGCCGCGGGCGGCGAAGTGCCGTCGGGTCAGGTTCGGATATTTGGTGGCGACCCGGATATGGCTCCAGCGCCGTGGATCGTCGCTGGCGCGCATCGCCGCGGGCTCGGCCACGACCAGGCGGCACACGCCGATGCCAAGGTCGAGCGGCGCATAGAGTTCGGCATACTCGAATTCCAACAGCACGTCGCTGCCAGCGATGCCCAAATGCGCTGCCCCGAAAGCAACGAACGTGGGCACGTCGAAACTGCGCACCCGCACCAAATCGACATCTGCGCGGTTCGTCGTAAAGCGCAGTTGCCGCGACTCCTTGTCGAAGAACGCCGCCTCGGGGGTAATGCCGATTTGCGCCAGCATCGCGACACCGGCGTCGAGGACGCGGCCCTTGGGCAGGGCAATGATGATTTTGTCGCGGTCGGGCACGGATCGGCGTCTCGTTCAACGGGAGGATGGCGGCCATTCCTAAGCGATGCCGCCGTCCACGACAAGGCGGGAGGGCTAGTCGGCTGCCGAATGGTCGGGGGTGCGGCGGGCGGCCCAGGTGTCGCCGAGGTCGCGGACTTCGGCGTCGATGCATTCGGCCTCGAGCCGGATTGTGCCTCCGCCGGCGAAATCGAGCGTCAACGCCACGCCGCCGTCGTCCGCCGGTGCCGTGCGCACTGCTAGAAGCTCGGCCACCGTATCGCGCTTGTCCAGCGCGATGCCCTGGTGCTGCACGCCCAGCACATGGTTGAAGTGAACGCCGGTGCGAATGCGTTCGCGCGCTTTGCCGGCCTCCCAGCGAAACCGGCTCACCGCCAGGGCGAAGCGCCGCCGCCGACGGTCGAAGGTCATGTCGGCGTGGCGCACAAGTGCGTCTTGCAACAGGGTCGAGATCACCGCCAGGTCGTCGGCATCGTGGGCGATCAAGCGCAAGGGGCTGGGTGAGGGGGTCATCGGGCGGCGGCTTTTGTCGGTTCAGTTAGCGGGTCAGTCGGCGATGCGTTCGATATCGGCGCCACAGGCGCCGAGTTTTTCAACCAAATGTTCATAGCCTCGGTCAAGATGGTAGATGCGGCTCACCGTGGTTTCGCCTTCTGCGGCGAGCCCGGCCAGCACCAGCGACACCGAGGCGCGCAGGTCGGTCGCCATCACCGGCGCGCCGCGCAGCTTGGGCACACCGCGCACCACCGCGGTGTGGCCTTGCAGGGCGATATTCGCGCCCATGCGCATCAACTCCGGCACATGCATGAATCGGTTCTCGAAGATCGTCTCGTTGATCGTCGAGGCGCCGTTCGCGGTCGTCAGCAGCGCCATGAACTGCGCCTGCATGTCGGTGGGGAAACCCGGATAGGGTTGGGTCGAGATGTCGGTGGGCGAGATCGCGTCCGAGCGCGGCGCCACCGTGAGCGTGCCGTTCTTGCGGGCGACACCGACACCGCAAGCCGATAGCGCGTCGATCACCGCGCCCAGCGTGCCCGCGTCGGTTTGCGTCAGCGTCAATGTGCCGCCGGTAATCGCGGCCGCCGCCATGTAGGTGCCGGTCTCGATACGGTCGGGCATGACCCGGTGGTGGGCGCCGCTGAGTTCGGGGACGCCCTGGACGACGATGCGCTCGCTACCGGCACCGTGGATCTTGGCCCCCATTGCGCTCAGGCAGGCCGCGAGATCGGCGATCTCGGGCTCGCGCGCGACGTTCTCCAGCACGGTTTCGCCCTCGGCCAAGGTTGCCGCCATCAATAGGTTTTCGGTTGCCCCCACCGACACCGTGGGAAAGCGCACTTGGCCGCCCTTAAGCCCGCCGGGTGCGGTGGCGTTGACGTATCCGTCTTCAAGGTCGATCCGTGCGCCCAGTTGTTCCAGCGCCTTCAGGTGCAGATCGACCGGCCGGGTGCCGATCGCGCAACCGCCGGGCAACGACACCCGCGCCTCGCGGCAGCGCGCCAGCAGCGGGCCCAACACCAAGACCGAGGCGCGCATCTTGCGCACCAGGTCGTAGGGCGCCGTGGTGCTGGCGATCGTTGCGGCATGCAGGGTCATGGTCTGCCCGTCGCTGCCGTCGCCGGTTTGACCGACGTCGATCGCCGCGCCGTGCTGGGCCAACAGTGCGGCCAGGGTGGCGATATCGGCGAGCTTGGGGACGTTCGAGAGCACCAGCGCGTCGTCAGTCAATAGGCTCGCGGCCATCAGCGGCAGCGCCGCGTTCTTTGCCCCCGATATCCGGATGGTGCCGTCCAGCCGCCGGCCGCCGCGCACTTTGATGCGTTCCATCCCTGTTCCTTCCTATGTCGTGGGCAGGCGCGACCGCGCGGCGGGCGTGGTCTTCCGCATGGCTGCCCGCCGGTCGCGGTCCCCGCCGTGATGCTGGGGTGCCATCAATGGCGGCAAATTGCGGCCGCAGCGTGGCGGGAGCGGAAGTTCACGGCGCGTCGTCCGGGTCGGGTGGGGGGGGCGGGGCCGCGCGGCGCTGGGCCTGGGCCTTGCGCCGCTTCAAGTTCGCGCGTAGCGCATCGGCCAGCCGCGCCTCGCGCTGGGCGCGGTTGCGGGCGGTCGCCGATGGTTCGGCGGTCGGAGTGTCGTCCTGGTTCGCCATCGCGGCCGGGGCCGAGCCTCGAATCCGTTTGATTTCAACGCCTTACAGTGCGCCGGGGATGCTTGCCCGGCTGCGGTCACTATGGCATGTTGCGCCCGCCCTGCGAAGCCCACATAGCTCAGGGGTAGAGCACTCCCTTGGTAAGGGAGAGGTCGAAAGTTCGAATCTTTCTGTGGGCACCAGCAACCGCGGTTTTCCTGCGGTTCTCGAATTAGGGTTCAATCGAAAGCCGCAACGAGAGGATCGCTAGCTTCTGGCGACGATTCTCCGAGGTGCGTTGCTCGTTTAAGTGCCGGTGGATGCCAGAAGCAACGGCCCTAAAAGCGTCTGTTGCCCCGTTGCGACCGGGACCGACGACCTACGGCGCTACGATCTATTGAAACCGTTACCGGCGAATTCTTAGCACACCTCGTAGTCCATAAGTGGCCGATTTGATTTCGCCGCCGCGCACCTTTCCCGGTAAGCTACCGGATTGAAAAATCGGGGGGCATGGAAATGAAGACGTTTAGGCATTGGCTGGCCGGCACGTTGACGGTGGCAGCAGTCGCGGCACTGGGCGGTGGCGCTCCCATGGCGCAGACCTTAACGGTTGCCAATAGCGCGCCGGCACCGGCGCTCGGGCTTCCCTCAGTGACCAACCGTCAAACGCTTTACATCATGAACGCGCTGTACGATCCACTGACCGAGGTCGACGGCAGCGGCGAGGCGTTGCCGCGGCTCGCGCAGTCCTGGGCGGTGACCGCCGATCCCACAGTCTGGCGCTTCAAGCTACGGCCCGGCGTGACCTTCCACGACGGCAGCAAGATGAATGCCGATTCGATCGTCGCTATGGTCGATTATCTCGCCTCCGACGAAGGCCGCGGCGTCTTCACCGTCGTGTCGCGCAACATCGCATCGGTCGCCGGGGCGCAAAAGGTCGACGACCTGACCGTCGACATCATGACCAAGACACCCGACGCGATTCTGCCAAACGTCATCGCGTCGCTCTATATCATCGATATGGCGTCCTACAACGATATGGGCCGCGAGAAATTCTCGCGCGCGCCGGTCGGGACCGGGTCGTTCCGCGCGACCGCGTGGTCCGAGAACGAAGTGGCACTTGAACGCTACGCCGCCGCGTTTCGCCCGGCCAAGCTGGATAATCTGCGCATCCTGACGATGCCCGAACTAGCGTCGCGGGTCCAAGCGTTGGCGTCGGGCCAGGTCGACGTGGCGCTGACGCTCGACAAGGACGACCGAGAAGCGGTCGAATCCTCGGGCGGCTCGATCTTCACCGAATTCGCGCCGTCGGTGAACGTCATCATGCTGGACATGGTCAAGGATGGTCCGCTAAAGGACAAACGCGTCCGTCAGGCCCTGAACTATGGTCTCGACAAGACGTTCGTACCCGCCCTCCACGGCGAGACTGCCCGTCTCGGTGGCCAGCCCGCAGCCCGGACTGCACGCGGCTACCAGGCCGACATCGCGCCCTATCCGTACGATCCTGCAAAGGCCAAGGCGTTGCTGGCCGAGGCCGGCTATCCCGACGGATTTAAAATGATCGGCGAGATTCAGGGCAACCTCAGCGGTAAGGCGACCTACGAATACGTCGCCAACAACCTGCGCAACATCGGCGTCGAGTTGGAGTTGCGGGTCATCACGGTCAGCGACCTGATCGCGCGGATTAACGGTGCGAAGCCCTTCGCGGGCGACGTCTTCGGCATGAACTTCGGTTCGGCGCCGATCGGCGACATGATGCGCTCCATCAACAGCTACCATTCGTGCGATCACAAGCCGACCTGGACCTGCATTCCTGAAATCGAACCCGCCATCAAGGCGGTCAACGCCGAGTTCGATCCGGTGAAACGGGCCGCGGGCCTGCGTCAAATCGCGCTGGCCTATCACGAAAACGCCCCGGCGATCTGGCTTGAAGAAACCGTGTCGTTCCACGGTGTCGCAAAGCAGGTCCAAGGATTCCGCAGCGAGAATTTCCTCATCCCCTACAACGAGATTTCGCGCGCGAAGTGACGTCGGAGTACCCGGCGACAACCGGTTGAGATCGGGCGGGGTTCGTAGCGCCCTCGCCCGATCGGCGATTGTCCCCCAAGACCCCGCCTACTCGATATCCCGCTCGGCGACGCGGTGGCCGTCTTCGAGGTCGGCGGCGGGATAGAGGATGACGCGGTCGCCCGGTTCCAGGCCGCTTGCCACGGCGGCTTGGGTGCCGTTGTTGCGGGCGATCTCGACCGACCGGCGCGCCGCGACGCCGTCCTCGACGCGGAATACCGACCAGCCCGCGCCGTCGCGGAACAGGGCCGCGGCGGGCACGATCAGGGCGTCGTCGTCGTGCCACACGACGATCCGCGCTTCGACCCGGTAGCCGTGCCCGAGGCCTGCCTGCCCGGCCTGCGGGTTCTCGACGAAACGCACGATCGTGTTGACCCGCTGTTCCTCGACCCCGAGCGCGGAGAATTTGGTGAAGCCGACCGGATCGACCCGGGCCACCGCCGCGTGCAGCGTGGCCGCGCCGCCCCAGTCGACGATCAGCACCGGATCGCCCGGCGCGACCTGGACGGCGTCGGTCGATAGCAGTTCGACCAGCACTTCGAGGTCGCTGTCGATGTTGCCGATCTCCATGATCGGTGCGCCGGCCGGCAGCGTGGTTTCGCTTTGTTGAATCACCCGCAACACCCGCCCGCTTGCCGGGGCGCGGATCGGGATTTCGGTCTGGCTGCCGCCCGCCGCGGCGCCGCCGCTGCCTTGGGGGTCACCCATACCGCTTAGTTGCGCGCGGGTATTTTCAAGCTCGGCCTGGCGCATTTCGATCGCGGCTTCGGCGGTGTCGTAGGCGGCCATCGCTGCGCGCGCCTCGCGCAGTGCGCGGTCCAGCGCGGCCTCGCTCACGGTATTGTTCTGGCGCAGGGTGCGGGTGCGTTCCAATTGGGCCTCGGCCAGTTCCCGGTCGGCGATCGCGCGGTTGAGTTCGGCACGCGATAGCCGCAACGCCGCCTCGGCGGCAGTTACGCTGGCCCGCGCCTGTTCGCGGGTGCGCAGGTCCAAGGCCACCGGGTTGCTGGGGAGCATCGAGGCGACCACGGTCTCGAAGCGCTCCACCGGATCGCCGGGCTCGACATCGACGCGCAACAACCGGCCCGCGACCGGCGTCGACACCATATAGGCATCGTGCACGCGGGTGCGGCCTTCCTCGTCGATGGTCACCGACATCGCGCCCCGCGTCACGGTGCCGATGTCGACCATCGTCGGTTGCGGCCAAAAGGCGAAGACCAGCGCGCCGCCCACCACCAGGGCGGCGGCGATCGTCAGGTAGGAACGGGATCGTTTGCGCGCCATGCGGCTTTACTCCCTCGTTTTCAAGGCGGCGACAATGTCCGCCCGGTCGATGTCTCGTTTCACCAGCCAGCCCGAGGCCGCGGCGGCGGCAATCACGACCAGCGTGACCGCGCCATAGCTGGCCGGGGTGAAGACCGCCGGGATTTGATACAGATCGGTGCTGAAGCCGGCGGCGAGGCCATAGGAAAGGTAGTGGCCAAGAACCGCGCCGAGCGGCAGCGCGGCCGACGTCACCGCCGCCAGTTCGCCCAGCAGCACGAAGCCCACTTCGCCCGTGGTGAAGCCGATCACGCGCAGGCTGGCAAGGTCGCGCAGGCGCTCGGCATAGGCGATCCGCGCGGCGTTATAGATCACGCCGAAGGTGATGACCGCGGCGATTGCCGCCATGATGTAGCGCATCGTGCCGGCACCGCTATCCATCATCCGCTGAAAGGCCGCGCGGGCGTCGGCCTTGAGACTGACCCCGGCAACGGCCGGCATGTCCTTTAGCGCGCGGTACACCGTTTCCTGGTGCGCCGCATCGATCCGCAAATAGGCGCCCGATATCCGGTTCGGTTCGCGCAGTGCCCGGTTAAGCGCATCCAGTTCCATATAGGCCGGGGCGCCGAGAAACGTATCGGCAATGCCGATCACCGGGAGATCTAGTGCCGGTTGGCGACCCTCGCGCACTTCGATCGATAGGCGGTCGCCGGGGGCGATGTCGAGAATATCGGCGAGCGCGGTGGCAAGGATGATCCCCTCGCGGCGCATTTCGATCGTTGCCACGTTCCGGTCCAACGCCCGATTGAGGCGCGGCACCGCGACCAGACCGTTGATCGCGCCGCGATAGGTTTTCAGGCCATTGCGCAGAACTGCGGGGACGACGCGGACCGGTTCCACCTCGATCACCCCTGGCAGGCGCTGCAGGTCGTAGACCGTCCGCGCCGAGACGGCGTCGGTAAAGACGACGGCGACGTCGCTCCGGTCGGCGTCGTTGAAGGTGAGCGCCAGCGCATGGTCGAATCCGACCAGGATCGAAATCATGCCGACCGAAAGCGACATCCCGGCGGCGATGCCGATGACCGCGCCGGCCATCCGCCCGGGTTGCCGGGTCAGACGCCGCAGCACCATGCGGCTGGGTTGGTCGAGGAAGCGGTTGAGCGAACGGCCGATTCGGCCGCTGCGACTGTAGTCGGCCGGCGCAGGCGGGCGCATCGCGGTGGCGGGAGTAAGAGAGAAGACGCCGCGCAGGACGATCAATCCGCCGGCCGACGCCGCCAACACGCTGACGCCAAAGCCGACCACGAACGATACCGGGTCGAGCTGGAACACGAGGAAGGGGAACTTTAGGTACTGGAGGTAGAACGAGATCATCCCGCGGCCGGCGGCGATGCCGCATAGGCACCCGACAAGGGCGCCGCCGGCGGCGATCGCGAGGATCAGTTTGAAATAGTGTGCGCCCACCTCGGCATCGGTATAGCCGAACGCTTTGATCAGTCCGATTTGCTCGCGCTCGGCCTGAACCATGCGCGAGACGACGATGTAGAGAAGGAACGCCGCGACCGCGAGGAAGATCGGTGGCACGCCCACGGTCATCGCGCGCAAGCCGCCGATTTCCTCGGTGACGATTCGGTCGGATTGGTGGTCGGCCAAGCCATAGGCGCCGGTTCCGCCGTGGCGACGCAAAAGGCGGTCTACCGCCTCGATCACCGCGGCTTCTTTGGCGCCGCGGCCCAGCGAGAGCAGCGCTTCGTTGAACGCGCCGTCCATGTCATAGGCGGCGGCCAAGGCCGTCCGGGTCATCCAGATCACGCCGAAGCGGCTGTCGTCGGGGGCCAGTTCACCGGGTGCGGTCGTATAGAGAAACTCCGGCGCCTGTACGAGGCCGACGACTCGGAAAGTGCGCCGGGCGCCGTTCATCGTCGCTGAGAGCGTTTCGCCGGGGCGCAAGTCGTGGGCATCGGCGAATCCCTTGAGTAAAAGAACTTCGTCGGTGCGATCGCGGTCCAGACCGCGGCCGGCGCTCAGGTAGACATCGTTGAGCCGCGGTTCGCCGAAGTCGGGCAGGGACACCGCCTGGGCGCGCACGGGCAGGGCGAGCCCCGGCAGATCGATCAGCGCGCTGCCGGTCACCCGCCCCTCGGCGGCGGCGACGCCGGGAATGTTGGCGAGGTCGGCGATCAGGCGGTCGGGTGCGCGGGTCACCGGGGCGAAGATCTCGGCCAAGCGGTAGCGCTCGTAATAGGCGCGCCGGGTTTCGTCCAGCGAGGTGACCAAGCCGGTCATCATCACCAGCAACAGCACGCCGACGCCGATCACCGCGCCGATTGCGACGGCTTGGCCCTTGATGCGCCACAGGTCGCGCAGAAGTTTGCGGTCGAGTGGGCTCATGCCGGGGTCACCATTCGATGTCCGCCGGGGTCAGCTTGACGGCGTTGACGACGACCTCGCGAATCGCGCCGTCGGCAAAATGAATCACGCGGTCGGCCATACCGGCGGTCGCCGCCGCGTGGGTCACGATCAAGACGGTCGCGCCGAGCCGCTCATTAATGTCCTTGAGTACGTTGAGAACCGCGCGGCCTGTAGTGCTGTCCAGTGCTCCAGTCGGTTCGTCGCAGAACAGCACTGTCGGTTGCTTCGCGACCGCGCGGGCGATCGCGACCCGTTGCTGTTCGCCGCCCGACAATTCGGCCGGAAAATGGTCGGTACGTTCGTGCAAGCCGACCAGAGCGAGGGCGTCGTCGGGGTCCATCGGATCGGGGGCGATCTCGGTGACGAGTTCGACGTTTTCATGCGCGGTTAGGCTCGGCATCAAATTGTAGAACTGGAAGACGAATCCAACATGGTCGCGGCGGTAGCGGGTGAGCTGCGCATCGCCCATCGCCGTAAGGTCTTGGTCCAGAAAATGCGCGCTGCCGTCGGTGGCACGGTCCAGCCCCCCCAGGATGTTGAGCAAGGTCGACTTGCCGCTGCCGGACGGGCCCAGCAAGACCACAAGTTCGCCCGACGGAATGTCGAGATCGACGCCGCGCAGCGCATGGACGGCTGCCGGCCCGTCGCCGTAGACCTTGGTCAGGCCCCTGACCGTGAAGGCGGGCGGTCGTGTCGTCGACTCTGCATCGGCCATCGCGTCTGCCTCGGTCGGTTAACGGTTCCGGCGCGCCACGCGCCGGACGATCAAACCCATCTTATCCAGTTTGGCGCAGGCCGCACGCCGGCGCGCTGACTCACGTCAACCGAAGGTCATGGGTTCGCGACGCCGAGCGACGACACAAAGATGACGAAAAAACCCCGCCGACAAGGGCGGGGTTCTCCGGTGCCTACGCGATCTTGGGCTAGGTCGCGGGTGCGAACAGGCGGTTGTGCAGCAACACGCCGTTCTTGAGGCGGTCGATGTTCTTAGCGACGGCGAGGACCGCCAGGTCGAGCAGGGGTTCGACGACGATGACCGTCATATAGGCCGCCGCGAAGGTGGCGACCTGGGCGAGGTTCGCCGCTCCGAACCCTTGGCCGTAAAAGGCCCAGAACGCGACCCAGGCGACAATCCCGGCCTGAAAGGATGTCGAGAGCACCAGCGCCTGGCGGTAGGTGATGTCTTTGTACGCGGTCTTGGCCGGAATGACCTTTTTTGCAAGAAGGCTCATCGCGTAGAGCGGGACCAGCAGCGTGGTGACGTTCATGCCGTATTGCGGCAAATCGATCGGCGCGAAGAATAGACCCTGGGTCAGCAATCCCAGCGCCAAACCGATCGCTGCGGCGCCGCTGCCGAACATCAAGAACAGGGTGGAGCCGAGGATGAAGTGAACCTCGGACACGCCCACCGGATGGTGGGGCAGAACCTGGAAAAAGCCGAAGACGAGCGCCGTGGTGACGACGGACCGGGCCGCCAGTGCGGCCACGCCGCCGTCGGTCTTGATCGTGTCATAGGCCATTTTGCCGGCAACCCCGGCGGCGCCGACGGCCGTTGCATAGCTGAGGGCGATCTTGGCGCCGTCGACGACGGCCGGTTCAATATGCATGGTCGAGACCTTTCGCGACGGGCGCCGCGTTGCGGCAGGGGGCGTTCTAGGTAGGGCGAATGCTGCCACCGGCGGGCGGATGCGTCAATTTCCCCGGTCGCGCCCGCCGTCGCGGCACACCGCCGGCGCGGGGAGTGCGCGGTCTACCAGTCCAGGTCGTCGGCGTAGCCCAGGGCCACGAGGGCATCGCCCGCCATGTCTTTGAAGACGCGTTTGACCCGCGGTGAGAAGTGATTTTGCCAGTCGCCGGCGACGCCGCGGCGCAGGCCGCGGGCGATGGCGGGCGAGCCGTCGCTGAAGATGTGCGTGGCGGCGCGGCCCTCGGCGATCTTGCCGCCCGATTGATGGGCGAAGCTGCCGAGGTGAATGATCCGATCCAACGTCGCGTCGTCGTCCGGTACCAAGGCGAGGCCGCCAAGGCCAAGCCAGTGCAAGAGTGCGCGGTAGGTCTCGCGTGGGCGGTAACGGATATCCTCGAAGCGCAGCCCGCACACGGTGTCGTGCGCGGCGATGTCGACAAACTGGGCCACGAACGTATCGAGCGCCATGCCGCGTGCGTAGTAGTCGCGTTGCGGCTGGATGTATTCGTAACCGCGCATGATCTGAATAAAGAGATCGTCGTCCGACAGCCGCTTCATGGCTTCGAAGCCGCCCGCCCCGGTGTCGTATTTGATGCGATGGAAGTGCGTCGTGATGATGTCGCGCGGGTCGCGGTAGAGATAAACGCTCTTCGTCCCCGGCAGGTCCGCGAGGAAACGCGGGCGCACAGGATGATGGAACTCGACCCATTCGCCGCGGTCGAGGCGCGCGGCAACCGCGCCGAAATAATCTTCGCCGACGGTTTCCGGAATGACCCAGCGCGCTGGATCGAGGTTGATCCCGGCAATGCGGCTGTCCGGATCGACTGTGTTGTCGATGTAGCGCGTATTGAAGCACGGTTGCGGGAAGTGATGCTGGTCGTAGCCGTACATCCACATCAACGACTGGAACACCGGGATGAAGCGTTTCGATCCGGCGCCGGGGACCGTCGCGGTCACGATCGCGTCGTTGGCGCCGAGGGTGAGTCGGGTGGCGAACGCACCGCCGGCGCTCCGTTCTAGAAAGGGCAGCACGATTGGCCCCGGGTCGCGGAAATGATCGGCGATGAAACGAACCATCCGGTAAGCCTCGGAGGGCCGACACAGCGCGACCACGGCGCTATAGGCTGCGTCGCTGAAATTGCGTTCGGGCCCGTTGGTGCGCCGCTTGATCCCGTCGAGACCGACCGCGACATAATTGATTTCGCGCGCCGACAGGCGCTGGGCCGCCTGACCCATTAGAGCGGCCTCGCCGTTGAGGTCCAGCAAGCAAATCGGCTTGCTACGGTCGAGCGCCTCCAGCCCCATCAAGATGTGAGCGCAGACATCCGTCGAAAACGGTTGTTGCGGATCGAAGGCAATGCCAAGCCCGATGGCCTCGACCGTCGCGGCGTCCGGCTGCGGCGGCGCGGGCGGCGCCATCGCGCGTTCAAGCATGGGCGCGAACCCCACGCCTGGGTTCCGCCATGGCCTTCAGCATGTCGCGTGGCGCGGCAGCGTCGGTCCACCGCACCCAACCCAACGCCGCGACCAAGTCCGCGATGCGGTGAATCTGAATCGAGTTCAGCCGGTTGCCCTGCCTGGGATAGCTCACCGCGGCGGCGAGAATCGTGTCGTCGTCGTCAACGCGGCCGGTCTGCCACAGGTACTCGATCGCGTCGGCGATATGGTCGGCGCTGTGCTGGGTGAACCGGAACGGCAGCGGGATGCCCTCGACGCCGCGGTACAGCGCCAAGCGCCGCGCCGCGGAGGCATCGTCGCTGACCGCGAGGATCGGTTGCGTGGGGTAGTAGGCAGCAATCACCCGCGCGGCATGGCCGGTGCGGGTAATGGCGACGATCTTGGTGATCGGCGTCGTGCGACACAGCAGGTTGATCGCCTCGCCCACCGCGAAGGTCGCATCGCCCTCGGGCTTGGGCAGCCGTGCCGGGGACAGCGCCGGTTCCACCTCGGCGGCGACACGTCGCATCAGGCCGACCGCTTTGTCGGGGAAGTCGCCGACCGCCGTTTCGCCCGACAGCATCATGGCCGCGCACCCGTCGAGGACGGCGTTGGTGATATCGGCGACCTCGGCCTTGGTCGGAAACGGATTGGCGATCATCGAGTGCAGCATCTCGGTGGCGACGATGACCGGCTTGGCCGCGCGGATCGCGGCGTCGAGGATTCGTTTTTGTTGCAGCGTCACCGTCGCGAGGTCGGTTTCGACCGCGAGGTCGCCGCGGTCGATCATCACAGCGTCGCACGCACCCACCACCTCTTCGAGATTTTCGATCCCGCGGGCGCTTTCGACCTTGGCGACGATTCGCGGCCCGTCCGCGCCGGCGGCGGCGCGGATCATGCCGACGTGGCCGGCCGATTCGACAAAACTGATACCGACAAAATCGACCCCGTGTTTGCGCGCGAAGGCCATCATGTTGTGATCGTCCGGGGTCAGGCTGACCGCGCCGAAGTCGAGCCCCGGCAGGTTGATCCCCTTGCGGCTGCGCAATGTCCCGGCATTGGCGGCGCGGCAGGAAATATCGCGCCCCTCGATGCCGGTCACCTCGAATTCGAGCGTGCCGTCGTCGGCGAACAGGCGCTGGCCCGGCACAATCAACTCGTGCAGCGTCGCGTGTTTCACCACGACCTTGTCGCGGCCCCGGTAGTCGGTGTCGGTCGTCAGGACGATGGTGTCGCCGGCCTCGAACCGTGGCTCGTGATCCAGCATCGCGGTGCGGATCTTCTTTCCCGGCACGTCGAGCAAGATCGGCACCTGCGGCGCCGCGCGGCGCAGCGTCGCAATGGTTGCCGCGTGCCACGCCAACGTATTGTGCGAGCCGTTCAGGCGCGCGACGTTCATGCCGGCTTTGACCAGTCGTTTGATGGCGTCGGCCGTCGCGGTCGCGGGGCCGATCGTGGCGACGATTCGGGTTAGCGCAGGCATCTCGTTCACTCCATGAAAACCGGGATGTCCCGGATGCTGTCGATGATTTCCGGGCGCACCAGCCGAACGTCCACCGCGCCGTCCTGGCGCAACGAGTCGCGCACCTGGGTGCCGCTGATGTCGACGGTACGTTGCGGCAGCGTTGCGCGGTGGGGGCAGGTCTTGTCGGTGACGATCCCGTCGCAAACTTCGCAGTGAAACGGTCCGTGCAGATAGAGGATCGAGATGCCGAGGCGGTCCTCGAAGCGCCGGACCAAGTCGTGCGCGTCATAGAGGCCGTAATAGCCGCCAACCCCGGCATGGTCGCGCCCGATAATGAAATGGGTGCACCCGTAATTGCGCCGGACGACCGCGTGGAACAACGCCTCGCGCGGGCCGGCATAACGCATGTTTGCCGAAAACGCGCTCAGCAGAACTCGGTCGCGCACGAAAAAATCGTCGAGCAGCGCGCGGTAGCCCTGGCGGATCGCTTCGGCCGTGTAGTCGCCGGTTTTCTTCCATCCGATCAGCGGATGGACCAGAAGCCCATCGACATTTTCCAGGGCGACACGCAGCAGATATTCATGCGCGCGGTGCGGCACATTGCGGGTTTGGAAACCGGCGACCGTGTGCCATCCCCGTGTGGCGAAAGCCGCCCGGGTTTGCCGCGGCGAAAGCTCCCAGTCCGGGCGTGCACCCGGCACAGGAGTGAAGCCGTGTACCGGCCCGCCGACAAACCTGTCGTGACCCGCGCGCAGGCGTTGCACGCCGGGATGCGCAGGATCGTCGGTGCCGAACAGACGCCGCGCAGCGGCGCCTTTGTCGAGCGTAAAGACGCTGTGAACGTCTAGCCGACCGACCGGGAAACCTTGGAAGGTTAAGTCGATGTGCGACCCGGCGTGTCGGGCCGTCGCCGCCGGCACATCGAGCAACACCGGCAACGGAAACACCGCACCGTCCGGCAGCGCCAGTGACTCCAGGATCGAAGCGACCTGAACGTCGGTGCAGAACCCGTCGAGCGGGTGAAACGCACCCTCGGCAATCTTCTCAAGCTCGCGGTACTGGGCCGCGTCGAGGGCGAAAACGGCCATTAGGCGGCGTGTCGCCGTGCGCTCAAGTGAGCGAGCACGGCATCGACCATGGTTTCCACGGGCGGGCAGCGTTCGGCGTCGAAAACGACGTCGGGATTGCGCGGTGCGGACCAAGGGATGTCGATCCCGACGACATCCCGCGTCAACCCGGCGCGCGCGCGGCGATAGAGGCCCTTGGTGTCGCGGGCCGCGAGGAATTCCACGCCGGCCTTCAAATAAACCTCGACATAGTCGGGAAGGTTCTCTCGATTCCAGGCGAGCAATGCCGGGTTTGCGTAAAGCACCGAGACCAATACGTCGGCCCCTTGTGCCGCAAGCAGGCCGCACAACCCTTGGACCCGCCGAACCTGCCGCACACGGTCGGCCGCGCAAAACGACAAATCGTCGCTAACGGCTTGGCGCAGCGCATCGCCGTCGAGTTTGATCACGCGTGGCCGTACCGGAAGGAGGCGCGCATAAAGCGCGTCACAGAGTGTCGTTTTTCCGGCCCCCGATAGGCCGGTTATCCAAACGATCATGGCCGGGCATCTCCCAGTGAAGAACACCCCAGCATCGCGCGGGATGGTTAACAAACCCTTAGAACGCCCCCCACGACGTGCCCCGACAGGTAACGAATTCTCAACCAACAGCGCGCTCCAATAGTGCACCTGCCCGAAGTGGAACCGATGTCATGTCGACCCCCTCGATTGACGCCCTCGAGTTCGACGCCGCCGCCGCGCCTGCCGCGATCGTCGGTGCGTTGCGCGACCATGGTTGCGCCCTGGTGCGCGGCCTCTTGCCGGCGCCACCGCTGCGCACGCTGTTTCATCGCGCTGCCAAAAATTTCGCCGCGCTCGATAGCGCTGGTTTGCGCGGGACCGAGTGGGTAACGGATGTCGATGTCGGTTTTGTCGATGAAACCCAGGGGCGCGTATCGCTCGAAGACCGCGACGGCATGGTTCTGCCGACCACGGTGTGGTCGGCTTGTGCACCGGGCTTCTATGCCGATAACCCCACACTCTTCGACCACAGTGTTTTCCGGTTTCTCGAGGGAACGCACCTGTCGCCGATCTTGTCAGCGGTGTTCGGCGGTAGTTTCTCGTTTGCCTACGACGCCTCGCGGGTCCGGCGCCACTCGGGGTTGGCCTGCGACAACAGGTTGCACCTCCACCAGGACGCCGCGTCGGCAGACTACGGCCCGCACCAAATCGTTACCGCGTGGATTCCGCTGTGCCCGTGCGGCGACACGGCGCCGGGCCTGCAGGTCTATCCGGGGAAAATGATTGAACTGCTGCCGCGCAAGCAAACCCGCTGGTTCATCGACGACCGCCATCTCGGGGCGGTTCGCGAGGCGTTGTGGCGCCCCGTTTTTGCTGTGGGCGACGTTTTTCTGTTCGACGCCCACACCGTCCACGGCACCTACGTGACCGAGGAAATGCCCGACCTGCGGATCAGCATCGACGTGCGGGCCCACGCCCCCGGCCGCCCGCCCCGGTTCATGGACGGGAAGCCCGCTTACAGGGTCATACCGGCGACTGTCGCAGCCTAGTGAGGCAAACCCCGCACGTTGTGACATCAGTCACAGCGCGGGTGCCCCGGCCGAGGTAGAACCACGACGGTTTGTTCTCTCAACCATCTCTTTAGGTGGGTGGGAAACGCCTTGATGGGGTGGCTTCGGCCACCCCTTTTTCTTAGGTCGCGGGGGATGCGGCACGGGCCTTGACGAAATAGCGGTCCTGGCCGATCCGGCCCGCGTCTTCGCCGCCAAGGGCGGCAAGGAACGTCGCGACGCGGGTGTCCTTTGCCTCCAGACACTCGACCTGGATAACCCAAGCTTCGTCCGCCAACAGGGCGCGGGCACCCTCAAGGACGGCGATTTCGTGTCCTTCGACATCGATTTTCAGACAATAACCTCCGCCGGGCCGAAAAAGGCTGTCCAGGCGGCGGGCCGGAATATCGATTGAATCGGCCGTCTTGGCGCCCAAAACACGACTTTGGCCGGTAAATTTATCGCCTGCAGCCGAAAATGAGACATTTCCGTCATGGTCGGAAAGCGCCACTTCGTGGACAAGAACCCGGTCAAGAAGCCCATTTAGGTGCAAATTTGCGCGTAGACAGGCCAAATTTCGCGCATCCGGTTCAAAAGCATGGATGCTCCCGAACGACCCGTGCAGGGCTGCTTGGACGCTGTAAAGCCCGAAATTCGCCCCGATATCCACAAAAACCGCACAATCGTGGGATCTGGCCAGATCGAACAGTTTTACCCGTTGGGCCACTTCGTAGTCGCCATCGAACAGCATGTGACGATCGATGAAGTGGCGATGATTGAGCAGCCACGTCGCGCCGCCGCGCCGGGCCACGCGGTAGCCTGCCGGATAGCGCCAATCCGCGAGGCGACGGCGCACACTGGTCAGCAGTCGATTGGTCACACGCCCTCCCGGTTCGATTTGTCCGCGACCTTATCGGGGCGCGTTAACGGTTCATCAACCAGTTTTCGCACATGATCGCCCCATCGTGCCCCTCTATCCGGTACGATGCCTCCCTGAACTCGGGACGGGGCGTCCGCGCTCCGTCCTTTTTTCTTGCCCGAATCGAACCGGAATCGCCTGACTCACGGTTGAATCGGTGCGCCATCGCACAACTCCAAGGCATCAATGGATTCGCCAGCCACAGTGACCCGCGTCACTGGGTTACGGCTAAAAATGCGTAGAATGCATCCTACATCAATGCCGCAGAACGGCGGGCAATTCGACCAAGGTAGACGGCACAAATGACCAGTAATCCCGTAAGAATTCGTAGTAATCTCAAGGCCTGGGCAGGGAACGATCCGGTGCGCGCCCGCCGCACCGGACGCACGTTTTCCTATGCCGGTCTGATTGGGAGATAGAGCCGTGGTAGACGATCGCAACGAGACACCCGACACGCCTGTGGCGGCTGGCGAGGGCACGGCCCCGATTACACTGAACGCTGCGGGTGTCAGCACCCTGACCGTCCCGCACGGCGCGATGCTCCTGAACGCCCAGTTCGCCCGTGCAGGCACCGAACTTCAGCTCACCGGTCAGAACGGCGAGCAGGTCATGGTGCAGAATTTCTTCGGCACCGAAATGGCCCCGGTTCTGATGACCGAGGGCGGTGGCAAAATCATGCCCGACGTGGCCGAAGCGTTGGCCGGCCCCGACATCCTCGGCGGCGGCGAGGGCGATGCCACTCTGATGGGGCAAAGCGATCAACCGATCGGCACCGTCGATACGGCCGAGGGCGGCGTCTTCGCGACTCGCGCCGATGGCACGCGTGTCGAACTGAACGAAGGCGATCCGGTCTATCAGGGCGATGTGCTCGAGACCGACGATACCGGCGCGGTGAGCGTCACCTTTATCGACAACACGGAATTCGCGCTCGACGAAGGCGCGCGCATGACCCTCGACGAAATGGTGTTCGACGCGAACACCGGCGAAGGGTCGTCGACCTTCACCGTGGTTCAGGGCGTCTTCACCTTCGTTTCGGGCCAGGTCGCCAAGTCCGGCTCCGATGCGATGACGGTCAATACGCCGGTCGCCACCATCGGTATTCGCGGCACCAAGGTCGCGATCAAGGCGGGTTCCGAAGACGAAGACACCGTTATCACGCTGTTGCAGGAAGACTCCGGTCACATCGGCGAAATCGCCGTCACCAACGATGCCGGCACCCAGGTGCTAAACCAAGCCAACCAGACCGTCTTCATCGAAAGCGCGCTGGTCGCGCCGACCCAGCCGGCGATTCTGCCGTCCGAACAGCTCCGCAGCATCTTTACCGACAACGCCAACGACACCCGTGGCCTGTGGCGCTACGAAGAGGGCGAGCAGGGCCGCAACGACGGCGGCGACCTCGAGCAAACGATCGACGAGGCGAAGGAGGCGGCGGCCGAAGAGGGTGCCGACGAAGACACAGTCGATAACGCCGAGGCCGCAGCCGAACTCGCGTTCGAACTCGCGCTGGCCGAAGGGTTGGATGAAGAAGAAGCGTTGCAAGAGGCCGCCGAGGCGTTCCAAAACGCTTTGGTCGATCAGGGCGCGGCCGACTCGCTCATCGAAACTGCCGCGGGCGGTGACGACGCCGGCGGTCCGGACGACGACTTCGGCGGCGGCGACAGCGTGTTCGACTACAACCCGAGCGCCGGCTTTGGCGGCACCCAGGGCGGCCTCAGCCAGGGCGGCGGGGGGCCGGGCGCGCCGGTCACGGGTTTCCAGCCCACCAGCCAGAACAACACGGTCTTCGATCCGGTGATTCGCGGTGGCGCGGGCGACGATACCCTCACCGGCACCGAGGGCGACGATCAGTTCGACGCCGGTGCGGGCAACGATACGATCAATGCGCTTGGCGGCGACGACATCGTCGATGCCGGTGCTGGCAACGACACTGTTTTCGGCGGCGCGGGCGACGACACGATCGACGGCGGCACAGGTAACGACACGCTCCACGGTGGCGCGGACGACGACGATATCTCGGGCGGCGCGGGCAACGACACGATCTTTGGTGGCACTGGCGACGACGACATCGAGGGCGGCGACGGCAACGATACGATTTTCGGCGGGGCCGGCGAGGACAACATCGACGCGGGTGACGGCGACGATTTTATCGGCACTTCCGACGATGACGGCTCGGACGATGTCTACGACGGCGGCGACGGGATCGATACCGTCTCCTTCGCGGCCGATACCGAGGGTGTGACCGTCAACCTCGACGAAGACGACAACGACGAGTTCGACATCGACGCCAACACCGCGCGCGGCGATGCCACCGGCGAAGACGAAATCGAAAATGTCGAGAACATCGTCACGGGCTCGGGCGACGACGTCATCATCGGGCAGACCGGCGAAGCCAATACGATCAATGCGGGCGCAGGCGACGACCTTGTCATCGGCGGTGAGGGAGACACGCTGATCGGTGGCGCCGGGACCGACACCCTGCGTATTTCCATGACCCGCGCGGAGTTCGAGGATCCGGCCTTCCAGGCCGAGGTTGCGGCCTACCGCGCCGACCCCAGCACGCCGTTCCATTTCAACTCTATCGACATGGATGTCGAGACGTTCGAGCTCCTTCAGATCGAAGTCGACGGCACCATCATCGCTGCCGAACCGCCGACGCTTTCGGTTGGCGACGTCTATGGCGTTGAGGATTCTGCCATCCTGCTTGGGCTGGGCGCGTCGCTGAACGACACCGACGGGGCCGAGGTGCTTGAGGTTCAAGTCAGCGGCTTGCCCGAGGGCTCGACCCTGCACTTCATCGACGACAATGGCGTTGCCCAGTCGATCGCGATCACCGACGGCGAGGGCTCGATCGAGATTTCCGGCGCCTCTCAGGCGTTGCTCGATACCCTGGCAGTGACCCCGCCTGCGGGTGACTCCGGCGACTTCCAAATCAACGTGACCGCAACGGCGGTCGAGGCCGACGGGTCGATCTCGTCGGTATCCGACAGCTTCAACGTCATCGTCAACGGTATCCCGACCGTTCTGCCCGATTCCATCGCGGGCACCGAGGACGCCGGCGTGTTGGTCGGCAGCCTGACCGACGACATCGGCGGCGAGGGTACCTTCGACCGCGACAGCGACGATCTCGAATTCAGCATTGACGGTGTTACCGCCGATGCCAACGGCGACTATGTCGTTGCGACGCCCGAAGGCACGCTGACGCTGCATGCCGACGGCACCTACGAATTCGCCATTGACGCCTCGCAGCAATCCCTGGACGACGGCGAGAGCGCGGTTGCTCAGTTCACCATCGTCGCGACCGACAACGGCCAGCCGGTCCTGTTCGACGATAACACCTTGACGGTCACGATCACCGGCTCCAACGACGGGCCGGTCGCGAGCGCAGAGTTGGTGACGGGCGGCGAAGACGCCGGCCAGTTGACCGGCAATCTCGACGCCACCGACATCGACGGCGACGATCTGACGTTCAGCCTGCAGGGCGACGGCGAGGGCGAGTACGGGCAGCTGACGGTCAACGCCGACGGCTCCTACACCTTCGATATCGGCGACGCGGCGCAAGGCCTGGACGACGGCGAGAGCGCGGTCGAGACCTTCACCTACGAAGTGACCGACGGAGATGTCGTCAGCACCCAAACCATTCAGGTGACGATCACCGGATCGAACGACGGGCCCGTAGCGCAAGCAGAGGCTGTATCCGGTTCAGAGGACGCCGGTCAGTTGACGGGCAACCTCGCCGCCACCGACATCGACGGCGATTCGCTCACCTTCAGTCTCGATCCCAGCGAGACCGGCACTGGCCAGTACGGCGATCTGACGGTCAATGCAGATGGTTCCTACACCTTCGACTTGAACGCCGCCGCGCAGACCCTGGACGACGGCGAAACCGCGGTCGAGACCTTTACCTATCAGGTCAGCGACGGCGACGAGACCGTTACCCAAGCGATCCAAGTCACGATCACCGGCTCGAACGATGCCCCGGTCGCTACCGCCGAAACGATCGCCGGCACCGAAGACAGCGGCGTCCTGAGCGGCAACTTGGATGCCACCGACATCGACGGCGAGAATGTGACCTTTACCGTCGACGGCCACACGCCCGATGCGAACGGCGTCACCACGGTTCCCGTTCAGGGAACAGTCGGCGGTCAGACCGTCACCGTCGGCTTGCTCATCGTTGCGGCGGACGGCGCCTACACCTTCACCCCCGACAACGCCGCTCTCCAAGGGCTCGGTCCGGACGACCAGGTCCAGGTCGACCTGACCTTCACCGCGAGCGACGGCACTGCAAGCGATAGCGATACCCTGTCGATCACCCTTCAGGGCACCGACGACAACTTGGTCGCGCTCGCGGAAATCGTCCAAGGCACCGAGGACAGCAGCGTCCTGACCGGTAATCTCGATGCCACCGACCCCGAAGGTGGCGAAATCAGCTTTGGCATCTCCGGCGTCGAACCCGACGGCACGACCGGCGCCACTACGGTCGCGGTCCAGGGTACGGTCAACGGCGAAACCGTCACGGTCGGCCAACTGGTCGTCCAGCAGGACGGCTCCTACGCCTTCACGCCTGATAACGCCGCCCTTCAGGGTCTCGACGACGGCGAGGAGGTCGATGTCGATCTCACCTTCACCGCGAGCGACGGGGCCAACGTTTCCGAAAACACCCTCAGCATCACATTGACCGGCTCCAACGACGGCCCGGTGGCTACCGCCGAGGTTATCTCGGGCGGCGAAGACGCAGGGCAACTCACCGGCAACTTGGAGGCAACTGACGTCGAGGGCGACGACCTGACGTTCAGCCTGCAAGGCGACGGCGAAGGCCAGTACGGGCAGCTCACCGTCAATGCCGACGGGTCCTACACCTTCGATATCGCCGAAGCGGCGCAAGGCCTCGACGATGGCGAATCCGCGGTCGAGACGTTCACTTACGAAGTGACCGATGGCGACGTCACCAGCACCCAGACGATCAGTGTCACGATCACCGGGTCCAACGACGGTCCGGTCGCACAGGCCGAATTCGTGACCGGCAGTGAAGATGCGGGCACGGTGACGGGCAACCTCACCGCCACCGATATCGACGGCGACGATTTGACCTTTGGGCTCGCGTCGGGCGAAGACGGCGCCGGCCAATACGGCACGCTGACGGTCAACGCCGATGGCTCCTACAGCTTCGCGGTCAATGAAAATGCGCAAAGCCTCGACGACGGCGAGACCGCGGTCGAGACCTTCACCTATCAGGTGAGCGACGGCGACGAGACCGTTACCCAGACCATTTCAGTCGCGATCACCGGCAGCAACGACGGACCCATCGCGCAAGCCGAAGCGGTTACGGGCGGCGAAGACGCCGGCCAGTTGAGCGGCAACTTGGATGCCACGGATGTCGAGGGCGACGACCTGACGTTCAGCCTGCAGGGCGACGGCGCCGGGCAGTACGGACAACTGACAGTCAACGCCGATGGCTCCTACACCTTCGATATTGCCGAAGCGGCACAGGGTCTCGACGACGGGGAATCCGCAGTCGAGACGTTCACCTACGAAGTGAGCGACGGCGACGTAACCACGACCCAAACGATCCAAGTGACGATCACTGGCTCGAACGACGGCCCCGTGGCACAGGCGGAGTCTGTCTCCGGCGGCGAAGACGCCGGGCAACTCACCGGCAACCTCGATGCGGCGGACGTGGACGGCGACGACCTGACGTTCTCGCTCCAGGGCGACGGGGAAGGCCAGTTCGGTCAGCTCACTGTTAACGCCGACGGTTCCTACACCTTCGACATTGCCGAAGCGGCGCAAGGGTTGGATGACGGTGAGAGCGCGGTTGAGACGTTCACCTATGAGGTCACCGACGGGGACGTCACGAGCACCCAGACGATCACGGTGACGATCACCGGGTCCAACGACGGTCCGGTGGCACAGGCCGAATCCGTCTCCGGCACCGAGGACGCCGGCCAACTGACCGGCAACTTGGATGCGGCGGACGTGGACGGCGACGACCTGACGTTCAGCCTGCAGGGCGACGGCGAGGGCCAGTACGGGCAGCTGACGGTCAATACAGATGGTTCCTACACCTTCGATATCGCTTCCAACGCCCAATCGTTGGATGATGGCGAGAGCGTTGTCGAGACCTTCACGTATGAAGTGACGGACGGGGACGTTGTCTCGACGCAGACGATCCAAGTCACGATCACCGGGTCCAATGATGGCCCGGTGGCACAGGCCGAGACGGTGACAGGCACCGAGGATGCGGGTCAACTGACCGGCAACCTCGATGCCGCGGACGTGGACGGCGACGATCTGACGTTCAGCCTGCAGGGCGACGGGGAAGGCCAGTATGGCCAACTGACGGTGAATGCCGACGGTTCCTACACGTTCGATATCGCCGATGCGGCCCAAGGGCTGGATGACGGCGAATCTGCGGTCGAGACCTTCACGTATGAAGTGACTGACGGCGACGTTGTCTCGACGCAGACGATCACGGTGACGATCACCGGGTCCAACGACGGGCCGGTGGCACAGGCCGAGACAGTCTCGGGCAATGAAGATGCGGGCCAACTCACCGGCAATCTCGATGCAGCCGATGTGGACGGCGACGAACTAACGTTCAGCCTGCAGGGCGACGGCGAGGGCCAGTACGGCCAGCTCACTGTCAACGCTGACGGTTCCTACACGTTCGACATCGCCGAGGCGGCGCAAGGGTTGGACGACGGCGAGAGCGCGGTCGAGACCTTTACCTACGAAGTAACCGACGGCGACGTCACGAGTACCCAGACGATCACGGTGACGATCACCGGGTCCAACGATGGGCCGGTCGCGCAGGCCGAGACGGTTGCCGGCAACGAAGATGCCGGCCAACTGACCGGCAACCTCGATGCGGCGGACGTCGATGGTGATGATCTGACGTTCTCGCTCCAGGGCGACGGGGAAGGCCAGTACGGTCAGCTCACCGTCAACGCCGACGGCAGCTACACGTTCGACATCGCCGAAGCGGCCCAAGGGCTGGATGACGGCGAATCTGCGGTTGAGACCTTCACGTATGAAGTGACGGATGGGGATGTCACGAGCACCCAGACGATCACGGTGACGATCACCGGGTCCAACGACGGGCCAGTGGCGCAAGCCGAGGCGGTGTCGGGTTCCGAGGATGCGGGTCAACTGACCGGCAACTTGGATGCAGCCGATGTCGACGGCGACGACCTGACGTTCTCGCTGCAGGGCGACGGGGAAGGCCAGTACGGCCAACTCACCGTGAACGCCGACGGTTCCTACACGTTCGACATCGCCGATGCGGCGCAAGGCCTGGATGACGGCGAGTCTGCGGTTGAGACGTTCACCTACGAGGTCACCGACGGCGACGTTACGAGCACCCAGACGATCACCGTGACGATCACCGGGTCCAACGATGGGCCGGTGGCGCAAGCCGAGACGGTGACGGGCAATGAAGATGCCGGCCAGCTGACCGGCAACTTGGATGCGGCCGACGTCGATGGTGATGATCTGACGTTCTCGCTGCAGGGCGACGGCGAGGGCCAGTACGGCCAGCTCACTGTCAACGCTGACGGTTCCTACACGTTCGACATCGCCGAGGCGGCGCAAGGGTTGGACGACGGCGAGAGCGCGGCCGAGACCTTTACCTACGAAGTAACCGACGGCGACGTCACCACTACCCAGACGATCACCGTGACGATCACCGGGTCCAACGATGGGCCGGTGGCGCAAGCCGAGACGGTGACGGGCAATGAAGATGCCGGCCAGCTGACCGGCAACTTGGATGCGGCGGACGTCGATGGCGACGACTTGACGTTCTCGCTCCAGGGCGACGGCGAGGGGCAGTACGGCCAACTCACCGTGAACGCCGACGGTTCCTACACGTTCGATATCGCCGAAGCGGCGCAAGGGTTGGACGACGGCGAGTCTGCGGTCGAGACCTTTACTTACGAGGTCACTGACGGGGATGTCGTCTCGACGCAAACGATCACGGTAACGATCACCGGTTCGAACGACGGCCCGGTGGCGCA